>NZ_JBIXJS010000002.1:0-760145 GCF_052871435.1 Variovorax sp. LARHSF232 | reverse complement strand
CAGCGTGGTCTTGCCATGGTCGACGTGACCGATCGTGCCGACGTTCACGTGCGGCTTCTTGCGCTCGAACTTACCTTTTGCCATTTTTCGACTCCGAAAAAAACTGCGATTTCCGCAAACGCTCGGGACGCCAGACCTCGCCCCGAAAAATTGGTGCCCTTTGCGGGAATCGGACCCGCGACCTCTCCCTTACCAAGGGAGTGCTCTACCACTGAGCCAAAAGGGCAAAAATCTCTTTCTACTACCAGGACCTCGATGGAGCGGGAGACGGGAATCGAACCCGCGTCATCAGCTTGGAAGGCTGGGGTTCTACCATTGAACTACTCCCGCGCTCACGGCCCACACAAAGGCCCCATTGCCTCCTACAGGCCCCACGAAATCCTCAAATTCTTCGCTGGTGGAGAGGGCTGGATTCGAACCAGCGTACTCGTAAGAGGGCAGATTTACAGTCTGCTGCCATTAACCACTCGGCCACCTCTCCGGCGAACCTCGGAATATAGCATGGTCCGAGGTATACGTCGACAACCTCGAGCACTTTTCGCGTGCTTGCGCCCACGGTGCTTGAAGCTTGAGACGCCAGGCGCCTCAAAAAAATTCGACCGCGAGAGCATAACCGCAACCGAGGCTCGGGTTTACCCTGTTACGAAAACTTATTTGACCCGGGTGCTATACCGAGCCGGCGCCATGGTTGTCGTTGCGCCAGGCCCGGGCCTGGCCGAAGTGGCCGCAGCCGATGAAGGGGATCGGCGGCCGCAGGGCCGACAAGGGCGACGGGTGGTTGGCCAGCAGGATCTTGTGCCTTGCAGCATCGATCAGGCTGCGCTTGCTCTGGGCGTGAGAACCCCACAGCATGAACATGACCGGCTGCTCGCTCTGCGCCACATGGCGGATCACGGCGTCGGTCAGCACTTCCCAGCCACGCCCCGCATGGCTGGCCGGCTGGCCCTCCTCCACAGTCAGGCAGGTATTGAGCAGCAGTACGCCACGCGTCGCCCACTTCACCAGGCTGCCGCCGGGACTCGGGAACGCCGGCGGCGGCACGCCCAGGTCACGCTGGATCTCCTTGAAGATATTGCGCAGCGAAGGCGGCAGGGCAACGCCCGGCGCCACCGAGAAAGCCAGTCCCTCGGCCTGGCCGCGGCCGTGGTAGGGGTCCTGCCCCAGGATCACGATGCGCACCGATTCCGGCGGCGTGAGTTCCAGCGCGCGCAAGGGCTGCGGCGGAAAGATCACCGCACCCGCATCCAGGCGCTGCTGCAGGAAGGCCAGCAGGCGCTGCCCCACACTGCTGGCGAAGAACTCGTCGACCAGCGGCCGCCAGCCCGGCGCCACCGGCCAGCGCGCCGGATCGGCGCTGATGAGCTGAGTTTCGGCCGCACTCATCGAAACAGATCGGCCAGTGCCTCGCCCGGCTCCGCGGCGCGCATGAAGGCCTCGCCCACCAGGAAGGCATGCACGCCGGCGGCGCGCAGCCTGGCCACCTCATCACGCGTGGCGATGCCCGACTCCGTGACCAGCAGGCGCTCCGGCGGGACCTGCGGCAGCAGCGACAAGGTGGTGTCGACGGAAACCTCGAAGGTGCGCAGATTGCGGTTGTTCACCCCGATCAGCGGCGTCTTGAGCTTCAGGGCGCGCGCCAGCTCCGGCTCGTCGTGCACCTCCACCAGCACCGCCATGTCCAGGCCGTGCGCCATGGCCTCGAAATCGCGCATCTGCGCGTCGTCCAGGCAGGCAGCGATGAGGAGGATCGCGTCGGCGCCCATCGCCCGCGCCTCGTAGACCTGGTAGGGGTCGACCATGAAGTCCTTGCGCAGCACCGGCAAGTCGCACGAAGCCCGCGCCTGCTTCAGGTAGTCCACGCTGCCTTGGAAGAACTGCTTGTCCGTCAGCACCGACAGGCAAGCCGCACTCACCTTGCCGTCGCCCTCGGCATAGCTTTGCGCGATGTCGGCCGGGATGAAGTCCTCGCGCAGCACGCCCTTGCTCGGGCTGGACTTCTTCACCTCGGCGATCACCGCGGCCTGGCCGGCAGCGATCTTCATGCGCAGGGCGCCCTCGAAGTCGCGCGTCAGCACGCGACTCTCGGCGTCGAAACGGATGGCTTCGAGCGAGATGCGCTTCTTCGCTGCCGCCACTTCCTCGTGCTTGACAGCCACGATCTTGTTCAGGATGTCCGACATGCTTCAAGCCTCCCTGGCCGCGGCGGCCGCATGGGTGAACGCAACCAGCTGCGCCAGCTTGGCTTTGGCCGTGCCCGCATCGATGGCGGCGCGCGCGCGGTCGATGCCGTCCGCGATCGAATCGACCACATTGGCCGCGTACAGCGCAGCGCCCGCGTTGAGCAGCACGATGTCGCGTGCCGGTCCCATCTCGCCGTCCAGCACGGCCATCAGCATGGCCTTGGATTGCTCGGGCGTTTCCACGCGCAGCGAGCGATTGCTCGACATGGCAAAGCCGAAATCTTCGGGGTGCAGTTCGTACTCCCGGATCTCGCCGTTGCGCAGTTCGCCGATCATGGTGGCGGCGCCCAGCGAGATCTCGTCCATGCCGTCGCGGCCGTAGACGATCAGCGCATGCTCGGCGCCCAGGCGCTGCAGCGCGCGCACCTGGATGCCCACCAGGTCCGGGTGGAACACGCCCATCAGGATGTTCGGCGCCCCGGCCGGGTTGGTGAGCGGCCCCAGGATGTTGAAGATCGTCTTGATGCCCAATTCCTTGCGCACCGGCGCCACGTTCTTCATGGCCGGATGATGGTTCGGCGCGAACATGAAGCCGATGCCCACCTGCTCGATGCTGGCGGAAATCTGCTCGGGCAGCAGGTTGATGTTGACGCCCAGCGACTCCAGCACGTCGGCACTGCCCGACTTGCTGCTGACGCTGCGCCCGCCATGCTTGCTCACCTTGGCGCCCGCAGCAGCGGCCACGAACATGGAGCAGGTCGAGATGTTGAAGGTGTGCGAGCCGTCGCCGCCGGTGCCGACGATATCGACCAGGTTCGTCGTATCGGCCACCGGCACCTTGGTCGCCACCTCGCGCATCACCTGCGCGGCGGCGGTGATCTCGCCAATGGTCTCCTTCTTGACGCGCAGGCCGGTGATGAGCGCCGCCATCATCACGGGCGAGCATTCGCCGCTCATGATGAGGCGCACGATGTGCAGCATCTCGTCATGGAACACCTCGCGGTGCTCGATGGTGCGCTGCAGTGCTTCCTGAGGGGTGATGGGCATGAGGTCCTCCACGAGTGTCTGTCTATATCAGTGCTGGGGCCGGGCCAGCGCCGGAGCGTCCGCCAGGGCCAGCTGGATGCCGAAGGCGATGAAGATGGCGCCGGCCACGCGCTCGAGCCAGCGCATGCCGCGCGAGACGAAGCCGACGCGGCGGGCCATCCAGGCCGCCGCATGGGCCCAGCCGAAATTGACCCACAGGGCGTTGAAGTTGAAAAGCAGGCCCAGACCCAGGAAAGCCAGGGACGGATGCGGCGCATCGTGCGCGATGAACTGAGGCACGAAGGCGAGGAAGAACAGCGCGACCTTGGGATTGAGCGTGTTGGTCAGAAAGCCTCGGCGAAACACCGTCCACAGCGCGACCGGCGGCGTCGACGCGGCGACATCGGGCAGGGCCGGCGCCTTCGAGCGCGACAGCAGCATCGAGGCGCCCACGTAGACCAGGTAGGCCGCGCCCACCCACTTGAGCACCGTGAAGGCCGTGGCCGAGGCCGCCACCAGGGCGCTCACGCCGACCGCCGCCGCCACGATGTGCACGCAGCAGCCCGCCGTGATGCCCAGCGCGGCCACCATGCCGGCGCGTGCGCCGCTGCGCAGCGCATGGCTGACGATGTAGAAGACGTCCGGCCCCGGCGTCAGATTGAGCAGGAAACCGGCGGCGATGAAGGTCAACAGCGCGGGCGTGTCGGGCATGGCTTCGCTCCTCTATTGATCAGGCGCGAAAGAACTGGCGGATCGCCCCGATGGCGCGATCCACCCCGGCCGCGTCCACGTCCAGGTGGGTCACGAAGCGCAGCCGATACAGGCCCGTGGCGAGGATGTTCTGTTCCTTCAAGTGCGCCAGCAGCTCGGCCATGCGCGGCCTGGCTGCGGCGCTCATGTCGACGAACACGATATTGCTGTGCGGCGGCTCCACCGCCAAGCCGTCGATACCTTCCAGCCCTTGCGCCAAGCGGCGTGCCAGCGCGTGGTCATCGGCCAGCCGCTCGACATGGTGATCGAGCGCATGCGAGGCCGCGGCCGCCAGCAGCCCGGCCTGGCGCATGCCGCCGCCGGCCATCTTGCGGATGCGGTGCGCCCGCGCAAGAAGCTCGCGCGAGCCGCACAGGGCCGAGCCGATCGGCGCGCCCAGGCCCTTGCTGAAGCACACCGAGACGCTGTCGAAGCATTGGGCGATGCGCCGCGCCTCGTCGCGCACGGCGGCGCCGGTCTTCCCGGACTGCGCGACGGCCGCGTTGAACAGGCGCGCGCCGTCCAGGTGGCGCTGCAGGCCCTTGTCCTTGGCCAGCTGCGTGGCCGCCTGCACAAATTCAAAAGGCAGCAGCTTGCCGCCCAGCGTGTTTTCCAGCGCCAGCACGCGGGTGCGCGCGAAGTGCGCGTCGTCCGGCTTGATCGCGCCTTCGATGTCAGCCAAGGCAAAGCTGCCATCGGCCTGGTGCTCCAGCGGCTGCGGCTGCACGCTGCCCAGCACCGCGGCGCCGCCGCCTTCCCATCGGTAGCAATGGGCCTGCTGGCCGACGATGTATTCGTCGCCGCGCTGGCAGTGCGAGAGGATGGCGCACAGGTTGCTCTGCGTGCCCGTCGGCACGAACAGCGCTGCCTCGAAGCCCAGCAGGGCCGCAATCTTTTCCTGCAGCGCGTTGACGCTGGGATCGGTGCCGAACACGTCGTCGCCCAACGGCGCCGCCATCATGGCGACCCGCATCGCGGCCGTGGGTTGCGTCACCGTGTCGCTGCGCAAATCGACCGCGTGGGGGCTGGCCATGTCAGTTCTCCAGGAAGTTCTTGAACATGGCGTGGCCATGCTCGGTGAGGATGGATTCGGGATGGAACTGCACGCCCTCGATGCGCACCTCGTGCGCGAATGCGGTGTGGCGCACGCCCATGATCTCGCCGTCGTCGGTCCAGGCCGTGATGGCCAGGTCCTTCGGGCAACTGGCGCGGTCGATGGCCAGCGAGTGGTAGCGGTTGACGGTGAAGCGCTCCGGCAGGCCGGCGAACACGCCTTCGCGGGTGGTCGTGATCTCGCTGGTCTTGCCGTGCATCAGTTGCTGCGCGCGAATGATCTTGCCGCCAAAGGCCGCGCCGATGGACTGGTGGCCCAGGCACACGCCCAGGATCGGCAACTTCCCGGCAAAGGCCTCGATTGCCGCCACCGAGACGCCCGCCTCGGCCGGCGAGCAAGGTCCGGGTGAAACCATCAGCCGGGTCACGCCACTGGCAATGCGCTCGGCGATGCCCTCGACGGTGATCTCGTCGTTGCGAAACACCTCGACATCCGCCCCCAACTCGCCCAGATACTGGACGATGTTGTAGGTGAACGAGTCATAGTTGTCGATCATCAAAAGCTTGTTCATTCCAGGCCCTCCTCCACCAGCTCGGCCGCTCGCAGCAGCGCCCGCGCCTTGGCCTCGGTTTCCTTCCATTCCAGCTCGGGCACCGAGTCGGCCACCACGCCGGCCGCCGCCTGCACGTGCAGCACCTGGTCCTTCACGATGCCGGTGCGAATGGCAATGGCCACGTCCATGTCGCCGGCATAGCTGATGTAGCCGCAGGCGCCGCCGTAGAGGCCGCGCTTGGTGGGCTCCAGCTGGTCGATCAGCTCCATGGCATGCACTTTGGGTGCGCCGGTCAGGGTGCCGGCCGGGAAGGTGGCCTTGAGCACGTCGATCGCGGTCATGCCGTCCTTCAGGGTGCCCTCGACGTTGCTCACGATGTGCATCACGTGGCTGTAGCGCTCCACCGCGAAGGCCTCGGTCACCTTCACGGTGCCGGTCTTGGCGATGCGGCCGATGTCGTTGCGCGCCAGGTCGATCAGCATCACGTGTTCGGCGCGCTCCTTCGGGTCGTTCACCAGTTCGTGCTCGGCCGCCTTGTCCAGTTCGGGCGAGGCACCGCGCGGCCGGGTGCCGGCCAGCGGCCGGATGGTGATCTGCTGCTCGCCCTCGCCGGTGTGCTCCTGGCGCACCAGGATCTCGGGCGAGGCGCCCACCACATGGAAATCGCCCAGGTTGTAGTAGTACATGTAGGGCGAGGGGTTGAGCGATCGCAACGCGCGGTACAGCGACAGCGGCGACTCGGTGTAGCGCTTGCTGATGCGCTGGCCCACCTGCACCTGCATGAAGTCGCCGGCGGCGATCAGCTCCTTGGCGCGCTCCACCGCGGCCAGGTAGTCGGCCTTGGCAAAGCTGCGCTGCGCCGGATGCGCCTGCGAGGGCTTCACCGTCGGCGCACTCACCGAGTACTTGAGCTGCTCGCGCAGGGAGCGCAGCCGGCGCTTGGCCTTGGCATAGGCCTCGGGCTGGGCCGGGTCCGCATAGACGATCAGGTAGAGCTTGCCCGACAGGTTGTCGATGACGGCCAGTTCCTCGCACTGCAAGAGCAGGATGTCGGGGCAGCCCAGCGCGTCGGGCGGACAGGTCTTTTCGAGCTTCTTCTCGATGTAGCGCACCGTGTCGTAGCCGAAGTAGCCGGCCAGGCCGCCGCAAAAGCGCGGCAGGCCGGGGCGCAGCGCCACCTTGAAGCGCTGCTGGTAGGCGGCGACGAAATCGAGCGGGTTGCCCTTTGCGCTTTCCACCACCTTGCCATCGGTCACGACTTCGGTGAGCGCATCGTCGCCGAAGCCGCTGGCGCGCAGCAGGGTGCGGGCCGGCAGGCCAATGAAGCTGTAGCGGCCGAAGCGCTCGCCGCCCACCACCGACTCCAGCAGGAAGCTGTACTTGCCGCCGTCCTGCGAGTTGGCCAGCTTGAGGTAAAGGGACAGCGGTGTTTCGAGGTCGGCAAAGGCCTCGGCCATCAGCGGGATGCGGTTGTAGCCCTGCGCGCTGAGGCTCTTGAATTCCAGTTCGGTGATCACGGGGATGGGGTCTCCATGGGCCGCTCGACGCCAATGTGGCCGAGGGGCGGGTCATTCACGA
This sequence comes from Variovorax sp. LARHSF232, assembly GCF_052871435.1. Lineage (NCBI taxonomy): Bacteria > Pseudomonadati > Pseudomonadota > Betaproteobacteria > Burkholderiales > Comamonadaceae > Variovorax > Variovorax sp. LARHSF232. Next base: position 753,004 of record NZ_JBIXJS010000002.1, on the reverse strand, counting down.
GAGGTTGGCCGGTGTCTTGAGCAGAACGACAGGGCCACGGGCGCGCGGCAACGATGCCGCGCAGGTCAAACAGGCAGCGACTTTGGCGTACGCCAGGGCCAGGCTCCCCGGCCTTGACCTGTCTGGATGACGTGATGAATGAACATGGAAGGCAGAGTTTATACGAGTGCCGCAACGCGTACAAATTGATACATTGAGCCTCAGCTCGTTTGAATTCATGGAGACAAAAAGATGACGCGTCTATCGCGCTGGATTGCTTTGGGTGCCTTGGCCGTCGCCCTCTGGAACGCCGTCGCCGCGCCCGTCGACATGGCGGGCGTCAAGATCGACGACACGCTGGATCTGAACGGCAGCAAGCTGCAGCTCAATGGCGCCGGCATTCGTTTCAAGGCGGTGTTCAAGGTCTACACCGCCAGCCTCTATCTGGGCAAGAAGTGCGCAACCACCGATGAAGTGCTGGCCGCTTCGGGCGCCAAGCGCATGTCGATCACCATGCTGCGCGACATCGACGCCAACGAACTGGGCAAGCTCTTCACCCGCGGCGTGGAAGACAACTCGCCCAAGAGCGAGATGGTCCAGCTCATTCCGGGCCTGCTGCGCATGAGCCAGGTGTTCTCGGACCAGAAGAACCTGCGGGCCGGTGACACCTTCACCATCGACTGGGTGCCGGGCAAGGGCACGGTCATCAGCGTGAAGGGCGTGCCGCAGGGCGATCCGGTCAAGGAGCAGGCCTTCTTCAATGCGCTGATACGCATCTGGCTGGGCCCCTCGCCGGCTGACTACAAGCTGAAGGACGCCCTCCTGGGCGTTGCCGCAGCCTAGGGAAACAGCCGCCCGGCCAGTTCCGCCAGCGAATCGCACACGCCGTCGGCATCGACGCCGTGCACCGATTCGCCGTGGTTGTAGCCATAGCTCACCAGCACCACCGGGCAGCGCGCCGCGCGAGCGGCCTGCGCGTCGTTGCTTGAATCGCCCACCATCAGCGTGCGCTCGGGGCGCGTGCCCAGGGCCTCGCAGGTCTTGACCAGCGGCAGCGGGTCGGGCTTCTTGCGCGCGAAGGCATCGCCGCCAAAGACAAAGTCGAAGTAGCCGTCCAGCCCCTTGGCCGCCAGCAGCGGCTTGGCGAACTCGCCCGGCTTGTTGGTGAGGCAAGCCAGCCGCAGGCCGCCTGCGCGCAGCGCGCGCAGGCCTTCGATGACGCCCGGATAGACGCTCGAATGCTGGCCGTTGATTCGCAGGTAGTGCCGCGAGTAGCTTTGCCAGGCCGCATTGGCCAAGGCTTCGTCGGCCTCCTGGTTGCCCCGCACATGACGCAGCACCGAGCGGATCAGGTGCTCGGAACCTTTGCCCACCATCGACTCGATCGCCGCCGGCGCAATGCGCGCCATGCTCAATTCATCGAGCATGAAGTTCAGCGCCACGGCAAAGTCGCCCAGCGTGTGCACCATGGTGCCGTCGAGGTCGACGATGGCGGCATCGAGCGTGTCGAGTTGGATCTGCATGTCCCCGGATTCTCACCCACGGCAAATGGTCCGAAGAATTTGCTTTCAGTAGGATGCCGCCCGACGACCCGAAACTTCTGATCGGAGAAAAGCAGATGCGAATTTCGCAAATGAGCCGCGGCAAGTCCTGGTGCAAGGCGCTCGTGGCCCTCGCCTGCGCTGCCGCCGCGAGCTGGACGCCGCTGGCACCCCATGCCGCACCGGCCCCCAAACCTTCCGCCACCCAGGCTGGCAGCGAAAGCCCCTGGCCCTACACCGTGCGCCTCAACGCCAAGGACGTGCTGCAGGTCTACCCGCCACAAATCGACAGCTGGGACGGCTTCAAGCTTCAGGCGCGCGCGGCCGTGGTGATGCGCGAGGGCGCCGGCAGCGATGCCGCCAACAACAACGGCAGCAAGGAATCGCGCGCCACCTACGGCACCGTCGAGATCGACGCGCGCACGCTGGTCGACAAGGGCACGCGCCGCGTCACGCTGGACCAATACACCATCAGCCGCGCCGAATTCCCGAGCGCCGGCCAGGAGGCCCAGGCCTGGGTCACGGCGCTACAAAAAGACGCAGCCGGCAAGCAGCGCGTCATCAGCCTGGATCGGCTGGAAGCGCAGGTGCAGGGTGTGCAGGTGGCCGAGCGCGCCGCCAAGCTGCCGCTGAAGAACGATGCCCCAGCGCTGGTCTTCTCGCGCCAGCCGGCCATCCTGGTCACCATCGACGGCGCGCCGCGCTATGTACGCGCCGAAGGCACGGCCCTTGAGCGCGTGTTCAACACCCGCGTGCTGCTGCTGCGCGATGCGGCCGGGCGCCACTACCTGCACGTGTTCGACGGCTGGATGACGGCCGACTCGCTGGAGAGCAACGCCTGGACCGTGCTGCCGGGCGAGAGCGCCGACCTGAAGAAGCTTCGCACCGAAGCGCAGAAGAACCGCGCCGCCGACCTGCTGTCGGGCGCCACCGCCGCCACCAGCGAGAAAGCGGGCGACACGCGCCAGACGCCGCCGTCGCTCAAGAGCGGCACGCCGCCGCGCATTTTTGTGGCGACGCAGCCAACCGAACTGGTGGTGAGCGACGGCGACTGGCTCTGGGCGCCGATCGCCGGCACCCAGCTGCTGTACGTGAAGAACACCACCGGCAACATCTTCCGCGACAACAACGACCAGCAGATCTACCTGCTGATCTCCGGCCGCTGGTTCCGCGCACCCAATGAAGCGGGGCCGTGGCGCTTCGTGGCGGCCAATGCGCTGCCGGCGGACTTCGCCAGGATTCCGGACGACAGCGAGAAGGAAAACGTCAAGGCCTCGATCGCCGGCACGCCGCAGGCGCGCGAGGCGGCCATTGCCAGCAACGTGCCGCAGACCGCGGCCGTGCGCATGTCGCAGGCGCGGCTGCCGCAGCTGCGCTTCGATGGCAGCGCACCGCGCTGGACGCCCATCGCGGGCACCAGCCTGAACTACGCGCCCAACACGCCGACGCCGCTGATCCAGGTCGGCGAGCAGAGCTACTTCGCGCTCGACAACGGCGTCTGGTTCACCGCGCCCGGCGTCGAGGGCCCCTGGGTGGTGGCCACCGCCGTGCCGGCCTCGATCTACGCGATCCCGCCCAGCTCGCCGCTGCACTATGTGACCTACGTGCGCATCTTCGGCATCTCCACCGACTACGTGTACGTGGGCTATTCCGGCGGCTACCAGGGCGAGTACGTCGACCCGACCAGCGGCGTGGTGGTGTACGGCACCGGCTATGTGTACGACCCCTGGATCGGCACCACCTGGTATGGCGTGCCGATGACCTATGGCTACGGCGCGGCCGTCACGTACACCCCCTGGCTCGGCTGGTCCTACGGCTTTTGCTTCGGCTGGGCCTGGGGTGCCGCGACCTCGGCCTGGGGCTGGGGTTGGGGCCCTTACCCCTACTGGGGCCCCTGGGGCTACGGCTGGGGCGGCTGGTGGGGCGGCGTGGCCTACGGCCCGCGCGGCGGCGCGGCGGCCTGGGGCCCGGGCGGCTGGGCCGGTTTCTCCGGCCCGATCTACCGGCGCTGGGGCGACGTGGCCAGCGTCTCGCGCGTCTCCGGCGGCTTCGACGCCTGGAGCGGAAACGGCTGGGCCGGCCGCACCGGCATCGCCTACAACTCGCGCACTGGCGCCGTCGCGGCCGGCCAACGCGGCGTGGTGAGCAACGTCTACACCGGCAACTACGCCGCGGGTTCGCGCGGCGTGGTGCGCGGTCCGGGCGGCGTGGTGGCGGGCGGCGCGCATGGCACCGCCGGCAACGCGTACACCGGCCAAAGCACCAGCGGCAGCCGCGGCTTTGTCTACAACCCGGCCACCGGCCAAGGCACCACCTTTGGCGGCAAGTCGGGCGATCGCGGCTCGGTGGCCCGCGTGGGCGATGACGTCTACGCCGGGCGTGACGGCAATGTCTACCGCAACACCGGCGAAGGCTGGCAGCAGCACAGCGACGGCGGCTGGCAGCCGGTCAACGGCGGCGCAGGCGCGGGTGCGGCTGCAGGCGCCGCCAATCGGCCCGAGGTGCAGCAGCAGCTCGATCAGGCCCGCCAGGCGCGCGCCGACGGCTTCCACCGCAGCGAGCAGCTGCAGCGCTCCGACTTCCAGATGAACCATGACTTTGGCGGCGGCGGCGGCGCGCGATTTGGCGGCGGCGGCTTCGGCGGTGGCGGCTTCCACGGCGGCGGTTTTCGCGGTCGCCGCTAACGGATACATCCCATCAAGGCGCCGGCTGCTACGATGCCGGCGCCACAACAACCACTCCCTGGAGTTCGAGCATGAAGAATGTGTTTTCTCTCAAGCGTTCCTTGATCTCGTTGTCCGCCGTGCTGGCGCTGGGCGCCGGCGCTTTCGCCACGGCCCATGCGCAGACCGAGCCGGCGCGCAAGACGGTCGAACTCGCCGACGTCAAGGGCGCCGGAACCGTGGTCTCGGTCGTGGGCGAGATCACCGCGGTGGACATGGCGAACCGCGTCGTCACCATCAAGGGCCCCAAGGGCAATATTTCCGAGATGCTGGTGCATGACCAGGTCAAGAACCTCGATCAGGTCAAGGTGGGCGACCGCGTGCGCCTGACCTACCGCGTGGGCATCGCGCTGGCGCTGGTGAAGGGCGGCGACGGCATCCGCGAGAAGGTCGAGTCGCAAGGCACGGTGCAGGCAGCGCCTGGCGCCAAGCCGGGCGCCGCCGCCATCAAGACGACCACCGTGGTGGCCAACGTCGAGGCGGTCAACGCCAAGAAGAAGATCGTCACGCTCAAGGGCCCCGAGGGCAAGGTGGTCGACGTTCGCGTGAACGATCCGCAGGTGATGAAGGACGTCAAGGTGGGCGACCAGGTTGCCGCCAAGGTCACCGAATCGGTGGCCGTGCGCGTGCAGCCGGTGGCGCAAAAGTAAGCCGTAAGCCGCCGCGCCAGCGATACACCCATCGCAGCAAGGCCTGCCCTCGCCCCTCGGGGCGGCGGCAGGCCTTGCTGTTTCGGCGGTCGCGGCCGCTAGCCTACTTGAGCTGCGATACCGGCGCCGCGCCGAAGGGCTGCCCGCCGGGCCCGGCCGAGAAATCCAGCGGCGCCAGCGAGGCCTGCTGGCCCACGCCCGGCTTGCTCCAGTCGCACACGCCGCCGGGGAATACCGCTGCCAGACGCGACAGCTGCGCCGGGCTCAGCGCGCCGCCATAGTCGTTGGCGTCCAGAGGCTGCAGCTGGCACTTCAGGATGTCTTCGGCGCGCGCAGAGCCGGCCACCTGGCGCGGCGAGAACAGCGGCTTGAGGTACTTGTCGGCATCGCAGACCTGCGCATCCGTCACCTTCACCGACTGGGTGGCGTCGGCGCTCAGCAGGCAATGGTCGGCGGTGGCGGCCGGGCGGGTGGCCAGCACCTTCTGCTCCAGCGTGCTCTCCGAAGCGTCGGCCTTCAGGCCGGCAAGCCACTGGTCCATCAGCAGGAAGGCGTCCTGCGACATGGCGGCCGACGGCACGAAGCCGCTGCGGCCGAAGCGCCATAGCGCCTGGTTGCCGTGGCCACCGCCGTCGCGGTCGAGGCGGTCGCGAATCGAGAAGCTGCGCCACTGGTGGTGGATGCCGAACAGCGCCACGCCCTGCAGGTTGGCAGGCGGAATGCCCAGCAGCGCAAGACCCGGCGGCAGGTCGATGACCGAATCGTCCCAGCCGCGCATATCGATGATCGGCATGCGCGCCAGCTGCTTGCCGCTGAGCACGATGCCGGCGCGATAGGCGGTGGCCAGCGCCGTCGGGTCGGCCACGCTGCGCGCGGCCGTCAGGTTGGTGTCGAGGTCTGTGCCGCCGATGATCTCGTTGAGCGTCACGAACTCCTCGGCGCTGATGCTGCCGGCCAGCAGTGCCTTCAAGCCGTACTGCACGCCCACGTTGTCGCGCGTGTCGCGCGCGAAGGGCGTGGCGGGCACCTTGCCCCAGATCGACTCGGCCCACGACCACGCATTGCAGCGCGGCCCGTTCGGATTGCTCACCGGGTCATAGACCTGCGAGGCCGGCAGTTCGCAATTGTTGGTCGAGGTCGGCAGCGTGACGATGGTGCCGGTCGCATTCGCCGCCGGCGGCACTACACGCTGGAAGTAGTTGCCCGGCTTGGCATTGCTGCCGAAGGAGTTGTACCAGCCATGGCAGGCCGACGGGTCGAGGTGGCCGTTGATGGCGGCCTTCTTGGCATTCACCTCTGCCAGGCTGGCCCCGCTTTGCAGCGCCAGCCATTGCGGCTTCTGGTAGGCCTCCACCAGCAGCACGCAATCGGACACTTCCATGGTCACGGTCTCGGAGTCGGGGTAGGTGCAGGAGGTGGTGATGCCATCCAGCAGCCCCGGCCCGATGGTCGACACCATGTTCGAGGCGATCGAGCCGCCCGAGCAGCCGCTGCCCATGGTGAACAGGACCGGGCCGTAGCGATCGATGATGTGCTCCTTCATCATCATCACCGTCTCGGTCATCAGCACGCGGTTCGAGTTCTTCAGCGAGTCGCTCATGCTGTTGACCGCCACCATGTAGCCGCGCGAAAGCGCGCGGTCGTCCGTCCAGGTGGTGGCCGGGCGCGCCTGCCGGCGCGGCTGGCCGGTGCTGGCGCCAAAGCTGTACAGCACCTTGCCGTTCCACTGCGCCTGCGGCGCTGTCGGCGCCCAGTCCGCGTTCGGATCGAACAGCACCGCGATGTCGTAGATGCCGCGGTTGAGCGTGCCGCGCTCCAGCCGCACGATGTAGGGCACCGTCTTGCCGTGGTCGGTGGTGGTGCTGGCCATGTCGGCCGGCTCGCTGCCCGGCGTGTAGGGCTTGAAGCAGGGGTTGGCCGGCGGCGGCACCGTGGCCGGCGGCGCCGGGTTGGTGTAGGCGGGGTTGTTGATCGGGTCCGGCAGGCCCAGGGTGCAGCCGGCCGCCGTGCTCTTGTAGTAGAGCTTGTATTCGGTGGCGATGTTGCACTGCGCATCCGTCGCGACGGTCGCAAGGCCGCTGCCGTTGGTGGCCGGCAAGGTCGCCGTCGCACCTTGCGGTGTCGGCGTGGCGCAGACGAATGGCAGCGGCTGTGCGCCGGTGAACACCGGGCCGCCGCGCACATGGTTGGTGATGGTCAGCTGTGCCGGCGCCGCCGAGGGCGTGGCGGTCGAGATCACGTTGGCCCCCGGCGCCAACCCCTCGACCAGACCCACGATGCGGCCGTCGGCGCGCAGTGCAAAGGCCGCGCTGACGTCGCGCCCGTCCACGTCCACCTTGAGGCCCGCATGGACCGCGTTGGCATCGGCATGCAGCTCGATCTCGACCAGGGCGTCACCGTCGCTGACGAGGTCGGCCCGGTTCGACAAGGTGCGGATCTGCAGCACCTTCTTGTTGTTGTCCTTGTCGCCGCTGGGCTTGCCGGCCACGACGGCGCCTGCACCATCGCTGCTGCCGCCGCATGACGCGAGCAAGGCAGCCAGAACAAGAACCGCTGGGGCCGCAAGAGTCGCACCCGGGCGAAGGCCGATGGATCGCCGATCACGCATGCTTGTCTCCTCGAAACGCGCAAGGGAGGCGAAGTTTAGGGACGCGTGCGGCCGCGGTCTATCGCGGGTATTCACGGGGCCGGTGTCACGCTTGCGACACGCGGGTTGCGCGGGGCGAAGCCCGCGTCAGCTGTGCGCTGATGCGGAGGCAGACGTCTCGGTCAGGGTCTGGGCGGCCACCACTGCCTCGGTGCGGTTGCGCACATTGAGCGCGCGAAAGATGGCTGCCAGGTGAATCTTCACAGTGCCCTCGCTGATGCCCAGGCTGCGTCCGATCAGCTTGTTGGGCTTGCCTTGCGACAAGAGCTGCAGCACCTCGACCTGGCGCTCGGTCAGCACGTTGCGCAGGGTTTCCAGCGTGGCGCTGTTGCCCGCCGCGGAGCGGGCCGTGCCGGCCATCGACGGCTCGGCAGAACCCGCCACGACGCCGGGCGGCAGCGCCGACAGCATCATGGGCGGCACATAGACGCCGCCGGCCAGCACCAGGCGCACCGCTGACAGCATGACCTCGGGCGAATAGGCCTTGGGAATGAAGCCCAGTGCGCCGCGCTCGAGCGCGCCGCGCATCAGTGCCGGGTCTTCGTAGCCCGACAGCACGATCACCGGCACGCTGGGGTGGCGCCGGCGCAATTCGTCGATGTGCGAATAGCCGTCGGCGCCCGGCATGTTGAGGTCGACCACGGCGAGATCCACGTCGTCGGACACGGTGCGCAGCAACTCGTCCACGCTCATCGCGATGCAGAACTCGATGCCCTCACCGATTTCCGACAGCTTGGTCTTGACCGCCTCGGTGACGAGCCGATGGTCGTCGGCGATCAGAATTTTCATGATGTTCCCTCGGCGTCCCAATAGCTTCACGGTTACCCCCATGCTGGGGGCGACTAACGATAGCGGCGAATGCCGCGCGCAGCAAGGCAAGCGGCCCGTCGAACGACATAGCTCCCACGCGATATGGTGTCGGCGTTGCGCGCCAGCCAACAATGGCTGCCACATCAACGCGGTGGGGATCATGAGCGTCTGCCAATGTCGCCGGCGCAAAGCCAAAGCCATCACCGCTCACTTGCGGCCTAGCGGCGAGCCCACATGCCTCGCCTGATCGACTGCTTCTCCACCCTGATCTCCTTCGGGCTTGCGCTCGAGACCCAGCCCGGCGACGCCTTGCCGCGACGACAGCAGGCGCTGCGCCTGCTGGACGAGGCCCGCGCCCAGGCCGAGGCCGCCGGCTATCCGGGCGCCGCCATCGAGTCGGCAGTGTTCGCGATGGTGGCCTGGCTCGACGAGATGCTGGCGCGCAGCAGCAAGGCCGGCACCGGCAGCATCAGCGAAGCGTACGAGCCACTGCAGCAGCAGCTGTTCAACTCGCGCAACGCGCACACCGAGTTCTTCCACCACCTGTCGGCCCTGTCGCCGGCACAGGACGAGCTGCGCGAGGTCTATTGGCATGCATTGGCGCTGGGCTTTGCCGGCCAGTACTACTTCGAGGCCGGCGACCAGGGCGAGCTGGGCAAGCTCAAGGATCTGCATGGCCGCCAGCTCGCCATGGCACCGCTCGACTTGCCCGAACTGGCGCGCGAACACATCACGCCGCAGCCCTATGCGGTGGCCGATCCGCCCATGCCCGGCAACCCCTTGGCACGCGAACGCGCCGTGCTGTCGGGCGGCGCGCTGCTGGCCTTGTTGCTGCCGGTGCTGGTGCTCGTGTGGCTGAGCCTGGCCGGCCCGCGCGAAGCGCCACCCGCCCTGGCCCAGCGCGTGAACGACCAGCTGCAGCGCTACGCCTGCGCCGACCTGGCGGCCCGGGTCGAAGCCGACGGCAGCGTGCGCGTGCAAGGCTTCGTCTCCAGGCGCGAGGACATGGAGTCGGTGCGGCGCGACGTCGCATCCACTCCCGGCGTGCGCTCCCCGCAGTTCCAGCTGGGCCTGCGCATCTGGCCGCACTGCGAGGTCTACGCCATCCTCAAGCCCTACCAGGCGCGCAACCGCGACAAGGGCTACGGCCTGCGCTTGCGTGCGCCCAGCGCCGTCGAGGGGCGCCTGCGCGAAGGCGATGCCGTGGTGCTGCGGCTGACCCAAGCCAGCTTCGACGCCAACGTCTGGGTCGACTACTACACAGCCGATGGGTCGGTGCTTCACTTCCAGGCCGGACGCAGCCAGCTGCGACTGCCCGCCGACGCGCAGATCGAGCTGGGGCGCGACATTCCGGCCAGCTGGCTGGTCAGCCCGCCCTTCGGCACGGTGCTGATTGCCGCCATCGCTTCCCCCGCACCCTTTTCCGAGACGGCCGACCGGCCGCCCTTCGAACTGGCTTCGGCCTATCTGCTGCGGCTGCGCGAGATGCTGGCCGCCAATCGAGGCGCCGAACGGCTGGTGGCCGACCTTCTCTTTCTGGAGACCGCGGAGCGATGACGCAGGCGCAGCTCAACCTGGTGTGGCAAGTGGCATTGGCCAGCATGCTGTCCCTGGCGCTCCTGTGGTGGCTCGCCCGTGGCGCGCGGCGGTGGGCGCGCCAGCGCAGCCTGCGACAAGCGCTGGCCCGGGTTGGCGGCAGCGATACGCCAGCGCTGGAACAAGCTTTCGTGCAGGCGCGCCAGGCGCTGCAGCCGGGCGCCGCGCATGTGCGGCCGCAGGCCCTGCACGCGCGGCCCTGGGTGCTGTTCCTCGGCAGCCGCGCCGCCGCTGTGCCCGAACTGCTGCGCGCCGCCGACGCTTCGAGCGCCGCGCCGCATGGCGATGCGGCCGCCAGTTTCTGGCGCTGGTGGCTCATGCCCGGCCTGGTGGCGATCGAGACCGACGCACGCCTGCCCGAACTGGAAGACGAGTCCGCGCCGCACGCGCGCCAACTGCTGGCGAACTGGTACCAGGCACTGCTGGTTCTGGCCGACCGGCGCGGCGCCCTGCCGCTGGACGGCATCGCACTGTGCGTGGATGCGCAAAGCCTGCTGACCGGTCCGCAAGCTGCCGGCGAATTGGCCGCGCGGCTGCGCCGGCGTGCCGACGAGGCCTCGCAGCACCTGCGGCTGCGCTTGCCCACGCAGGTGCTGATCACCGGCCTGGATCGCTTGCCGGGCTACGCCGCGGTGCGCGCGGCGCTGCCGGAAGAAGTGCTGGCGCAGGCGGTGGGCTTCCGGGTGCCGGTGGGCACGCTGGTCGTCATCGACGACATGCTCAACGACCTGTCCGACCGGCTGCGCGCCTTGCGCATGGCGCTGCTGCGCGAGCAGGTGGATGCCCCAGGACGGCTGGCGGTGCATGAGTTCTTCGTGCAGTGGCTGGCGCTGCAGGCCGGGCTCTCCGCCTTTCTCAAGCGGCTGTTCGCACCGAACGCGGCACCTGCGCCCTACCGGCTGCGCGGACGTGGACTCTATTTCGTTGCCGCGCCTGCGGCTTCAACGGACATTCAGGCGCCGGCCTTCGTGGCCGACCTGTTCTCCCGCTTTCTGCCGCTGGAGCGCGCGTTTCGACGTGCGCGCTAGGGCCTGAACAGGCCCTGGCCTCACTTGGCCTCGATGCGAACCTGGCGCGCCGCCAGGTTCACGTTGAAATTGTTGGGCTTGCCCACTTCGAGCGCCTTCACGTCGCGCCAGCGCGCGCGCTCCAGATCGCGGTAGGCGGCCAGCACGGCGATGTTCTTCGCATCGGGCTCCAGGGTGAACTCGAGCTTCTTGCTTTCGCCGGGACGCAGCAGCAGTTCTTCGCGCTTGACCAGTTCGGCGCCCAGGGTGGCCTGGTCCTTGTCGAACAACGAGAAGAAGTCGGCGCCTTCGAACGGCCCGGGCGCCTTCAGCACATAGACACGCACCGTGAGCGGCGAAGGTCGGCCGCGCGCATCGGGGTTGGCATCGGCGCTGGCCGAGAGGTTCAGCGACACCGGCGTCACCACCGGCTTGGGCGGCGGCGCGCCGCAGGACGCGGCCAGCAGCGCCACTCCGAGCATCAGCGCGGCTCTGCGCACCGGGTGGGGGACGATGCGTCCATAGGGCGAATGGCTTGTTCCGGTGTCTTGCATGCTATTGCCTTCGTTGCATTGACCGTGCTGGGTGCATCTTTGATTATCCCTGGCGAACGCAAAGCGACAACATGCTCACACCCGAACTCGTCGACGCCCTGCAGGCGCCCATCAGCGAGGCATCGCCTACGGGGGACAATCTCGAGTACGACCCTGCTTTCACCGCGCTCGAGTCGGCTTCGCAAGGCAAGCCCGAGCAGCAGTTCGGCGACACCGTCATCCCCGCGGTCGATCCCGATTGGCGCCAGGTGTCGCAGCAGGCGCAAGCCCTGCTCGGCCGCTCCAAGGACGCGCGCGCCGCTGTGCTGCTCTTGCGCGCCAGCACCCGCATGCAGGGCATCGAAGGCTTCAGCCTGGGCCTCGCGCTTCTCACCGGATTGCTCGAGCGTTACTGGGACGGTCTACATCCAAAGCTGGATGCCGAGGACGACAACGACCCGACCATGCGCCTCAATGCGTTGGCGCCGCTGGCCGACGAATCCACGGTGCTGCGCGATCTTCTTGACGCACAGGTCGGCGTGGCCCGCGGCGTCGGTCCGGTGCGGGTGCGCGACATCGCGATCGCCCACGGCACCCTGGCCGCCGTGGGCAGCGAGGCCAGCTACACGCTGGCGCAGATCGACGGCGCGCTCGAATCGATCCAGGCCGAGGCGCCGCAGACCATCCAGACCCTGACCGGGCTGGCCGCGCAGGTGACGCGCCTGCAGACCCTGCTGTCGGACCACACCGGCCGCAGCGACGCGGTCGACCTGGCGCCGCTGCGCGCCATGGCATCCATGCTGGCCAAGGCCTGTGGCCACCTGGGCGGCGCCGAGGCAGCCGAGAGCGCCGAAGGCGAAGCCGGCGCTGCCGATGGCAGCGGTACGCCCGGAGCGTCGGCGGCGCCGCGCGGCGAGATCCGCAGCCGGCAGGACGCGCTGCAAGCGCTGGACCGCGTGATCCGCTACCTGGAGCAGACCGAGCCGGGCAACCCGGCGCCGCTCTTGATCACACGCGCCAAGAAGCTGATCGGCGTGAGCTTTCTCGAAATCATGGCCGACCTGGCCCCCAGCGCGCTGGACACCATCGAGGTCGTGACCGGCAAGCAGAGCACCGAGTAGCCCCCACACCCATTTCACCCGCAAGGAGCACTTCCATGGCCGCCAGCAGTCAGAAATTCATCGCCCGCAACCGGGCGCCCCGCGTCCAGATCGAATACGACGTCGAGCTTTACGGCGCCGAGAAGAAGGTGCAGCTGCCCTTCGTCATGGGCGTGCTGGCCGACCTGTCGGGCAAGCCGGCCGACCCCGACAAGGTGCAGCCGGTGGCGGACCGCAAGTTCCTCGAGTTCGACGTCGACAACTTCGACTCGCGCATGAAAGCCATGAAGCCGCACGCCGCCTTCCAGGTGAAGAACACGCTCACCGGCGAGGGCGACCTGAAGGTGGACCTGACCTTCGAGAACATGGACGACTTCTCGCCCGCCGCGGTGGCGCGCAAGGTCGACTCGCTCAACAAGTTGCTGGAAGCGCGCACCCAGCTGTCGAACCTGGTGACCTACATGGACGGCAAGGGCGGCGCCGAAGAGTTGCTGGCCAAGGTGCTGGACAACCCCGACCTGCTCAAGACCCTGGCCGCCAGCGCCAAGCCCGAAGAGGCGCCGCCCGCCGCCTGACGGCGCAAGAGGCCTGACGCCACCCTACCCGAACACCAGGAGAACGCACCATGGCAACCGACGCCGCGACCCAGCAGGAAAGCGCACTGAAAGAAGTTGCGTACGAAGGCAGCGACTTCTCGTCGCTTCTGCAAAAGGAATTCAAGCCACGCAGCGACGAGGCCAAAAGCGCCGTCGAAGCTGCAGTGCAGACGCTGGCGCAGCAGGCGCTGGCCAACACCAAGGTGATCGGCAAGGACGTGACGCAGTCGATCCAGGCCATGATCGCCGCGATCGACGCCAAGCTCACCGAGCAGGTCAACCTCATCATCCACAACGAGGACTACCAGAAGCTCGAGAGCGCCTGGCGCGGCCTGCACTACATGGTGAACAACACCGAGACGGACGAGAACCTGAAGATCCGGGTGATGGACATCTCGAAGAAGGACCTGCACAAGACCCTGCGCAAGTTCAAGGGCACGGCCTGGGACCAGAGCCCGTTGTTCAAGAAGGTCTACGAGCAGGAATACGGCCAGTTCGGCGGCGAGCCCTTCGGCGCCATCGTCGGCGACTACCACTTCGACCAGAGCCCGCCCGACGTGGAGCTCTTGGGCGAGATGGCCAAGATCGCCGCCTCGGCGCACGCGCCCTTCATCACCGGCGCCAGCCCGAACCTGATGCAGATGGAAAGCTGGCAGGAGCTGGCCAACCCGCGCGACCTGACCAAGATCTTCTCCACGCCCGAATATGCCGGCTGGCGCAGCTTGCGCGAATCGGACGACTCCAAGTACATCGGCCTGTGCATGCCGCGCTTTCTGGCGCGCACGCCCTACGGCGCCAAGACCAACCCGATCGAGGACTTCGATTTCGAGGAAGACACGGCCGGCGCCGACCACAGCAAGTACGCCTGGGCCAACGCCGCCTACGCGATGGCCACCAACATCAACCGCTCGTACAAGCTGTACGGCTGGGGCTCGCGCATCCGCGGCATCGAGTCGGGCGGCGCGGTGGAGAACTTGCCGCTGCACACCTTCCCGTCGGATGACGGCGGGGTCGACCAGAAGTGCCCGACCGAGATCGCCATCAGCGACCGGCGCGAGGCCGAGCTGTCGAAGGCCGGCCTGCTATCGCTGATTCACCGCAAGAACTCGGACTTCGCCGCCTTCATCGGCGCCCAGTCGCTCAACAAGCCGGCCGAGTACGACGACCCCGACGCCACGGCCAACGCCAACCTGGCGGCACGCCTGCCTTACCTCTTCGCCTGCAACCGCTTCGCCCACTACCTGAAGTGCATCGTGCGCGACAAGGTGGGTAGCTTCAAGGAGCGCGCCGACATGGAGCGCTGGCTCAACAAGTGGATCATGAATTACGTGGATGGCGACCCCGCCAATTCCTCGGAAGAGACCAAGGCGCGGCGCCCGCTGGCCGCCGCCGAGGTGGTGGTGGAAGAAGTCGAGGGCAACCCCGGTTACTACTCCTCCAAGTTCTTCCTGCGTCCGCACTATCAGCTCGAAGGCCTGACCGTGTCGCTGCGGCTGGTGTCCAAGCTGCCGTCCGCCAAGGGCGGCAAGTAGGCAGCCCTGCCTTTTGGCGCCGATGTCTTTGTATTCGGCGCCCGCGAATCGTTCTCCAGATAGCTCCCGGGCCACGCGCGCCAGATCCGCAGCAGGCCAGGAAGCCCACTTTCCCGTCACTTCATCCACACATCCGAAAGGTGAGCATCATGGCCGTAGACATGTTTCTGAAGATCGCTGACATCCCCGGCGAATCGGCGGACGACAAGCACAAGAAGGAAATCGACGTTCTGGCCTGGAGCTGGGGCATGAGCCAATCGGGCAGCGCTCACATGGGCGGCGGCGCGGGCTCTGGCAAGGTCAGCGTGCAGGACCTGTCGTTCACCAAGTACATCGACTCGGCCTCGCATTCGCTGCTGCTCAAGTGCTGCACCGGCGAGCACATCAAGGAGGCGACGCTGGTGGTGCGCAAGGCTGGCAAGGACCCGCTGGAGTACATCAAGATCACCCTCAACGACCTGATCATCTCGGCGGTCAGCACCGGCGGCAGCGGCGGCGAAGACCGGCTGACCGAGAACGTGACGCTGAACTTCGGCAAGTTCAAGTACGAGTACACGCCGCAAAAGCCCGACGGCACCGGCGACGCGCCCAAGACGGCAGCCTGGGACATCCCGGCGAACAAGGTGGCCTGAGGCGCGCCGACTTGCAATGCGCGGTTGCTACATTAGCCCCGTCCACAACAACGGATGGAGAAGAGAAGAATGCAGACACCGCGCACGCAACGCCCGACCGGCGCCTTCGTAGCCGCCTCCTGGGCAGCCCTCTTTGTCGGCGCCATCGCCTTTCTTGTCGGTTTGTGGAATGCGCAGATGCAGCTCAATGAAAAAGGCTACTACTTCACCGTGCTGATGTATGGCCTGTTTGCCGCGGTATCACTGCAAAAATCGGTGCGCGACCGGATGGAGGGCATTCCCGTCACCAGCATCTACTACGGCCTGTGCTGGCTGTCGCTGCTTCTCGCGGTGCTCCTGCTGGCCGTCGGCCTTTTCAATGCCACGCTCAGTGCCAGCGAGAAAGGCTTCTACGCCATGTCCTTCCTGCTGAGCCTGTTTGCCGCGGTAGCGGTGCAGAAGAATGTGCGGGACATCGCGCTGCTGTCGCCCGCCTCCGGCGAGGACGCCGCCGAAGCCTGATCGCTCATAGCATCAGGCGCGTGGTCTCGTCGTCTTCGCGCGCCCACAGCGCGAGGGCCGTGTAGTTGTCGTGGCCCGGCTTGGCATGGGCCTTGACCTGGGCGTCGAGCTTGTCGATCCATTGGCTGGCGTCGCGCGAGGCGGCCAGCGTCTCGCGCAGGCGCTCGTCGCCCAGCGGCTCCCACAGGCCGTCGGTGCACAGGAGCAGCACGTCGCCGACCTGAAGCGACAGCGCATTGGACACCGCGATCTCGGGCGCCGACTCGATCGAGCCGAGCGCGGACAGCAGCATGTTGCGCTGGGGATGCAGGCGCGCACCTTCCTCGTCCAGCATACCGCCGGCCACCATCTGCTGCACCAGACTGTGGTCCACGGTGCGCGTGGCCAACTCGCCGCCGCGAAACAGGTAGGCGCGGCTGTCACCGCTGTGCGCCAGCACGATCTGGCGGGCCTGGAGGTCGAGCGCGGCCAGCACCACGGTGGAGCGCATGGCAGCCAGCTTGCCGCCCTCGGCCTGGCGCGCCACCACGTCCAGATTGGCCTGCTCCAGCAGGCGTCGCAGCAGGCCGGCATCCAGCCCCGGGGTGGCGGCAAAGCCGCTGAGCACGCTGCCACGCACCACCGCCGACGCAACATCACCGCCGCCATGGCCGCCCGCGCCGTCGGCCACCACGCACAGCACGTAGCGCTCGTCGTTCCAGTGGCCGTAGGCGTCCTCGTTGTAGTCGCGTCCGCCCTGCCTGGAGAGGGTGACGATCTCGATTTCGAAGTTCAATGCGCCTCCTCTTGTTGTTGTTCTTGTTGGGATGGCTAGCCCTTGCCCGCCTTCAGCCTGGCCATCTGCTCTTCGTAGGCCTTGACGAAGGCCTTGCCGAACAGGCTGTGGAAGTCGTCTTCCGCCTCGGCCGCGATGCCGCCATAGAGCGCGACGAACTGGTCCCACAGCTTGGCCTTGCGGTTGGCAGCAAAGAGCGAATCGAGCGCGCTCTTGGCGGCGATCTTCTTCTCGAGCTCATCGGGCGTGAAGCGCGCCAGCACATGCGCCAGCGCAGCGCGCATGCCGACCATGACGCCGAACTCGTGCGCGCGCAGGTCGTCGTAGGCGTCGCGCATCGCCTCCTCGGCGCCCATGAAGCCGCGCATGCCGGGGCCAAGCAGGTGCGCCAGCCCGACCTCGACGGTGGGCGAGAACTTGAGCGGGTTGTTGGCATGAGCCGCGATCATGGTGACTTCGGCGTGCACGCCTTTCTTGACCTCGGCGCGGGCCAGCAGGAGTTGCAAGGTGCCTTCGGTGCTGCTCCGCAGCAGCGTTCCGATGCGCTCCATCAGCTCGGGCGTGAGCTGGCTGGGCATCTGGTGCGTGGTGGCCAGGCCGCGCAGCAGGGCGGCGAGCAGGGCATCGCCGCTGGCGGCCGGAGCGGCATGCGCAACCGGCGCTGCCGGGGCTGGGGCTGGGGCCGGGGCTGGCGCGGCCACCGTAGGCGGCGGTGGTGGTGGCGGCTCCGGACTGCGCCCAGCTGGCGCGGGCGGCGGCAGCAGGTCGGCAAAGGGGTCAACCTCCGGCACCGCCGCCGGCACGATGCCCTTGGGCGGCGCGAAGCCGAAGTGATCGATCGACAGGTGGTCGCTTCGCGGCGCGGCCGCCGCCTTGGGCGCGCCTTGCTGCAAGGCCCGCAGTGGATCGACGTTGGACGCGGTGTTGGGCTGGAGCAGCGGATCGGCCAGCGGCGACATGGCCAGCGGATCGGCGCCCGATGCCTTGCCGTTGCTGCCGAATAGGTGGTCGATGCCAGCGGCCGCATCGGGCGCACGCAGGCCGAGATCGGAAAAGTCTTCGATGGCGCCGGGCTTGGGCGCCGGCATGCCGCTGCCGAGCAGGTCGGCGAAGGGGTCGTCGGCCGATGCAGGCGCGGCAGCGGCCCGCTGCGCCCCGCTGCTGCGGGCCAGGCCCATCGGGTCGGGGAACAGCAGGGAATCGGCCGAGGGCGCGGGTGCCGCCGGCCTAGGCGCGGAGGCAGCCGGCGCGGGCGTACCGAGGCCGGACAACAGATCGGCAAAGGGATCATCGGGCGTGGGTTGCGGCGCAGCCCCGAGGTTGGCAGCTGCCGTCGCTTCGGCGGCGGCGCCTTGCACCGAAAGCTCGAAGCCACCTATCACCAGCCGGTCGCCCGGGCTGATCACCGCCTCTTTGCCGGCGCCCAGCGTGCGGCCGTTGTGCTGCAGCGGATTGCTGCCCTGGTCGCTGATGACAAAACGCCCGTCGCGCATCGTCACTTGCGCATGCACGCGCGAGACGGTGCGGTCCGGGTCATCCAGCACCAGCGTGTTGGTTGCGGCGCGCCCGATGGTGCCACCGCCCGGCCCGAAGGAGGCCGCGAGCGACCGCCCCACCGGCGACCCACGCAGACTGACCACCACTAGCTCAATCACGGCAAGCATCTCCTTGTCATTCAGGGTTCAGCGCTCCACCACAGCCACGCCGACACCAGGCCAAAAATCGCGGCCACCGCGAGCCAGGTGCGGCTCGCCGGTGCCAGTGTGTATCCGTCACGCTCCAGGCGAAAGAGGGCAGCGCCCAGGAAGACCAGGGCCAGCAGCGGCAGGATGTACTTGGCCGCCATGGGCTTCAGGCCGGCATCGCATCGAGCCAGCGCTGCTGGCGCCAGGCCGGGGCGGCGGTGGGGAAAAGCCGGTTTCCCGGCTCGGCCAGGCAGAGGTGCTCTGCTGCGGCGATCCTTTGGCGCTGGAAGCCTTCCTTGAGGACCCTGCGGCAGTGCGCCGGCGACGGCGGTGCGCCCATGAAGTAGCGCGCACCACGCTGAAAGCCGGGGCCCTGGGCATTCCACCAGCCCTGCACCTTCTGGCGATCCGGCCAAGGCAGGCCACCGTCCTCGTCCATCGCCACCTCATGGTCCTGCGGGTCGTCGGTGGGACCGGGTTCGAGTCCTTCCGGCGGCTTCTTGTCCAGGTCGAGCCACGCCAAGTCGAGCCCGGTGATGGTGGAAAAGGCCTCCCCGGCCAGGCGCGAGAGCGCCGGGTCGTCCATCTGCGCGATCAGCCAGGGAATGACCTGCGGATCACCGACCATGCCCATGCCGCGCATGGCCTCGCGCACGCTCTTGGGTTCATCGAGAAGCTTGCGCAGCAGCGGCGCCGCCTCCGCAGACGCGATGCATTTCAGCAGCACGGACAGGGCCAAAGTGCGCAGAGGACCGGGCTGCCCGGCAAGTTGATGCAGCCGCTCGAGCGGCGCGCGACCACGCTCACCAAGCATCAGCGCCGAGCGTGCGGCCCAGAGGCCACAGCCGGCGTCGGCGTCGGCGCTGGCCTCGAGGCATGCCTGTGCGAGATCGACACGCGCGCAGTCGCCGGCGGTCCGCAAGGCCTGGACGCGAAGGGCTGCGTCATCGTCTTGCAGCGCATCGATCAGCGCCTGACCCGGATCGACCATGTGGAACCCGCACGCCGCCAGCGCAACGCGGCGCTGGAAGGCGCTGGGCGAGGCCAGCATGTCGCGGCTGATGCCACGCAGCGATTGCGCTGACACCCAGCCGACGGCAAGGACGCAGGCCTCCTGCGCCTCCGGCAATGCCTCCGCGGCCGCAAACAGGCGCTGAAGCCGATGGGCATCGTGGTTGTCGAAGGCGAGCGACACCGCCGTGAACAGCTCGCCGCGCCCCGCGTTGGCCAACGCGAGGTCCGCCAGGCGGCTGCCCATTTCACGGGCGACGAGCAGCCCGTCGAGGTGCGCCGCCAGGCGGTCGTCCAGCCGCCGCAACTGGTGCAGCTTGGGGTGCGGCGCCCTTACCAGATACAGCCGCTGGTTGCACAGCAACGCCGCCTCATCGACATGGCGTTCCACGACCTGGGGAAGGGCCACGGCGCGAGCGGCGGAGACGGTGGTCATGGTGGCGGTGCTTTCCTGCTCAGTCGTACTTTTGCCAGGTGGTGCCGTCGAAGGCGGCCACGTCGGACTTTCCAATCGACCACAGCACCCCGTCGGCGGTCGTGAGGTTGAAGCCGGTGACTGGGCCCATCGCGCCGTAGTTGACCTCCTCAAGGCGATTGCCGTGCTCGAAGGTGAAGAGGGCGAACATGGTGGCCACGTAGAGCTTGTCCTGGAACCAGCACAGGTCCCACAGGTCCAGCGTGACCTCGTCCTCCCAGTTCACCAGGGACCACGCGTCGCCGCGCCCCTTCACCATCACGCCGCCCTGGCCAGCGGCGTAGACGAAGCCGTCCGGCGCGCAGCAGATGGCCGTGAGGATCACGTTGGTGGGGCTGCCGCATTGCGTCCAGGCGGTGCCGTCGTAGCGCCAGATCTCGCCGCCCCAGCCGGCCGCGTAGATATCGTCCTCCGCGTAGCCGTCGATCGCCTCGAAGCCGAACTCCTCGGAGTCGCCGGCGCGCGGCGCGCTCATGTCGGCCCACTGCTTTTCGCCAACGCGCTTGAAGACCTGGCGCTTCATGCCGCAGGCATGGACGTAGCCACCGATCGTGCGCGCATTGCGGATCATGACGGGTTGGGGCGTGATGGTCTCGTCTTCCCGCGTGCCGCCCGCATAGGTGCCGACATCACCGTCCTCGCCGATCATCACGATCTTTGTTGTCGGCAGCTTCGCGATGGCAATGGCGGTGGAGTCCCACGTGGTGTTGAAGGCGGAACCCCAGTTGCCGTTGTAAACACCGATCAGGTTCACGTGGTGGATGTCCTGCTCGAGCAGCTTCTTGATCTGCGTGATCACGTAGACCAGGTTGCCCAAGTACGCGGCGCCGCGGACGAATTCGTTGGTGCTCGACATAGGGGGTTCGGCCATGGGTGCTCCTCTGTTGTCTTATGGAAGTGGAAGTGGCGCCAGGCGGCGCGCCGTGGCGTCCACCGTGGATTGGACGTCGGAATAGTGCGACATCTCCGTCCTGCCGGTCGACGAGTGCTTCACGGGCTTGCTCTGGTCGCCCAGGCCCTTGTGCCCTTCCTTCAACTGCGCCTCGATGCATTTCTCGTCGCAGTTCGGCGCGACCGCCTTCGAGCTCTTCGCGCAATGCTTGGCCTCGTCGTCGAAGCTCACGTGGGTGCCGTGGGCAACCGGCGAGGTGGTCTTGTGGCTGGTGTGGCGCAAGCCGTGCGTCCCCGAGCAGCTTCCGCCCTCGGTGCACATGCACGGGGCCTTGCCCATCTCGTAGGGCTTCCAGCCGGGCATGGGCGTACCGCCGTAGCTGTCCTTGAAGAAGGAACTCTTGGGAATGATGTGGTCGCCGGTCTGGCTAGGGCAGCAGCCCTTGATGCCGTCCTGGTCTTTCTCTGGCGTGTTGAAAGGAACCAGCCTGCACCGACGCGCCTGCAGGCAATCGTTCGCGCTGGCCTTTTTCGCGGCACCCGGCAAGTCGCCCTTGATCGACTCGAAACCACCTTTCAGGCCGGTCTCGGCGCACACGTCCTTGCCGTCCTTCTTGGCAGGCTTGTAGTCCTTGCAGGCCGCTTCTTCCTTCTTCTTGTCCCCGTCGCACAGCGCCTTGATCGTGGCGTCGGTCATCTTGTCGACGAAGGGCCAGGGGATGGCTTCGTTGGCTGTCGGGCTGCCATGGTTGTTGGTGGTCTTGTCGAGATGGCGCACCGCATTTTCGCCCTCGAACTTCACGTCCATCGACCAGTCGATGAAGTAGACCTTGCCCTTGTTCTTGCTGGAAACGACGCCCTTCTTGGCGGCGCTGCCGGCCTCGTCGCCAGTGGAGGTCTTGAAGCAGGACTTGTTCTTCAGCATCACCTCCTGGCCGGAGATCTGCACCGAGGTGCTCCCGTCGCTGGTGTCGGAGGCCATGGCGGTGTTCGGATAGGGCACCGGCACACCGGGTGGCGTGGCCGGGTTCTCCGGCGGGGTCATGCACACATCAGGCATCGCGCAGATGACCTTGCCGGCGCCCGCCTTGCAAGCCACTTCCCTCCCGTTGGCGTAGACCTCGTTGGCCATCTCAAGCCCCTGCCGGATGCCAGGCGAAGATCATCGAGGCGCGCCGGCCGTTGTCGTTGCCCAGGTGCAGCAAGACCCGGCTGCCCTTGGCATAGGCCTTCTCGCAGGCGGACTTCAGCACCGCGATCATCACCAGCCCGATGGCCGCGCCCACCTCGCCGATGCAGTCGGCCGGGTGCCATACGTCGAACTCTGTGCGCTTGGTACGGTCCAGGCGCGAGAAGGCCAGCGCCGCTTCCTTGAACGCGTATTCGCCGCCGGAGGCGTCGATGACCTTGAATTGCAGCACGCTCTCGCCGCAGCCGGCGTCGGCGAGCGACTGCCGGATGGCGGCGGTGAGGCCGTCGGCGCGCAGCGGCTCGTCGGAGTCGATGTGCGCCTTCTCGACCGCGAAGCCCAGGCCGTGGCAGCCGAGCTGCCCTTGCGCCGTTGCCGGCAGCGCCCCGACCAGCAGCGCGGCCGCGCCCTCGCCGGGAATGAAGCCGTTGGAATTCTGGCTGGTGAGCAGCCGTTCGCGCTCTTCGAAGTCCTTGAGCGCGGCGCCAACGAGCAGACTGTCGCACGCAGCGACAAGCACATGCGACACCCCGCCCTGGTCGATGAGATGCCGTGCCTGATGCAAGGCGATCGCCGCCGACACATGTCCCTGCGCGATGACCGCCGACTGTGCATGGAAGCGAACGCCCAGCTCGTCCTCGAGTTGCCGAAGAAACTGCCCGTCATTGCGCACGATTCGGCCCGGCCGCTCCGTCTCGGCCAGGCACAGCAGCAGCGGCACCGATTCGCAGTCGCGCCGCTCCAGGCCATCCAGGCATTCAGCGATCGCACGCGCCGCCATCTTGAGCAACCGCGCCTCGCCGCGCAGCGCTTCGGCAAAAGGCACCTCGCAGCCCATGAGCCACTCACCGCCGCCGTCGCGAAAGCGCGTCTCCTGGAAGTTGTCGATCGCGCTGCGAATGGCCGCGCAGGTCGAGGGCGCATCGAGGCCCACGCCCGTGACCAGGCCACAGCGGCCGATGGCCAACGCAGTAGCGTTCACGGTGTCGCCTCCACCTCATCGCCGCGCCGAGACCTCACCAGTTCACCCAGCGACGGATGCCAGGTCTTGCCCAGTGCGCGTGCGCGCCACCAGCCGCGCGACATCGTTCCGGCCAGCACGTTGGATATCTCGAACATATTCTTCTTCAGCGGCATGCCGGCGCGCCAGGCCAGCGTCACCAGGCGCTGGTCGGTGTCGATCGCGATGGTGTCCAGAACCGCCTTCACCTCCTCATGACCGCCCCGGCGGCGAAAGAAGGTGACGGGCATTTCCCGGCAGGGCAGCTTGAAGCGCTCCTGCCCCCCCCGCGTGAGGTTGGCCAGCGCGACATCCAGCGTGCCGACCACCGGGTGGTCGATCTGCTGATCCATTGGCGCCGCCTGGTAGTACGCGTCCTGGAAGTCACCAGGCAGGAAGGGAAAGACGTTGTCGATCCAGTCCTGGTCGTAGGTTCCCGCGAACGGCAGACGGGACGCCCAGCCACGCCCCACCGGCCCGAAGGCCATCGGCGCGTACTTTCCGTCCGGCGCCGTGACGGAGATGTCTTTCTCCTCGGTGTTCGGCAGGGGCGCGCCATCGACATAGCGCGCCTCCAGCCGGCGATGCCAGCCGCGGCCCACCGGGTTGCGCATGTAGGCCCCATGCTCCGCCGGGTCCTCGTGCCGGGCGTCCAGGCCACCGAAAGCGCGGTCGTAGGAGATAGGCATCTTCACGAAAGGCTCCGGCGCCGAGGCGCGCGCGCCTGACAGCCCACCCCAGTGCCGGTTGCCGACCACCGCAAAGCTCTTTTGCCAGGCCCCGATGCGCGCACCGACCAGCACACGTTCGGTCGGCACCCCGTGCGGAGCCCAGGCGCTGCCCGTCAACAGGATGTCGCAGCGCGGCTTGCGCAGCGCGAAGTCGACCTCCTGCACCGGCGCCGAGAAGCCGGGCTCGCCGGTGAAGGTGTCCGCCGTGACCATCGGCATCTGCTCGGGATGCAGCCGCGCGAGCTGGCCGGCTTCGGGAATGCCGAAGGTTCCCTTCACGACGACGACCAGCCACTCGCGCCCCGAGGGCTCCACGCCCTGCGTATAGGCGGCACGCATGCCGGTCGTGTTGATGAGTTCCATGCCCGACGACGCTTCAGTTGAGGAGCACCGCGCCACCCTTGAGGCGGTTGACGCCGCTGGAGCGGCTCAACACATGGGTGCCGCGGATCAGCACCTTGCCCGCGCGCGTCAGCGTGATGGACGCTCGCCCGCAGCGCATCACCAGCTCTTCCTTCGCGCTCACGATCATCCGCTCGCCATCGGCATCCACCTGCACCTGGCCCGGCGCATTGTCCAGCGGCCAACCGGCGGCGCCGCGCAATACACCCATGACGATGGGCCGGGCAGGGTCCCCGCCCTCGAACATCAGCACCACCGCCTGTCCGATGTGCGGGCCGCGCAGGTCGACCACTGTGTGTGCGCGCACGGCGGCGCTGCCACGTTGCCCCGGAAAAAGTACCAGTGGCGTGCTGCCGTCCTCGGTGATGGCCACCAGTTCACCCGTGACCACCGCAGGCAGCGGCGAGGCCACCGGAATCTGCATCAGCTTCTTGTCGATCGCGTCGCGTCCGCTCATGTTCACCTCAGTTCTGAAGAATCTTGGAGCCCTTCATCACGATGTCGCTGCTCGCCTTCGCATTGATCTTTCCCGAGCCTTCGATCGTGATGTCCTTGCCTTTGATCTCGATGGTCCCGTCCTTCTTCATCGTGATGCTGGCGCTTCCCGTCTTCAGGGTGATGGAGTCGCCGGCGCTGATGGTCAGGTTCTTGGCCACGGTCAGGGCATCGTCCTTGCCGATGCTGGTGGTGCGCCCGCCGCCGACCGAGCGTGATTCGTCCGCGGACACGTCGGTCGACAGGGCAGCACCAACGCTGATCGAGCGCGCGGCGCCCACGCTGGTCGTCTGGCCGGCGCCCACCGTGATGGTCTGCGATGCGCCCACCGTCACTGCCTGCATCGCCCCCACGGTGATCTCCTGCGCCGCGCCCACCGTGATGGTCTCGTTCACCCCCACCGTGTGGGTGCGCTGCAGCGCCACTGTCTTGGTTTCGCTCGCTCCCACGGTGACCGAGCGGTTGGAACCGATGGAAATGGTCTCGTTGCTCCCCACCGTCTCCGTCCGGTTCGAGCCGATGCTGATGGTCTCGTTGCTGCCCACCGACTCCGTGCGATCCACACCGATGCTGATCGTCTCGTTGTTCCCCACCGACTCCTTGCGATCCACCCCGATCGTGATCGTCTCGTTGTTGTCCACCGTCTCCGTCCGGTCATGCTTGACGTGCGTCGTCTCGTCGTTGTCGATGGTCTTGGTTCGATCGTGGCCCACCCAATGCGTCTCGTCGTTCTCCACCTCGATGTCCTGGTTCTTCTCGGCGTGCAGATACACCTGCTCGTCGCCCTTCTTGTCCTCGAAGCGAAACTCGTTGCAGTTGGCGGCGCTGCCGCCCGGCGTGGATCGCGTGCGAAAGCCGCTTTGCGTGTGGGCGGCAAAGGGCTTGGGCTGGTCGTCGTTGTAGACGCGGCCGATGATGATGGGGCGGTCGGGGTCGCCGTTCAGAAAGTCGACGATCACCTCCTGCCCGATGCGCGGGATGAAGTAGCCGCCCCAGCCCTTGCCGGCCCAGGGCTGCGACACGCGCACCCAGCAGGTGGACTTCTCGTTGCTCTTGTCATAACGGTCCCAGTGGAAGTGCACCTTCACGCGGCCGAACTCGTCGGCATGGATCTCCTCGCCGTCGGGGCCAACCACGATGGCGCTCTGCGGCCCCGGCATGGTGATGCGCGGCGTCACGCGCGGCGGGCGGAAAGGCGTGTCGGCCGGCAGCAGGGTGACCAGGAACGTGCCGGCGCCGCGCATCGGCGCCACCAGGTCGGGCGTGCCGTACAGGATGTCCTTCACCGCATCGCGCCAGTCGGCGTTGATCGGGTCTTCGTCCATCAGCTCGCGCAGCACGCGGCCCTGGCGCTGCACGTTGCCGTCGTTGGGGCCCAGTCCCTCGTAGCCGGGGTGCGTCAGGATGAAGCTGCAGCCGGCGATGAGGTAGTCGGTATCCGGCTCGCCCATGGGGTGGCCGTGAAAGGTGAAATTGCGGCCCACCGCCACGTCGGGCCAGGGGGTGACGGCCCAGTTGACCCGGCGCCGTGCGGCCAGTTCTTCCATGCGCATCTTGGCCGCGTCCTCGGTGTCGCCGGTGCGCAGGTAGCCGCCGGGAAACTCGAAGAACTCCAGGTCGGCCAGCTCGTGCGTGTCGGGGTCGTCCTTGTCGGCGATGAGCTTCTTCTTCACCGCCTTGAAGTCGCTGTCGCGCGATGCGAACTTGCCGGGTTGCAGGCGCCGCGAATCGATCCACCAGCTGATCTCGTTGAAGCGTGCCTCGCTCGAACCAAAGGGCAGGTAGTTCAGCGTGTCGGCCGCCGGCAGCTTCTTGTGGGCCACATCGCTGGCATCGGCCAGGTACATGGTGCCGGGCGCCTCGTGCGCATCGAACCAGTAGTAGATGCCCTCATCCTCCGTCAGGCGCGACAGGTAGTTGTAGTCGCTTTCCTGGTGCTGCACCGAGTAGCGCAGCGGGTTGTGGGTGCCGATGACCTTGTCCGACTTGGTCTTCTTGAAGCGCTTGACCGGGCTGTCTTCCACCACCGCGTCGAAGATCTCCAGCGCCTTCTTGTCTTGCAGGATGCGCGAGTTGTTGCGCTTGGTCAAAAGCCAGAACCAGGAGCGCAGCGAGAGGCGGTATTCGAAGTAGCGTCCCACGTGGCCGCGGCGCATGAAGCGCACCGCGTGGCCTTGGCAATGGCGCTCATGCCTGGCTTCGTCGGCATCCACGAACTCGACCACCACGTCGAAGGCATGGCCCAGGATGTCCTTGGCGTCGATCTTCTCGTTGGTCGACAGCACCGTCAGCTCGTAGGCGGCCGGGCGCGACAGCGACTCCTGGCCGACGATGCTCCAGAACATCAGGTCCTTGGCTGCAGGCGAGTCGCTCTTGATGCTGAACTGGTTTTCGGCCATGCAGGTGCTTTCTTCTGGACGCTCGTGTTCAGGAAGACGATTGGCCGGCTGGCGCTTTGCAAGCGCAGACCACGAAGCCATCCACCGGCTTGCCGCCCTCCGTGCGCAAGTGCACCGCCTGCACCTTGCGCGCCGCCAGGCCGGCGGCCGCCAGCACGTCGCGCAAGTAGCCGGCGCGGTGGCTGTAGCGGCCGTTCGGCTGCAGGTGGAAGCCTTCGCCGTTGCCTGCACTCGCGCCTTCGGGCTGCGCCTCGACCGTGAACACCAGCCAGCCGCCCGGCGCCAGAGCACGGGCCGCGGCCAGCGTCGCCGCGCCCAGGTCGCCGAAATAGCACAGGGTGTCGGCCGACACGATCAGGTCGTAGCTGGCGGCCGGCTCGCCTTGCATGAAGGCGGTGAGCTCGGCCTTGGCCAGGCCGTCGTACACCTGGCGCGGTGCGGCCTTGGCCAGCATGCCGGCCGACAGGTCCACGCCTTGCAGCCGCTTCGCATAAGGCGCCAGCAGCGGGCCGCACAGGCCGGTGCCGCAGCCGGCATCCAGCACCGCCAGCTGCTTGCGCGGCTCGCCCAGGAGCTCGACCACCATCTGCTCGATGAGTTGCGGCGCGCGGTAATGCAGGGCAGCCAGCTTGGCGTCGAAGCTGTCGGCAAAGCCGTCGAACACGGTCTCGACATAGGCGTCGGTGGCGCGCTGGGGCACGGCCTCGCCAGAGCAGGCGGCCAGGTGGTGGGCGGCCTGCGGGCTGCCCGGCTCATCCTGCAGCCATTCGCGGTACACCTGCACCGCCTCGTCGAAGCGGCCCAGGGTGTAGTAGGCCATGCCCAGCGCCTGGCGCGCCCGGCCGTGCCGGGGCTTTAGCAGCAGCGCCTGGCAGAAGGCCGCCATGGCTTCGTCCGGCCGGCCCAGGCCATTGAGCAGGCTGCCCAGGTTGGTGAAGGCATCGACGTACTGCGGATCGAGCTCGATGGCGCGGCGGTAGGCGGCTTCGGCATCGGCGGGGCGGCGCTGCTCGCGCCGCAGCACGCCCAGGTTGTTCTGCACGTCGGCGCGATGGGGCGCCAGGCGCGCCGCTTCTTCGTAGGCCCTGGCCGCGTCGTCGACACGGCCCGATTCGAGCAACACGTTGCCCAGGTTGTTGTGCCAGTCGGGAACGGTCGGGTCCAGCGCGATCGATTCGTGGATCAGCGCCAACGCCTCTGCCGTCTGTCCGCGCTGCTCGCACAGCACGCCGAGAAAGTGCAAGGGGTTGGGGTCCCTCGGGTCGATCCGGCGCAGCGTCTCGTAGACCTTGGCGGCGGCGTCGAGCTTGCCCTGGCGGTGCAGGGTCATCGCCAGGCTCATGGCCTCGCGGTAGGAAATCTCGGCTGTCTCGCCCGTTCGTGCGTCGGCGGTTTCGCTTGGCATGGCGCGTTGCAGCCCGGTGTCTTCGCGTGGCATCACTTGATTTCCGCCAGCGACCACCGGAGCGTGCCGACCGTGCCCGTGCCGACATAAGCGTTGTTGCTCACGCACAGCATGTGCCTGGCCGAGCAATCCTCCATCACGACGCTGCCGTACTGGTCCTTGCCGAACTTGTGCGTGTCCATGAAGTTGGTCGCCGCCAGGGCGTTGTGGGCACGCGCATAGCCGTCCTTGTCACCCCGAGGCGGCATCTGGTCTTCCAGCATCTTGCAGACCGCCCACATGTACTTGTCTTCCTTGCCCGGCGTCGCGCAATAGGCCCAGGTCTGGCTGGCTGGCTGCCACTTGAGAATGGAGTTCTCGCACGTTACGCCCATGCGCGTCGTCGCGACGGGCAGGGCCTTGAACGTCAGGCCGGCGTGCTTCTTCTTCAGCTTGGCCACGACCTTCATCGTGTACGAATCCGTGTACGTTCCCTGGCGGTGCCGGAGATTGCAGGAAATCATCTCGACCGAGCTGATCTTCTTGTTCTGCTTCTTCCAGTCGGACACCACGTCCAGGAATCCGCTGTCGTCCAGCGAGCAGAAGTGCTGCGCATCGCCATGGCCCCAGAAGACCAGCGTATCCAGGTCGGCCACCGTGGCCGGCGCCGCGCCACCGGCTATGTTGATGGCTTGCGCGCCATAGGTCTTTGCCAGCAGCTCGGCCCGCTTCTGATGATCGGCTTCCGCCCACAGGACAACGATTGCCATGTCTTGCCTTTCCAGGAATGAAGAAATCCGGGCAGCTCAGAAGGCGTAAGAGAAGTTGCCGTCCTTCACGTCCACCTTCACGGCCGTGATCGGCTGGCCTTCCATCATCCGGTTCAGGAACTCGCGGCTGATGTCCGGCAGCATGGTGTTGGTGAGGATGGCGTCGATCATTCGCCCGCCCGATTCGCTCTCGGTGCAGCGGCTCACCACCAGCTTCACCACGTCCTCGCCGTATTCGAAGGGGATCTGGTAGCGCGCCTCCACCCGCTTCTTGATGCGGCCCAGCTGCAGCTTGACGATCTGGCCCAGCATCGCGTCGGAGAGCGGGTAGTAGGGAATGGTCACCAGCCGGCCCAGCAGTGCCGGCGGGAATATCTTCAGCAAGGGCTCGCGCAGCGCCTTGGCCATGCCTTCGGGCTCGGGCGTGAGCTCCGGGTCCTTGCACATGCTGGCGATCAGGTCGGTGCCGGCGTTGGTGGTGAGCAGGATCAACGTGTTCTTGAAGTCGATGCTGCGACCCTCGCCGTCTTCCATGAAGCCCTTGTCGAAGACCTGGAAGAAGAGCTCGTGCACGTCCGAATGCGCCTTCTCCACCTCGTCGAGCAGCACCACACTGTAGGGGCGCCGGCGCACCGCTTCGGTCAGCACGCCGCCCTCGCCGTAGCCCACGTAGCCGGGCGGCGCGCCCTTGAGCGAACTCACCGTGTGCGCCTCCTGGTACTCGCTCATGTTGATGACGATCATGTTCTGCTCGCCGCCGTACAGCGCCTCGGCCAGCGCGATGGCGGTCTCGGTCTTGCCAACGCCCGAGGTGCCGGCCAGCATGAACACGCCGATCGGTTTTTGCGGGTTGTCCAGCCCGGCGCGCGAAGTCTGGATGCGCTTGGCGATCATCTCCATCGCATGGTCCTGGCCGATCACGCGCTGGGCCAGCAGCCTGGGCAGGTTGAGCACCGTCTCGATCTCGTTGCGCTGCATGCGGCCCACCGGGATGCCGGTCCAATCGGCCACCACGGAGGACACGGCCTGCGCGTCGACCGAGGGCAGGATCAGGGGCGACTCGCCCTGCACAGCGGCGATCTTTTTCTGCAGCTCATGCAGTTGCGCGAGCAGGGCGGCGCGGTCGGGCTCGATCGGCGCATCGACAGCCGCCGGTGCCGTGTCGGCCGCAGCCGGTGCATCGACCGGCTTGTTTCCGCCGCGCAGCTTGGCGCGCAGGGCCAGCAGGCGATCGACCAGCTCTTTTTCTTCCTTCCAGCGGGCGTTGAGCTTTTCCAGCTCGGCCTTGGCATCGCCCAGATGCGTCTCCACCTGATTGAAGCGCTTCGTCACGTCGATGCCGATGGCCGCCTCGCGGCCGATGATTTCCTGCTCCACCGTCAGCGCCTCGATGCGCCGCGTGCAGTCCTCCACCTCGGGCGGCATCGCGTGCTGGCTCACGGCGACGCGGGCGCAGGCCGTGTCGAGCAGGCTCACGGCCTTGTCCGGCAGCTGGCGCGCCGGGATGTAGCGATGCGAAAGCTTCACCGCGGACTCGATCGCCTCGTCCAGCAGCTGCACGCGGTGGTGCTTCTCCAGCACGCTGGCAACGCCGCGCAGCATCAGGATCGCCTTGGTCTCGTCCGGCTCGGGCACCTGCACCACCTGGAAGCGGCGGGTCAGCGCCGGGTCCTTCTCGATGTACTTCTTGTACTCGGCCCAGGTGGTGGCGCCGATGGTGCGCAGGTTGCCGCGCGCCAATGCGGGCTTCAAGAGGTTGGCTGCATCGCCCGTGCCGGCCGCGCCGCCGGCCCCGACCAGCGTGTGGATTTCGTCAATGAACAGGATGATGGGCGTGGGCGAGGCCTGCACCTCGTCGATCACCTGGCGCAGGCGCTGCTCGAACTCGCCCTTCATGCTCGCGCCGGCCTGCAGCAGGCCGATGTCCAGGGTCAGCAGCTTCACGTCCTTCAGTTGCGGCGGCACGTCGCCGCGCGCCAGGCGCTGGGCGAAGCCTTCCACCACCGCCGTCTTGCCGACGCCCGCCTCGCCCGTCAAGAGCGGGTTGTTCTGGCGCCGGCGCATCAGGATGTCGACGATCTGGCGGATTTCCTCGTCGCGCCCGGTCACCGGATCCATCTCCCCTTTCTTCGCCTTCTCGGTCAGGTCGACAGCAAACTTCTTCAGCGCATCGCCCTTGCCCATGGCGGCCGGCGCCATCGCGCCGCTGTCTTCGCCGGGGGCGCCCGAGCCGATGCCGGTGCCGTCCTGTGCGCCCATCTTCGATTCGGGCGACGGGTCGCAGATCCTGGCGAAGTTGTCGGCCAGGTCCTCCACCTTGACCTTCTCGAACTGCTTGGACAAGCCCAACAGCGGATTGCGCAGGCCCGGCGTCTTGAGCATGCCCACCAGCAGGTAGCCGGTGCGCACCTGCGCCTCGCCGAACTGCAGGGTAGCGTAGGTCCAGCCGCGCTCGATGGCGTTCTCGATGTGCGGCGAGAAGTCGCTGATCGCGGTGGCGCCGCGCGGCAGGCGGTCCAGCGCGGCCGTCATGTCCTTGGCGATCACGGAGATGTCCAGCCCGTAGTGCGCAATCACGCGCTGCAGGTCCGAGTCCTGCGCCTGCAGCAGTTGCGCGAACCAGTGCTCCAGCTCGACGTACGGGTTGCCGCGCATCTTGCAGAACACGGTGGCGCCTTCGATGGCCTTGTAGGCCAGCGGATTGAGCTTGCCGAACAGGGCGGTGCGGCTGATTTCACTCATGATGCAATCTCCTGCGCGGCCTGGCCGGACGCGACAACAAAGGGGGACGGAAGGGGCGCATCGCCGTCGATGCACACGTCGGCCGCATCGCGCGCGCGCGGCTTGGCGCCGAGCCACGAGACCCAGCCCAGGCGGGGCGCGTTGCCTTGGTGCCGGCCCAGCCGGGTGGGCGGCACTTCATCCTTGTGCAGGACCAGTTGCGCGTCCCAATGCAACTCGTCCCCCAACAGCTGCTGCATCCAGCGCGACAACTCGGTGCGCGCCGCGCCGATGGGCAGGAACATGCCGTAGCGCGACAGCGGCAGCGGCCCGATGTGCAGGCGCACCCGGTGCTGCCGGTCCCAGGCGCGCCGGCCCAGCATGGCGCCGCCGCCCAGGGTGATCGAGGCCCCTCCCCCATCCCTGTGGCCAAGTCGGCTGAGCTCTTGTTCGGGCAGTTTCATCCAGTGGCCGACCCAGGGCTCGAGCCTCACGGGCACGTCGAAGTAGCGGCACAGCACGGCTTCAACGCCTTCGGCGTTGTGCACCTGGCGCGAGAGCCAGCCGGAGAAATACAGGCGCGCGTCGTCGTGAATCTCGTCGCGCTGCTGGCGCGCGGCAGTGGCGATGCCCACCAGGGAACCGATGCGGCGTCGAAAGCCATCGTCCTGCGGCCGGTCCAGCCCCACCGCCGGCCGTGCCTGCGCCCAGGCCCGGTAGAAGTAGAGCGAGAAGCGGTGCGCGAAGGTGTCGAGAAAGGCGAGCCAGGTCGGGTCGCCGTGGTTGATGCTGCGCTCGCGGATGAAGTCCGACAGGTGCACCGGCAGCGGGCCGTTGGGCCCCAGGTAGCCGAAGAACGCCTGCCGCACCCGCGCGGGCGCATGGGCCGTCGGCAGCTCGAAGCGCGACAGGCCCGCCGGCGCGAAGGACAGCGAAGGCGCCTGGCCGATGCGCAGGGGCTCGGCGCTGGGCAGCAGCGCATGGCCCCAGCGCGGGGCCGGTGCGGCCACGGCTTCCAGCCGGCGCATCAACGCGAAGTAATCGAAGGCCCAGGGCGTTTCGGCACGCGCCTGCAGGTAGGCCGCCACACGCTCGCGCGGCGCGACCGCGGCGGCCGCGCCCTGCAATGCGTGTTGCGCCGCTACAGAATCGGGCGTGTCCCGCACAGCGGCCTCCAGCGCATGAGTTCGCCGCGGCCGGCCACGTTCAGCACGGTCTCGACGAAATGGTTCACCTCCACATGGCGCGACAGATAGCGCGCCATCACTGCGCCGAACAGGAAGGCACTGTGCCCGTGGAAGGCGCCGCGCTCCACTTCCAGCGTGACTTCGAGGCCGCGGCCGAAGGCGATCGGCCCCGGCAGCGGCAGGCGCCGCGCCACCGGTTTGCTGCGCACCGACAGCAAGCCGCGCACCTGCGCCTGGCGCACCTCGTCGCCGTGCATGGCGTAGAGCATCAACATCTCACGCAGTGCAGCCGCGCCCTGCTCGCGGCTGCTGTCGGCCAGCGACAGGTAGTTGAGCGCCAGGTGGTCCACCACCCGCCAGCCCAAGCCCTGGCTCAGCACCGGCGACACCGGGCGGGATGGCCCGCGCACCATGCGAACCTTTTGCACCGGCGCCGAGTCGATGCAGTCGAAATCGTTGTCGCGCCCGAGCGGCATCAAGAGCGGCAGGTCGCGGTTGGTGACCAGCGCGCTGACAGCCAGTTGCCGCAGCGAACCGGGATACGGCGCCTCGCGCGGATCGACGATCTGCATGTACAGCTCGGAGCCGATGTGGCTGCTGCGATGCCCCTCGCTCTTCTGGCGCTGCGACAGCGTGCGCGGCTCGCGGCTCGTGGTGTAGTAGGCCGGGTGGCTGTAGCGGCTGCCGTGGAAGGCCGCATAGAAAGGCAGGAAGACCTGCTCGGCCACATCGCTCTCGCCCGGGCTGCCATGGCCGATGACCTCGGTCACGGTGTGCACCTCGAAATCCTGCGGCCGGGTGCGGTCGGCCAGCAGGTGGAACTGGCTCACGCCCTCCGTCACCGCGACGCGGTCCAGCCGCTTGGGAAAGAGATTGATGGCCGGCACGCAGTGCAGCTGGATGTTGTCGGCACTCACCAGCTTTTCGAGCGCCGCGTCACCGCGCGAGAACAGCACCACGATCTCGACATCGGGCACCGGCATGCCGGCCAGCACTTTCTGCAAGCCGCTGATGCTGGCGAACTGGAAGCGCTGGGCAAAGGCGAAGTACTCCTGCACCAGGCGGTGGCCGGAGAAGCCGGTGGCCGTCACCGGCAGCAGGGCTTCGTCGTCCTCGAATCCCACCGGCTGCACGGCAGTGCCGGGCAGTTGCCGAACGGCGCCGGCGCCCGCCGCGGTAGGCTGGCCGCTGGCGTTCAGCGGCTGCACCAGCACGCCCAGCGGCTTGCCCAAAAGGCATTCGTGCAACTGCCAGGCCACGTCTTCCGCGCCGCCCAGGTGCATCACCAGCTCATCGAGCGGCAGTTGGCTGAAGTTGAGGCCGGCGCTGGCATGCAGCGCGATGCGCAGGCCCCCGCGGATGTCGCGCGATTGCGGCTGCTGGTTGAGCGGCAGGTCCGGCGCGTAGGTGAAGTACTGCGCCCGCCGCACCTGTACCGGCCACAGGCGCAGCGCGCGCGAAGTGCGGAATTCGCAATGCGTGTTCTGCCCCACCGCCTGGCGCGCTCGCAGCCCGCTGCCGCGCGGCATGGTGGGGCCGCTGGCCAGGGCGGCATCGTCCGGGTCGATGTTCATGGACAGTACCGCCATCGATGGCGTGGGCGCCAGGAACTGCGGGTAGACGATGTCCAGCAGGTGGCCGGTGAAGCGCGGGTATTCGGCGTCCAGCTTGAGGCCGACGCGTGCCGACAAAAAGGCCGTGGCCTCGATCAGCCGCTCGACATACGGGTCGGCCACCTCCTGGCCGTCCATGCCGAGGCGGTGCGCGATCTTGGGAAAGGCCTGCGCGAACTCCGCACTGCTTTCGCGGAAGTAGCGCAGTTCCTGTTCATACAGGCTTAGTAGGCGGGGATCCATGGCGTGCCCGCTTCGCTCATGGCGCTTCTTCGACCTCGATGCGACCTTCTTCCAGGTCGATCCGGCTGCGCATCAAAAATTCGAGCGGCACCGGCTGGGCCCACAGCATGCCGCGGATCTGCAGGCCGATGCGATTGTGGGATTCGAGTGCCGAGCCTTCCATGACAAGTTCAACTTCGAGGGTGCGAGGCAGGATGCGCGGCTCGAACTGCAAGATCGCGTTCTTCAAAGCCTGTTCCATGCTGACACGCTGCACAGACGACGTGAACTGGCCGGACAGCATAGGCAATCCGTAGTTGAGCACCGAGCGCGATGCATTCGGGTGGCGCCGCTCGTCGATCACCGCCGGCCCGAGGGCGGTGGCGTTGAACAGCCACGACAGATCGCGCAGCACCGCCTGGCGCAGTGCCTGCTTGGTCAGCACGCGCTTGTCGTCGCTCTCGCGCTGCTCGCCCGGAGCCAGATCGATGAGGCGGTCGAGCAGCGAGGGCTGCAGGCGCTCCTGCGCAGTGAGTTCAGCCACCGGCCGCGTCCCCGGCAGCGGCGCTGTCATCGTTGGCGGCCTGCGTGAAGTTGATCTCGCGCACATCCAGCATGGCGTGCTCACCGTTGCCGTCGTCGATGCTGCTGCTCCACATGCGCTGGCCCCAGCCGGCCCACACCGCGGGCCGCAGCTCGCGCCATTCGGTCTTGCGCGCCAACTGCAGCGCGCCGTCCTCGCAGGTCTCGCTGCCTTCGTAGCGCGTGGGCACCAGCGCCAGCGTCTCGCCGCCGTTCTCGAACTGCAGGTGCGCCGGCAGCCAGACGCAGTCGCGCAGGTCCTCCGGTTCGTCGAATTTGATCTGCGCCAGGCGCTCGAAAGGCACCCAGTAGTAGCGGCCGTTGACATACGCCTCCAGCACCGGGCCGATGCGCATGTCGGCATCGGCCAGCCAGTCGAAGGGCTTGCCGTCCAGCGTGCCCGCGGTGGCCGGCGCCGCGTCGAAGGCCCGGGCGCGCAGGTCTTCGGCCATGTCCGCCTCGCCGGTGCCGGCGCGCAGCAGCGACTCGAGCAGAAGGGCCAGCCATTCATTCGGCTGGCCGAAGATCATCGGCGTGCGCTTGCCGGCAAACACCTGCGCGCGCAGGCCCTCGCAGCGGATGGCCTCGCCATACACCTGCTTCATCGGAATGGCCAGGGCGTCCAGCTCGGCCGCCACCGTGAGCTGGTTGAGCGCGCGCTCCCACTGCCCCATCACGCACAAGAGCTGCGCCATGAAGACACGCAGCTTGCTGTCGGCGGGCTTGGCCTTGATCTCGTCGGTCAGCGCCTTGAGCGCGCCGGCCGGATCGGCCGCCTGTAGAAGTTCTGCGGAGCGGGTCATTGGCGGGCCTTTGTTCAAGAGCCCGGGAAGCTTACGCCGCGGCCTTGCCGCAGCCCATCTGCCGACCGGCGTATGCCTTGCGCCGATCGGGAGCGGCCGCGCGGGCCGCCCAGGGTTGTCGAATCAGGCTAAGGCGGGCGCCGAGACCTGCTGGATCCCCATCGCCTTGAGCGTGTCCGCGATAGCCGCCACCGCCCCCGGAATGCCGGCCTCTCCGAAGTGGCCGATGCAGCCCACGCGGAAGGTTTCCACCTGCGTCAGCTTGCCCGGATAGAGGATGTAGCCGCGCTTCTTCACCTCCTGGTAGAAGGTCTTGAAGTCGTACTTCGGGTCATCGGGCGCATGGAAGGTGACGATGATCGGCGCCTGCACCGACGGATCCAGAAAAGTGCGGAATCCGAGTGCCCCCAGCCCCTCGATCAGCCCCTTGCAGTTGCGCGCGTAGCGCCCGCCGCGCGCCGCCAGCCCGCCTTCCTCGACGTACTGGGCGATCGCCTCGTCCAGGGCGGCCACCACGTGCGTCGGCGGCGTGAAGCGCCACTGGGTGGTCTTGCCCATGTAGACCCACTGGTCGTACAAGTCCATCGCGAGCGAGTGGCAGTTGCCCTCGCACTTTTCCAGCCTGCTCCGCCGGACGATCACGAAGCCCATGCCCGGCACGCCTTCGAGGCACTTGCCGGAGGCGGCGACGACGGCGTCGAAGGGCGTCTTGCGGGCGTCGATCTCGAGCGCGCCGAAGGAGCTCATGGCGTCGACGATGAGGCCGCGGCCGTGCTTGGCCACCACCGACGCGACATCGTGCAAGGGATTGAGCACGCCGGTGCCGGTCTCGCAGTGCACCAGGGCCACGTGCGTGATGCTCGGGTCTGCCGCCAGCACGCGGTCGACGTCGGCCGCCTGCACCTGCCGGTCTTCGGTGTAGTCGATGGTCGTCAGGCGGCGCCCGATCACCTTGCAGATCTTGGCGATGCGCTGGCAATAGGCGCCGTTGTTCGGCACCAGCACGTGGCCGTTGCGCGGCACCAGGGTGCCGATGGCCGCCTCGACCGCAAAGGTGCCGCTGCCCTGCAGCGGAACGCATTCATGCGTGGCCTCGCCCTGCACGATGCTCAGCACCTGCTGGCGGATGCGCGCCGTGACCTGGTTGAAGTCGCTGTCCCATGATCCCCAGTCGCGCAGCATGGCTGCCTTGGTGCGTTCGGAGGTGGTCAGCGGGCCGGGCGTGAGCAGGACAGGATACGAAGCTTGGTTCATGGTGTCTCCACAGGAAAGGAAAGCGGGTTTCAGTGGCGCCCCAGCTGGCGCCAGGCCTGCGTGCGCGCCAGCATCACGCGGGTCAGCAGCGAATAGACGATGCACACGACGATCGAGGTCAGCACGATCAGGCTGGCCAGCGCCGACGCGGGGCCGATGTCGCCGGCCTCGTCCAGATGCATGATGGCCACCGATGCCAGGATGGTCTCGGGCGAGTAGAGAAAGATCGCGCACGACAGGCTCGCCATCGAGACCACGAAGTAGTAGCGCCCGATGTCCAGGATGGCCGGCAGGCACACCGGCACCGTGACGCGAACCAGCGTCTTGAACAGCGGCACCTTGAGCGATGTCGAGACGGCCTCGAACTCGTTGTCGATCTGCTTGAGCGCCGTGACCGCGGTCAGGTGGCTCGAGGTGTAGTAGTGGACGATGGTGGACACGATCAGGATCGCCATCGTCTGGTACATGAAGTTCAGCGGGTTGGCCGGATGATTGAAGAACAGCACGTAGCCCAGGCCCAGCACCAGGCCAGGCACGGCCATCGACAGCACCGCCATCAGGTGCATGGCGCGGCGCATCAGGCCCAGGTTGCGCGTCTTCTCGATCAGGTAGGCACCCAGAAAGACGATCAGCGAGCCGGCCAGCGCCGTGGAGATCGCCAACGTCAGGCTGTTGGTGTAGGCCGCCGACATGTCGCTTTCGATCAGCGCGAAGTGGTAGTGCTTGAGCGTGAAGCCCCGGTTGTAGGGCCACAGCGTGATGAAGGAGGTATAGACCGCCATGCCGACCACGGCCAGCAGGAACACGCAGACCAGGGTGCAGAACAGCGCCAGCAGCGAGTCGGCCAGCTTGCGGGGCTTCGGGCTGTGGGGCACCGAGCGCGCGGTGAGCTGGGCCTTGAGCTTGCGCCGCACGTTCCAGTCGATCGCGAACGAGATGAGCGAGGGCAGCAGCAAGAGCATTCCGACCACCGCGCCCATCGAGAAGTTGTGCTGGCCGACCACCTGCTTGAAGACGTCGACCGACAGCACGTTGAAGTTGCCGCCGATCACCTTGGGCGCGCCGAAATCGCTGACGACGTAGGTGAACACCACCGTGGCGGCGCTGATCAGGCCGTACTTGCACGAGGGCAGCGTGATCGTCATGAACTGGCGCAGCGGGCTGGTGCGCAGCGCGGTCGCCGCTTCATAGAGGCGGCCATCCGCCAGCGACAGCGCGGTGACCAGGATCATCAGCGCATGCGGAAAGGTGTTGTAGACCTCCGCCAGGATGATGCCCGGTGCGCCGTAGATCGAGGCGCCGCCCAGCAGGAACTTGAGCGCCCCCTGGTTGCCGAACCATTGAACGAAGGAGATGGCCGAGAGCAGCGAAGGCGCCAGCAGCGGTATCAGCGCGGCCAGGCGGAATGCGGCCTTGAGCGGCGCTGGCAGGCAGGTACGCGTCAGCGCATAGGCAAAGACGAAGGCGGCTGGCACCGAGATCAGCACCACCGCCGTCGATACCCAGACCGAGTTCCAGGCCGCGCGCATCAGGCTGGGCGTCTGGAAGTAGGTGACGAAGTGGGCCAGTCCGACGAAGCGCCCCTCCTTGTTCAGCACGGCGTTGACCAGGATCGAGGCCAGCGGCGCAATCAGGAAGGTGAACAGCAGCGCCATCACCACCAGCAGCACGGCGCGCGCGATCAGCTCGTCGCGGCTCCAGCGCATGCCGGTGGCGCCCGGCCGCCACGCCAACCTTCCGGGCGCGTGAGTCAGCGCGCTCATGAAGGCTTCCTCGCGCAGAAAGCGCGGATGCGGTTCGCGCGCAAGGCGATGTCGATGCGATTGCCTTCGCGGATGTCCAGGTCGTGCAGCTGGTTCAGCGAGAAATGCAGGCCCAGCGTCTGGCCCTCCAGCGCATCGGCCGTCACTTCGGCGATGCACAGGCCGCCGAGGAACTCGACCTTGGTGACCAGCGCGTCGAGGCGGTTGGGCGTGTCCGGCGCCAGGTGCTCCGCCACGCGGTCTTCAGGCCGCAGGTACAGGTTGACGGCCTCGCCGGCTTCGAAGCCGGTGTCGCAGGCATCGCACTGCAGCTCCATCTGCCCCACGCGAAATCGGTTGCCGCCCAGCGCGTGGCCGCGCAGCACGTTGACCTTGCCGACGAAATCGGCCACGAAGGGGGTTGCCGGCCGCTCGTAGATGTCCATCGGCGTGCCGACCTGCTCGATGACACCGTGGTTCATGACGACGATCCGGTCCGCCATCGACAAGGCCTCTTCCTGGTCATGCGTCACCATGATGGTGGTGACGCCCACCTGCTTTTGCAGACGGCGGATCTCGCCGCGCAGGCGGACGCGCTCCAGCGCGTCCAGCGCCGACAGCGGCTCGTCGAGCAGCAAGAGGCCCGGCCGCGTGGCCAGCGCGCGCGCCAGTGCCACGCGCTGCTGCTGGCCGCCCGACAGCTGGCTGGGGTACTTCTGGCCCGAGGTCGGCAGGCCGACCAACTGGAGAAGCTCGTCCACGCGGGCCTTGATCTCGCTCTTTTTCACCTTGCCGTTGACCAGGCCGTAGCCCACGTTGTCGGCAATGGACAGGTTCGGAAACAGCGCGTAGGACTGGAACACGATGCCGTAGTCGCGCTGGTTGGGCGGTAGCCGCGAGATGTCGCGGCCGTTTTGCAGGATGGTGCCCGCGGTCTGCCCCTCCAGCCCCGCGATGATGCGCAGCAGCGTGGTCTTGCCGCAGCCCGATGGCCCCAGAAAGCACAGCATCTCGCCCTGGTTCACCCGAAGGTGGACGTCACGCAGGGCGCTGAAGGACTCGAAGTCCTTGCGGATGCCCGTGATCTCCAGCGCGGCGGCGCCGGCTTGCAGTTCGCGGGCAATGAACTTGGCGGCGGTCATATCCATCTTGGCGGACCTTCAGTTCACCTTGGCCTCGGCCTTGCCTTCGTAGCGCTTGCTCCACTCGGCAAGAATGCGCTCGCGGTTCTTGGCAGACCAGTTCAGGTCGTTCTTGGCAAGCAGCTTCTCGTAGTTCTCGGGGATGCCATCCAGCTTCTTCGCGACGCCTGGGTACGCGACGATGGCCCACCAGTTGGACGTGATCTGGTTGGCCTCCTTGCTGGCCATCCAGTCGGCCAGCCGCTTGGCCTGCTCCATCTTCTTGCTGGTCTTCATGACGCCGGTGGCCTCGATATCCCAGCCCAGGCCTTCCTTGGGGAAGATCAGCTCGATCGGGGCGCCCGACTTCTTGACCTGGTGACCGCGAAATTCAAAGGAAATGCCGATCGGGAACTCGCCGGCGCCGGCCTGCTTGCAGGGCTTGGAACCCGAATGCACGTACTGCGCCACGTTCTCGTGCAGGGCGTCCATGTACTTCCAGCCCTCGGCCTCGCCCCACATCTGCAGCCACGCCGCCACGTCGAGGTAGCCGGTGCCGCTGGAGGCCGGATGCGGCATCACGATGGCACCCTTGTAGATGGGTTTGGTGAGGTCCTTCCAGCTCTCCGGCTTGGGCAGGCTGCGCTTTTGCGCTTCGGCCGTGTTGAAGCAGACCGTCGCGGCCCAGACATCCATGCCGACCCAGGCGGGCGGACGCTTGGTGTCGGAGTAGGCCGGCACCAGTTCCTTGAAGCCCTTGGGCTCGTAGCCCACCAGCATGCCTTCCTGGTCCAGAAGCGCCAGGCTGCTTGCCGCGACGCCCGCCACCACGTCGGCCTGCGGGTTCGCCTTCTCGGCCAGGAGCTTGGCCGTGACGATGCCCGTCGAGTCGCGAATCCACTTGATGTCGATGTCCGGGTTGGCTTTTTCGAAGCCGTCCTTGTAGAGCTTCATCGCGTCGGTCTCCAGCGCGGTGTAGACCAGCAAGGTGGTTTTCTGGGCCTGGGCGGCTGCGGTCGCAAGGGCCATCACTGCGGCGCACAGGGCCAATGCAAGGCGGCGCGTGTTGTGTCGTGTGTTCATCGTGGTCTCCGTAAGGGGGTCTGCCTGATCACTGCCCAAGCGTTCGAATGCGCTTCGGTGAGTTCAATGTAGAACGTCGATCACTTACTGTCAATAAAAAACTGTTGACAGTTTGCAATGTGCCGCGAACAATGAAGGCCATGAGAACGAACACATCGACCTCGGCACTGGCCTTCCTGCAGTCCAGCTCCCTTCCCATGCTGGTGCAGGAAGAGATCGAGCGGCTCATCATGACGGGCGAGCTGGCGGCGGGGTCGCGCGTCAATGAGAGCGAGCTGGCACAGCGCTTCAGCACCAGCCGCGGCCCGGTGCGCGAGGCGCTGCGCGCCCTGGCGGAAGCCGGCCTGGTGCGCAACGAGAAGAACCGCGGCGTGTATGTGCGCGAGATCTCCTTCGAGGAGGCCGACGAGATCTACGAGCTGCGCGAGGCGCTCGAAGAGATCATCGGCAAGCGCGTGACGCAGGCCATCTCGTCCGACGGCCTGGAGCGGCTCAAGGCCATGCTCGATCCGATGAAAAAGGCTGCGCAGGCCAAGGACCTGGAGCAGTACGCACAGCTCAACCTGCAGTTCCACGACATGCTGCTGGACACCGCAGGCAGCCAGAAGCTCACCGAGACCTACAAGCGCCTGATCAAGGAGCTCTCCCTGTTCCGCATGCGCGCCCTGGACGGCGGCGGCGGCCTGGGCGTCTCGGTGGACGAGCACCGCGAAATCGTCAAGGCGATCGCGTCCGGCGATGCCGATCGTGCCGGGCGCGCGCTGCGCCTGCACGTGGCCGACAGCCGCGCCCGAATGCACAAGGCCCTCGGCCGCAACGACGCGCCGCAGCCCACCAACACCATCACCACCCCTTCTCCGACCAAGGAAGCATGAAATGACACCCCAATCCATTGAAGTCAATTCCCGCAGCTACCGCTGGATGAGCCGCCCCGTGGTGGTGGTTTGCGTAGACGGCTGCGAGCCGGCCTACCTCGACGCCGCGGTCGCGGCCGGCGTCGCGCCCTACCTGGCGCGCATGATGAAAAGCGGCGCCAACCTGCTGGCCGATTGCGTGGTGCCCTCTTTCACCAACCCCAACAACCTGTCGATCGTCACCGGGGCCCCGCCAGCCGTGCACGGCATCTGCGGCAACTACTTCTTCGACCGCGAGCTCGGCCAGGAAGTCATGATGAACGACCCCAAGTACCT
Organism: Variovorax sp. LARHSF232; assembly: GCF_052871435.1. Taxonomy (NCBI): domain Bacteria; kingdom Pseudomonadati; phylum Pseudomonadota; class Betaproteobacteria; order Burkholderiales; family Comamonadaceae; genus Variovorax; species Variovorax sp. LARHSF232. Next base: position 710,432 of record NZ_JBIXJS010000002.1, on the reverse strand, counting down.
GCGCGCCGGCACCGTGCTGGCCGCCTTTTCCGACGCCGGCGCCAAGGTGGCGGTGGTGACGGCCAAGGACAAGCTGCGCAAGCTGCTGGGCAACCGCATGACGGGCATCTGTTTCTCGTCCGAAAAGGCCGACCAGGTGACGCAGGCGGAAAACGGCATCGACAACGTGCTCGACCTGGTCGGCATGCCGGTGCCTTCGGTCTACAGCGCGGAGCTGTCCGAGTTCGTCTTTGCGTCCGGTGTGAAGCTGATGGAGACGCGCCGCCCCGACCTCATGTACCTGTCGACCACCGACTACGTGCAGCACAAGGCCGCGCCGGGCAGCGCCGCCGCGAATGCCTTCTACGCCATGATGGACCGCTACCTGGCGCAGCTGGACGAGATGGGCGCGACCATCGTGCTCACGGCCGACCACGGCATGAACGACAAGCATGATGCCCAGGGCAAGCCCCAGGTGATCTACCTGCAGGACGTGCTCGACGCGTGGTACGGCGCCGGCAAGGCGCGCGTCATCCTGCCGATCACCGATCCGTATGTGGTGCATCACGGCGCCCTCGGCTCCTTCGCCACGGTCTACGCACCGGACGAAGCCACCGCCGCCCAATGGATCGAGCGCATCCGCGCGGTGCCGGGCATGGAGTCGGTGATGTCGCGCACCGAGGCGGCCCAGCGCTTCGAGCTGCCGCCCGACCGCATCGGCGACATCGTGGTGGTCAGCGAGCGCCACACGGTGATCGGCACCTCGGCCAGCCGGCACGACCTCTCGGCCCTTGAAGTGCCGTTGCGTTCGCACGGCGGCGTGTCTGAGCAGCGGGTGCCGCTCATCTGCAACCGGCCGGTCACCGGCGTCGCCGGCGATCGGCGGCTTCGCAACTTCGATGCCCTGGACCTGGCCCTGAACCACGCACAGTAACGAGAAGGCCCCACCACCATGAGCCAGCCCATGTCCAAGCCCACCGACATCCATTGCGAAGCGCTGCGCATCGCCGGCGAGCGCGTCTATCGCGACGCGGTGATCGAGGTCCGCTATCCCTACACCGGCGAGGTGATCGCCACCGTGCCCAAGGCCACGCTGGAGGATGTGCGGCGTGCCTACCGCGTGGCGCGCGACTACCAGCCCAGCCTGACACGCTACGAGCGCTACAAGATCCTGATGCGCGCGGGCGAGATCATCGCGTCGCGCCTGGACGAGATCTCGCGCACCATCACGCTGGAATCCGGGCTGTGCCGCAAGGATTCGCTGTACGAGGTGGGCCGCGCCTCCGACGTGCTGCTGTTCGCGGCCAACCAGGCCCTCGTCGATGACGGCCAGGTGTTCTCCTGCGACCTCACGCACCACGGCAAGAGCCGCAAGGTCTATACGATGCGCGAGCCGCTGCTGGGCGTCATCACGGCCATCACACCCTTCAATCACCCGCTCAACCAGGTGATCCACAAGGTCGCGCCGGCCATTGCGACCAACAACCGCATCGTGCTCAAGCCCAGCGAGAAGACGCCGCTGACGGCCTTCGTGTTGGCCGACATCCTGTATGAAGCGGGACTGCCGCCCGAGATGCTGTCGGTGATCACCGGCGACCCGCGCGAGATTGCCGACGAGATGCTGACCCACCCGGATGTGGACCTCGTGACCTTCACCGGCGGCGTGGCGATCGGCAAGTACATCGCCGGCAAGGCCGTCTACAAGCGCCAGATCCTGGAGCTGGGCGGCAACGACCCGATCATCGTGATGGAAGACGCCGACATCGAGGAGGCCGCCACGCTCGCCGCCAGCGGCTCCTACAAGAATTCGGGCCAGCGCTGCACGGCGGTCAAGCGCATGCTGGTGCATGAAGCGGTGGCCGATCGCTTCGTCGAGCTGCTCGTGCAAAAGACCAAGGCGCTCAAGTACGGCGACCCGATGGATCCCACCATGGACATGGGCACCGTGATCGACGAAGCCGCCGCAATCCAGTTCGAATCGGCGGTGAACGAGGCCATTGCCGCCGGAGCGAAGCTGCTGGTGGGCAACGTGCGGCGCGGCGCGCTGTATTCGCCCACCGTGCTCGATCACGTCGATCCGGAGATGCGCGTGGCCAAGCACGAAACCTTCGGCCCCGTGTCGCCGGTGATCCGCTTCAAGAGCATCGAGGAGGCGATCCGCATCTCCAACGGCACGGCCTATGGCCTGTCGTCCTCGGTGTGCACCAACCGCATGGACTACATCACGCGCTTCATCCGCGAGCTCAAGGTGGGCAGCGTCAACGTGCGCGAGGTGCCGGGCTACCGGCTCGAGCTGACGCCCTTCGGCGGCATCAAGGACTCCGGCCTGGGCTACAAGGAAGGCGTGCTCGAAGCCATGAAGAGCTTCACCAACTGCAAGACCTACTCCCTCCCCTGGTAGTCGCCTCCATGAGCCTCAGCATCGCCGACATCGTCGGCCTTTTCGAATCCAAGGGCCACGCCCAGTACGACGGCGAGCCGGTGACGCAGCTGCAGCACGCACTGCAGTCGGCCTACCTGGCCGAACAAGGCGGCGCCGACAGCGCAGTGATCACGGCCGCATTGCTGCACGACCTGGGCCACCTGCTGCACGATTTCGGCGGCACGCCCACCCAGCAGGGCCTGGACGACCTGCACCAGTACCGCTGCCTGCCCTTCCTGCGGCCGCTGTTCGGCCCGCAAACGCTGGAGCCGATCCGGCTGCACGTGGATGCCAAGCGCTTCCTGTGCGCGCGCGTCGCGGGGTATCGCGAAGCGCTGTCGGCCGACTCGGTGCGCAGCCTGGCCTTGCAAGGCGGCGTCTTCGACGAGGCGCAGGCCGCGGCCTTCGAAGCCCTGCCCTTTGCCGCCGATGCCGTGCGCGTGCGGCAATGGGACGACACGGCCAAGGCGGCCGATGCCAGCGTGCCAGATCTCGCGCACTTCGTGCGCCACATGCAAGCCTGCGCGGCCGCGCATCGCCAGGCGGTGGGAGCGTAGATGGGGATGCGGCCCTTCTGGATCGAGCAGGCGCTGTTCAACGACGGCGACCTGGCACCCGCGCTGCAAGGTGCGCAGCGCGCCGACGTGTGCATCGTCGGCGGCGGATTCACCGGCCTGTGGACGGCCATCCAGGCCAAGCAGCAGAACCCTTCGCTGGACATCGCCATCCTCGAGAGCGACCTGTGCGGCGCCGGGGCCAGCGGCCGCAACGGCGGCTGCCTGCTCACCTGGTCGGCCAAGTTCTTCACCTTGCGGCGCCTGTTCGGCGAAGCCGAGGCGATCCGGCTGGTGAAGGCCTCGGAAGCGGCGGTCGACCACATTGCCAGCTTCTGCCAGGCGCACGGCATCGACGCCGAACTGCGGCGGGACGGCACGCTCTACACCGCCACCTCGCAGGCCCAGGTCGGCGTGCTCGACCCGGTGATGCAGGCGCTCGAGGCCTGCGGCATCAAGTCCTACTACACGCTGCCGCCGCACGAAGTGGCGCAACGCTCGGGCTCGGCGCGCAACCTGGCGGGCGTGTATTCGCCCATCGCCGCCACGGTGCATCCCGGCAAGCTGGTGCGGGGCCTGCGGCGCACGGCGCTGGCCATGGGCATCCGCATCTACGAGCGCACGCCCATGCTCGACTTTTCCGCCGGCCACCCGGCCGTGGTGCGCACGCCGGCCGGCACCCTGGAAGCCCCCAAGCTGGTGCTGGCCATCAATGCGTGGATGGCCAGCCAGTTCCCCCAGTTCGAGCGAACCATTGCCGTGGTGTCGAGCGACATGGTGATCACCGAGCGCTGCCCCGAACTGCTGCAGCAGATGGGCTTGCGTGATGGCGTGTCGGTGCTGGACTCGCGCACCTTCGTCTACTACTACCGCAGCACGGCCGACGGGCGCCTGATGCTGGGCAAGGGCGGCAACACCTTTGCATGGCGCGGCCGCATCGCGCCGGTGTTCGACCGGCGTTCGCCCTACGAGGCCGAACTGACGCAGGCGCTGCATTCATTTTTTCCGGCGCTGCGCGAGACCCCGATCACGGCAAGCTGGAACGGCCCCTCGGACCGCTCGGTGACGGGCTTTCCATTTTTCGGGCGGCTCGACGGCGCCCCGCACATCTACTACGGCTTCGGCTACTCGGGCAATGGCGTCGGGCCCAGCTACATGGGCGGCCAGATCCTGTCCTCGATGGTGCTGGAGCAGGACAACGCGTGGACACGCAGTCCTCTGACGCAGGGGCCGCTGGGCCACTTTCCGCCCGAGCCGATCCGCTATGTCGGCTCGATCGTGGTGCGCAACGCGATCCGGCGCAAGGAGCGTGCCGAAGACGAAGACCGGGCGCCCTGGCTGATCGACCGGATGCTCAGCAAGTTCGCGAACGCGGCGGGCAAGGCGGACAAGGGCTGAGGCGCGACGCGCTCACTCGGGCGTCTTCGCCTGGATGAGCAGGTCGGCTGCTGGTTGATAGCTGCCAGACGAATAAACGTCAAATATTCTTGTGGCAGATACTTGCAAGTTATCTGCGTTGAGAATGTCGTGCAGCTACCCAGGGGCTCCAACCAGTTCAACCGGCATCGCGCCAAGCTGGCAATGGCCGTCTCCGGCAAGAACCGGCACTACCTCATCAAGGATATCCAGCGCCGCCACTTCAACACCATGGCCCAGGTCATCCTGACGAGGACGGTGGGGCCATGGTTGACGAGGCGGCTGGCGTGTTCGAGGGTGACGGGGTGGAAGTGGCTCATGGTTCTACGGTAGGGCTTCGCCTCAGGATCGTGGAGGCGAAACGTTGCTTTGATGACATTGTGGAGGCGCATCATGCAAGTCACCGGACTCGACCACATCGTGCTGTGCGTTGTCGATGTGGATCGCACGCTGGCCTTCTACCGGAACACCCTTGGAATGCAGCCGCGGGAAGAGCGCCCCGGCAAATGGTCGCTGCATTTCGCAGGCCACAAGATCAGCCTGCAAGAGGCCCGGTCTGCCCCGGAGATTGCGCGCGCCACGGTGCCGGGCAGCGGCAACTTCTGCCTTGTGACGGATGAGCCCATCGGCGAGGTCGCATCGGCGCTGCGGCAGCGCGGCATCGACGTCTTTGTCGGGCCTGTCGAACGCGTTGGGGCGATGGGGAAGCTGCTGTCCGTCTACTTCCGCGATCCCGATGGCAATCTGGTCGAGGTGAGCAACCGGTCGGAATGAATGAGCCCTCACCCGTTCGTCAACGTGCACGTCCTCACTGCCCCCCGCAGCCCACTGTCCTGCTGCGGCGCCGACTTGAGCTCCAGCTTGCGCGGCATGAAGTAGATGATTTCGCAGGGCCGGCGCGGGCTGCCGCCGGTGAGCATGCAGTGGGTGGTGATGCGGGCGCCTTCCAGCAGCAGCTCCAGCGTGGGCTGCTGTTCCTTGGAGCTGTCGCCGCTGGCCTTGAAGACCGCGATTTGCACCTTCAGGTCATTCTCCTGGTTCTTCAGCAGGCTGGCGATCGAGGCGGTGGCGGCATCGCACTCGCGCACCACGATCAGCGTGCTCAGGCGCACCTGGCCCTTGGCGGCGCCGGGCGGCGTCTGCACCTCGGCCAGGTAGGTGTAGCCGGCGATGTGCATGCGCTGCTTGCCGTCTTCGAAGGCGCGCTTGGATTCGCCTTCGATGGCGTTGCCCTTGCTCTCGATCAGCATCAAAAAATCGATGCCGGTGTCGCCCGACATGTGGTCCAGCATGCGCATCGCCTCGTCCGGGTTCAGGGTTCCGTCCAGTGTCCAGCTCATGGTGGGCTACTCCTTGTTGACTTGCTTGTGTCGATTCACGGCTTGCCGGCCCCCGGCCACGCGGCCAGCGCGCTGTAGACCTGGCGCTGCCGATCGGGCTGCAGCGCTCCGCGCAAGCGCAGTTCGGACACGGCCGACTCCGGCGGCGCGGCGCCGAACAGGCGCGGCGCGCTGAAGGGCGCGGCCGGCGCGGCCAGCACCAGCAGGCGCCCGCCGCGTTGGGCATCCAGCCAGGGCAGTTCGAAGCGCTGGTTGGCCGGCTGCTCGCGGGTGCCACGCTCGAAGCGGTTGGTTTCGCTGATGGCCTGCGGATAGACCTGCCGGATGGCGCCGCTGGCCTCGACGCCGACGATCACCAGGTCCAGCGATTGGCCGCTGGTGTTGCGCACCACCAGCACGCTGCGTTCGCCGTCCGAGAGTGGCGCTTGCCGCTCGCTGGAAGCCGCGGGCGCGCTGCGCAGCTGCCTGTCGCCGGCCCAGGTTTCCAGGCTGGCTTCGAAGCCATCGAGCTTGCCGCCTTGCGCCAGCTGATTCAGGCGCGCCAGCCACTTCAGCTGGGCCAGCGAAAGTAGCTGCTGGCGAAGCGCTTGCATGTCGGGCGGCTGGTAGGGCCTGTGGCCATCGCCGACCAGCGCCGCCACTTCGGGCGAAAGAATCTCCAGCTCTGGCGGCCCTGGGCGATCGGTGCTGTTGATGCGCACATCCGCATCGCCGCCGCGCACCACGCGGATCGCCGCGGGATAGGCCAGGCTCAGCCCCGCGGGCACGGCAGCCGGCGGACTGGCTTGCACCCGCAGCACCACCGAAGCCGGGTCATTCAGCGGCGACACCGCCCACAGGGTCGCGCCGCTCTGCTCGGCCAGTTGCGCCGGCACCGGCGTGCGCGCACTGGCCAGATCGACCTGCTCCAGCCGCGTGTTGGCGCTGCGCTGCGTGCCGTCGGCCAGGGTGGCGATGACGCGCACGTCCTGCTGCGGCTCCAGGCCGTCGAGCTGGCCCACGCTGAGGGTGAGCTGCGCGCCGGCACGCCGCGCCGGCCAGGCCGGCCGGGTGGATTGCGGCGCTGTTGTCGCAGCGCTGAACAGCGGCAGATCCAGATTGCCCTCGGCCACCGGCGACGGCAGTTCGCGCTGCGGATAGCGCGCCTCCAGTTCGTTGATGACCGGTGCGTAGAGCGACACCACCTGGTTGAACAGATCGCGAAAGCTCCCCGGCTGGCGCGACAGCGCCTCGGCCACGGCCCAGGTCAAGAGGCCCTGGGGCCGCGCCGTCCGGTCGTTGCGCGGAAGCCGAAGCTCGGGCGTGACCTGGTGGCTTTCGGAAGCGAAGAAGGCGACATAGCGGGCGCGCGGCACCGGTGGCTGCGGCGGCGCCGACATGTCGATGGCCGGCGTGGCACTGACGCCGTTCGCGCCGACGCGGGCCAGTTCGTCCGCCTGGATGCCGCGAAAGCGCACCTCGTCGTCCGCCGGCTCGGCCATTGCCACGGCAGCAGGTGTGCCACTGCTGCTGCGCGGCGCACCCCGCGTCATCGAGGTGGCCGAGCAGGTGTCGAACACCGACCAGACGAACACGCCCTTGGCCATGAAGGCACGGATCCAGCCGTCGAAATCCACATCGCGCAGACCGCCGGCCAGTGGCACGCCGCCACCGGACGCCAGCCGCGCGTCGCGCGCCAGGAAGTTTTCCGCCAGGCCGTCGGGTTCGGCGTAGCGCTTGCCTGCATCGCGCACCCGGGTGCCATGGCCGGAGAAATACAGCAGCACGAAATCGCCGCTTTGCGAGCGCGCAAGCAGGCGCGACAGCGCATCGCGGATCTGGCGCGAGTCGGGCAAGCCGGCGCCGGTCACGCCATCGGCCAGCACCGTGATCTCGCTCGCCGAAAAGCCGTGCTGCTGCAGCACCTGGCGCATCAGGATCACGTCATTGCGCGGCGCCGAGAGCCACAGCGAAGTCGGCTGGTTGGCCAGCTCCGACACGCCCACCAGCAAGGCGCGCTGCGCTGCTGTGGCCAACGCACCGTTGAACAAGAAGATCGCAAGCAAGAGCAGGCGGGAAACACCGCGGAACCGGCTTTGCCGGGCCGCTGGTGTTGCCCCCTTGAGGGGGGATCCGAAGCGACACGAAGTGCGCGGAGATTCGGGGGTGGGCGAACTCATGGCGGTCCTACGGAGGCGACGAGGGGTGATGCAGACAACGCCGTGGTGCTTTCCTTCACATCGGGCACGCGCAGGTACCAGGTGCCCTTGTCGTCCGGCCCGGCCACCACGTCGGCGTCGATGGAGCGCAAGAGCCGGATCGAATCCTGCACGCTCACGCCGGGCTTCCAGATCACGCCCAGGTCGGCCGAGGCACCGGCGGGCTCGACCGGCACGGCGCGAAAGCGCACCTCGTCTTCCGACTCGCTGGTGCCGCCGAACAGCGCCAGGTTCTGCACCACCACCACCAGCGCCAGCATGGCCAGCGCCGGGCGCACCCAGGCATCGGCGCCGAACCAGCGGCGCAGCCGGCCCAGCAGGCCTTGCTGTTCGGCGCCGCCAGCGGCGGGCTGGGCCTGGGCCAGCGCACCCGGCGGCGTGGCGGGCGCCGTGCTGCCGGCGCCGATGCCGTTGCGCGAGGTGGCGGCACTCAGGCGTGCCGCCGCCTCGCGATACAGCTGCTGATACTGCGCGCGCTCATCCTCCGGCCCCAGCGGCGTCCCCGACAGCACCGAGAAGTACCCGCCGCCCACACTGCGCAGCGCGATGTGCCCTGGCGCGGGTTCGATGGCCAGCGGCGTGCCATTCACGTACTCGTCGTGCACCGCGCGGATGGCCGCCAGCCGCGTGGCCGAGATCTCGCCCTGCACCCGCGCCACCTGTTGCGGCAGCGGCGCCAGGCTCACCTGGTTCCAGGCCTGGATCAGGCCGAACAGCGGCTCGAAGGGTTCGTCCGAAGGCTCCAGCAGCACGTCGTAGGCGCTCGCCCAGTCGGCCTCGCTGGCCGCCATGAAGCCCTGCCAGCGCTCGCTGCTGCCGGGCAGCTTCTTGTCGAGCAGCACGCCCAGGAGGCGCCCCTCATGCAGCACGCTGACGATTCGGCCCGGCGCCCAGCGTGCATTGAAGTTGCGCGCCGCCAGCACCAGGCGCCGGCGCGCCAACTCGGTCAGCGGCAGTGCCAAATCGATCTCAGCGGTCGGCGCAGAAGCGGCGTGACCGGCGGCGTCGACCGCTTCCTTGCCGGGCGGCTCTGCCTCCGGATCAAGGTGGCTGCGGATGACGCTGAGCGGGGGCCATAGTTCGATGGGCATACGCAATTCCTGGGGTGACTAGCCGTAAGACGCTTCAGCGCCCAGGATTTTGAAAACCTGCAGGATCGCCGCCATGTTGTCCGGCGCGATCGCGATGCCCAGGGTGTCCTGGATCCAGCCGCCCAGCAGGGTCTTGGCATAGTCGGCCGGCAGCCCTTCGCGCTTGTGCACCAGCCCCAGGCGGCCCGCGCGATAGTGGTAGGAGGCGATGGCATGGCGCGAGGCAACGCCCGACAGCCCGCCCGCCGCCTCGCGGCCGAAGCCTTCGCACAGCAGCAGGCGCTCCGGCTCGGGCAGCGCGGCGATGAAGTCGCGCGCCGAGCTCCGCACCTTCGCATCCGACAGCCCGTGCTCGGCCAGGCAGTCATCGCCCGGCGCGTCCTGGCTGCCCAGCTGCGCATCGAGCTGCGCCTCGCTCACCTGCTCGCCGATCGACAGCTTGCGCCGGAAGCTGCTGGCGCGGGTGCAGTCGATCAGGTAGCGGCGAAAGTAGGCGCACAGGGCGTAGGCGGTCGATGGCGCACTGTGGCCGTTGCGCTCTGGCGGCGCGGCGCCGCCCTCCTCGGCCTCGTCGGGGTCGGCGTCCAGCCGCAGCACCTTCACATAGATGAACTGCGCCACCAGCTCCTGCCGGCCTTCGCCCAGCACCTTGAGCTCGGGCGGATTGCAGGCGCGCAGCGCGTCGCCCACGACGGCATACATGCGGCCCATCTCGTCGGGCGACAGCTGCTGCCGGCGCCGCCACAGGCGGACCAGTTCGGTGCTTTCGCCGGAAGACAGGGTGTCTTGCATCTCGCCTCGCCAATGCGCTTCAGACTTCAGTCATCCACGCAGGAACCTTCTTCAGGGACCAGGCACTGCGGCAGATCGGAGCCCACGGCGCCACCGCGCGTGCGGATGGTGCTGGACGCCGCGGCCGCCACCGCCAACCCGCGCGGCAGCAGCACCCACAGCTGCCCGCGCTCCTTCATGCGGCGCGCCTGGGTGGCGGCCTGCTGGCCGTTACCGAAGAAATAGTCGGCGCGCACCGCGCCGCGGATGGCGCCGCCGGTGTCCTGCGCCACCGTCAGGCGCTGCAGCGGCGCGCCGGTGCCGGGTTGCTTGGTCGAGACGAAGACCGGGTAGCCCAGCGGCGTGCTGCGCGGATCGACCGCGATCGAGCGGCCCGGCTGCAGCGGCACGCCGAAGGCGCCCACCGGCCCGCCGGCGTCCGACGGCGCTTCCCTGAAGAACACGTAGCTCGGGTCCTTGATGCCGCTGCCGGTGACGGCGCCTGCCACCTTGCGGCCCGGCACCACCACCGCGCCGCTCACCTGCGGCCGCGCCAGGGTGAAGCCGCGCACGCGCAGCACGCTGGTGTCGATGGCGCCGTCGTCCTCGGTGTCGTCCGGGTCCAGCTCGATCGCGCCGCCGCGCGTGCGCACCGCGGTTTCCGGCTTGCCCTGTTTGTTCTGCGCGAGAGTGGGGCGGAAGGGTTGGCCGTTCTGTTCGGCATAGGCCACGCGCACCACCTCGCCACTGGGCAGGCGGATGCGGCCCGAGCCCTGGATCTGCATCTCGTACAAGGCGGTGGCGCTGCTCACGAAAGCCAGCACCTTGGCGTTGGGCGCGCCGCGCGTTTCGATCTCTTCGCGCGTGTAGTAAGGCAAGAGGCGCCGGCCTTCGACGCGCAGGCGGATCTTGCGGTCCAGCGTGTCGCGGGTCAGGCCGGAGGTGTCCAGCGCATAGAGCCCCGGCGCCCCCATGTCGCGGGTGGACAGGCCCGCCTGCGGCACCACTTGGCGGCCCTGCACCCGCGCAGCCACCGTGCCGCTGCCGGCCGGGAGCTTGCGCGCATCCAGGAACAGCATGTCTTCCGGCTGGCCGTACACCGGGTAGATGTGGGGCGGCGAATAGTTGCGGCTGCCCTGGATCTCGGGCTCGAAGTAGCCCGTGACCACGCCGTCGGGCCGGCGGTCGTCGTCGCGGATCTGGTAGGCCGAGAACTCGGCCTCGAAGAAGTTGCGGATCGCCGGATTGCTCTTGCCATCCACGGCGCGGGCGCGCTCGCACACCTGCTTCCATTCGCTGCCGCGGCCGGTGAGCACCTTGCAGCTGCCCAGGAAGGCCGGCCAGGTCTCGGAGAGATCGTCACGCACCCAGCCCGGCACCGCATCGAAGCCGACCGAGGTGTAGGTGGCCAGCTGGGTCGAGAAGGTGCGCGACTGGCCGGCCACGCTGCTGCTCAGGTTCGGCGCGCTGCCGGCTCCGGGCCGCGGCGTGCCGGCCGAAGGCGTGCTGCCCAGCTGGACCGGCGCGGCGGGCGCCACCGAGGACGCGCCCGGGCTGCCGGGCGTGGCGGGCGCCGGCACGCCCGCAGTGGAGACGGCCGGTGCCGATGATGGCGGCGCGCTGGCGCAGCCGGCCAGGGCCAGCGCCATGGCCATCAGCGCGGCGCCATGCGGCGAGGTGTTGTTGCAGCTGCTCATGAATGACTCCTTGTCGGAAGACGATCCGCCTCAACAGGCAGACGATTACTTCTCGACGATTCGAAATAGCCCGACGCCATAGACGTCCTGGCAGGGTGCGCCGGGCGGGCACAGCGGCCGGCCCAGCAGAGGCGCCGGCCCGGTGCCGCGTGCGGCTTCGAGCGCAGCCAGGGCCGGCAGCGGAAATTGCGGGAACACGCCTTCACTCTGCATGCCGGTGCTGGCGAAATCGCGCTCGTGCTCGCTGACCAGCACGGCGAACTCGTTGACGCCCGGCGGCCCGCCCGAATCCATGGGCCAGGCCGGGCGCGGCAGCGTCAGGGTCTCGTTGGCGGCGATCCTGTTGCGCTTGTCCAAGAGGTTGGGGAACAACAGGAACATCTCGTTGCCCGACGACAGCAGGTAGACATAGACGTACCCGGCGCGATTGCTGCGCACCTCGAAAGCCAGCTTGTCCTTGCCGATGGCGACCTCGGCCTTGCGCGGCGTGCCGCTCACCATGAAGCCCGGCGCGGCGCCGCGCGCCAGCGCCTGCAGCGATTCCAGCGGCGCGACCGGCTTGAGGGCCGCCGGGGTGGCGGGCGGTGTCTGCGTCGTTTCCGCGGATGTACCCGCGCTCAATGCCGGCGGCGTGATTGGAGCGGCCGCCGTCGTGGCGGCAGGGTCCGACTTGGCGAGCTCGGGCGCTGCCTCCCTGGGCTGCTGCATCCACCACCAGGCGCCGCCGCCGGCGGCCAGCGCCAGCAGCACCGCGGCTGCCAGCGCGACGGGCTTGCCCTTGCCGCTGCCGTCCTTCGCCGTTGCCGCCATTGCCGCGGTGGCTGCGGCTCCCGCGCCGGCCGCCGGCCGGATCACCACCGTGCGGTCGTCATCCACGGCCGGTGCGCGGCGCTGCGCCACGGGCACGCCCTCATCCAGCCCCAAGAGGCCGCGCAGCTCGGCCATGGACTGCGGCCGCGCCTCCGGCCGCACGCCAAGCCCGGCGTCGATGGCCGACAACAGGCGCGCACCGTAGCGCCCGGCCAGCCGCTCGTCGCTCGCCAGCGGCACGTAGCTGTCGTTCAGCAGGCGCGCCACCGAAGGCGGCGGCGCGCGCCCGGTGACGGCCACGTGCATCACCGCCGCCAGCGCATACACGTCGGTCCAGGCGCCCTGCGACATGTCGGGCATCTCGGCGTACTGCTCGATGGGCGCGTAGCCGGGCTTCAGGATGACGGTGATGGCCTGCGTCTTGTCGGTGATGACGCGGCGCGCCGCGCCGAAATCCAGCAGCACCGGACGGCCCGAGTCCTCGAGCAGGATGATGTTGTCGGGCGCGATGTCGCGGTGATAGCAGTTGGCCGCGTGCATCACCGCCAGCGCCTGCGTCACGCCGTCCAGGATTGCCATCAGCCAGGCCTCTTGCGCAAGGCCGGGCGCAGCGGCCAGCTCCTGGCGCAGGGTCTGGCCGCGGTAGAAGGGCATGGCCATGTAGGCGGTGCCCTTTTCCTGCCAGAAGCGCAGCACCTTCAGCAGCGAAGGATGGTCGAACTGGGCCAGCAGGCGCGCCTCGTTGATGAAGCTGCGCATGCCCAGATCGAAGGTCTCGCGGGTGCGCTCGGACAGCGGCGCCACGGTGCCGTCGCCCTGCCGCGTGGAAAGCGAGACCGGCAGGTATTCCTTGACCGCGACCACGCGTTCCAGGTCGGTGTCCCAGGCTTCGTAGACCACGCCGAAGCCGCCCTGCCCGACCACGCGGGTGAGCTCGAATTCGGCGATGCGGCTGCCGATGGGCAGCAGGCCTGCCTCGGACGCTTCGGCTTCGGCCTTGGCCGCAGCCGGGACGGCGCTGATCACCTGCGTCGGCGCCAACTCGTCGTCTTCCGGCGGGCGAGGGCTCATGGCGCCTCCTCCCCCGGCACCGCGCCGGCCCAGAAGCCGAACAGCGCGTCGAACTGCTCGTCCTGCGGCAAGCCGTGGGTGCTCATGCCCTGGCCGACCTTGGCCTGCGGGTCGGTGAACCACAGCGACTGGCCGTACTCGGGCAGCACCAGCATCGCAACGCCGGTGCTGGTTTCCCCTTGCGCCAGCGCTGCGTCCGGGTGGCCGAACACCTGCAGCAAGAGGGCGTCGAAGCGCACCGCGTCCAGGTCCTGCTCCAGGCCGTCGATGGCCGCCTGCGCCGCGTGCCGGAGCCAGCGCTGGGCGCGCGCCAGCACCTGGCCGTGGATCTCGGTGGGGGCCCGGTCCAGCGGGTCGGCCACGGTGAAGGGGAAGTAGCGGCCCACCGAATCGACCGAGGGCATCAGCACGCCGATCCAGGATGAATCGCCGATCACGCCGTCACCCAGCACGAAGCACCACAGCGGCGCCTGCAGGTAATGCTCGGTCCAGTCCGCATGGCGCGCGCGCAGCTGCGTGAGGCCGCCTTGCAACCAGTGGTCCCAGGCATGGCGAAACTCATCCGGCAGGCGGCGATGGGCAAAGTCGCCCATGCCGGGCAGCTTGCCGTACCAGCCGGGGAGGGAGTCCTCAGCAAAACCACTGGTCACAGTCGAGCCCCCACGCTTGCCACTTCGTGTGCTGCGCTGCCCCCCGAGGGGGCTTTCGCGCCTTCGGGCGGCCGTGCGGCGCACAGACGAGCCCCCACGCTTGCCACTTCGTGTGCTGCGCTGCCCCCGAGGGGGCTTTCGCGCCTTCGGGCGGCCGTGCGGCGCTCATAGCCCCTCCGGACAAGCGAACTCGCGCAGTTCCTTCAGGCGGATCGGATGCTGCACGCTGTTGGTCGTGACCTCGAAGCGCGCACGCCGGGCCCCGACCTGGAAGGTGATGAAGAACTTCTCGGGCGCATCGCCGGTCTCCAGCTGGCCTTCGTCCAGCGTGCGGAACAGCGCCCAGGGCCCGTCCGCCGTGCTGCCCGAGGGACCGGAAGCCGCCGGCGGGCTCACCTGCAGCCGCACCTGGTTGCTGCCCTTGGGGCCGGGCCACTGCACCGCCATCGGCACCACCGGGCCGTGCGAGTACTTCACCAGCTGGCCGTCCACGTCGAGGATGAACTGGGTGATGCCAGCGTCCATCTCCACCGGCCTGAAGTCCAGCCGCATGGCCGGCCCGCGCCCGCCGCCGCGAAAGAAGATGTCCTTGATGCGCGCGGCCCGCTCGAACTGGGCCAGCGCCTGCGTGGTGACGGCCGGCCGCTCGGCCACCGGCTTGTAGCGCCAGGGCCGGGTGCTGGTGTCGACCATGGCTGCCAGGCGTTTCTGGAAGAACTCGTCCATCAGGCCGGCTGGGCCGAAGAACTGGCCGAAGTCTTCCGGCAGTACGTCGCGCTTGCTGGCTTGCACGAAGGGATAGCGGCCGGCAATGGCACGCTGGCAGAACTCGGCAACGGGCTTGAGGTCCAGGTTGAGGTTGCCGCGCTCAGCCACGCTGGCTTGCGCCGCACCGGCCTGGCTCAGGTTCTCGACCATGGAGCGCACCGGCTCGGGCAGCCGGCCCGCGTCCGACTTGAGCTTGCCCGCCACGTCGCCGGGCGGCGGCGAAGAGCGCGCCTTCACGGCCGTGTCCACCGCCGTGAGGTAGACGTAGACCTCGTTGAAGAGCTTGAGCGCCTCGTCGATCGGCGCCGGCCCGCCGGGCGTGGGCGCAACGACCAGGCGGCGCAGCGGCTCGAAGCGGTCGTCCACGATGCTTTCGATGCGCTTGCCGGCCGGCAGCACCGCGGCATTGGCACCGGTGCCGGCGACACTGCCCAGCAGTTCTTCCAGCCCCTTGCGCGTGCTGCGCACCGTCTCGGTGGCCTTGCTCACCACGTCCTTGCCTTCGGGCGGGATCAAGGTGGTTTCCTTCACCGCGGCGCGCAGGAAATTGGACAAGGGCGAGGCGGCGCCCGACAGGATGCGCGCGATCTCGATGTTCTTGTCCAGTCCCTGGGCGCGGATGAGCCGCACATCGGAGAGCAGGGACTCCCACACCTTCACGTAGTCCTGCAGGTACAGGCGCCGCACGCGGTCGGTGAGCGCGCCCAGGGCCGCCGTGTCCTTCAGCCGCTCGCTGGCCGTCTTGTCCTGCCCCAGCACCCACGGATCTTCCTGCGCCAGCAAGGTAGTGACCACCACCACCTCGCGCTGGAAGCGCTTGTGATAGCCGTCGTAGGTGAACAGGCCCGGGATGCCTTCGGTCAGCGGCTTGCCACTGATGCGCTCGAACACCAGCGGGCCGGAAGGCCCGGCCGCGTTGGCCACGGTGAAAGGCGGGATGTCCTTGCCCAGGTTCTGGCGCTTCAGGCGGCTGAACACGCGTTGCTCCAGCGGGTAGCTGGCGAGCAGGGCGCGCACGCTGCGCACCAGGTTCTCGTCCATCGGCAGGGGCGAGCGCGGCGGGCCCTGGGCGATCAGCACGTCGAGCTGTTCTTCCAGCAGCTGGCGCTGGTCTTCGGCAATGCCGCGGTCCAGGTTGCGCGCCCAGTCCAGCGTGATCCAGGCCTTGAGCGCATCGGCGTCGAAATGCTCGGGCTGGTTGAGCATCAGGTAGGTCTTGAGCGCCTCGTAGGTGTATTCGAGGTTGTCCTTCTGCGCGCTGCGCAGCTGGTCCTCGATGCGCTTGGCCACCTGCGGCAGGAAGGCTTCGTTCAGCGCGCGCTGGTGCGCCAGCATGGCGGCGGCATCCAGCTTGTCGCCCTGGTACAGGCCCAGGGTCATGGCCAGCGGCGCATCGCCCTCGCCGTTTTGCGGCGTGCGCCAGATATTGCGCAGGCCCGAAAGAAGCGGCGCCACCTGGACCAGGTTGGACACACGCGACTGCAAGGACGCCAGGGTCTCGCGCGCCGGCGCCACGCGGGCCTCCACCGATTTCAGGTAATCAAGGTTGCGCCAGGCGCTCCAGCCCCAGGCGGCCAGCAAGGCGCAGGTGAGCAGCAGCATGGCCGTCACGGCGGCAAAGCGCAGGGTGTGGCGCTTGCGCTCCAGCTTGACGTCGGCGCCGGCCAGGCGCTGTTCGGGGAACACCACCTCGCGCAGCAGCCGGGTGAGGAAGTAGCTGCGGCCGCTGCTCTTTTGCGCCGGCAGCATCGCGCGCTCCAATCCGAAGCCGCGGGCCATGCTGCCCATCACCCGGTCGATCGGGCTGCCCTCCTGCGTGCCGCTGGTGAAGTAGACGCCGCGCACCCAGGGCGGCTGCGCAAAGCGCGAGCCGGTGAAGACCTGCTCCAGGAGGTCTGCCACCAGCGGGCCGACGGAACCGAACTGCGCCGGGAAACCAAAGGTGGCGGCGCGCCGCGCGCCATCGTTCTCGCGCTGCATGCGGGCGATCAGGCCGTCGTTGATGCGCTGGTGCAAGAGCGAGAACTCGCGCTGGAAGGCGGCACCCACGCCTTCTTCAGCGACCTTGGCGCCTTCTTCCATGGACAGGGTGAAGCCGAAGACCTGGGCGCGCTGCTCCTTGCCCAGATCGTCGAAGTAGTCGGCAAAGCCGTAGAGCAGGTCGGTCTTGGTGACCAGCACGTAGACCGGCAGCCGGGTCGCGAGCTTGGCGTCCAGTTCCATGAGGCGCGCGCGGATCGAGGCGGCCAGGGTGGCGCGCGCCTCCGGCCCCTGCGTGAGGAGGTCGCCCACGCTGATGCTGAGGAACACGCCATTGAGCGGGCGGCGCGGGCGCACCTTCTTGAGCAGCGCGAGGAAGGCGTCCCAGGCGCCCTTGTCCTCGCTCTGGTGGCTGTCCTGCGTGGTGTAGCGGCCGGCGGTGTCGATCAGCACCGCGTCGTCGGTGAACCACCAGTCGCAGTTGCGCGTACCGCCCACGCCGCGGATGGCGCCGGGGCCGAACTTCTCGGCCAGCGGAAACGAGAGGCCCGAATTCACCAACGCGGTGGTCTTGCCGGCGCCCGGCGCGCCGATGAACACGTACCAAGGCAGGTCGTACAGGTAGTTGCCGCCCGACAGCGACAGCCAGTCGCGCCAGCCCGGCTTCTTGCCGGCGGCCGACAGGTGCATCTGCTTCAAGGTGGCGACCGCTTCGGTGAAGCGGGTGTCCAGCACCTTCTGCTCGGCGTTCTCGGCTTCCGCGGTTCGCGCGGCCGGCGCCTGCATCAGGCTGTCATTCAGCTGCCGGCTGGCCTTGCGCGTGCGCAGGCGCCGCCATAGGGCGCGCCCCAGCACGATGACCACGATGACGCCGATCAGCACCCAGCGCGGCAGCTCGCCGGCCAGCGGCGCCAGCTCGCCGATGCGGATCAACGGGCCGACCCACCAGATCAGCACCGCCAGCACCAGGAGGGCCAGCACGGTCAGAAGCAGCGGGCTGAAGAGCCAGCCGAAGAGCTTCCTGATCATCGCTTGGCCTCCGCGAGCTCGGCCGCCACGCGCTCCGGCGGTGCCAAGAGCACGATGTCGACGCGCCGGTTGCGCGCGCGGTTGGCCGGCGTGTCGTTGGGCGCCACCGGTTCGGCGTCGGCCTTGCCGTCGGCGCGCAGGCGCGCCGGATCGACCTGCACCGACAGCGCCAGCCGCACCGACTCGGCGCGCGCCGCCGACAGGTGCCAGTTGGAGGGATAGCGCATGGAGCGGATCGGCACGTTGTCCGAATGGCCGGTGATCAGCACCTCGCCCTTCACTTCCGCCAGCGCCTCGCCGATGCGCTTGAGCACCGGCAGCGACTGCTGCATGGGCTCGGCGCTGCCGGAGCCGAAGAAGCTGTCGCCCTTGAGCCGCACGGTGCTGCGGTCGGCCTCGTCGGTGACGCTCACCAAGCCCTGCTTGACCTCGGGCTCCAGGAACTTGGCCAGCCGCGGCGCCTTGGCCATCACCACGGCCGGCGGCGCGATCTGCAGCTGCGGCACGCGCAGCGACGAGAGCTGCGAGTAAGTGGCGTCGGAGCGGTAGTTGAGCGACAGCCGCAGGCCGAACCAGGCGAGCGCCAGCACCAGGAGGAACAGCGCGCCGATCACCCACAGCGGCAACGCGTCGCGCAACCGCACATTGCCCGCGCCCTGGCCGCGCCAGTGCGGCGACAGGTCGGCTTCGACCGCTGGCCGGTCCTTGGCGATCAGGTCGGCCAGGCGCTGGCGCACGCTGTCGAGCTGGGCGCGGCCGTTGTCCAGCACCCGGTAGCGGCCCTCGAAGCCCAGCGCCAGCACGCTGTAGATGAGCTCCAGCAACTGGCGGTGCGTGGGCACGTCCTGCGCCAGCTTGGCCAAAAGCTGGAACACCTTCTCGCCGCCCCAGGCCTCGTTGTGAAACTGCACCAGGAGACTCTGCTTGTTCCAGCCGGCCTGCGCGCCCCAGGGCGTGTTGGCCACCGCCTCGTCGAGCGCGGTGCACAGCACGTAGCGGGCCGCCAGCACCGACTCGTTGCCGACGCCGGCGCGGCGCGCCTGCGCGTCGAACTGGTTCACCGCCTCGGCCGCCGAGGCGCGCAGCGCCGCCACGTCACGCGGCTGCACCATGTTGCGCAGCTTTCCGATCAGCACCAGCAGGCGGCCGGCCGCCGACACCAAAGGGTTGAGCAGGCCCATTTCGCCGATCTCGGCACTTGGCGCTTCTCCGCCGCCCATGCCGGACGAAGGCGGCGGCATGGCCGCGCCAGCGCTCGCCGCACGCGGCTTGGGTTTGATGACCGTGCGCTCGGACTCGTAGCCGGCAAAAGGGTCGGGGGTGTTCATGAGGGTCGGATGGCCCAGAAGGCCAACTCGAGGCCGGGGAAGTCGCCGGCGATGTGCATCGCGATGCCGCCCGATTGCTCGAGCTGGCGCCACAGGTCGCTGTTGCGCGTCTCCAGCTCGAAGTAGCTGGCGCCGGCATGAAAAGGAATCTGCCGCGGCGCCACCGGCATGGCCGTGAGCGCCACGCCCGGCAGCGCCAGGGTGACCAGGTCGCGGATGCGCTCCACCGGCCCGATGGTGACCTGGGTGGGAAAGCGCGCGCGCAGCGACTCGCCCGGCATCTGCGCGGTGGCGGCCAGCACGAAGGTCGCCTTGCGCTGCAGCTCCACGTCCTTCAGCACCGCCACGTGCACGTTGTTCTTGCGCTCGTGCAGCTCGATGCGGATGGCGGCGCGCTCGATCACCACGGCGAAGCTGCGCCGCAGGTCGTCCATCACCGGCTTGAAGCTCTGCGCCAGGTCGTCGTGCACATAGGGGCCGAAGCGGGTGGTGCGACGCCCATCGCGGAAGGTGACCAGATCGCCGGCCAGCGACAGGGCCTGCTCGAAGAAGTGCTGCGGATGCAAGGTGGCGCTCTTGCCCAGGTGCGCGAACACCGCCTCGTTGCGGTTGACCGTCTGCAGCATCAGGAAGTCGGCGATCTCGGCCACGCCGCCGGTGCCGCCGGCGGTGAGCGAGGCGGCCAGCTCGTCGCCGCGCTGGCGCAACAGGCCCAGCAGTTCATCGAGCCAGGACCTGGGCAAGGGGTGCGCGGCCACGTCCAGCAAGGGCGGCACCAGGTTGCGATCGAGCAGCACCTGGTTGTCGACGCGGCGCTCGACCACGCGGGCGACTTTCAGCGTGGTCCACGCGTCGGTGGAGTCGCCGGCGCGCATCAGGCGCGTGTGCAGGGTTCCCAGCTGCAACATGGCGCTGCGCTCGCCGGCGGTATTGGAATCGGGCACCTCCACTTCCAGCACGCGATGGCGCACCAGGTCTTCGTAGCCTTCGGCGTCGGCCTCGCGCGCACCGGCGCGGCGAAGCGGCAAGGCCAGCACGATGGCCTCGTCACGCAGGCCCTCGGGAATGTCGACGGCTTCGGGCAGCGGGTCGACCGCCGGCATGTCGAAGGGCGTGCCGTCGCCGAACACGCCGACGGCGCGCGTCAGCGCCAGCTTGCCCAACGCCAGCGCGGCGCCGTCGATTTCCAATTCTGCAAAGCCCCAGGCATAGGGGGTGGTACTGCGCAGCAGCAGGTGACGTGCATGGTCCGCGTGGCGTTCGCTTTGCTGCAGGTGCTGGGGCTGCAACAGCATCCCCTCGCTCCAAACCACTTTTGTTCGCCAGCTCATCCGCGCTCCGTCCTTTGGCAGGGGTGCCAGAAACATCGAGTTTCCGGTCCTTGCCGCGCCCGGCAAATCCGCCTAACGGCCTAGCGCGCCGACAGTGTCTAACTCGAAGGGACTAGAGCGCGATGTGCCACACGGTGGCGCAGCCGCGGCAACGCACCCGCAACTGCTCTTCGCCCCCGCGTTCCTGCGCGTCGTCCTCGATGTCCCATCTGGCATAGGTGCGGCAGGCGGGGCAGATGGCCTGGTCGGCCACGTGCTGCGCATGGCCCAAGAGGTACACGTAGCGCCGCAGTGCCCAGTAGCCGACGATGGCACTGGCGCCGGCGCACAGCAGCGCGCTGAGCTGCGACAGCCAGCCGGCGCGCACCGCATACAGCTCGACCGCGCCCAGAAGGCCCAGCACAGAGAAGATCAGCAGCACCAGGTGGCCATGGCTTTGCAGCAACTCGCGTTCGTACCACTTGCGAAAGCCGACACGCTGGATGGTTCGACGCGTGTTCATGCAAGCCTCCTGCTGCATCGCACCAAAGGGTAAGCACCCACGGCGAAAGCCGGGTCAAGCGGCGCATTTGTAAGAAGTCCGTAAGCCTCGGTGCAACAATCGAATGCACTTCGCGCCGACCCGGGGGTATCGTGCTTCTGCTTGCGTCGTCCGTCAAACTTGTTGCCGAGATTGCCCTCCTGGCATTGGTGGGGCAATGGCTTCTTGGACTGCTGGCAGGAAGCAGGCGCGAAGAAAACTTCTTCTACCGCCTGCTGCAGGTACTGACAAACCCCTTCACCAAGACGGTTCGCGCCATCACCCCGCGCGTCGTGCTCGATCGCCACGTACCCTTGGCCACCCTGGCGGTGATGGCCGTGGTCTGGCTCATCGCCACCATCGCCAAAGTCAACATCTGCGTGCAGATCGGCATGGAGGCTTGCCGCTGATGATGACGCACTGGCTGCTTCGTCTTCGTGCCATGGCCTGGCTGCTGCTGGGCCGCCATGACGCGGCCGAGAAGGCCTTCGGCGCCATGCTCGCGCGCTGGCCACAAGATGCCTACGCGCTGGCCAGCCGCAGCTTCGTGCGCTCCCAGCTGGGGCGGCGCGGCGACGCCATCGACGATGCGCGCCGCCTGACGCAGCTGCACCCCGAGCGCGCCGCCTCCGACTGGTTCAACCTGGGCTTCCTGCTGGAAGCCGACGGCCAGCTGGAAGACGCAGCCGCCGCCTTCTGGAAGGCCGTGGCGCTGAACCCCAAGCTCGACCGCGCCTGGTATGGCCTGGGCCTGGCCCTGCTGCGCATGGGCCGGCATGACGAGGCCATGCAGGCCCTGAAGCGCAACACCGAACTGCAACCGATGAGCCCCTACGGCTGGTATCACCTGGCGCGCGCCCACGTGGACTGCCAGCAGCCGGACGAGGCGCGCCGGATCATCCGGCATCTGCAGGGCTTCGAGCCCAAGATCGCCGCTCAACTGGAACGCGAGACGGGTCTCGCAGCGACATCGTGATTTGGGGCCTGCCGACCAAAGGCTTGCACGCCTGAAGTCAGCAGCCGCAAGGTCCGCCCGGCCGCCGGCAGGGCGCTGTGCAATTGCATTTGGCAACGCAGGAGACGAGCGATGGAATTGACGGAAACGCAGCGCCACTACTGGCAAAAGAACCTCCGCATCACAGCCATCTTGCTGGGTGTCTGGTTCTTCGTGACCTTCGTGATCGGGTACTTCGCCCGCGATCTCGACTTCAGCTTCTTCGGCTGGCCCTTCAGCTTCTGGGTCGCGGCCCAGGGGGCATTGATCGTCTATGTGCTGATCATCTGGTTCTACGCCTGGTACATGAACCGGCTGGACCGGGAACACGGCGTGGCCGAGGAGAACTGAAATGGCTGGACTCACCTTCGATCATGGCAAGTCCCGCAGCGCCGGCGAGAAGCACGCCTTCAAGCAGCAGCTGCACAAGGTCTACGGCTGGTACACCGGCGGCTTCATCGCCTTCATCATCGTGCTGGCGGTGCTCGAGCAGATGGGCTTGCCGAGAAACTGGATCGGCTTCATCTTCCTGTTTGCCACGGTGGCGCTGTATGCCGGCATCGGCATCATGAGCCGCACCAGCGACGCGTCCGAGTACTACGTCGCCGGGCGGCGCGTGCCGGCGCTCTACAACGGCATGGCGACCGGCGCCGACTGGATGAGCGCCGCCTCCTTCATCGGGATGGCGGGCACGCTCTACCTCACCGGCTATGGCGGCCTGGCCTTCATCCTGGGCTGGACCGGCGGCTACTGCCTAGTGGCGCTGCTTTTGGCGCCCTACCTGCGCAAGTTCGGGCAGTTCACCATCCCCGACTTCCTGGGTGCGCGCTACGAGGGCAACCTGCCGCGCTTCATCGGCATCGTGGCGGCCATCCTGTGCTCCTTCACCTACGTGGTGGCGCAGATCTACGGCGTCGGCCTGATCACCACGCGGCTGTCGGGCCTGGCCTTCGAGATCGGGATCTTCGTCGGGCTGGGCGGCATCCTGGTGTGCTCGTTCCTGGGCGGCATGCGGGCGGTGACCTGGACGCAGGTGGCGCAGTACATCATCCTGATCATTGCCTACCTGGTGCCGGTGGTCTGGCTCTCGGTCAAGCAGACCAGCATCCCGATTCCGCAGGCGGTGTACGGCTACCAGCTGGAGAAGGTCAGCAAGCGCGGCGACGAGCTGCGCAAGGATCCGAAGGAGCTGGAGGTGGCGGCCATCTTCAAGGCGCGCGCCGCCGAGTTCGACGCCAAGCTCAAGGGCCTGCCCGGCTCGCTGGCCACCGAGCGCGCTGCGGCCGAGAAGAAGGTGACGGACCTGAAGGCCGCCAACGCCGCACCGGCCGAAGTCACTGACGCCGCAAAGGCGCTGGCCGCGTTCCCCAAGGACGAGGCTTCGGCGCGCAAGGCCTGGACGGCGGCCAAGGCCTCGAACGAGGCGCAGGCCAAGCCGCTGGCCGGCATGCCCAACCATGCACAGGTCTATGCAGGCGACCCGAACGGCGACGCGGCGGCGAAGAAGGCCTTCGACGAATCGCGCCGCAACTTCCTGGCGCTGGTGTTCTGCCTGATGGTGGGCACGGCCGCGCTGCCGCACATCCTGATGCGCTACTACACAACGCCCTCGGTGCGCGAGGCGCGCGAGTCGGTGACCTGGTCGCTGTTCTTCATCTTCCTGCTCTATTTCACCGCGCCGGCCTTGGCGGTGCTGGTGAAGTACGAGGTGTTCAACGTGCTGGTGGGCACGCCCTTCGACAAGCTGCCGGCCTGGATCGCCAACTGGTCGGCGGTGGACCCGGCGCTGCTCTCGGTGTCCGACGTGAACAAGGACGGCATCTTCCAGCTCAGCGAGATGAAGATCGGCGGCGACATCATCGTGCTGGCCACGCCCGAGATCGGCGGCCTGCCCTACGTGATCTCGGGCATGGTGGCGGCCGGCGGCCTGGCGGCGGCACTGTCCACCGCCGACGGCCTGCTGCTGACGATTGCCAACGCGTTGAGCCACGACCTGTACTACAAGATGATCGACCCGAATGCGCCGGCCTCGCGCCGCGTGGCGGTCTCCAAGGCCTTGCTGGTGGTGGTGGCGATCGCGGCGGCGGCGGTGGCGGCGCAGAAACCGGCGGACATCCTGTTCCTGGTGTCGGCCGCCTTCTCCTTCGCGGCGGCCGCCTTCTTCCCGGCGCTGGTGATGGGCATCTTCTGGAAACGCGCCAACAAATGGGGCGCCTCGCTGGGCATGGCGGCCGGCCTGGGGACCACCTTCTATTACATGGTCATCACCCAGCCCTGGATGCGCAGCGTGTTTGGCGTGACCAGTCCGATCGAGCTGTGGTGGGGCATCCAGCCGATCTCGGCGGGCCTGTTCGGCGTGCCGGTGGGCTTCGCGGTGATCGTCATCGTGAGCCTGTTGACCGGCCAGCCGAAGAAGGAGACGCAGGAGTTGGTCGAGCACGTGCGCTATCCGGACCTGAAGCGCGCCTGAGTCCGGAGCGTTAAGGCGCGTACCCCGGCCCTTTTTCAGGCGCCGGGGACCGCGGCCGGCCCGACGATGCGGCCGGCCTCCACATGCTCGTCGTAGTCGACGCGCGGGATCGCCGCATTCAAGACGGTGCCGCCTTCTTCTTCCCAATGAATGACGGCGCTGTCCTCGGCCAGCACGATCAGGCACGGTCCTTCTGGAATGAGGACCATCGGCCCGTCGCCGGCGCGGAACTCCACCACGCCGCGGATCTGCGCATTGGGTTCAAGCATGAGACGCCTCTCTTCTCTTTCGAATGCAGCTGCAGTGTGGCTGCGCGCGTCGGACG
Organism: Variovorax sp. LARHSF232; assembly: GCF_052871435.1. Lineage (NCBI taxonomy): Bacteria > Pseudomonadati > Pseudomonadota > Betaproteobacteria > Burkholderiales > Comamonadaceae > Variovorax > Variovorax sp. LARHSF232. Next base: position 685,688 of record NZ_JBIXJS010000002.1, on the reverse strand, counting down.
GCGATGCAGGAGCCAGCAGCTAAAGATGGTGGGCGGGGGACTACAGGTGCCAGCCGCGCTCAGGGTGTGCCGCCGCGCAGCGCCGCCAGCTGCTGCGCGTACTCCGCATCCAGGCGTGCCAGCCGGCTGGCGCGCCCTTCTTCGTTGACCCATTGCGCCTGCATGGCGCTTTGCCGCGCCAGCTGGTGCGCCAGTTGGGCGGCCGGCAGCAGCGAGTTGTTGTCGGCCGGCACGAAGCCGGCCAGGTCGTGCAGCGACTTGAGCACGGCGCGCTCCGAATCGCCGCGCGGACCGGGAGTGCGGCCGTAGCCGGCCAGGAAGGCCTGCACCTTCTTCTGGACTTCCGGCGGCCAATCGCGCCGCATCACGATCTGCGCATGCGGGATCAGGTCGGACTGCCAGATCACCTGCAGACGCTCGGCCTCGACCGGAAACTGCAGCTTGAAGCGCTCGAAGTCGGCGGTGTTGTTGGTGGCCACGTCGGCGTCGCCATTGGCCACCGCCAGCGCGGTGGCCTGGTGAGTGCCGACGATCTCGCCCTTGAAGCGCGTTTCCATCGCGATGTGGTTGGGCAAGAAGAGCTGCAGCTGCGGCACGATGAAGCCCGACACCGAACGACTCTCGCCACGCGCCAGGCGCCAGCGCTCGGGCTGCGCCAGCACCGCGTCGACCGAGACCACCGGGCCGCCCTTGCGCACCAGCAGCAGCGAGCGGTAGCCGGCCAGGCCGTCGTGCCGCGTGACCTGTGCCACCACCGTCATGCCGCGCTGCGTCACCGCATCCAGCGCCATCTTGCCGGACAGGAAGGCCATGTCGACCTGGTTGCGCTTGATCGCCTGGTCCAGCGCCTCGTACGAGCTCACCGACAGCATGCTCACCGGCCGGTTCAGGGCGCGGCCCAGGTCGGCCAGCAGCGGTTCCCAGTCGTTGCGCGACTCGAAGGCGCCGCCCAGCGGAAGAATGCCGAAGCGGATCGGCGCCTCCAGCACGCCGGCCGGCGGTTGCTGCGGCTGCTGCTGCGCCATCGTCGCCAGCGAGGCGCCCAGCCACAGCGCCAGCGTGGCGGCGCAAGCGCGAAGAAGGAAGAAGAACCTGAAATCGGACAGCTGCATCGTCCCTCCCCGGGGTGTGCCGGCCCTCCTCCACAAAAGGCAGGTGGTCAAACGAAGGCGGGCGAGCACACAATTAGAAACCAAGTTACTGGCCAGGTCTGTACAGGCGATGCTTTTCATCTCTCGGGCGCGACGACTCCTCCACAGGCCCCATCGCGTCCTGGCCAGGTTGCCACGGCTGTCGCTGGCGCAGCAGCTGGTGCTGTTGGCAGTGCTGCCGGCGGCCCTGGCCACGCTGGGCGCCATCGTGGTCCTGACGCGCCAGCACCTGGACAACGTGACCGAGCTGATGCGCACCAGCGGACAGACGGTCGCGCTGCAGGTGGCCACCCTGGCGCAGACGCCGATGAACCAGATGGACCGGCGCGCCCTGCAGCGCACCGCCCTGGCCGGCACTTCGCAGCCGCACGTGCAGCAGGTGCAGATCCGCACCGGCGACGGCGAGATCCTGGCCAATGCCGAAACCCCCGACCGGCACCGCGGCGAGGGCCTGCGCGTGCTCTCGCCGGTGATGGGCGAGGACGGCATGCGCGCCGGCGAGGTGATGGTGGAGATCAGCCTGGACGCGGTGACCGAGGCGCGCAAGGCGGTGTACTTCAACGTGCTGCTGGTGCTGGTCGCCAGCCTGGCCGGCGTCGGCCTGGCCGGCTGGTGGGCGGCACGCCGCATCAGCGCGCCGATCCGGCGCCTGGGCGAGGCGGTGGACCGGCTGGGCGCCGGCGAGGATGCCAGCGTGAGCGTGGCCGGCACCTCGGAAGTGCGGCGCCTGCAGCACGGCTTCAACCAGGCGGCCAGCGCGCTGGCCGAGAGCCGGCGCTTGCTGCAAAGCCGCATCGGCGACGCCACCGCCGAGCTGGCGCGCAAGAACCAGCAGCTGGAGCTGGCCAGCCAGGCCAAGACGCGCCTCCTGGCTGCCGCCAGCCACGACCTGCGCCAGCCGCTGCATGCGCTCACCCTGTTTTCCGACGGCCTGGCCAACGGCGAGAGCGACCCGGTGCGCCTGACGCGCATCGGCCACATCCGCGAGTGCGTGGAGTCGCTGGACCGCCTGTTCTCCGAGCTTTTGAACCTGTCGCAGCTGGACGCCGGCGTGCTGCAGCCGCAGTGGAGCGACTTCCCGCTGGACCGCCTGTTCGACGAGATCAGCCGCAACTTCCGGCCGGTGGCCGAGCAGCAGGGCCTGCGCCTGGTGGCGCGCAAGACCGACGCCTGGGTGCGCTGCGACTACGTGATGCTCTCGCGCATCCTGAACAACCTGGTGTCCAACTCGCTGCGCCACACCGTCGAAGGCGGGGTGCTGATCGGCGCGCGGCGGCGCGGCCGCGGCATCCGCATCGACGTCTGGGACACCGGCGTGGGCATCGCGCCGCAGCACCAGGAGCGGGTGTTCGAAGAATTCTTCCAGGTCGATCCGCTGCGCAAGCAGGGCGCGACGCGCGGCATGGGGCTGGGCCTGTCCACCGTGCAGCGGCTGGCGGCCCTGCTCAACACGCGGGTCGAACTGAACTCGGTGCAACACCGGGGCACCTGCGTGCGCCTGCTGGTGCGCGCCGCCGAGCCGATCGCCGCCATCGCCGGCTCCGGCGAGCTGGCCGGCATGCCGCCGCCGCTCGAGGCGCCGGCCAGCCTGGAGGGCGTGCGTGTGCTGGTGATCGACGACGAGCGCACCATCCTCGAAGGCCTGCAGGTGGTGATCGGCAGCTGGGGCGCGCAGGTGATGGCGGCGCAGACGCGCGCCGAGGCGCTGGCCTTTGCCGACAGCTGGGACGAGCCGCCCGAGGTGGTGCTGAGCGATCTGCTGCTGCAGGGCGGCGACAACGGCCTGGATGTGCTGGCCGCGCTGGAGCGCCATCCGCGCGGCATCGGCGCCGGCACCGCGCGCTTGCTGGTGACCGGCGAGACCAAGCCGGACCGGCTGCGCGAGGTGGCGCAGGCCGGCATCATGGTGCTGTACAAGCCGGTGTCGCCGCGCGCCTTGCGCCAGGCCATTGCCACGCAACTGGCGGCGCTACGTGTAAGCGCTTGAAAAATCCTGCACGCCTCCCTCCCGTGAGCTATGTCTTTCGGCCTAACGCGTGGGCCTGACCGGGCTTCTCTGGCTTGGCATAAGCCCTCTGCCTTATCGCGCGAAGGCAGGCGCATCCCTACAGTTTCAAGCACCCTCAACTTGGGGTTGCTTTTTCATGTCTTTCCAGATTTCAGGGGTGGCGTTTTTTGCCATGCTGCGGGCCTTGGTTCCCGCTTTGCTGCTCTTGGGCATGTCGCCAGGACTGGCGCAGGCCGCGCTCACCACCCGCATGACGGTGCTCACCGCCGACGACCGCACTGCCAATGCCGAGTTCATCCAGCAGCTGCGCGACACGCAGGCGCCGGGCAGCCGCTTCGACGTGGTGCGCCTGTCGCCCGACGGCGCACCGCCGTCTGCGGCGGCGGCTGCGCCTGCCGCCACCGCCGACGAAGAACAAGCCGCCAATGCCGGTGTGCGCACGCGCGGCCTGCGCGGCGGCACGGGCAATGGCGGCAGCGGCAACGAGGCGCTGACCGTCGCGGTCGGCCCCGGCGCGGCACGCTCGGCCATCGAGAGCGAGGGGCGCGAGCCGCTGCTGCTGGCCATGCTCAGCCGGCTCGAATACGAGAACCTGAAAGCCAGCCCGGGCCTGCGCCGCACCGACCGCCGCGTCGGCGTGCTGCTGCGTGACCCGTCCATGGCCGACCAGCTGGCGCTGGTGGAAGCGACCCTGCCGCAGCGGCGTCGGCTGGGCGTGATGGCCACCGTCGAATCCGAGCCGCTGCTGCGCGAACTGGAACGCGCCGCGGGCACGGGCTGGAGCCTGCAGGTGGCCACCGCCCCCGACGCCAAGTCGATCGCCATCGCGCTGCGCGGCGTGCTGGCCAACAGCGACGCGCTGATGGTGCTGCCCGATTCGATCGGCGATGACCAGGCCGCCACGCTGGCGGTGCTGCGTGCCGCCGCCGGCGCGGGTGTGCCGGTGTTCGGCGCCAGCGAAGGCATGGTGCGCTCCGGCGGCCTGGCTGCCGCGGTGTCGACGCCGTCCCAGCTGGCGCGCCAGGCGCACGCGCTGGGCCAGAAGCTGGCGGCGGGCCCTGCCGGCGTGATGGTCGAGGCGGCGCGGCCGGCCTCGGTACGCGTCAACGTCAACGTCGCGCGCGGACTCGGTCTGCGCCTGCCGGACGAACGCGAACTGGCCGAGCGGGTGACCGGGGTGCGATGAGCGGGGGCGCCATGAACCCGCCTGCAACGGGCTTCGCGGCTCACCCTGGTACGACCGACGTCCGAGACGAGCCGGCGCGCCCGGAGCCGCAGATGCCGCCGGCCATCGTGATGAGCGGCAATCTGCAGCGCGATCTGCTGCGCCTGGGCGTGGTGCCCTGCGCGGCGGCGGCGCTGGCCCTGACCGCCTGGTTCACGCACAGCCGGCTCGACACGCTGGAGAGCGCCTTCAACGCCGAAGGCCAGGCCATCGCCAGCCAGGTGGCGGCGCTGTCCGACCTGAGCCTTTACGCGGGCGACCTGCCGGCCCTGCAGAACGTGGCCAACGCCGCGCTCCAAAGCAGCGAGGTCACGCGGGTGGAGATCAGCAACAACGCCGGCGTGTTCGTCAGCGCCGGCGCCGGCGCCAGCAGCATGGAAAACCTGCGCGTCTTCACCGCGCCGGTGACCCTGCGCGAAGCCTCGCGCGCCAGCGCCTTCTCGCCGCCCGGCGCCACCGCCGCCGGCGAAACGCCGATCGGCCTGGTGCAGGCCTTTCGCGACACCACCGGCTACGCGCGCGAGCGCACCCGCTCGCTGGTGGCGGCCATCGGCATCGCGCTGATCGCCATCCTGGTGGCCTGGGCCTCGGTGCGGCACATGGCGCGCACGGTGGCGCGGCCGCTGCGCCGCGTCTCGCGCACGGTGGCTGCGCTGGAGGCCGGCAACTTCGACGCACGCTGCGACGTGCAGGCGGCCCCGCCGCCGGCGCGCGGCCGCGCGCACCGTCCGCACGAGCTGGCCAGCCTGGCGCACGACGTGAACCGGCTGGCCGAGCGCCTTGCACACAACCAGCAGGTGAGCGAGGAACGCGTGCGCGAAGCCACCTCGGTGGCGCTGCAGCGAATGGCCGAGGCCGAGCAGGCGGCGCTGTCGCGCGCCCGCTTCCTGGCGGCCGCCAGCCACGACCTGCGCCAGCCGCTGCATGCCATGGGTCTGTTCATCGACGGCCTGCTGCCCACGGCCACGCCGGCCCAGCGCCCGGCGGTGCTGCGGCTGCAGGAAAGCACCCAGTTCATGAGCGTGCTGCTGGACGACTTGCTGGAGATCTCGCGGCTGGATGCGCAGGTGCTCACCCCCAACCTGGCCACGGTGTCGCTGGACGGGCTGTTCGAGCACCTGGCCGGCCAGCATGCGGCGCAGGCCGGCGAGGCGCGCGTGCGCATGATCTTCAAGGCGCAAGGCCGCGCGGTGCGCAGCGACGCCGCCATGCTGATCCGCATCATCGGCAATCTGATCGGCAACGCGATCCGCCACGCGCCGCCCGAGGGCACGGTGCTGGTCGCGGCGCGGCGCGGCGCGCAGCCGGGCACGGTGCGCATCGAGGTGCGCGACAACGGCATCGGCGTCGCGCCGATCCACCAGCAGCGCATCTTCGAGGAGTTCTACCAGGTGGCCAACACCGAGCGCGACCGGCGCCAGGGCTTCGGCCTGGGGCTGGCGATCTGCGCGCGGGTGGCGGCCTTGCTGGGGACGCGCATCGAGCTGCGCTCGGCGCTGCTCCTGGGCAGCACCTTCTCGCTGACGCTGCCAGCCGCCGACCCGGTGGGCGCCGCACGCCCGGTGGCGCCGCCGCCGCCGATGGCACCGCTGGCCGGCCTGCGCTGCCTGGTGGTGGACGACGACGAGGTCATCCTGCACGCCACGCGGCAACTGCTGCACCAATGGGGCTGCGACGTGGCCTGCGCCGAGACCGGCGGCGCGGCGCTCGAACGCATGGGTCATGAGAGCACGCCGTACGACGTGATCCTGTGCGACCTGCAGCTCGCCGGCGACGAGGACGGCATGGCGGTGATCGAAGCCGCGCAGCGCCTCATGCCCGAGGCACTGGCCGTGCTGGTCTCTGGCGCCACCGGGCCGGAGGCACTGCAGCGCCTGCGCCAGCAGGGCGTGACCTTTTTGACCAAGCCGGTGGCGCCGGCCAAGCTGCGCGCCCTGCTCTCCGCGCGCCGCCACACGCATCCGGCCCACGCTTGATGACGACATGCTTGACACGACAGCGCTGAAAGACATCCGCCCCTACATCGCCACGCCCAACTACGGCGGTGTGCTGTGCACCAGCTACGTGCGCAGCCTGCTGGGCCTGGTCAACCTGGCCTACAGCCACGGCTTTTCGATGCAGACGCGCTTCCTGGACGGCGACAGCCTGATCACGCGCGCGCGCAACCGCATGGTGGCCGAATTCATGGCCGACCCACGCTGGACGCACCTGTTCTGGATCGATGCCGACATCGGCTTCGAGCCCGAGGCCGCGCTGCGCCTGCTCCTGTCCGGGCACGACGTGGTGGCCGGCGTCTACCCGCACAAGATCGACGCCTGGCCGGCGCAGGGTTTGGATGAAGCTCTGCCCGCCGGCAGCACGCGCGCGGACTTCGAGGCGCGCTATGGCAGCTTTCCGGCGAACCTTCTGGCGGGCGGAGAAGTCGACGCCGACGGCTTCATGGAAGTGCTGGACGCACCCACCGGCTTCATGCTGATCGCGCGCCGCGTGTTCGACAAGATGGCCGCTGCGCTGCCCGAGTTGCGCTACACGCCGGATGGCGCCGGCCACCCGCTGATCCGCCAGGGCCAGAGCGCGCCGCCGCCGCACTACCGCTTCTTCGACGTGCTGGCCGAGCCGGACAACGGGCGCTATTTGACCGAGGATTACGCTTTCTGCCGGCGCTGGCAATCGATCGGGGGCAAGGTCCATGTGGATGCGCGCTCGCGGCTGACGCACCAGGGGCACAAGACCTACACGGGGGACTTTGGCAGGGCGTTGTCGGCGAAGGGCTGATCGTGCTTCCTTGCCATTGATGTCTGAGGCAGAACATCCCATGGGAGAAACGAAGATGCCAAAGCATCGGATTTTCGCGACACCGTTTGCGAAGGTGTATCCGTTGTACGTCCAAAAGGCGGAGCGCAAGAACCGTACGAAGGAAGAAGTCGATCAGGTCATTCGCTGGCTGACGGGCTACGACCCCGCGGGACTGCAGCAGCAGATCGAACAGGAGAATGATTTCGAGGCATTCTTCCGCCATGCCCCAGCCATGCATCCGAACAGCTCGCTCATCAAGGGCGTCGTCTGCGGCGTTCGCGTCGAAGAAATCGATGACCCGCTGATGCAGAAGATCCGCTACCTGGACAAGCTGATCGACGAGCTTGCGAAGGGAAAGCCGATCCAGAAGATCTTGCGGAACTAGTGCCCTCGCATCCTTGAAAGTGGGACCTGCGCGCCAAAGGCAGAACTCGGGCCAGAACCGTGCACTGAGCTCGCTTCGCCAAGTCCAATGAGATCTGTGCGGTCCATACTTAGCAGCCGCAGAACTCCATATTTGGACGGCTGTCGGCCAAGAGCCGACTTTTGAGGCCGTCACCCAACTCGCCCGGTAGCGGCCGTTCACCGCAGTGTTCGGCGCGGCTTAAGACGGACGCGCGTGCGTCACGCGCGCAGCAAACGCCCCAAATGATCTCGCGCAAGTGCGGTGCGAATGTGGTCTCGACTGGGACCCTCCTTGGACTCGATATAGCCGATCAGGTGCTGACGTCGGTGCTGCTCGGGTTGTGGATGATTTCCCACAGGTGTCCGTCAAGGTCGCGGAAGTAGCCGGAGTAGATGCCCCAGGGCCGGTCGTGTAGGGCGGTGACGGGCGCCCCCGCCGCCTCGGCTTTGGCCAAAAGCGCGTCTACCTCATCGCGAGTCGCGACAACGTGACCGAGACTGAACTCGCCGCTCTGCGCTGGCCCCTGCGTGATGCCTGCGTCTTTCGCGAGTTCGCTGCGCGGATAGAGGGCGAGGATCTGCCCCCCGTTGAGGCGAAACATGACTATTGCGCCCGCGGGGTGGGTATCGTCGCCAGCGAATTCGGTTGCTGTCACACCGGGCGACTCGAGCCCAAGCGACCGGTAGAAGGCAAGCGCCCGCTCCAAGTTCTCCACGGCCAGCGTGATCACGTGGATCTGAGGCTTCATTGGTCCTCCTTATTCGCTCACACGCTCACATGATAGGACGACCGCAAGTAGTAGTCTTCAGCCGGTCGCCGCCTAGGCCTCGCGCTGAGTGAGCTCGCTGCCGTCAATGTTCCGCCAGTACGTCCCGGCAATTTCAACATTCTTGAATCATGCTCCGGATCGCACTTCTGCTTCGGGGCCCTGAGCTCGCCCAGCGGTGGCGGGCTACAGTCGCAACACCGGGCATTCAATGTGAATGCCAGAAAGCAGCGACTTGACGCCGCTCTCGACCCAGCGCCGTTGATCATGTCGTCCGATTCATCGCCTCGAAGCAGACGCCGGGGCCCTTCGACGCTGCGGCTCTCGGCGTACTCGCCCGCCACCGCCCCCAACCCTACCCTGCGCGACGGTGCCCGTGTGTCTTGGTGCCTTCGATGATCGTTTCCTCGCTTCGTCCGGCGGCGAGGAGCCTGTCTTCGGCATCCTTCAAGAGCGCGCAGTCGATCGCAAGCGGGGTGCCGAGCCAGAGGGCGCGTCGCGTGTGGTCGAGCAACTGCGAGCCCGTCAGCGGATGGACGAGGATGTCGAGCCAGGGGGGACGGGAGAACATCAGCCACGACACATAGTCGGCGAACGCTTCACGCGTGAACAACACTTCGAAGCTGCCGCGCCGGTGCGGCCCTGCAGGGAATGGGGTGAAACCATGGACCTCGAGGTGATCCGTCCCGGCAAAAGTCAGCCGGGGACGTGCTCGACCGGCTGGTTTGCCGGTGCCGGCGGCCGCGCCGGCACCAGTCCATATTGCGCCATCACCTGAGCCAACCTCATTCGATCAGGCAGCCCGCCCGCGTTGACGACGGCGCCGACATCGTGGAAGTACTGCGGCCCGATGTCCGGCGTCATGATGACCAGCGCGCGCACCGCGGCATCTGTCTTGTTGATGAAGTGATGTGTCGAGCCCCGCGGCGTCGACATCCAGTCGCCCGGCTCGAGGTCGCGCGATTCCCCGTCGACGGAATAGCGCAGCGTGCCTTCCAGGACGTAGACGCACTCCTCGTTGTCGGTGTGGCTGTGTGGCGGAGGAACGATGGCCCCCGCAGGCACCGTCATCTCGAACACGCCCAACCCGCCCTTTTCCGCACCATCGACGAGATAGCGGATCTCGAGTTGGCCTACCTTGATCAATTCGCCACTCATGACGCTCTCCTGGGTTCGTTGCCGGACCGGGTATCGGGACCGGTGCGACGAAATGTAGTCCGTTGCACAAATCTTATAAATAGTGTCAAGTTCAACCCACTGTTGCAAGGACATCGCTAATGAAAAGCAGGCTGGCCGGCATGAACGTGTTCGCGGAGGTGGTGGGCGCGAAGAGCTTTTCCGCCGCCGCTGACAAGCTCGGCATCTCAAAATCGCTCGCGAGCCGGGAGGTCAGCGCGCTGGAGCGCTCGCTGGCGGTGAAGCTGCTGAACCGCACGACGCGCAAGCTCAGCCTGACCGAAGCCGGCAGCATCTTCTATGAGCACTGCGTGAACATCCTGCACGAAGCAGAACTTGCCGAGCGGCGCGTGACGCAGGCTCAGTCCGAGCCGGCCGGAGTCGTGAAGATGACCGCGATCCCGGCGTTCGCGGTGCGGCACGTCTTGCCGGCAATCGTCGAATTCCAGCAGCAGTATCCAAAGATCCAGGTCAGGCTCTCCTGCAGCAATCGCACGGTGGACTTGGGCGCCGAGGGCTTCGACCTCGGCATCCGTTCGTCGCCCCCCGCGCCGAATCTGGTCGCACGAAAGCTCGCGGTCAGCCGACTCGTCTTGCTTGCCTCGCCGGCGTATCTCGCGCAGCGCGGCACGCCGCGCCGGATCGAGGACGTGGAAAAGCACGACTGCGTGCTCTTCCCAATGCTCGCGCCCAAAGGGATCTGGGCGTTCCGGCGCAGCGGGCAGAAATACGCGGTGAAGGTTCCGGCTTCATTCGAGACCGATGATCTGGAGGCCGTCCGCGCGGCCATCCTTTCCGGCCTCGGTGTGGGCCTGCTGCCGCGCCACATGGTGGGCGCGGACGTGCGGCAAGGGACCCTCGTGCCGTTGCTGCGGCAGTTCCAGCCGGCGCCCGAGGGCGGCATTTATCTGGTCTATCTGCCCAATCGCACGCAGCCGTCACGGGTGCGGGTGCTTATTGACTTTCTCATCGCGCGCTTCGGACCCGTGCCGCCGTGGGAGGAGGGTTGGTAGCGACGGGCGGCACAAGCAGCCAGGTGAGGTGCCAGGAAGCTGCCCGTCGCCATCAACAGGAACTGGCCGTTCAGTGACTTTGACGAAGGTCAGCTTTCATTGATGCTGAAGGCCCGGACTGGGGCCCCAAGCCGACCCACAACCCCCAGCAAAAACAAGCAGTCGCGTCCAACCCCCCATTGGCCAAGACCCCCTAAAAGTCCGAGCATCCGTTCTGCCTCTCCGTATCCAGGCAGCTCGTGAGGTTCGGCCGTGTCCGCACGCGCGACCATTCGCGCGCCAGCAGGTCGTTGCCCTGCTGCGCCCGGTCGCCTTCCAGCGGGCCGCTGGCCAGGCAGATCGGGGCCTGGCCGATGTTGCGATCGTAGAGATAGGTGGTGGGCTCCTCGCGCAGCACGTCGACAAAACGTGCCGGCACGGGCAGGGGCTTGGCGGCCCCTTCGCTCACCAGCAACCGGCCCGGCACCACGTTGACCAGGTAGCCCTCGGCGGACGTGAAGGTGCCGAACACCGGGTAGCTGCCGGCCGGGCTTTGCAGGCCGGCGGTGGTGCCCGGCGTGCCGGTGATGCCCACGCCGGTGTCGCCCAGGATCAGGCCGCCCAGCGTGTAGGTGAATGCTGGATTGGGCTGCCCGGTGCTGCGTGAGAAGCTGCCCAAGGTGACGGTGACGGATGGCTGCTGCGCATAGATGAAGTGGTTGTCGCCCGGCGACACCGTCACCGTGCACAGGCCCAGGTAGGCGCAGTGATAAAGATTGGGGAACTGGCCCGAGCCGACCAGCCCGCCGCGCGTTTCGCCCACCCAGGTGTCGGCCCAGATTCGCCACGGCGCGCCGCTCATGCTGCCGCCCGCGTTCTGGAAGGTGGTGGCGGCCACCAGGTCGGCGCCGTTGCTGCTGCTCACGTTGCTGGCCAGGATCAGCTCGCCCGACAAGGTACGGATCAGCACCGTGTCGGCCGCCATCGAGCTGGCCGCGCGCACCTGCGGCAGGTTGCCGGCCGCATCCCAACCGGTGACCGAGACCGGCCCGACGCGCAGGGCCGCGCTGTTGACGAACTCGAAGCGCCCCGCCGCGCCGCCGCCCAGGGTGCTGGCGCTGACGTTGTTGCCGGGGTCGGCCAGGATCACGTTGCCGCCGGACGACTGCGCCAGCAAGGTGCCGGCGCTGATGGCGGCGCCGGCCGCCTGCGTGATGTTGCCGCCGCTGATGAGGCTCAAGGTCGGCGCCGATATCGCCCCCTGCAGGTTGATGTTGCCGCCGCCACCGTTTTGCAGCGTGAGCGGCACGCTGCTCGCCATGGGCGCCAGCACGTCGATGTTGCCGGCGTGCGTGCTGCTGCCCACCACCACGGCCGCGGCCGTCATGCGCGCCATCTCGTCGCTCGACACCGCGAAGCCGGTGGCGCCGGACCCACCCAGCAGGCTGATGGTGTTGGCGGTGCGGTCCACGCCCGCGCCGGTGGCCGCGTCGACGCCGCCCGGGCGCAGGTTCAGCACCTGGCCGGCGCGCACGGTGCCGTCGATCGCGAGGGCGTCGCTGCTGCCGTTGTTGGCGGCGCGCAGCACCACGTGGCGATTGCCGTCGATGCGCGAGGCCGCGAAGGTCTGGCCCTGTTCGTTGGTGGTGGCGCCGGACAGCAGCACGCCCGCGCCGCCGTCCAGCGATTCGCCGGTCACTTCGATGTCGCCGCTGCCGGTGGTGGTCAAGAGCGTGCCGCCCCGCAGCGACACGCCGGTGCCGGGCTGGACGCCAGCCTGGCGCAGGCCGCGCACCGCGATGTTCCCGTCTACCGTGGAAAGCAGGGCACCGTCGATGCTCACGCCATGCCCGGGTGCGTCGGCGCTGTTGCTGGCGAAGGCACCGACGCCGGTGATGGTGATGTCGCCGCTGGTGGTCTGGATGCTGCCGCTGCCCTCGGCGCTGAAGATGGTGCTGGCGATGCGCACGCCGGTCCCGCTCTGCGAGAAGCCGCTGATCGCCACGTCGCCGCTGGACGTGAAGATGCTCGTTCTGTCGAGGTCGATCGCCGCGCGCGTGAAGCCGTCCACCTGGGTGCCCGGCGCCGGCACCGTCAGACTGACATTGCCGCCAGGATTGCTGTCGAGGCCGCCGACGCGCGTGTCGATGAAGGCGCCGCTCATGCAAATGCCGCAGTCCGAAAAGCCATTGCCCAGCGCCCGCATCGTCACGTTGCCGCCGTTGGTGCGGATCAGCCCGTCATAGTTGATCGACCCGCTGGCCCCGTCCACGCCGGCATTGAACTCCACGTTCAAGGGCGCCGAGTTGGCCTGGATGATGGTGTCGCCGAAGGTCGAGCTGATCGAGCGGCCCGCATCCAGCCTGAAGGTGACGGGCGTTTCTCCGGTGTCGAGATTGATCTCGACTCCGCGGTCGAAGGTGATGTTGCCCAGGAAAGACGTGGCATCGGGCACGCCGGTGCCGATGGTGACGCTGGTGCCCTTGTTGAGGGCGTCGTTGATATCGCCATCCTGGATGGTCGAATTGGCGATCGGCTCGAACGGGTTGGTGGGCAGGCTGCCGCTGGCGACGCCGTCCACGATGTTGACGTCGAACGGGTCGATCAGCCAGGTGCCCGCCTGGCCGGCCGCCGCCGAGGCATCGACCCGGATGCCGGTGAGGTCGACGTTGTGGCCCGATGTTTCCACCAGGCCGCCGTTGCCGCCCGACGCGCCTGCGCGCGCGCTGTAGCTGCCGTGGCTGCGCAGGTCGCCGTCGGCCACCACGCGAATCGTGCCGCCGCTGCCCACCGGCGTGACGGCGTCGGCCCGCATGCCCACGTTCTGGTCCAGCGCGATGGCGCCACTGCCCAGGAAGCTGATGCTGCCGCCGCTGCCCGCGCCGCTGGCATCGATCAGGTGGGCCACCGGGCCGAAGGAATTGACCAGCTGGATGTCGCGCCCGCGCACTTCGATGCTGCCGCCAGCCCGCGTTTGCGAAGCCACGCTCAGCAGGGGGGCGCCGATGCTGGCCTCCGAGTCGTCGGAGTAGGTCATCGACACGTCGGTGCCGCGCCCGTCGATCACGATGCGCCCGCCTTCGGCCTGCATGAAGCCGGCGCCGAACGCCATGCGCTGCTGCACGCCGTAGGCCGGGCCGGTGTCGGGGGTGGTGCTCAGGACGCCGGTGCTGACGTCCCGGTTGACGGTGAAGGCGGCGCTGCCTGCCTTGCCCGAGACGGCAATCTGCCGGCCCGCGCCCGCCACGATGCTGGTGGCGTTGAGCAGCACGCCGTGCGAGCCGCCCACGGTGGCGCTGTTGCTGCCGGTGGAAGCGAGCAGGCGCGATTGGAAAACCGCGTCGTTGCCCAGCGCCGTCAGGTCGGCGCCGGTGCCGTCGATGCTGACGTTGCCGTTGCCGGTGCTGACCAGCGCGTTGTTCAAGGTCACGCCGGCGCCGCTGGTGGCGCTGTTGTTTTCCCGGCTGTCGAAGACAACGGCCGACTCACCGCTGCGCCAGCCGCGCGTGTCGCCGCTGATGCGGATGTCGCCCGAGGTCGATTCGATCGAAGACTGGCCGGGCAGCGCGGCCAGCGCGGCGACGGCGATTAGTTCGCTGAGCGACCCCGTCGCCAGCACGCCCGAAGCGCCCAGCGCGCCGCGCCCGTCCACGCTGATGGCGCCGCTGCCGCTGAGCAGACTGCTGCCCACCATGTACACGCCGTTGCCGCTGCTGACCGTCGAGCCCTCCTCCGTCGCGCTGATGCCCTGGCCGCGCAGGCTGATGGCGCCGCCGCCGGTGCATGCAGTCTGGCCGGCGGCGCAGGTGGACACGAGGCTCTCCGACATGGCGATGCCGTCTTCGACGAAGTTGAAATCCGAGAAGCTGCCCACCGCGCGGCCATTGACCGGATCGCTCTGCCCATAGAAGCGCACGTCGCCGCCGTTGCTGGCGATGACGGCGTTGTTCATCACGATGGCGCCGCCTTCGTTCGCGTTGGGGGAGCCGGTGTAGATCTCCGCCGTCCCCGCCAGGATGCCCTTGGCATCGGCGTTGAAATCGACATTCAGCGCGCCGCTGGACGACACCAGCGCCGAATTGGACGCCATGCCGATGTTGCGCGTCGAGTTGACGGTGAAACTGGCGTTGCCCCCCGTGTTCTTGATCACCTGCGCGTCGACGTCGAAGCGCACGCCGAAGCCGGCGGAAACGTTCACCTCGCCGACGTCCGCCCGCAGCGCGGCGCTTTCCAGCATCACGCTCGTGGATTTGTCGAGGGCATCGCTCAGGACGCTCGCATCGATGATGCTGCCGCCGTCCGTTGGCGCCGTCGGCGCGGTAGCGGTGGCCTGGAAGACGGTGATGTCCTGCCCCGAGCGGATGTTCAGCCGGCCGCCGCTCGCCTCGATCTGGCCCGACACGCGCATGCTGTCCGCGCTGAAGACATCGCGCCCCTCGTTGTCGACACTCACGCCCGCGCTCAGCACGATCTCGCCATTGCGCTGCTCGATGCTGTTGGCGCGCAGCACGCCACTCTGGTTGACCACCTGCGCCTTGGCGGTGGAGGCCGCCATCAACGCAATGCGGCCGCCGTCGGCGGTGATGGAGCCGGTGTTGTTCACCAGCGCGGAGGTGGCGGCCGAATCGGCCGGGATGGTGAATCGGGTAAGGCCATCGCCGTCGAAGTCCACCGTCACCTTGCGCGCCGACACCAGGCCGACGGAGCCGCGCGCCACGTCGATATTGCCCGCGTTGATGACTTCGTCGCCGAACAACCCGACCGTGCCGCCGGCACCCACGGCGATGCTGGTGTAGTTCTCCACCTTCGCGGGCGTGCCTGCACCTCGCTCGAACACCAGCTGCTTGCCGTCCATGAAGTTGGTATTGCTGATGTCGAGCGTGGAAGCGATCAGGCCGCCCACGCTGACCGAGGAGCCCGCGCTGAACAACACCCCGTTGGGATTGACCAGGTAGACATGGCCATTGGCCTTGAGCGTGCCCGCGATGGTCGACAGGTCACTGCCCTTCACACGGTTGAGCAGCACGCTGGCGTTGCTGAGCTGGTTCACGAAGACCGCGCTGCCAGAAGCGATGGAAAAGCTCTGCCACTCAGCGATGGCGCGCGGCGTGTTTTGCTGGATGTTCATGACCGTGGCCGAGCCCGGCCGCAGTTCCACGCTGCCACCTCCCGGGACGGGAACCAGGTTGGCGCCGCCACCCGCAGGAACGGGCAGGTTCTGCGCCAGCGCCGGCGTCAGTCCCAGGCAGATCAGGCTGAGCGCCAGCGGCGTCAGGCGCAGTTCGCGGCGCGCCGCCCGGCGGGCCATACTTGATTCGGAATGGTTCATGGCGCCCGCCTAGAAAAACTTCTGCAACTGCACAAACAGCCGCGGGTTGTGGCCACCGCCATCGGTGATGGCCTCGCGCGTGCCGGCGCGCCAAGCCAGAGTGGCATTGAGGGCGAAGTTGCCGGGCCGCGCCCACGACAGGCCGAAGCCGGCGCCGCGCAGGCTCTGGGTGTTGTCGGTCTCGGTGCTGAACGGGTCCTTGGCGATCTTGCCGCGGGCCGCGTCGTAGAACACGTAGGGCGTGAGCTCGTCGTTGAAGGACCAGCGCCATTCGACGGTGCCGATCAGCCCTTCGTCCACCAGCAGCTCGCCCGAAGGGTAGGCCCGCACCGCGCGGGCGCCGCCCAGCGACAGCTTTTGCGAAGGGTCCAGGTTCTTGTCGGCCCATTGCCCGCCCAGGCTCAGGTAGAGCGAGTGCTGCGGCACGATGGCCTGCAGGCGCGAGAAGCGGAAGGTGAGCTTGTCGAAGCCGCCTTCGGTGTGGCGCCCGAACACGCTCTGGTCGACGGCCTCGCTCAAGGGGTCTCGAATGTCCAGTCGGCCGTGGTAGTAGTTGCCGGAGCTGGCCCAGTAGCCGCCGCCCAGCAAATCGTCGCGCAGCTCCCACGACCAGCCGAGGCCGAAGCCGTGCACGCGCTTCTTCGAATCGAAGGCCAGGGCGTCGAAGTGATCGGACAAGTCCTGGATGTCGGCGCCTGCGCGCAGGAAAAGGTTCTGGCGGCGCGAGCGGATCAGCGGGTAGTTGAGCGAGATGTCGGCAATGTCGGCGGTGCCGTGCGCGTCCAGGTCGACGAAATCGCCGCCCAGCTCGTAGCGCACGTGGGCCAGGCCGATGCCGGCGCGCAGGCCGTCGGCACCGATCGGCGCCTCGTAGGACACGCGGCCGAACACCATGCCCTCGTCCGAGGCCATCAGCCGCGCATCGACGTTGTCGCCGATGCCCGATGGGCTCAGCCAGCGCGCAGTGCCGGCGATGCGGTAGCGGCCCGATTCCTCCGTGCCATGGTTGTCGGCGTCCAGCGCAAACTCCCAGCGCGGCGCCGCCACCACGTCCACCGTGAGATCGGTGGTACCGGCCTGCGCGCCTTCCTGCAAGGCCGAGGTGACGCGGATGCCGGGCTGGTCCGACAACAGCAGCATGGCGCGCTCGTAGTTGGGCGAATCCACCGCGCTGCCCTGCTGCAGGCGGGCCAGGAAGGCGCGCACCCGTTCTTCGCTGATCGGCGCATCGGGCGCCACGTTGACCAGCACCCGGCCCAGCCGCCCTTCGATGATGCTGATCTCCACCACGCCATCGCGCACGGTCTGCACCGGCACCACGGCCTGCGCCAGGAAGTAGCCACGCTCGCGGTACAGCTGCGTGATGGCCTGCGCCAACTGCTCCAGGTCGGCCAACGTGACGTCGCGCCCGATGTAGGGGCGGGTTACCGCGGCCAGCGCCTCGGCCGGCAGCGCCTGGGCGCCGTTGAGGCGCAGGTCGTTCAGGCGAAATGAGGTCTGCGGCGCCGGCGTGGCGGGCAAGGCTTGCGTCGGCGCGCCAGGCGGTGGTACGGCCTGGGCCAGGGCTGGTGCGTTGGTTGCGCAGCTGGTGCAGGGGTTCTGCGTGGGCGTGAGCGTGGTGCTCTCGATCTGCTGCGACTGCGCCTGGGCCTGCTCCGAGCCCACGAGCGCCAGCGCCGCCAGCACCAGCGCTGTCTTCCTGTTGTTCTTCTTCATGCCGCGCTCCCCACCGTCATGCGCCAGTTGCCGATCAGGTTGAAGGGCGCCCAGAAGAAGGGATGGGCCATGCGCGGCTGCTTCAGCACCGCCAGCTGGCCGGCCTGCATGGCGCGCTGCACGTCGCGGCCCTTGGCCAGCTCGGAATAGACGGTGCTCATCAGCACCTCGGTGGCGTCGTCCGACACCGGCCACAGCGAGGCGATCAGCGCCGAGGTGCCGGCCGACAGGAAGGAGCGGGTGAAGCCCAGCACCTCGTCGCCCTTGGCGACCCGGCCCAGGCCCGATTCGCAGGCCGACAGCGTCACCAGCGCGGTGCCCTGCATCGGCATGGCCAGGATCTCGTGCGCCTCCAGGAAGTTCTGCTTGCCGCCCTCGTTGGCCAGCAGGATGCGCGAATAGAGCGGGTCGACCTGGTCGGCCTCGGCATGCGCGGCCACGTGCACGATGGGCGCGCGGTTCACCGCTTCGCGAAACTGCGTCTTGGTGGCCGCGGCGCCCAGGTAGAGGTTGTTGCGCGGGAACAGCTGGGCCAGCTGCTTCACTTCCACTTCGGCGCCGGGCAGATCGTATTTTTCTTCGATGCGCGGATTGCCGAAGGCCACCAGCGACGGCTCGGTGCTGCTCGCGCGCTGCGCCAGCTGCACCGCGATGGTCATCGAGGGCGACACCGACACCGGGTTGGTCTCGATCAGGTAGCGGCCGTCGGTGCGCAGCGCCTGGAAGGGCAGGTAGTGCAGCGGGCCATGCGGCACGATCACCACGCGTTGCCCCGGCGTCAGGCCCAGCGGCGCGATCAGCCCGGCCCCGAGCTTGTCGGCATTGGCAATGGCATTGCGCCGGCCGCGCACGACCGAGTTGCGGAAGGTCTCGACCAGCTCCACCAGCTCGTCGTGCTTGATCGGAATGGAATGCGATTTGACCTCGCCCGGGCTCACCACCCAGACCTGCAGCCGATCCGGCAGCGAGTGGAACTGCACCACCCGCTCGTCGCTCTTGAGCGCGCGCTGCAGTTGGCCCAGGTCGGCGCTGCTGGCGCTACCGGCTGCGTCGGTGCGGCCCAGCGCCGCGCGGCCGCGCACCGCGTCGAGCAGCGCGCGCGAGCGGCTGCGCTCGCTCACTTCCAGTGCCTGGCTCGCGTTGCCCGCGTCGCTGTACAGGCTCACCGCGCGATCGAAGATGACCTGCAGGTCGGAGAACAGGCCCATCTTGAATTCTTCGCTGCGGAACTTGGCCCGCACTGCATCGACGTCCTGCAGCGCGCGCGTGGACGCGTCCGCGGCGGCCTGTTTCTGGCCCAGCGCGGACTCGCTGCGTGCTACGCCGTCCCAGGCCCACATGCGGTAGTACTGCGCGTCCGCGCCCGCCTTGTAAGTGGTGAGCTTGAGGTAGGCGTCGCGTGCTTCGCCCGGCTTGTTCTCGGCCAGCAGCAGGCGCGCCTTGGTGCGCTCCAGCTGCGCCGCCAGCGAGGCATCCTTGGGCGCTTCGATCGTGGTGAGCAGCTGGCGCGCGCGCTCCGTGTTGCCCGATTCGATCAGGGCATTGGCCAGCGAGGCCTGCACCAGCGGCGTGTAGCGCGGCGAGCTGTTGGCCAGGGCCGTGTCATAGCTCAGCACCGCGCCGGCGTAATCGCCACGCCGCGTCTGCACGTCGCCCACCACCTTGTGCGCCGGGCCGACCACCAGCTTCGGGTCCTTGGCCTGATGGCGCAGCGCTTCGCGCGCGAACTCCTCGGCCTTCTCCAGCTGGCCCGAATAGCTGTAGACGATGGCCAGGTCGCGATTGGCAAAAGCCACCAGGTTCGGATCGCGCGTG
The DNA here is from genome assembly GCF_052871435.1 of Variovorax sp. LARHSF232. Taxonomy (NCBI): domain Bacteria; kingdom Pseudomonadati; phylum Pseudomonadota; class Betaproteobacteria; order Burkholderiales; family Comamonadaceae; genus Variovorax; species Variovorax sp. LARHSF232. The sequence continues at coordinate 666,308 of NZ_JBIXJS010000002.1, read as the reverse complement.
GTGTTGGCCAGGTGCAGCGCCTTGCTGGCGGCGCGCACGCTCTGGCGGAAGTCGCCCGCTTCGGCCAGCGCCACCGCCTGGCTGCAGTACTGGTAGCCCGAGAGCTTGAGCGCGTCTTGCGAGTACAGGATGGCGCCGTCCTGTGTCAGCGCGAAGACGGTGTCGGCATCGGCCAGGCGCGCCTTTTCCTGCTTCGCCGCAGCGGCCTCGGCGTCGGGCGCTGCCTGGCGTTGCTGGGCAAAGGCGCGCGGCCCGGCACCGAGCGCCAGCATCAGCACGGCCAGCACGCAAGCGGTGGAAAGCGCAAGGGCCAGGCGCCTCGTTCGCGCGATCTCTTCAGGAAGGAAGAGGAATCTTGTTGTGTGGCACCGTTGCATTCGACCCCCGCACGCAGCCCGGAAGGCGTCGCGCGAAGTGCGCGCCCGCTACAGCCAGGGTGCGGCGCAGTCTAGAAGTGGCTCCTTTATGTGACCATTCTCAAGACGGTCTAGGGCGAACGGCTTAACTCGCGCAAGGGATGCGCGGGCACTTCAGGCCGCTTCAGGCCACTTCATGTCGCATCGGGTTTGAAGCCCAGCTTGCGCATGGCAGAGGCCAAACCGCTGCGGCGCCGGTCCATGTCGGACCACGGTGCGTTGCCGACGGTGATGCGCTCTTCGATGTTCTCCAGGGTCCAGTGGTCGCCACTCTTGAGGCTTGGCAACTCGTCCCATTCGAGCGGCACCGACACGCCCAGTCTCGGCCGCGCACGCACCGACCAGGCCGCCACGGTGGTGGCACCGAAGCCGTTGCGCAGGTAGTCGACAAAGATCTTGCCGACCCGGTTCTTCGGCCCGCTCTTGGCGACGAAGCGCTGCGGAATGGTTTGCGCCAGATGCTCCACCACGGCTCGCGAAAAATCCTTCACCGGGTCCCAGCCGTAGTGGCGCTTGATCGGCACCACCACGTGCAGGCCCTTGCCGCCGCTCGTCTTCAGATAGGCCGGCAGGCCCAGTTCGTCCAGCAGGGCCCGCACCAGCAGCGCGGCCTCTTGCACGCGCGGCCAACCCACGCCTTCGCCAGGGTCGAGGTCGAAGCAGATGCGCTCGGGCTTGTCGATGGCGCTCGACGTGGCGTTCCAGGTGTGCAGTTCCACCGTGTTCATCTGCGCGGCCGACACCAGGGCGGTGTCGGTGTCGATCTGCAGCAGCGGCTCGTGGTCCGGATCCAGCGCCGGGTCGAGCAGAGTCAGACCGGGGATCTCGCGCCGCTGCGCATGCTTCTGAAAAAAGAGCTCGGCGCCCACGCCTTCGGGTGCCCGCAACAGCGCCACCGGCCGGCCCTTCAGGTGCGGCAGCATCAGCGGCGCGATGCGCAGGTAGTAGGCCACCAGTTCGCCCTTGGTGATGCCGCTGGCCTTGTCGATCACGCGCTCGGCATGGGTGACGCGCACGCGCGGCGCCTTTGATGATGAAGCGGATGCTTCCTCGCCGCGCGCAGACGCCGCCTTCGCCTTGCCACCGGTGCCGGGTGCCTCGGCCGGCAACTCACGCTTGATCTCGTTGGCCGGCTTGTCGCCGCGCAGGCCCTGGAACACGGAGTGGCGGATGCGGCCGTCGCGCGTCCATTCGCCAAAGGACACCTCGGCCACCAGCCGCGGCTTGATCCACTGCGCCACCTTCACCGTGCTCGGCACGGCCTGCGCAAAGGGCGAACTCGACGCAGCCAGCGCATCGAACTGCTTCTTCAGATCCGAGAGGCGCGCCTCGTCGAAGCCGGTGCCGACATTGCCGCAGTACTGCAGCTCGCCCGAGCCATCGTGTACGCCCAGCAGCAGCGAGCCGAAGCCGGTGCGCGCGCCGGCCGGCGCGGTGTAGCCGCCGATCACGAACTCCTGGCGCAGCCCGTTCTTCAGCTTGATCCAACTGGGCGAGCGGCGCGACACGTAGGCCGAGTCGCGCTTCTTGCCGACGATGCCCTCGAAGCCCAGGCGCGCCGCCGCGGCCAAGAGGTCGCGCGGCGCCGCATCGAAGGCCTCGCTCACGCGCAGCAGCGGCGGCGTCTTCTCGCCGAGCAGGCCGCGCAGGATCACCGTGCGCTCCTCGAAAGGCGTGTCGCGCAGGTCATGCCCGTCGAGGTAGGGCACGTCGAAGATCCAGTAGACGATCTTGCCGGTGCTGCCGCGCTCGAAGGCGTTCTGCAGGGCCTGGAAATCCGGCGCGCCGCGTTCGTTCTCGACCACGATCTCGCCGTCGATCCAGCCCGAGCGCAAATCCAGCGTGCGCAAGGCCTTCACCAGTTCGGGCACCTTGTCGCTCCAGTCGTGGCCGTTGCGGGTGAAGACACGCACCTCCTTGCCATCGATGCGGGCCAGCAGGCGGTAACCGTCGAACTTCAATTCGTAGAGCCAGTCGCTCTCGGGCTGCGGCGGCGCGTCGACCAGGGTGGCGAGCTCCGGCGACAGCGTGGCGGGCAGGGCGGCCTTGGGCGGCGGCTTGATCTTGATGGGGGGCGCGGCCTTCGCCGGCTTGGGCTTGGCGGCGGCCTTCTTTTCGCCCAGCACGCTGTCGGGCATGGCCTCCAGCACGTCGTATTCATCGAGCGGCCGCACCTCGCCGTCGCGCTCCTTGATCAGGAGCCAGGGCGACTTCTTCTCGCCCTCCTTGCCCTTCATGCGAACCAGCACCCAGCGGCCGCGCAGCTTGTGGCCATGCAGGTCGAACTTCAGGTCGCCCTTGGCCAAGCCCTCATGCGGATCGCCGACGGGCTCCCACGCGCCGCGGTCCCAGACGATCACGCGGCCGGCGCCATAGTTGCCGGCCGGAATGGTGCCCTCGAAATCCGCATAGGACAGCGGATGGTCTTCCACCTCCACCGCCATGCGCTTGACGCTCGAATCCAGGCAAGGGCCCTTGGGCACGGCCCAGCTCTTGAGCGTGCCGTCCAGCTCGAGCCGGAAGTCGTAATGCAGGCGGCTGGCGAAGTGCTTCTGCACGACGAAGGACAAGGTTGCAGCGCCGGCCCGGCCGCCATCGCTGCTGGGCTCCGGGGTCTTCGCGAAATCGCGCTTGCGTTGGTAGTGGGCCAGGGCCTCACGCGTCTTGTCCATGCGCGAACGGTATCTCAGGCAGCGCGGCGGCGCGAGGGCGAAGACTTGCGGGCCGCCGCCTTGCGGGGTGCGGCCTTGCGGGCCGGCTTGGATTCAGCCGCCGCCGCGGCGCCCTTCTTCCCGCCTTGGCGCAAGCTGCGCTGCAGCAGCTCGGTCAGGTCGAGGATCTTGGCGCCCCCGGCCTCGCCTTCTTCCATCGGTTCGAGCTTGGTCACCGATTCGGTCTTGCCGGCCTCCACCTTGCGCTCGACCAGCTTCATGATCTCGTCGGTGAAGGAATCATGGAAGGCCTCGGGATCGAAGTCAGAGCTCATGTCTTCGATCAATTCTTCGGCCATCTTCAGCTCGCGCTCCTTCAGGCCGGCCGCCTTCAGGCTCTCCGGCGGCAAGGGCAGCGACTTCCATGGCCGGATGTCCTCGCTCCAGCGCAGCAGGTCGAGCACCAGGCCAGGGCCCGAGGGCACCAGCATCGCCAGGTGCTGCTTGGTCTGGATCACCACCCGCGCCACGCCGACCCGGCCGCTGCGCTGCAGGGTCTCGCGCAACAGCGCATAGACCTTGCCACCGCGGTTGATGGGCGCCACGTAGTAGGGCCGTTCCAGGAACACGAAGGGAATGCTCGTGGCCGGCACGAAGGTCTCGATCTCGATGGTCTGCGTGGTCTTGGGGTAGGCGGCGGCGATCTCGTCGTCGCTCAGCACCACGTACTCGCCGTCCTCGTATTCGACGCCCTTGACGATCTGCTCGCGCGCCACTTCGCGGCCGGTCTTCTTGTTGACGCGCTTGTAGCCCACCGGGTCCATGGAGCGCTTGTCCAGCCAGTCGAAGTCGATGCCGTGCGCGCGCGTCGCGGCATACAGGGCGACGGGAATGTGGACCAGGCCGAAGCTGATGGCACCCTTCCACAGCACGCGCGGCTCGCCCTTTCTGGCGGACCTGGCAGGGGCGTGGCGGGCAGAGGATTCGCGCTTGCGTCTTGCTTGCTTGGCGGCAGCTGCCATGGGGCACCTCCATGCAAGCACTCTAAGCACGGCAGTGCGTCGGCGCGTGTAGGAACGCTGCCGACCCAGGCGTGCGCAGACGCCGCCTTCAGGCCAGACGGCGCTCGCTCTCCCGGGCGAAATAGAACCACTCGGTGCCGGGCAGCGCCTCCTCGTTGGGAAAGACGATGTAACCGTCCTCATCGGCATGCACGATGCTGCCGTCGGCGCGCTGGCCGATCGGCTCGCCGCGCGCCACGGCATCGAAGGTCGCCCAGTCGCGCACGAACTGGTCGTCGGCATGCTGCCGGTCGATTACGCGCGTGAGGCGCAGCAGTTGCGGATGCGCGGGCGGCTTGGCCAGCGGATCGGGCGGCAGCATCTGCAGCAGGCGCAGGGTGGCCAGGATCGCCTGATAGGCCACCTCGGGCGCGGCCGGGTCCTCGTGCTGGCCGCATTCCAGCGTCACGCCATAGCCGCCGCGGCTGCGCATGTATTCGTTGGTGCCGCGGCCGAAGTCGATCGCGTCTTCTTCCACCGCGATGCCGGTGCGCGCGCGTTGGGCCAGGCCAGCGGCGTAGATGTCGAGCCAGCCCTCGACCACGCGCGGCGTGCCCAGGTGCAGGGCCAGCAGGCCTTCTTCGCGGGCGCGGGCAAAGGGCTCGAGGTGGCCGGTGTTGTCGCGCGGTCCGATCATGGCGAAGGCCTGGCCCGCGCTCTGGAAGGAATGCAGGTCCAGGAGCACCTCGTGCCGGTCCAGCAGCGGGCACAGCAGGTCGGTGACGCGCGCCTCGTAGTCGGCCGGCGGCCGGCCGGTGGGCGTGGGGCGGAACAGGCGATTCAGGTTGCGCTCGCCCTCGCGCGCCAGGCGCCGGCGCGCCAGCGGGTTGGCCACCGGCAGCAGGGTGAGCTGGCCGCGCAGCAGGCAAAGCTCGCCCGCGTCGAACTGCGCCAGCACGCGCTCGATGGCAACGCTGCCGCAGGTCTCGTTGCCATGCACCCCGCCCAGCACCATGAGGCGCGGCCCGGGCGCGAGCGCGGAAAAGCCGTGCACGCGCAGCACGTCGGGCAGATTCGCCCAGCGCGAAGCGGATGTGGAGTCGGATGCGAAAGACATGGCCGGCGATCCTACAACCGGCCGCCGGCCGTTCCTACTGCGCCGGCGTGCGCGCCGTGGGACAAGGAAGGTGCAGCACAAGGAGAGCGACATGGCGCAGCCCCGCAATAAGCCCGACGATCCGAAGGATGCGGGCGGCGGCAAGACCCGTGTCGAGCAGGACGGCCAATCGTCGCCGCGCCTGCCGCACGAGCACGACGAGTCTTCCGACAGCCAGCAAAGCCAGGGCGGCGAGCCGCCCGAGGTGGGCAAGCGCGCGCACGAGGACGTGGTGCGCGGCGTGGTCGACACCGACCGCGGCCCGGTGATGGACCGCCTCTACCGCCGGAAATTCAGGCGTCGATAGCCTAGCCTGCCAGGTTGGCGCGCATCTGACCGATCACGGTCTTGTAATCCGGCGCATTGAAGATGGCGCTGCCGGCCACGAAGGTGTCGGCACCGGCACTGGCCACGCGCGCGATGTTGTCGGCCTTGATGCCGCCATCCACCTCCAGGCGGATGTCGCGGCCGCTCTGCGCGATGCGCTTCCTGGCCTGTTCGATCTTGCGCAGTGCCGAGTCGATGAAGCTCTGTCCGCCGAAACCGGGGTTGACGCTCATGATGAGGATCAGGTCGATGTCGTCGATGGCCCAGTCCAGCGCCTCGAGCCCCATGCCCGGGTTGAACACCAGGCCCGGCTTGCAGCCGGCAGCGCGGATCGCCTGGATGCTGCGGTGCGTGTGCGGCGAGGCGTCCGGGTGAAAGCTGATGTAGTCGGCGCCGGCCTGCGCGAAGGCGGCGGCCAGGGCATCCACCGGTTGGATCATCAGGTGCACGTCGATCGGCACCGGCTGGCCGTCGGGCGTCTTGGCGTAGGGCTTGAGCGCCTGGCACACCATCGGGCCGAAGGTGAGGTTGGGCACGTAGTGGTTGTCCATCACGTCGAAATGGATCCAGTCGGCGCCGGCGGCGATCACGTCGGCGACTTCCGCGCCCAGGCGCGCGAAATCGGCCGAGAGGATGGAGGGCGCGATACGGTAGGTGGGGGCGGCTTGGCTCATGCCCCGGGATTGTCGCAGGCCCGTGAACGAGCGCGTCCGCTACCATGGGCGCATGTCTACCAGCAGCACGATCAGCGTCCTGGTCGAACCGCGATTCCTGCACGAGCAGTCTTCGCCGGGCGATCGCATCTACACCTTCGCCTACACCATCACCGTGACCAACAACGGCACGGCGCCGGCGCAATTGATTTCGCGCCACTGGATGATCGACGATGCCACCGGGCACCGGCAGGAGGTCAAGGGGCTGGGGGTCATCGGCCAGCAGCCGCTCATTCCTCCGGGCGAATCTTTTCGTTACACGAGCGGCTGTCGATTGCAGGCCGCCACCGGAACGATGCAGGGCAGTTACTTCTTCGTGACCGAAGCGGGCGAGCGCTTCGACGTGCCCGTCCCGCTGTTCGTGCTGGATGCCAGCGCGGGCGACATTCCCGCTTCGCGCGTCCTCCACTGAGTCCGGCCGCCAAGGCGGGCCAATCCAATACGGCGCGCCGGTTGCCGCGCACGCCGCAAGAACAACACGCATGAATGCATTTCTCAATGAGTTGATGGGCTTCTGGTCCGAATGGGTACGCCCTTCGGCCGGCTTGCCGACGGTGGCCTGGTCGCTGCTGCTGGCCGCGGCCGCCGCTGCCGGGCATCTGATCCAGCGCTACACCGGCATGCCCAAGCTGGTGGGCTACACCATCGTCGGCACCATCGCGGGCTTCGCCGGCTTCGAGGGCACCATGTGGCCGCTCAAGGGCACCAGCCTCTTCCTGCTCGAACTGGGCGTGGCGATCGTGCTGTTCGAAGCCGGCGGGCGACTGCCGCTGCGCTGGTTCCGCCACAACCCGATGGTGCTGGTGCAGAGCCTGCTCGAGGCGCTGCTGACCTTCATCGCGGTGTTCGCGGCCCTGCGCTGGCTGGGCGTGCCCGCCGCGGTGTGCCGCCCGCTGGCGATGGTCGCCATCGTGGCCTCGCCGGCCGTGTTGAGCCGCGTGGCGACGGATGCCTACGCCAGCGGCCCGGTGACCGAGCGCGCGCTGGCCTTGGGCACGCTCAACACCTTGTACGCCCTGACCCTGGGCTATGCGCATGCCGGCTGGATGGAGCGCGCGCCGCACAGCCTGCTGCAGCAGCTCTATTCGGTGATGGTGGTGCTGGGCCTGTCTTTCGTGGTGGGTTCGCTGATGGCACTGGCCCTGCGCCTGGCCCTGCGGGTGATGAGCCCGACCAGCGAAAACACCTCGATCCTGCTCTTGGCCATCATCGGCGCCGGCGCGGCGGTGGCGGCGCACCTGGGCGGATCGGCCGCGCTGGCGGCACTGATCGGCGGCGTGCTGCTCAAGCAGCTCAACCCCAAGCCCTGGACCTGGCCGCAACAGCTGGGCACGGCTGCATCCCTGCTCACCATGCTGATGTTCGTGCTGGTCTCGGTGGTGGCCGCGCAGGCCGACTGGAGCCTGCCGGTGGCCAGCCTGGTGCTGGCGCTGATCGGCGCGCGCCTGTTGGCCAAGGTGGCCGGCGTGGCCATTGCCAACCCGGGCAGCGGCGCCAGCTGGATGCAGGCGCTGTGGCTGGGCCTGGCGATGTCGCCGCTGTCGGCGGTGGCGCTGCTGCTGGCCTCCAATTTCGTCACGGCCTCGCCGCGCTGGGGCCCCATGATCACGCAGATCGCCCTGCCCGCCATCCTGCTGATGGAGGTGCTGGGAGCGGTGCTGGCCACGGTGGCGATCCATGCCGCCAGCGAGAGTTCGCAGCCATGGCTGCCGGACGCCTTCAAGCGCAGCGGGGAGACCCAGCGATGAAGTCCCATGTGGAGCGCGTGGTGGCGCTGGAACCCTTTGCGCATTCAGAGGCGCTGTCGCTGGGTGTCGAGCTTGAGCTGCAGCTGGTCAGCACGCACGACTACGACCTCACGCCCTACGCGCAGGACATGCTGCGGCTGATGGCGCAGACGCCGCTGCCCGGCAGCGTGGTGCCGGAGATGACCTCGGCCATGATCGAGATCTCCACCGACGTCTGCCATTCGGCGCGCGACGTGCTGGCGCAGCTCACGCCGATCCGCGACGCGCTGGTGAAGAGCGCCGACAAGCTCAACATCGCGGTGCTGGGCGGCGGTACTCACGCCTTCCAGCAGTGGCACGCGCAGCGCATCTACGACAAGCCGCGCTTTCGGCAGCTGTCGGAGCTGTACGGCTACCTCTCGAAGCAGTTCACCATCTTCGGCCAGCACGTGCACATCGGCTGCCCCGATGCCGACGCAGCCCTGCTGATGCTGCACCGCATGTCGCGCTACATCCCGCACTTCATCGCGCTGTCGGCCTCCTCGCCCTTCGTGCAGGGGCAGGACACGCAGTTCGATTCGGCGCGGCTCAACTCGGTGTTCGCCTTTCCGCTGTCGGGCCGCGCGCCCTTTGCGCTGACCTGGAAAGAGTTCGAGGCCTACTTCACCCGCATGACCCGCACCGGCGTGGTCAGCAGCATGAAGGACTTCTACTGGGACATCCGGCCCAAGCCGGAGTTCGGCACCATCGAGATTCGCGTGTTCGACACGCCGCTGACGGTGGAGCGCGCCGCGGCGCTGGCCGGCTACGTGCAGTCGCTGGCCGCCTGGTTCCTGCAGGAGCAGCCCTTCATGCCCTGCGAGGACGACTACCTGGTCTACTCCTACAACCGCTTCCAGGCCTGCCGCTTCGGGCTGGACGCGGTCTACGTGGACCCGGCCACCGGCGACCACATGCCGCTGCGCGAGCACATCCTCATGACCATGACCGAGCTCGAATGGCACAGCGAGGCGCTGGACGCCACCGAAGGCCTGGCCCAGCTGCGCTCGGGCGTGGAGGCCGGCCAGAACGACGCACGCTGGCTGCGCGAAATGCAGGGGCGCGAGCGGCTGCTGGCCGAGGTGGTGCGCCAGGCTTCCTTGCGATTCAGAGGCTGACCGGTCACACCCCCGCGTCGGCCTGCGAGAACTGCTGGCGGTACGCCGTCGGAGAGATCTGGAAGGCGGCCAAGAAATGCTTGCGCAGCGACACGGCCGAACCGAAGCCGGCATCGGTGGCCACCCGCTCCACCGGCCGCTGGGTGGTTTCCAGCAGCTGCTGGGCCAGCGCCAGGCGCTGGTTCTGCAGCCACTGGCCGACCGTGGTGCCGGTGGATTCGAGGAAGCGGCGCGTGAAGTTGCGCCGGCTCATCAGCGACCGCTTGGCCAGTTCGTCGAGCGTGTGCGGCTGGTGCAGGTGGCGGCCCAGCCACTCCAGCAGCGGCGCGAGCCGGTCGTGCTCGCAAGCGGACGGCACCGGCTGCTGGATGTACTGGGCTTGGCCGCCCTGCCGGTGCGGCGCAACCACCATGCGCCGCGCGGCGCGGTTGGCCGCCTCGGCCCCATAGCGCACGCGCAGCACATGAAGGCAGCAGTCGATGCCGGCGGCTGTTCCGGCGGACGTGAGCACGTCGCCGTCGTCGACATACAGCACCTCGGGCTGCAACCTCACCTTGGGATATTGCCGGCCGAAGGCGTCGGCGAAATTCCAGTGCGTCGTGGCCGGCCGCCCATCGAGCAGACCCGCCTCGGCCAGCACGAAGGCGCCGACGCACAGGCCGACGATGGTGGCGCCGCGCCGGTGTGCCGCCTGCAGCGCGCCGATCAGCGCAGGCGGCGCCGGCGGGCGCGCGTCGCCCCACGCGGGCACCACCACGATCTGCGCCTGGCGCATCGCCTCCAGCCCGTGCTGCACCGTCAGCGCGAAGCCCGCACTGGTCTGCAGCACGCCGGGCTCGCTCGCGCAGACACGCAGGCGAAAGCGCGGCTGGCCGGTCTCGGTGCGGTCTTCGCCGAACACCATGCAGGGCACCGAGAGATGAAAGGGGCTGATGCCGTCGAAAGCAAGGACGGCGACGGTTTCGATGGCGGCAGGCATGGCCCGATCTTATCGATGAATGGCTTTCGGGCCACTTTCGCGAAGACGCCGCACCGTCAAGAATCAGCGCACCCCAACCCGACAGGAAAAGGAAGAATCGAATGAGCCAGACCACCCCGCGCCGCGCCCTCGTCGTGATCGACGTGCAGAACGAATACTTCGAAGGCGGCGCCTTGCCGATCGAATACCCGCCGGTCAAGGACTCGCTGCCGAAGATCACCCAGGCCATGGATGCCGCGCATGCCGCCGGCACGCCGGTGGTGGTGGTGGTGCACCACTCGCCCAAGGGCGCGCCGGTGTTCCAGGCCGACGCCCACAACGGCGCACTGCATCCCGAGATCGCCCGCCGGCCGCACGACCACCTCATCGCCAAGGCCAAGCCGAGCGTGTTCGCCGGCACCGACTTCGCCGACTGGATCGCCCGCAACGAGATCGACACGCTCACCGTCGCCGGCTACATGACGCACAACTGCAACGCGTCCACCGTGTACGAGGCCATGCACCGGGGCCTGGCGGTGGAGGTCTTGTCGGATGCCACCGGCTCGCTGCCCTACGCCAACGCCGCCGGCCGCGCCAGCGCAGAGGAAATCCACCGGGTGTTCAGCGTCGTGTTCCACAGCAACTTCGCGGCCGTGACCAGCACCGATGCCTGGGTCGCGGCGCTGCAGGCCGGCCAGCCCACGCCCAAGGACAACATCCTGATGTCGAACCAGCGGGCCAGGCAGCAGTAAGCCGCCGGGTTCGCCGCCGCGCGCAGGTCCCGGTCCGCAACGGGGCCTGCGCTTATGCTCGAGTGATGGGCGAATTCGATCTCATCGCACGCTACTTCACGCGCCCCGCCCAGCGCTCGCCGCTGGGCGTGGGCGACGACTGCGCGCTGCTGGCCCCCGCGCCCGGCATGCAGCTGGCCGTGTCTTCCGACATGCTGGTCGAGGGGCGGCACTTCCTGTCCACCGTCGATCCGGCGCGCTTGGGCCACAAGGCGTTGGCCGTGAACCTGAGCGACCTGGCGGCCTGCGCTGCCCGGCCCCTGGCCTTCACCCTGGCGCTGTCGCTGCCCGACATCGACGAGGCCTGGCTGGAAGGCTTCTCGCGCGGCCTGTTCGCGCTGGCCGATGCGCATGGCTGCGAGCTGGTGGGCGGCGACACCACGCGCGGGCCGCTCAACATCTGCATCACCGTGTTCGGCGAGGTGCCGGCCGGCGCCGCCCTGCTGCGCTCCGGCGCCCAGGTGGGCGATGACATCTGGGTCAGCGGCACCCTGGGCGACGCACGCCTGGCGCTGGAAGTGTTCCGCGGCAAGCTAGCGCTGCCGCCCGGCCTGCTCCAGCTGGCGCGCGACCGCATGGAAATGCCCACGCCCCGGGTAGCGCTGGGCCTGCAGCTGCGCGGCATTGCCAGCGCGGCGGTGGACCTGAGCGACGGCCTGGCCGGCGACCTGTCGCATGTGCTCAGGAAAAGCGGCGTCGGCGCCCGGCTGGATGCCGACGCGGTGGCGGCCCGGCTGGCGGCCAGCCGGCACCCGGAAGCACCGGCCTTGCAACTGCTGGGCAGCGAGGCGCGCCAGGCCTTCACCCTGGCCGGTGGCGACGACTACGAGCTCGCCTTCACCGCCCCGCCTTCGCGGCGCGAGGCGGTGGAGCATGCCGCGCGCGCGGCCGGCACGCCGGTCGGCCGCATCGGCCGCATCGAGGCCGAGCCGGGGCTGCGCCTGGTCGACGCAGAGGGCCATGCGCTGGCGCGCCAGCAGTTCGCGTCCTTCGACCATTTCGGTTGAGCGAAGGCAGGCTGTTACAAAAAGGTTTGGGGGCACTTGTCGATTTCCGCTTCGCCGCTTCGACGTGCAAGCGGAGACCGGAAAAAAACCCGGCTTCATCGACTTCAACCTTCTTACTTAACCTGGAGCAGACCATGCGTTTCATGATCATTGTGAAAGCCACCCCCGACAGCGAAGCCGGCGTGATGCCCGATGAAAGGCTCCTGGCCGCCATGGGCAAGTACAACGAAGAGCTGGTGAATGCCGGCGTGATGATGGCCGGTGAAGGCCTGCACCCCAGCGCCAAGGGCGCCAAGGTCCGGTTCTCCGGCAGCCGCCGCACGGTGGTGGACGGGCCCTTTGCCGAAGCCAAGGAGCTGATCGCGGGCTTCTGGATCTTCAACGTGAAGTCGCTCGAGGAAGCCGTCGACTGGGTCAAGCGCTGCCCGAATCCGATGCCGGGCGACTCGGAGATCGAGATCCGCCAGATCTTCGAAACCGAGGACTTCGGCGCCGAGCTCACGCCCGAGCTGCGCGAGCAGGAAGAGCGCCTGCGCGAGCGCATCGCCGGGGCCTGAAGCCGCCTTAGCCGGGGACGGCTACCATCGGGCCCGATGCCCGACTCCGCCCCCGCCATGCCTTCTTCCTCCGCCCCCGAGCCGGGCAGCGGCGCGCCGATCGCGCGCCCCACGGTCAGATTCTTGCTGGCCCACCCGGCCCACTTCATCGCGCTGGGCGGCGGCTCGGGCCTGTCGCGGCTGGCGCCGGGCACGGTCGGCACCTTGTGGGCCTGGGTCGCGTATCTGGTCATGCAGCTCTGGCTCACCCCCGGCGCCATTGGTTGGGTGATCCTGGCGTCGCTGCCGATCGGCTGGTGGGCCTGCACCGTCACCGCGCGAAACATGCGCGTGGCCGACCCGGGCAGCATCGTCTGGGACGAAGTGGTGGCTTTCTGGATCGTCCTCTGGCTGGTCACGCCCGCGGGCCTGCTGGCGCAGTGCATCGCCTTCGCCCTGTTCCGCTATTTCGACGCCGCCAAGCCCGGTCCGGTGCGCTGGGCCGACGGCCTGTTCAAGCAGCGCGACGCAGCGCCCGGCCAGTTGCGCTGGGGGCTGGCCGGCTTCGGCATCCTGTTCGACGACCTGGTGGCGGCCTTTTGCACCTTGCTCGTGATCGCGCTGTGGCGCGCCTTTGCCTGATACGGCCATGAGCGTTATTGAAACGCTGGACACGCCGAGCCTGGTTGCCCTGCTGGCCGCGCTGCTGCGCGAGCGGCAATGGACGATGGCCAGCGCCGAGAGCTGCACCGGCGGGCTCATCGCCGGCGCCTGCACCGACCTAGCCGGCTCCAGCGATTGGTTCGAGCGCGGTTTCGTCACCTATTCCAACGCCGCCAAGACCGAGCTGCTGGGCGTCGACGCCGGCCTGATCGCCATCCACGGCGCCGTCAGCGAGCCGGTGGTGCGCGCCATGGTGGCCGGCGCGCTGGCACATTCGCCGGCCCAGGTGTCGGTGGCCGTCACCGGCGTGGCCGGCCCGGCCGGCGGCAGCGCCGAGAAGCCGGTGGGCACCGTCTGGTTCGGCTGGTCGGTGCCAGGCCAGTTGCGCAGCGAGCGCCGCCGCTTCGATGGCGACCGCGCCGCGGTGCGCGCCGCCGCCGTGCACTACGCCCTGCAAGCCCTCGTCCAATTGATCAGAAACACTTCGCCATGAGCAATGCCCCTTCCGCATCCGACGCACTCGTCATCAGCAGCAACGACGCTCTGCACCGCTTCGAGGCCAGGAAGAACGGCGAGCTGGCCGGGTATGTCGAATACAACGTACTGTCGGAAGCGCTGCTGTTCACCCACACCGAGGTGCTGCCGGCCTTCGAAGGCCAGGGCGTGGGCTCGGCGCTGGCCAAGCATGTGCTGGGCGCGGCGCGGGCCCAGGGCAAGCAGGTGATTCCGGTGTGCCAGTTCATCGCCGGCTACATCCGCAAGCACCGCGAGTACGTTGAACTGGTGCGGCCCGACGTTCAGCGCGCCTTCAAGATTTAGCGCGACCGGTGCTTCAGCCGAGCTTGAAGTCGCCGATGGCTTCCTTCACGTCGGGCGGGAAATCGCCCAATTCCTGCACCTGGCGCACTTCGATGATTTCGTTGTCGCCGGCCGGGCAGCGCGAGGCCCAGGCGATGGCTTCTTCCTTCGACTTGACGTCGATCATCCAGTAGCCGCCCAGCACCTCCTTGGCCTCGGCAAAGGGCCCGTCGGTCACCTTGGGCTTGCCGCCGGCGAAGGTGACGCGCGCGCCCATCGAGGGCGGGTGCAGGCCGTCCAGCGCCAGCAGCACGCCGGCCTTCTGCAGCGTCTCGTTGTATTTCATCATCGCGGCCACGGCCTCGGCGCTGGGCAGGGTGCCCGCGGCGGCGTTTTCGTAGCCCTTGGGGATCATCAGCATCATGAATCGCATGGGGAACTTCCTTTCGTGAGTTGGGTAGGGCGCAGGCCTTTTGCCCGCGCTCCATTCCTACGTCGAACGGGCCATCGCGAAATCGACAAGGCCGGAGAAAAAAATTCTCAGGCGTCGCCGTTGCCAGCGCCGTGGCACTTCTTGAATTTCTTGCCGCTGCCGCAGGGACAAGGGTCGTTGCGCCCGGGCGTGGGCTCCTTGCGGATGGTTTCCACCCTGGGGCCCATGCTGCGCCACAGCTGGCGCAGGTCGTACACCGCCCAGATGGCGGCGCCCAGGTTGTCCAGGCGCTGCTGGCTCACCGTGGGCGGGCCGTCTTCGGCGTACATCGAGAAGGCGGGCGGCGCCTTGTCGTCTTCGGTCAGGGCCACGATGTCTTCCAGCGCGGCGTCCAGCATGTCGGCCGCGTCCTTGTCGCGCGGCGCGGCCCAGTCGGCCGGCCAGTTCTCCACCGCGTACATGAAGCCCAGGGCCCAGACCTGGGCGTAGGAGGGCACGCCTTCGGCCGGCAGATCGGCCTGCTCCTCGGGCGGCAGGGCGGCGATGGCGCCGCGCGTGTCCAGCACCTCGGGCTGGTAGCAGTGGTCGTCGTCCAGCGCCTGCACGTCGGCGTCCAGGCTGCTCTCGATCTCGGCCCAGCGCCGCTTCCAGCGCCAGACGAATTCCATGTGCTGGGCGGGATTGAACTCGTTGAACAGCACCGGCCAGTACTCGGCGGGCGGAATGTCACGGCGCGAGCAGATCAGCGCGGCCATGAAGCCTTCGCAGAATTCCCATTGCGGGATTTCTTCGTCGAGCTCGCGCATGGCGTCGAGCTCGGCGTCCAGGGCATCGAAGTCGTCGGGGCCAAGAGTGGAGCTGTCGGCGCTGTCGGGGGAGGGAATGGGGGTTGTCGTTGTCATGATGCAGAGGCGGAGCCCTCTATGATGCAGCAGGGCGAGGCCTTCGCACGTGACCATTCAGTTTCAACATTTCCCCCGCTTCCTTCTTCTTCGCGCCTGGCGCGGCGCGCTCGCATGAGCCCCGCCCGGCCGCCCGAAGGGGCTCGCACCGCAGTGCGCAGCACGGAGGTTGTTCAATGACCGCGTCTTTCCGACCCGCCGGCGCGGCAACCCGCCACTCGTCGCGCAAGGGCCTGGCCTCCACTCCCGCCCCGCTGGATGGCGAGGCGCCGCTGCCCGGCCCGCTGGACTACGCCGGTTTCCTGCAAGTGACCCTGCCGCAGCAGGACAAGCCGGTGGCCAGCCACCGGCTGGGCGATGAACGCGTCTGGCTGAAGAAGGCCGGTCCGCGCCACGGCAAGGCCCGCTATCGGGCGCTGGCGCTGCTGGCGGGCCTGTTCCGGCTGGAAGTGCTCAAGCCGGTGCCCAACCCCGGCGGCGAGGCCGCCATCGCGATCGAGGCGCGGCGCCTGCGCCAGCTGGCCGAGGCCGGGCTGCGGGTGCCGCAGGTGCTCGCGCAGCAGGCCGACGGGATCCTGATTTCCGATCTGGGCGAAAGCGGCCGCAGCACCACCGTGCTGCAGGAGCGCCTGGAACAGGCCGCCGCCGCGGGGCCGGCCGTTCTGCTGGCGGTATGGCGCGAGGGGCTGGACGCCATCGCCCATGTGCATGCCCAGGGCTGCTACCTGAGCCAGGCCTTCGACCGCAACTTCGTGCAATGCCCGGACGGCGTGATCGGCTACATCGACTTCGAAGATGACCCGGGCGAAACCCTGGGTCTGGCCGAATGCCAGACGCGCGATTGGCTGAGCTACCTGCATTCCACCGCCATGCTGGTGCACGCGGCGGCGCCGCAGCAGGCCGGCGGCCACTGGCATGCCGTGTTGGCCGATGCCAGCGACGCGGTGCGCGAGCGCCTGGCGCAGGCGGCCCGCCGCATGCGCTGGCTGCGCCGCCTGCCCAAAAGCCGGCGCTGGGGCCGCGACACCCAGCGGGTGCGTTGCGCCGCCAGCCTGCTGGCGCGCTGGTACGGCCTGAACGGCCAGGTCTTCAGCGCACCCACCCGCTACTGAGCCCCCAGGGCCGGGCCAGCCCGGCCGGCCCCCCGCGGGGGGATCAAGCAAAGTGGCAGAGCCACATTTGCTTGAATCCGCTGTAGGCGTCCCCCATTTGGTGGATTGAAATGCGGCGGCGCCGCAACGATGATGCCGCCTCTCCCCAGCACCGCCGGTGCAAGGAGCTCATCGACATGCCGAAACTGATCCTGATGGATGCGGCCGGAAATGTGCGGCAGATCCCGCTGTCGCCACCGGCCCTCACGCTGGGCCGCGGCCCGAACAACGACGTCGTGCTCGATTCCAAGCGCGCCAGCCGCTCGCATGCGGTGGTCGAGCTGGACGGGCCGAAGGCCTACATCACCGATCTGCACAGCCTCAACGGCACGCTGGTCAACGGCCAGCTGATCGACCGGCGTCCGCTGGCGCATGGCGACGCCATCGAGATCGGCAGCGTCGAACTGCGCTTCGTGGCGCTGGACCAGGTGCTGAGCGATGACGAGGCCATGCGGCTGCTCACGGCGCCCAGCCTGCCGACGGTGGACGACTGGGACTTCAGAGCGGCGGCGCAATGAACTGCGCCGCCACCGCCACGCCGAGCGCCTCGAGCGGCCGGCGCATCACCAGCACCGCGCGGTCCTTGCTGAGCAGGCGGGCGCGGTGCGCCACCGCCAGGTCGATAAAGACCTGGTCGTCCGGGTCTTCACAGCGGTAGGGGGCCGCTGCCGGCGCCTGCACGGCCTGGGCCTGTTCGTCGAAGGCCGCCAGCACCTGCGCGGCCGTGCGTTCGAAACGCGCCAGGCGCGCCGCGATCAGCGGGTAGCCCAGCACCCGAACCAGCTCCTCGCGCATGGCGGCGGTTGCGACCCAGCGGAGCAGGCCGCTCGCCAGCGCCGCACGCAGCGGCACGCAAGCCGGGTCGTCGAAGACCAGCAGGTCAAGCGCGAGGTTGGTATCCAGGACCAGGATTCGTGTCTGCATTTGCATGGAACGATAACAGTCTCGCGCTTCGCGTCCCCGGATGCATGTGTCCGGAAACGGCGAGCGGACAGCCGGCCTGCCGCCTAACATGGCATTTCAGTCTCATCAACGCGAAGGCACAGCCATGGCATCGATTCACCAGGAGCAGACGATCGACCTCGGCCCGGAGCAGGTCTGGGACGCAGTGCGGGACGTGGGCGCCCTGCACACGCGCCTGGTGGCCGGCTTCGTGACCGACTGCCGCCTGGACGGCGAGGCGCGCATCGTCAACTTTGCCGACGGCATGACGGCGCGCGAGCTGATCGTCGATGTCGACGACAACCAGCGGCGCCTGTGCTGGGCCGCGGTGGGCGCGCCGCTCAAGCATCACAACGCGTCGCTGCAGGTCCTCGCCGAGTGCGAGGGGCACAGCCGCGTGGTGTGGATCGCCGACCTGCTGCCACACGAATTCGCGCCAACCGTCGAAGCCATGATGGTGCAGGGCCTGGCGGCGATGAAGCGTACGCTGGAAGCCTAGGCTGCGTCCCGGAAGGCGCCGGCCTTCATGTCGAAGCGGAACAGCCGGCATTCGATCGGCCCGTTCCACATCGGCACCCGGCGCGTTTCCTTCAGCCGCATCTTTTGCGGCAGCTTCATGTCGGGCGTGAGGACCCAGGCGGTCCAGCCGGCGTAGTTCTTCTTCCAGTGGCTGGCCAGCTGCGGGAAGAAGTCGCCGCCGTCATCGGTCTGCGCGGTCTCGCGGGCCGGGCCGGGTGTGCGGGCAGCGACACGCGCGACGCCGCCGACTTCGATGCGCTCGCCGTATGGCGGATTGAGCATGATCACGCCGCCCTCGGCCGGCGGCATGCGCTGCAGCGCATCGCCACCGCGCAGCTGCACCCGCTCTGCGACGCCGGCGCGCTCGGCATTGCGCTGGGCAAAGTCCACCATGCGGTGCGAGACGTCGGAGCCGAAGACTTCGACGCCGCGCGCCACGGCGGCATCTTGCGCATCCTTTTGCAGCGCCGCCCACACATGCGGCTGGAAGGGCAGCAGTTTCTCGAAGCCGAAGCGCCGCTGGCCACCCGCCGGCATTCCGGCCGCGATCAGCGCCGCCTCGATCGGAATGGTGCCGCTGCCGCAGCAGGGGTCGTACAGGGGCTGCTCGGACACCTCGCCCGTTTCCGGGTTCCACCAACCGCTGGCGGCCAGCATGGCGGCGGCCAGGGTTTCCTTGAGCGGCGCGTCGCCCTTGTCGATGCGCCAGCCGCGCTTGAACAGGGGTTCGCCGCTGGTGTCGATGTAGAGGGTGAGCTCGTCGGTGGCGAGGTGGGCGAACACGCGCACGTCGGGCCACTGCGTCTCGATGCTGGGCCGCACGCCGCCGGCCTTGGCGCGGAAGCGATCGGCGATCGCATCCTTGATGCGCAGGGTGGCGAAGTTGAGGCTTTGCAGCGGGCTGTGCTGGGCGGTGGTCTCGATCTTGAAGGTCTGCTTGGGGCCAAACCAGTTTTCCCAGGCCACCGCGTTGGCCGCCTGGTACAGGTCGTTCTCGTTGCGGTAAGGCGTGTGCGAGAGCTGCACCAGCACGCGCTGGGCCAGCCGGCCATGCAGGTTGAGCTGCAGGCAATCGCGCCAGCTGGCGCGGGCGAACACGCCGCCGCGCGCGCTCATCAGGTCGTCGCCCACCAGTCCGGTGAGACGGTGCACTTCCTGCGCCAGCAGGTCTTCGACGCCGGCGGCGCAAGGCAGGAACAGTTGCAGCGAATTCATCGCCCCGATTGTCGCCGGCCAGGAAGGCGCCGGGACGCTGCAAGTTTTCCGGCTCCCTCGGGTGGGATGGACTCGGCTTGCCGAGGCACGGGGGCCTCGTCCTCAAGCAAATGTGGCTCTGCCACTTTGCTTGGTCCCCCGCGGGGGGCGGGCCGGGCTGGCCCGGCCCTGGGGGTCTATATAGTCGGCCCGCGATGAGCCTTTTGTTTTCATCCGCCGAGGCCGATCGCGCCGCCATCCAGACCGAACTGCTGCGCCTGAGCACGCAGCCCAGCGGCGCCGTGCTGGCCTTCCAGTTCCTGCTCGATTGCGGCGTGGCGGCCCTCTTCGCCTGGCAATACTCGCTGCTCATGGCGCTCCTGTGGCTGGCGCTGATCGCCCTGAGCACCGCCTGGCGCGCACTGGTCCCGCAGCAGCTGCCCGAACCGCTGCGCCCGGCCGAGCTGCCCGGCGAGCTGCGCCGCCACACCCTGCGCATCGCCGTGCACGAGGGCGCCCACGGGCTGGCCGGGGTGCTGCTATTCCATCCCGGCGATGCGGTGGCGCAGCTGCTGCTGGGCCTGGTGATGATGGGCATGACCTTGTCCTCGGCCTTCTCGGTGTCGTATGTGGCGCGGACCATGCAGCTGGCCATCACGATGCTGCTGCTGCCCGTCATCGTGATGAGCCTGGCTTTCGGCGCGCCGCCGGTGATGGGGCTGGCCGGCCTGGGCGCCGCGCTGCTGGTGATGATGTGGAAGCTGGTGGCGCAGCGCTCCTGCAAGCTGGAAGACTCCATCGGCCAGAGCCACAACGAGAGCGCGCTACGGGCCCAGGCCCTGGCCGGCTTGCAGACGGCCAAGCAGGCGCAGGCCGAGCGGCTGCGCTTCTTCTCGGCCGCCAACCATGACCTGCGCCAGCCGGTGATGGCCATCGGGCTGCAGGCCGAGGTGCTGCAGCAGCAGCTGCACGACGGTGCCAGCCCCGCCACGCTTCGGGCCACCCTGTCGGCATTGGCGCGGGCGCAGCAGGCGCTGGAGGGGCTGACCCAGCAGTTGCTGGAAATCGGCCGCATCGAAGCCGCCGCCGACCTGCTGACGCCAGGCCCGGTCGCGCTGGCCGCGCTGCTGGGCGAATTTGCCAGGCCGGCCGGGGCTGCGCACCGGGTGCGGGTGCGCTGCCCGGCCGATGCGCTGGCCTGGAGCGACCCGGTCGCCCTGCGCCGCATGATCGCCAATCTGGTGGACAACGCGCTCAAGTTCTCGCCGCCGCCGCACGGCCGCGTGCTGTTGGCCTGCCGCCAGCGCGGCGACCGGTGGCGCATCGAGGTGCGCGACAACGGCGTCGGCATCGCGCCGTGCGACCAGGAACGGGTGTTCGGCGACTTCGAGCAGATCGGCAACACCGCGCGCAATCTGCGGCACGGCCATGGCCTGGGCCTGGCCATCGTGCGGCGGCTGGCGCAGCGGCTGGACGCGCAGATCAGCCTGCGCTCCGCGCCGGGACGCGGCTCGGTCTTTGCCTTCGCGCTGCCGGCGGCCCCGCAGGGCGCGACCAGCACGCCAGCGGCGCGCGGGCCGCAGCAGGCGCCCGAGACGCCGGCCGCCGCGCTGCGGCCCGGCCTGTCGGTGCTGGTGGTGGAGGACAACGCCGTGGTGGCCGAAGGCCTGGTCGCCATCCTGCGCCACTGGGACGCCCGGCCGCGCATCTATGGCAGCGCCGACGAACTGATGGCGGACGGCGTCGACCTGCACGGCGTCGACCTGGCGTTGTGCGACATCCGCCTGCCGGGTCGCACCGACGGCGTGGCACTGGCCGAGCAGTTGCAGCGCCTGCGGCCGGAGCTGGCCATCGCCCTGGTTTCGGCCGACATCGACGAAGCCACCAGCGCCCTGGCGCGCGAGCGCGGCTGGCATGCCCTGCGCAAGCCGGTGCAGCCAGGCGCACTGCGCGCCGTGCTGGCAGCGGCCCAGGCCGAGCGCAGCCTCGCTCCGGTGGCCGCTGACGCTTCCTGAGTTGCCCGACGGGCTCGAAGCACCGTACCCCCGGGCATACCCGAATAGCGCACGCGATTCTCGGGCAACTAGATGTCAGTTGTCCTATGACTTATATGTTTTCAGATATCTTTACTGATGTAAACGTTATCCGCAGGGCCTTGAATACGCGGGCGGTTGGGCCTAGCATCCGCGACTCAGTTGTATGACGACTGATGACACCGCCGATTTGTTGGAGATCGTGCGGCACTTCAACCCACCCGAGGAAAACAATGAAACGCAGAGACTTCACCCTTTCCGTCCTGACGCCGCTCACCCTGGCGGCCTGCGGCGGAGGCTCGGACAGCGCCACCACGTCCGGCGGCTCGACGTCGGCCGCCGCGGCTGCCGCAGTGGCCGAAAAGCAGACGCCCCAGAAGACAGCCGCCAAGGCGTTGAAGGAGGCCGCGGTCTACATGGACGAAACGGTGTCCTACCGCGGCGGCTACGTCTGGTCCTATTCGCCCGACCTGACGCAGACCTTCGGCGAGATGGAAGCCAAGCGCACCATGTGCTGGATCCAGCCGCCCGGCACCCCCTCGGTGGGCCATGTGTACCTCGACGCCTACCACGCCACCGGCCAGGAGCGCTTCTACGAGGCGGCCGAGCGCACCGCGCTGGCCGTGGCCGCAGCCCAGCATCCGGCCGGCGGCTGGAACTACATCTTCGATTTCGCCGGCGAGGAATCGCTCAAGCACTGGTACGAGACCATCGGCGCCAACGGCTGGCGGCTGGAGGAATTCCAGCACTACTACGGCAATGCCACTTTCGACGACGCCGGCACCGCCGTGGCCTCGCAGTTCATGCTGCGGATGTACCTGGAGAAGAAGGACCCGCGCTTCCTGGCACCGTTGCAAAAGGCCATCGGATTCATCCTGGCCGCCCAGTTCGGGCCGGAGTTCGGCATTGCCGGCGGTGGCTGGCCGCAGCGCTTCCCGCATTTCGCCGGCTCGATCACGTCGATGCCGCTGCCCAACCCGCAGCAGCTGCCGGCGGGCGCGCGCGCCGGCATGGAAGACGGCGACTACACCCTGCACGTCACCTTCAACGACGACGTGATGGGCGAGAACATCAAGTTCCTCACCATGTGCATCGTCGCCCTGGGCGAGACGCGGCTGGTGGAGCCGATCACGCGCGCCATGGACTGCATGCGCCTGATGCAGAACCCCGGGCCGCAGGCCGGCTGGAGCCTGCAGCACTTGTCGCGCATCACGGGCGGGCGCAATGCCGGCGAGCCGGCCGGCGCGCGCAGCTACGAGCCGCGCTCGCTGGCCACGCACACGACGCAGACCAACATCCAGCAGCTGTTCAACTACTTCACCCTGACCGGTGATCGCAAGTACCTGCAGCGCATTCCCGAAGCCATCGCCTGGCTCAAGACGGTGCCGCTGCCGGCCAACGCGGTGCAGCTCAATCCGCTGCTGGCCGGCCGCACGCATCCCACCTTCGTGGAGCTGGGCAGCAACGAGCCGCTGTACGTGCATCGCTACGGCTCCAACATCCACAACGGCGCCTACTTCTACGACAAGGACATCACCAACACCGTGAGCCACTACTCGGCCGGCCGCGCCATCAACATCGCCAGCCTGGAGTCGAGGTACAACACGCTGGCGTCGATGAGCGACGCGGCGGTGGCGGAACTGGTGGCGCGCTCGCCGCTGCGCAGCACGCAGCCGCGCGAGCTGCCCAAGTACTTCTCGATCCGCGAGGTCGACTTCCCGGACCTGTTCCTGGGCGCCAAGATGACGACGCCGGTGGTGCCGCAATCGGAGGTCGACACCCTGATCGACGAGCTGGGCACCAAGCACTACTGGACCGCGCCCGTGCCCGAAATCGTGAATCCCTTCCGCGGCCCCGGACCGTCCACGCCCTACACCGGCACCGCCTACCGCAGCAAGCATGTCGGCGATGTCTACGACACCTCGCCCTACCCGGCCGACAACCCGCCCGAGATCGAGCCGTATGTGAAGCGGGAGAAGCCGCAGTTCATCGTCACGTCGGACTTCATTCGCCGCATGGGCCGGCTGATCTCGTTCATCGCGCCGGCGGCCTGACACCGCCCGGGCACGCCGGTCAAAGTGCCTTGCGCAAATTGGCCGGCGCGATGCGCAGCGCCTCGCGGTACTTGGCGACCGTGCGGCGCGCGCATTCGATACCCTGCTCCTTGAGCATGTCCGACAGTTGGCTGTCGGACAGCGGCTTCTTCAGGTCTTCCGAGCCGACGAACTGCTTGATCAGCGCGCGCACCGCGGTGCTGGAGGCATTGCCACCGGTCTCGGTGCCCAGCGCCGAGCCGAAAAAGTACTTGAGCTCCACCGTGCCGAAGGGCGTGGCCATGTACTTTGCGGTGGTCACGCGGCTGATGGTGGATTCGTGCAGGCCCAGCTCGTCGGCGATCTCGCGCAGCACCAGCGGGCGCATGGCCAGTTCGCCGTGCACGAAAAAGCTCTTCTGGCGCTCGACGATGGCATTGGACACGCGAAGGATGGTGTCGAAGCGCTGCTGGATGTTCTTGATGAACCAGCGCGCCTCCTGCAGCCGCTGGCTCAGCGCCTGGCTGCCCTCGCCCTTGTGGGCCTTGAGCGCACCGGCGTAGATGTCGTGCACGCGCAGGCGCGGCATCACGTCAGGGTTGAGCTGCACCCGGAACTTGACGTTGGTGCCGCTGCCCAGGCGGGTAACGATCACGTCGGGCACCACCACGTTGCGCTCCACGTTGACAAAACGCCGGCCCGGCTTAGGCTCCAGCCGCGCGATGAGCTGCATGGCGGCGCGTACCTTGTCTTCGCTCGAGCGCGTGAGCGTGGCCAGGCGCTTGAAGTCGCGCCGCGCCAGCAGGGTGAGCGGTTGCTTGCAGACGGCCAGGGCGGTCTTGCGCACCTCGGCATGCGGCTCGTCCTCGTGCTCGCTGGCCAGGCCGCGCAGCTGGATCGCCAGGCATTCGCCCAGGTCGCGCGCGCCGACGCCCGCCGGCTCCAGGCTCTGCAGCAGGCCCAGCGCCATCTGGAAGCGGTGCACCAGGTCGTCGAACTGGTCGTTGTCGTCGCCGGCCAGGCCCGAGGCCAGGGCGGGCAGCGAGTCTTCCAGGTAGCCGTCCTCGTTGAGCGACTCGATCAGGAAGCGCAGTGCGGCGCGGTCAACTTCGGACAGCCGCAGGCTCAGCGCCTGCCGGTGCAAAAAGTCTTGCAGCGATTCCTGGCTGCGCGCCAGCTCGGTGGCGTCGGCGGCCTCGTCGTTGCCCAGGTTGTTGTTGCGCGCCGGGGCGTCGCTGCCCCATTCGCTGTCGTCCGGCGCCATGTCGACGCTGCCGTCGCCTTCCCAGTCGGGCTCGGCATCGGCGATGTCGGCGGGCGCGTCGGCGGCCGTGACTTCGGCGTCTTGCGCCGCAATGGTGCTGACGCCGTCCTGGCCGTTCATCAGCGCCAGGCCCGCCGCCTCCTCGTCGCGCACGTCGCGCGCGGCCGTCGCATCCTCGGCCGCGAGGCCGAATTCCTCGCGCGGCGCTTCCTCGGCGCTGCGCTCGAGAAAGGGGTTCTCGTCGAGCATCTGCTCGACTTCCTGCGACAGCTCGAGCGTGGACAACTGCAGCAGCCGTATCGACTGCTGCAATTGCGGAGTGAGCGCGAGATGCTGCGATACGCGCAGCGACAGGCCTTGCTTCATGGACGTGTTCGCGCAGCCTTCTTACATGCGGAAGTGTTCGCCGAGGTACACCCTGCGCACGTCGGCGTTTTCGACGATTTCCGTGGGCGTTCCCTGTGCCAGCACATGCCCGTCGCTGATGATGTAGGCGTGGTCGCAGATGCCCAGCGTCTCGCGCACGTTGTGGTCGGTGATGAGCACGCCGATGCCGCGCTCCTTCAGGAAACTGATGATGCGCTGGATCTCGATCACGGCGATCGGGTCGATGCCGGCGAAGGGCTCGTCCAGCAGGATGAAGCGCGGCTGCGTGGCCAGTGCGCGGGCGATCTCCACGCGCCGCCGCTCGCCGCCCGACAAGGCCAGCGCGGGTGAGTCGCGCAGGTGGTCGACGCGCAGGTCGGTCAAGAGCTCTTCCAGCCGCTCTTCCATGCGCGCCTTGGACAGCGGCTGCAGCACGCCGCGCTCGTCCGGCTCGCGCTGCAGCTCGAGCACGGCGCGCACGTTGTCGGCCACGTTGAGCTTGCGAAAGATCGAGGCCTCTTGCGGCAGGTAGCTCAGGCCCATGCGCGCGCGGCGGTGGATCGGCATGTGCTCGATGGCTTCGCCGTCGATGCTGATCAGGCCGTCGTCGGCGCGCACCAGCCCGACGATCATGTAGAAGGAGGTGGTCTTGCCGGCGCCGTTGGGGCCCAGCAGGCCCACCACCTCGCCTTTTTGCACGTCCAGCGAGACGTCCTTCACCACCGTGCGGCTGCCGTAGTTCTTCTTGAGGCCGCGCGCCTGCAGCCTGCTGGCGCCGTTGCGGCCGTCGCTCGAGGACGCTTCCATGCCTGCGCGATCGATCACTTGCTGCCTCCGCCACCCAGCGTGGTGCTGGGACGCAGGCCCTTGCCGGGCGCAGGCGCAGGCGCCTGCTTGCCGCCCGCCGGCGCGCCCGCCTCGGCCCGCGGCGCCAGCACGGCGCGCACCCGGCCGCCGTCGGCATTGCTGCCGCCAGGCGCCTGCGGCGCGCCGTTCACGCTGAAGGTGTCGTTGCTCTGGTCGTAGACGATCAGCGCGCCGGTGGTTTCGTCGTTCACCTTGGCGCCGACCAGGCGGCGCATCACCGCACGCCGCACGAACTTCACGTTGTCGGCACGGCTGTCGTATTCGATGACTTCGGATTCGCCTTCGATCCACTCGTCGCTGCCGGGCTCGCCGTCGCGCTTTTGCTTGAAGTAGGCCAGCTTGCCGGGCGCCGCCGTGACCACGCCGTACTGGTAGCCCTCCGGGTCCTGCCGCACGTCGATGCGGGCGCCGCGAATGACGATGGTGCCCTTGGTCACCACCACGTTGCCGTTGAACACGCTTTCCTGTTTCAGGTCGTCATAGCGCATCGCATCGGCTTCGATGTTCATCGGCTTGTTGCGGTCAGCCTTTTCGGCCTGCGCCGGGCCGGCACCGGCCAGCGCCAGCACGCAAAAAAGAACGGCGCCGCCAAGCCGGTGAAGGACGTTGGCAGAGAAAGGGAGAATGGAGGGAAATGTCATAGGGCACGAAACTTGCTCTCGACAGATTGTAGGGGGCAAATGCGACGCCCCCGACGAAAAAGCCCGCCGAAGCGGGCTTTGCGGATGCACCGGGCGGGGCCGGTCAGAAGCTTCTCAGGCCTTGCGAGCTTCGCCGATCAAATAGTCGGTGATCTGCAGGGCGCGGTCCAGGTTGCGGGCCAGTTCGCCGTCCACGTAGTAGCGGCCGGCCACGCCCAGCGCCGGCACGCCGCCGACCTGGTAATCGTTGGTGAGCTGGGCCGCCCGCTTGACCTTGCCGGAAACGGTGAAGGACTTGTACATCTCGGCAAACTTCTGGCCGTCCAGGCCGGGCTGCTTGCCGGCCCAGTCCAGCACGGCGGCATCGCCGAAGATCGGCTGGCGCTGCTTGTGGATGGCGTTGAAGAGGGGCATCTGGAACTCGTCCACCTTGCCCAGCGCCTCCAGCGTGTAGTACAGGCGTTGCTTGCTTTCCACGTCATTGCCGACAAAGGGCACGGGCACCCGGCGGAAGGCCACGTGCGCGGGCAGCTTCTTGACCCAGGCCTCCAGGGTCGGCTCGAACTGCGCGCAGTGCGGGCAGTTGTACGAGAAGAATTCGACCACCTCGACCTTGCCGGCCGGCGCATCGACCGGCGCGGGCTTCTTCAGTGCGACGTAGTCGGTGCCGGCCTTGAAGGCGCCTTGCGCCCGGGCGGCAGTGCTGGCCACGAACGGCGCCAAACCGACGGTTGCGGCGGCCAGCGAAAAGTCACGACGTTTCATAAAGATGTTTCTCCTGTGCGGCTGACAGAGCCCGCCGGGCCACGCGAAGTTCCGCGGGCCCCTTCGGCGGATGCAATTGATTGGCTAACGCTGAACGCGGACCAGAGCGGTTTCCAGGCCACCGCCGTCCAGGCGGTCCTTCAGGCGGTCGGCATCGTCCTTCTTGTTGAAGGGGCCCGCGCGCACCCGGTAGACGGTGCGGCCGGCCTGCTCGCGCTCGGTGACCTTGGCCTCCACGCCCATCAGCGACAGCTTGGCGCGCTGCGCCTCGGCATCTTCCGTGCTGCGGAAGGCGCCGGCCTGGACGAAGTAGATGAAGGGGTCGGGCGCGTTGGGGTTGGCGGCGGCCGTGGTGCTGCCATTGCTGCTGCCGCCACCGGCGCGAGACCGGGCGAGGTCGCCGATCGGGTCTTCCGAATCGGGGTTCACCACGGCGGGCACCGGGCCCTTGGGCTTGTTCGGCACCACCACCGGCACCGGCGCCGAGGTGGACGGCGCGGCGGCGGTCACGCTGCCGGACGCGCTCGCGCCGTTGGCGGCCGGCGCGGCCGGCGGCTTGGCGGCGCCGGCCTTGCCGGCCAGCGGTGCGTTCGGATCCCAGTCGCGGTTTCGGCGGGCTTCGGCTTCGTCCTGCTCGGCCGTGTTGCGCTGTGTCTTGGATACAAACGGAATCGGCACCTTGGTCACGTACACCGCAATGCCGAGGGCGGCGCCCAGGCCGATCACGATGCCGATGATCAGGCCGATAAAGGTGTTGCCGCGTTGTCTGGTCTTCATGGTCGTCGCCATCTACTTTTCGCTTACATCTTGCGCGGCGCACTGACGCCGAGAACTGCCAGGCCATTGTGCAGCACCTGCGCGGTGGCCGCGACCAGGGCCAGGCGCGCCAGCTTCACTTTCTCGTCGTCCACCAGGATGCGCTCGCTGTCGTAGTAGCTGTGATAGGTCGCAGCCAGCTCGCGCAGGTAGAAGGTGACGTCGTGCGGCGCGAAGTCGGCGGCCGCGCCGGTGAGCATGGCCGGGTACTTGGCCAGCATCAGCATGAGCGACTGCGCCGCCGGGCTGTCGAGCGCCGACAGGTCAGCTTTGTGCAGCTGCGCCTCGTCGCCCCCCCAGGCCGCCAGCACCGAGCAGATGCGGGCATGGGCGTACTGCACGTAGTACACCGGGTTGTCGTTGTTCTGCGCCAGCGCCAGGTCGATGTCGAAGGTGTATTCGGTGTCGGGCTTGCGGGACAGCAGGAAGAAGCGCACCGCGTCGGTGCTGGTCCATTCGATCAGATCGCGCAGCGTGACGTAGCTGCCGGCGCGCTTGCTGATCTTCACCTCTTCGCCGCCACGCACCACACGCACCATGGTGTGCAGCACGTAGCTGGGGTAGTCGGGCGGCATCTCGGGGTCGGCCGCCTGCAGGCCGGCGCGCACGCGGGCGATGGTGCCGTGGTGGTCGGTGCCCTGGATGTTCACCACCTGGTGGAAGCCGCGCTCCCACTTGGCGATGTGATAGGCGACGTCGGGCACGAAGTAGGTGTAGCTGCCGTCGCCCTTGCGCATGACGCGGTCCTTGTCGTCGCCGTAGTCGGTCGACTTGAGCCACAGCGCGCCGTCCTGCTCGTAGGTCTTGCCGGCCTCGACCAGGCGCGTCACGGCGGCCTCGACCCGGCCGCTGGTGTACAGGCTCGACTCCAGGTAGTAGTTGTCGAAGCGCACGCGGAAGGCCTTGAGGTCCAGGTCCTGCTCGTGGCGCAGGTAGGCCACGGCGAACTGGCGGATCGAATCCAGGTCTTCCACGTCGCCGCTGGCGGTGTACTCGCGGTCGTCCGACTTGACGGTTTCCTTGGCCAGGAAGTCCTTGGCGATGTCGCCGATGTAGTCGCCGTTGTAGGCCTGCTCGGGCCAGCCGGCATCGCCGGGCTTGAGGCCCTTGGCGCGCAGCTGGGTGCTGTTGGCCAGGGTCTGGATCTGCACGCCGGCGTCGTTGTAATAGAACTCGCGATACACCGCCTTGCCCTGCGTATCCAGCAGGTTGCAGATGGCGTCGCCCAGGGCGGCCTGGCGGCCGTGGCCCACGTGCAGCGGGCCGGTCGGGTTGGCCGAGACGAACTCGACCAGCACGCGCTCGGCGCCTTCGGCCGGTGCAGCCTGGCGACCGAAGGCGGCGCCGGCTTCCAGCACCTCGCGCACCACCTGCTGCTTGGCAGCCGTCTTGAGGCGGATGTTGAGGAAGCCTGGGCCGGCGATCTCGATCGCGTCGACCCATTGCTGATAGGCGGGTGTCGCCATCAGCGCGTCGCTGATGGCCTGGGCCAGGTCGCGCGGCTTGCGCGAGAGCGGTTTGGCCAGCTGCATGGCGGCCGTGCAGGCGTAGTCGCCATGGGCGGCCACCTTGGGAGATTCGAAGGCCGCCTTGGCGCCGGCGCCAGGCGAGAGGGATTCGAGCGTGTTCGCCAGTTGGGCGAGCAGCTCTTGTTTGACCAATAGCATTGACGGATTTTACCGGTGGGGCCCGCACGGTCATCCTTCGCCCGCCCCGCCCCGTTACGATGGGCAGCCCCTTCCTTGGGCTGGCTTTTCCAAAAATCCACCGTTGAGGACACAACTCCATGAAAAAGCTTCTTCCCTTGTTCGCCATGGCCGCCTGCTTCGCCCTGGGCAGTGCGCATGCCCAGGCGCCGGCCACCGCTCCGGCGGCCCCTGCAACGGCGGCGCCCGCCAAGCCAGCTGCTGCTGCACCTGCTGCGGCCGCCCCTGCCGAGCCCGCCAAGGCGCCGACCGCTCAGCAAAACAAGATGAAGGAGTGCAACGCCGATCCCAAGGCCAAGGCCCTGAAGGGCGACGAGCGCAAGGCCTTCATGAGCCAATGCCTCAGCGCCAAGGGCGTGAGCAAGCAGACGCAGCAGGAAAAGATGAAGTCCTGCAACGCCGCGCCCGAGGCCAAGACGCTCAAGGGCGATGACCGCAAGGCCTTCATGAGCAAGTGCCTGTCTGCGGCCTGATCGCGCAGTTCCGACAGCAAAACCCCGCCAGGCCCTGCCGGCGGGGTTTTCTTATTTGAGAACCTGGAAGAGGTTGTTGAAGTCGTCGGTCCAGGGCTTCAAACCGGCGATCGGCGTCACCGGCTGGCTGGCGCGCCGTATCGAATCGCGCGTCAGCACTTCGGGCCGGCGCGCCACCAGCATCCAGTCGGTAGCCCGCAGGTGGCTGCTCTGCTCGGCCTCGTCATGCACCAGCACGGCGTGCAGGCCCAGCGATTTGGCCACCTGGTCGACCACCGGCGCCAGCGCCAGGCGCCGGTTGGTCACGTTGAAGGCGATCACGCCCTCGGGCTGGATGTGGCGCAGATAGGCCGCCATCGCCTCGGCCGTGACCAGGTGGATCGGCACCGAGCCACCCGAAAAGGCATCCACCGCCAAGAGGTCGAAGCGCTGCGGCGCCTCTCGCTCCAGCGCCAGGCGGGCATCGCCCAGCACCCGCTCGATGCGCGCTGGGCTGTCGGCCAGGAAGCTGAATTCGCGATCGGCCAGATCGAAGACTTGCGGGTTGATCTCGTAGACCCGGTAGACGTCACCCGGCCGGCCGTAGGCGGTCATCACGCCAGCGCCCAGACCGATCACGCCGACACGCCGAGGGCCTTGCGGCGCCTCGGCCAGCGCCACGCCGAAGCCGGAACTGGCGCCGTAGTAGCTGGTCGGCTCGCGCCGCCGCTCCGGTGCCAGGAACTGCTCGCCATGCTTGACGGAGCCGTGGTACATCTGGCGCACGTCGTCGCGCGGATCGTCGCGCCGCGTATCGAGCGTGACGAGGGTGCCGTAGAAGTTGCGCATCAGCACGCGCGACTCGGTGACATCGGCACGCACCTGCAGCAGCAGAAAGACGCCGCAGACAAGGGCCAGCACCAGGCCGCCGGCCAGGCCCCAACTGCGGCTGCGCAGCACCACCGCACCAGCCAGCGCCACCAGCACCAGGCCCAGCCCCAGTTCGTAGTACGCCGGCAGCAGGTAGGGCGCGCCGAGGCCGACGCTGATGCCGCCGATCGCGCCGCCCAGCGACAGCATCAGGTAGAAGCGCGTGAGGTAGCGCGGCGCCGGCCGCAGGCGCGCCGTCTCGCCGTGCAGGAACATGCACAGCGCGAACAGGCCCGCCACGTAGATCGGCAGCGCGCTGTGCAGATCGAAGCCAATGTTGTGCTGCAGGCCAAAGGCGCACAGCAGCAAGGCGATCGCCGATGCGGGCAGGAAGAAGGCGCGCCGGTACCAGCGCTCGCTCTCGAAGCACAGCACGAAGGTGAACAGATAGACCGACAGCGGCAACACCCACAGGAAGGGAATGGCCGCCACGTTCTGCGTGAGGTGGTTGCTGACGGCCAGCAGCAGCCACGACCCCAGCGCCGGCAGCGCCAGCCACAGCAGTTGCTCGCCCAGACGCGGCGGCGGCGCGGACGAGACAGAGGCGGCTGTCGCAGCCGTGGGACCCGCATGGCGCACCGCATACAGCGCGGTGACGGCGCACAGCAGCACGAAGACCGCGTAGCCCCAGGACCAGCCCTGCGCCTGGTGCAGGAGCGTGCTGTACGGCTCGATCAGCACCGGGTAGCAAAGCAGGGCGCCCAGCGAGGCGAGGTTGGACAGCGAGAAGTAGCGGTACACCTGCCCGCCCCAGGGCGTGCGCGTCAGCCAGTGCTGCAGCAGCGGGCCGGTGGTCGACAAGAGAAAGTAGGGCAGGCCGATGGTGAACAGCAGCAACCCGAGGATCCACAAGGTCGGGTCTTCGGCGCCGACCGGCTTCCAGCGCGCATCGGTCACGATCGGCAGGAAGGCCAGGCTTGCCAGCAGCAGCGCCACATGCACGCGTGCCTGCCAGTGCGCCGACAGCCGCCGCGTGACCGCATCCGAGTAGGCATAGCCGGCCAGCAGCAGCACCTGGAAGAACACCAGGCAGATCGACCACACCGCCGCCGAGCCGCCGAACCAGGGCAGGATCTGCTTGGCGATCAGCGGCTGGACCAGGAACAGCAGGAAGGCGCTGGTGAAGATGGTGCCGGCGAACAGGAATTTCATGTTGCCGGACTTCCTGCCTGGGCGCCGCCTACTTGCCGAAGCCGCGCGCCAGGAACACGGCGGCCAGCGGGATCAGCACCAGCAGGTGGGCCTGGATCATCACCAGCTTGCGCGTCTTGCGAACGTCGGCCTCGGCCGGCAGCGTGCCGCTGGTGCGCAAGGTCTTGCGCCAGCGCAGGTAGGTGATGGTGGGAAAGATCGAGATCAGGCCGATCACGATGAACAGCGTGAGCTTCAGGTGCAAGAGCGGATTGGTCCAGTACCAGGCCGAGCCCTTCACGCCCCACACGGTGCGCGCGATGCCGGTGGCCAGCACCGTCACGGCGGCGATGCCGTAGACCATGTCGATGCGCGCCAGGCGCTCGACCACGGCCTTGTTGAGCCACTCCACCCGGCACAGCGCCGCTTCGCTGGAGATGAAGACCACCATGGTCAGGATGGCCAGGAAGTGCAGGTAGGCCAGGATTGCTTCGAGAGTCATCGTGCTCGCTTTCCTTCTTGCGTGCGTGTTGCGGGTGATGAAGGCGGGGCGATTGTGCCGCCCCAGTACTCTGGACGGCCATATTCGCTCTTCAAAAAATCCAGCCACAGGCGCAGGCGCAGCGGCAGGTGCTTGCGCTGCGGAAAGACGGCATAGATGCCGTTGGGCGGGGCGGCGAATTCGTCCAGCAGCGGCACCAGCAGGCCGGCGTCGATCTCGGCCTCGACCTCCCAGGTACTGCGCCAGGCAATGCCGTGGCCAGCCAGGCACCAGTCGTGCAACACCTGGCCATCGGAGCAATCGAGCGGGCCGGTGGGCTTGAGGTGGATCACTTCGTATTCGCCGGGGGCGGCATTTGCGCCCATGCGCGGTACACGGAATGCCCAGCCGCGCGTCTGGGACGCATCGCTCGACAAGGTGAGGCAGTCGAAGCGCACCAGGTCGTTGGGGTGCACGGGCATGCCGAAGCGGCGCAGGAAAGCCGGCGTGGCCACGCAGCGGCGCCGGTTGTCGGCCAGCCGGATGCTCACCAGCGACGAGTCCGGCAGGTCGCCCACGCGCACCGCGCAATCGAAGTTTTCACCGGCCATGTCGATCACCCGGTCGCTCAGGTTCAGCGAGAGGGTGACCTCGGGATGCAGCGCATGAAAGCGCGGCACCAGGGGCGCGACGTGGCGCCGCCCGAAGCCGGCCGGCGCTGTCACGCGCAAATGGCCGCTGGCCTTGACGCCACCGGCACTGACGCTGGCCTCGGCGTTGGCCAACTCCACCAGGAGGCGCTGGCAGTCTTCCAGAAAAGCACTGCCTTCGTGCGTGAGCGTGATGCGCCGCGTGGTGCGCAAGATGAGCTTGACGCCCAGGCGCTCTTCCAGCGCGTCCAGGCGCCGGCCCATGATGGCGGGCGCCACGCCCTCGGCCTTGGCGGCCGCGGTGAGGCTGCCGCGCGTGGCGATGGCGACGAAGGATTCGAGCTGCTTGAGGCGGTCCATCGGGGGCGATTATCCGAAAGGCGCCGTCAGCTTCAGTCGCCTGTGGTGGTGATGTGCGCTTTCTTCAGCGCGGCGATCTCTTCGTCGCTGTAGCCCGCTTCGCGCAGCAGCTCGTCGCCGTGCTCGCCCAGGCGCGGCGGCTGTAGCCGGATGCCGGGCCGCTCGCCGCCCAGGGTAAAGGGCATCAGCGGGACCTTCGACATGTGGCCATCGTTCATCCGCACCGGCGCCAGGCCGCCGGTGGCATTGAGGTGCGGATCGTCGAACAGCGCCTGCGGCTGCGTGATGGGCGCAAAGGGCAGTTCGTTCTCTTCGAACACCGCCGCCAGTTGCGCCGCGCGATGGCCCGCCAGGAGCGAGCGCAGCTGCGGCATCAGCCATTCGCGCGCGCGCACCCGGTCGTTGTTGGTGGCCAGACGCGGGTCGGCGAACAACGCCGCGAAACCCAGCGCCTTGCAGAAGACGGCCCACTGCTTGTCGCTCACCACCGCCAGGAAGATCTGCTCGCCGTCCTTCACGGTGAAGACGTCATAGATGCCCCAGGCCGAAATGCGGTTGGGCATGGGGTCGGCCGCCTTGCCGGTGGCAGCGAACTGCATCATGTGCTGCGCCACCAGGAACACGTTGTTCTCGAACAGCGCCGACTGCACCTCGCAACCCTTGCCGGTCAGCTCGCGCTGGCGCAGCGCCGCCATCGCGCCGATGGCGCCGAACATGCCGCCCATGATGTCGTTCACGCTGGTGCCGGCGCGCAGCGGATCGCCCTGGCGGCCGGTCATGTAGGCCAGGCCGCCCATCATCTGCACCACTTCATCGAGGGCCGTGCGGTGGTCGTAGGGGCCGGGCAGGAAGCCCTTGTGGCTCACGTAGATGAGGCGCGGGTCGAGGCGCCTCAAGCGCTCGTAGTCCAGCCCCAGCTTCTTCATGGTGCCGGGCTTGAAGTTCTCGCTGACGATGTCGGCGCTGGCAATCAGGCGCAGCGCGGCCTCGATGCCTTCGGGCTTCTTCAAGTCCAGCGCGATGCTCTTCTTGTTGCGGTTGAAGGTCGGGAAGAAGCCCGCCCCCGAGCCCAGCAGGCGGCGCGTGCTGTCGCCCTCGATCGGCTCGACCTTGATCACCTCGGCGCCCAGGTCGCCCAGCAGCAGACCGCAGGTGGGGCCCATCACCATGTGGGTGAATTCGACGACGCGGATGCCGGTGTAGGGCAAGGTCGTGGCGGAGAAAGAAGAGGCCGTGCTGTCAGTCATGGAATAGCGAAAGAGGATGGGACGAAGCCCTTGGGCAGGCCGGCCTCGGCCGTCATGCCGTAGACCGGTTCGCCGGGAAGGCCGGCCATGAGCGGCGCGCGCGCCGCGACGAGTTTGTCGATGTCGATGCCGGTCGCGATGCCCATGGCCTCGAACATGAAGACCAGGTCTTCGGTGACCACGTTGCCCGAAGCGCCTGGCGCGTAGGGGCAGCCGCCCAGGCCGCCCAGCGAGGCATCGAAAGTGCGCACGCCCTCGTCCCATGCCGCCAGGCAGTTGGCGATGCCGAGGCCGCGTGTGTTGTGCATGTGGGCGGCGCCGGCGTGGCGGCCAATTTCGGCCCGCAGGCGACGAAACAGGCGCCGCACCTGCGCCGGGTTGGCGTAGCCCACGGTGTCCGACAAACCCACCTCCTCGGCCCCGGCCTCGACGCACTGGGCCGCGAGCCGAATCACCTCGTCTTCCGGCACAAGGCCCTGCAGGGTGCAGCCGAAGGCGGTGGAGATGCCGGCCTCGAGCCGGACATGCGGCGCGATGGCGCGGCGCAGCTCGGAGATGGCATGCACTTGCGCCACCATCTCGGTGGGCGTCTTGCGCACGTTGGCCAGCGAATGCGCGACGCTCGCCGACACCGGCATGGTGAGCTTGTGCACGCCAGCCTCCAGCGCGGCCTGCGCGCCCTTGCGGTTGGGCACCAGCGCCATCACCGTGAGGCCGGGCAAGGTGGCGGCGTGGCGTACCACCTCGGCGGCGTCCGCCATCTGCGGCAGCAGCCGGGCCGGCACGAAGGAGGCCACCTCGATCTCACGCACGCCGGCGGCATGCAGCGCGTCGATCCAGCGCAGCTTGTCGGCGGTGGCCATGGTGGCCTTCACCGACTGCAGGCCGTCGCGCGGGCCGACTTCGCTGATCCGCACTTGCGGTAGAGGCAGAGGCGAGCCCATGAGATGCGTGTCCTTTGAATCAATGGGCTGGCTTGCCAGCGTTTCGATAGATAGAATACAGTTCTATTGATCGAAATTTTGACGCGGCGGCGTCGCCGTGTCAATCCCAACCCAGGCTCCTCATGCCCCGCAAAGCCCGCATCGAATCCGCCTCCGATCGCAACGCCGCCCCCGGCGGCACGGCCGCCGTCGACCGCGCCCTGAGCCTGCTGGCCGCCTTCCAGCCGGGCGACGACGCCTTGTCGCTGGCGGCGCTGGCCGAGCGCACCCAGCTCTACAAGAGCACGGTGCTGCGCCTGCTCGCCTCGCTGGAGCATGCGCGCCTGCTGCTGCGCCTCGCGGACGGGCGCTACGCGCTGGGGCCCGAGGTGGCGCGGCTGCACGGCCTGTACGGCGCCGCCTTCTCGCTCGAGGCGGTGGTGATGCCGGTGCTGCAGACGCTGGTGGCGGCCACCGGCGAGAGCGCCGCCTACCACGTGCGCCAGCCCCAGGGCGAGGGCTGGGCGCGCCTCTGTCTGTACCGGGTGGATTCGCCCCAGGTGCTGCGCGACCATGTACGCGCCGGCGACCTGCTGCCGGCCGACCGTGGGGTCGGCGCGCGCGTGCTGATCGCCTTCGGGCCGCCACCGCTGCCGGCCGGCACCCGCGAGGAAGACCGCGCGCTCTATGAACGCATCCGCACCCAGGGATACTGCGCGCTGGTGGGCGATCGCAGCCCCGAGCTGGCCGGCATTTCCGCGCCCGCCTTCCATGCCGACGGCACGCTGGCCGGCGCGGTCACCCTCACCATGCCGGCCCACCGCTACGACGCGCGCGCCATCCCAGCCGTGCGCGAAGCAGCGGCAAAGTTGAATGGACGCCTTTGATTTCATACTTTTTTGTCACGAATCAATCGACTTTGCGGCTCTTAATATCTTGCCCGGTATCAAATAAAGTACCGGGAACCGCGCCGGCCTTGCGCCTGGCGCCAGACACACATTGCACTTCCCGGGAGCACCCACATGACGCAACGCACCTCCGCCCACGGCCTCCAGGTGGCCACCGAGCTCTATCGCTTCATCGAAGACAAGGTGCTGCCCGGCACCGGCCTGGCCAGCGATGCCTTCTGGAAAGGCTTCTCGGCCATCGTCGATGAATTCGCGCCCAAGAACGCCGCCCTGCTGGCCGAGCGCGACCGCCTGCAGGCCGAGCTCGATGCCTGGCACAAGGCCAATCCCGGCCCGATCAAGGACATGCCGGCCTACCGCGCCTTCCTGGAGCGCATCGGCTACCTCGAGCCGCAGCCCAAGTCGGTCAAGGCGAGCACCGCGAATGTCGATGCCGAACTGGCGATCCAGGCCGGCCCGCAGCTGGTGGTGCCGATCCTCAACGCCCGCTACGCCCTGAACGCCGCCAACGCGCGCTGGGGTTCGCTGTACGACGCGCTCTACGGCACCGACGCCATCCCCGAAACCGGCGGCGCCGAGAAGGGCAAGGGCTACAACCCGGTGCGCGGCGCCAAGGTGATCACCTATGCGCGCCAGGTGCTGGACCAGGCCGCCCCGCTGGCCAATGGCTCGCACAAGGAAGCCACCGGCTACAGCGTGAAGGACGGCAAGCTCGTCGTCGCCCTGCATAGCAGCAGCACCGGCCTGGCCGACCCGTCGCAATTCGTCGGCTACCAGGGCGATGCTGCCGCGCCTTCGTCGGTGCTGATCAAGCACAACGGCATCCACCTGGACATCCAGATCGACCGCACGACGCCCATCGGCAAGGGCGACGCCGCCGGCATCAGCGACCTGGTGCTGGAATCGGCCCTCTCGACCATCCTGGACCTGGAAGATTCGGTGGCGGTGGTGGACGCGGCCGACAAGGTCGTGGCGTACGACAACTGGCTCGGCATCCAGCTGGGCACCCTGACCGAGGAAGTGGCCAAGGGCGGCAAGACCTTCACGCGCCGCCTGAACCAGGACCGCGTCTACACCGGCGCCGACGGCAAGCTGGTGACGCTGCATGGCCGCTCGCTCATGTTCGTGCGCAACGTCGGCCACCTGATGACCAACCCGGCCATCCTGTGGGGCGGCGCCAAGGAAATTCCCGAGGGCATCATGGACGCGGTCATCACCACGACCATCGCCACCTACGACCTGAAGGGCCAGGGCGCCAACGGCATCCGCAACTCGCGCAGCGGCAGCGTCTACATCGTCAAGCCCAAGATGCACGGCCCGAAGGAAGTGGCCTTCGCCGCCGCCCTGTTCGCCAAGGTCGAGCAGCTGCTGGGCCTGGCGCCCGACACCGTGAAGCTGGGCATCATGGACGAGGAGCGCCGCACCAGCGTGAACCTGAAGGCCTGCATCGCCGCCGCCGGCGCGCGCGTGGCCTTCATCAACACCGGCTTCCTGGACCGCACCGGCGACGAGATGCACAGCGCCATGCAGGGCGGCGCCATGCTGCGCAAGGGCGACATGAAGACCACGCCCTGGATCCAGGCGTACGAAAAGAACAACGTGCTGGTCGGCCTCTCCTGCGGCCTGCGCGGCCGTGCCCAGATCGGCAAGGGCATGTGGGCCATGCCGGACCTGATGGCCGCCATGCTGGAGCAGAAGATCGCCCACCCCAAGGCCGGCGCCAACACCGCCTGGGTGCCCTCGCCCACCGCCGCCACGCTGCATGCGCTGCACTACCACCAGGTCAACGTGGCCGAGGTGCAGAGGGAGCTGGAGACGATCGACGCCGACGCCGAGCGGGACAATCTGCTGGCCGGCCTGCTGCAGGTGCCGATCGCCCCTGAAGCCAAGTGGACCGACGCCGAGAAGCAGCAGGAGCTGGACAACAACGTGCAGGGCATCCTGGGCTACGTGGTGCGCTGGATCGACCAGGGCGTGGGCTGCTCCAAGGTGCCCGACATCCACAACGTCGGCCTGATGGAAGACCGCGCCACCTTGCGCATCTCCAGCCAGCACATCGCCAACTGGCTGCTGCACGGCGTGGTGACGAAGGATCAGGTCAACGCCACCTTCGAGCGCATGGCCGCGGTGGTGGACCAGCAGAACGCCGGCGATCCGCTCTACCAGAACATGGCCGGCAACTTCAAGACCTCTGCGGCTTATCAGGCAGCGCAGGACCTGGTGTTCAAGGGCATCGAGCAGCCGAGCGGCTATACCGAGCCGCTGCTGCATGCGTGGCGACTGAAGGTGAAGGGCGAAGCCTGATTGACGACGACCGGGCATCGCGCGTGATGCCCGGCGCCTTCGGGCACCGCTTGTTCGCGCAGGCCGTCACGGCCTACCCGGCCACCAGATCCCGCAACGCCGTCATCAGCGGAGACCAGGTCGCATCGGGACGGCTGATGAGCATCCAATGGCGCCGCGTGCGCAGATCGGCCAGCGGCAGCGCCTGAAGCTGCTCCGAACGGCGCTGCAGCAGGTAGCTGGGCACGAAGCACAACAGGTCGGCGCCGCCGACGATGTCCATGGCAGCATCGGTGTTGTGCTCGATCTCCAGCACGACCATGGGCGCGCCGAGCCCGCGGTCGGCGAAGGCCTGTTCGACCATCTTGCGCGCGGCGCTGTCGCGGCTCGGCAGTGCCCAGCCATAGGGCTGCAGATCCTGCAGCCGCAAGCCGGCGCCCTGCCGCCCGGCCTGGGCGAACAGTGGATGGCGAGGCCTTGCGGCCACCAGCAGTTCATCTCCGCCGATCACGATCTGCGCGCACGTCGTGACCTGGCCGGGATACGAAGGCACTACCGCCAGATCCAGCCGGCCCTGCAACAGCGCTCGCTCCAGGTCGTCGGATTTGCCGATTTCGAGCAGCACCCGCAGGCCGGGCCGGTTCCGGATCAGTTCGGACACCGCCCTGGCCGCGCGGCTTTCGGATGTCGCGAGCGTCATGCCCAGGCGCAGCAAGCCTGCATGCTGCGCCTGGATGTCGCGCGCGACGCGCAGGGTCTCTTCATGCTGCTGCACCAGTTGGCGGGCCGACTCGAGGAACAGCTGGCCGCTGCCGGTGAGGACCACGCCGTGCGCGCCACGCTGGAACAGCGGCGTGCCCACGGCGTCCTCGACGCGTCGGATGATCTTGGAGACCGCGGGCTGGCCCAGTTGCAGCGCGGTCGCGGCCCGGCCGACGTGGCCATGCGCGACCACCGCCTGAAAACACAAAAGGTCGGTGTAGGCAAATCCCATGTGGGCTCCATGTCGGCGCGCCGGCAGCGCGCAAGCTCGTCCTCATTCCAATCCGGAATCTATTTCAAGAAGCGCCGTAATGGCATTCGGCGGCCTTGTGGCTAGAGTTTTGGCATGTCCAACATTTGCATGCCCTCGTGAAGCAACCCAACATCGTGCTGATCGTCGCCGACAACCTCGGTTGGGGCGAACTCGG
Source organism: Variovorax sp. LARHSF232 (assembly GCF_052871435.1). Taxonomy (NCBI): domain Bacteria; kingdom Pseudomonadati; phylum Pseudomonadota; class Betaproteobacteria; order Burkholderiales; family Comamonadaceae; genus Variovorax; species Variovorax sp. LARHSF232. Next base: position 626,220 of record NZ_JBIXJS010000002.1, on the reverse strand, counting down.
CTGCTACGGCGGCGGCAAGCTGCGCGGTGCGCCGACGCCCCGCATCGACGCGCTCGCCGGCCAAGGCCTGCTGCTGCAGAACTTCAATGTCGAAAGCGACTGCGTTCCGACCCGCTCCGCGTTGATGTCGGGACGGCATCCGATGCGCACCGGATGCCTCCAGTCAGTGCCGCCAGGGCTTCCGCAGGGGCTGACGCGCCGGGAAGTCACCTTGGCCCAGGTGCTGTCCGAGGCGGGCTATGCCACGGCGCACTTCGGCAAATGGCACCTCGGGGATATCGAAGGCCGCTTCCCCTCGGACCGCGGATTCGACGAGTGGTACGGCATTCCCCGCACCACGGACGAGAGCCAGTTCACCTCGACGATCGGGTTCGATCCCGGCGTCGCCGACATCCCCCACATCATGCAGGGCCGTGCCGGCGAGCCGTCGCGCAACGTCAAGGTCTACGACCTCGAAAGCCGGCGGCTCATCGACGAGGAACTGGTCGAGCGCTCGCTGGCGTTCATCCAGTCGAACCACGCGAAGAGGAAGCCGTTCTTCCTGTATCTGCCGATGGTGCACCTGCACTTCCCGACCTTGCCGCACCGCGACTTCGAAGGACGCACGCAGGCGGGCGATTTCGCCGACTCGATGGCGGAGATGGACCATCGCGTCGGGCAGGTGATCGACGAGCTCGACCGGCTCGGGATCGCCGACGACACGCTGTTCGTCTTCTGCAGCGACAACGGCCCCGAGTTCCGGGTGCCCTACCGGGGAACGGCGGGCCCATGGAGCGGCACCTATCACACCGCGATGGAAGGCTCGCTGCGCGTGCCGTTCATCGCACGCTGGCCCGGCAGGATCCAGCCCGGCCGGGTCAGCAACGAGATGGTCCATGTGACGGACCTCTTCACCACGCTCGCGGCAGTCGCGGGCGGCCGCATTCCGACGGACCGCCCCATCGACGGCGTCGATCAATCCGGCTTTCTGTTCGACGGCCAGGAGAAGTCCGCGCGCGAAGGCTTCCTGTTCTACATCAAGGGCGACCTTCGCGCCGTCAAGTGGCGCGATTGGAAGCTTCACTTCTATTGGGAGCCGCAGGTCAACGAGGGAAAGGGCAAGCTCGAGACGCCGTATCTCTTCAACATCACGCGCGACCCCAAGGAAGAGACGGACGTGCTGATCTTCAACACCTGGGTTCTCGGGCCGGTGATGCGCATGGTTCAGGCGTTCAACCAGAGCTGCGCGGCGCATCCCAATACGCCCGCGGGCGCACCAGACTGAAGAACTGCAGATCGCTTGCGCCTCCCTCGTTCTTGCCTCGCCTACCGGATCATCACCATGCCATTCAATACGTCCCTTGCGCGCCGCACCATCGTCCGTGCTGCTGTCTCGCTGTCCGCGCTGGCGGTGATCGGTGCCCATGCGGCCGATGAAGAGAAGCCCTGGCCCAGCGCGAAACCCATCAACTGGTTCGTCGGCTTCTCGCCTGGCGGCAGCCTGGACGTGATCACGCGGCTGGCCGCGCGCAAGCTGGGCGAGAAGACCGGCCAGCCGGTGGTGGTGGAAAACCGCCCCGGCGCATCGGGCGCGATCGCCTTGCAGGCGGTGGTCAAGGCGGCGCCGGACGGCTATACGCTGATCTCGATTCCCGGGCCGATCCTGTTCAACCAGCGGGTCCCCGAACTCGGCAACGAGCTGACGGCCGTGGCGTCGCTGGCGCAAGGCCCCATGGTGCTGGTCGCTCCAGTGTCGACCGCGCCGGCCACGGTGGCCGACCTGGTCAAGGAAATGCGCAACGATCCCGCAGGCTGGAGCTACGCCAGCTCGGGCAATGGAAGTTCGCAACACCTCGCGGGCGAACTGTTCAACGTGACTTCGGGCACGGCAATGACGCATGTGCCCTACAAGGGAGGCGGCCAGGCCGTGGCCGATGTGGTGGGCGGGCAGGTTCCGCTGGGCATGCTGGGCGTGACACCCGTGCTGCCGCACATCCGGTCCGGCAAGCTCAAGGCCTACGCGGTGACGACCAGCTACCGAATCGAAAGCCTGCCAGATGTGCCGACCATGCAGGAGGCCGGCCTGAAGAACTACGAGGCCGCGCAGTGGTACGTGGTCGGCGCGCCGGCCGGCACGCCAACCGATCGCGTGGCGCTTCTGAACCAATGGATCAACGGGATCATGGCTTCCAGCGACATGAGAGCGGCGTTGACGGCGAGCGGCTCGGTGGCCGGCAAAGGCAGCCCGAAGGAAACACAGGAATTCGTGGCGAACGACACGCGCAAGTGGAAAGAGCTGGCGCGCAAAGCCAAGCTCGCCCTGAACTGATTCCACGCCGCAAGCCAGTCAGAAGCGCGCTCAGCGTGATGGCACAGGCTCAGACCCGCCGCGCCAGTTCCGCCTCCGCCCGCAGCCAGCGCATGAAGTCCTGCGCATCCGCATTGCCCGCGGCGCGGCGGGCGGGCTCGATGAAGTAGCCGCGCTGCGACGAGGCGCCGGCGCCGAAGGGCGCCACCAGCCGGCCTTCGCGCAGCACTTGCGCCAGCAGCGGCATGCGGCCGATCACCACGCCCTGGCCGGCGATGGCCGCCGCCACCGCGTCGGTGTAGTGGGTGAAACGCACCGTGCTCTTCATGCGCAGGCCCTGCAGATTCATGATCTCCAGCCAAGGGTCCCAGTCGAAGGTGGGCGCCGCGTCCATGTCGGTCGGGCCGTCGATGGTGAGCAGCGTCTGCTGCGCCAGGTCGGCCGGCTCGCGCAGCTGTGATGCGATCTGCGGCGCGCACAGCGGCATCACGGTTTCCTCGAACAGGGCCGCGCCGGTGCCGCGGCTGGTCGGCACGAAGCGCACGGCCAGGTCGAGCCGGGCGCGGTCCAGGTCCTCGAACACCTCCAGCGCGGCCGACACGCGCACGTCGACCTGCGGATGGCTGGCGGTGAAATGCGCCAGGCGCGGAATGAGCCACAGCGAGGCGAAACCGGGCGTGCAGGTCATGGCCACCTGGCGCGGCGCTGGCACGGCGCGCAGGCGCGCGGTGGCGTCGCGCAGGCGCTCCAGGCACTCCACCGCGGCGCGCTGAAGGATGCGGCCGGCCTCGGTCAGGACGATCGCGCGGTGGCGGCGCTCGAACAGCAGCACACCCACGCTTTCTTCCAGTTGCTGGATCTGCCGGCTGACGGCGGATTGGGTCAGGTGCAGTTCTTGCGCCGCCTTGGTAAAGCTCAGGGCACGCGCGGCCGCCTCGAAGCTGCGCAGCAACTCCAGCGGCGGCAGGTCATGTTGTGGTGCTTTCGCATTCTGTTGACGCATGCAATGAGTTCCAAATCACCGTGTGACCTCCCTGGCAGCTCTCACTATATTCATTCTCATGATGAATGCGAAGGAGCTTTTCCCCATGAGCACCAACCCGACCCCTTCTTCTTTCAGGCTCGAGCTGCCCCGGCACGCCATCTTCACGGTGGCCGACATTGCCGGCGTCGGCATCGAATGCCAGAGCGGCTGCGTCTGGCTGACGCTGGACGACGACCCGCGCGACCTGGTGCTGGAGCCCGGCGAGCGCTTTGTCGGCGACATCCACCGCCGGGTGCTGGTGTCGGCCTTCGAGGCCTCGCGCATCGCGGTGTCGCATGCGCTGCCGGCCGCCATGCCGATGCCGCCACAGCGCCATGCTGCTGCAGCGTCGCCTGCGCGACTCGGGCCGCACGGGTTGTCCCCGGCTTGACCCGATAGCGCCTCGCGCCGAACCATCGACGCCTTCCGCAAAGAAGGAGTCGACCATGGCAGAGGCATACATCGTCGCCACCGCGCGCACCGCCGGTGGACGGCGCGGCGGCAAGTTGGCCGGGTGGCATCCGGTCGACCTGGCGGCACAGGTCATCGATGCGCTGGTGGATCGCAGCGGCATCGACCCGGCCGCGGTGGAGGACGTGATCCTCGGCTGCGTGAGCCAGGTGGGCGAGCAGGCCACCAACGTGGCGCGCAATGCGGTACTGGCTTCGAAACTGCCCGAGTCGGTGCCCGGCACCTCGGTCGACCGCCAATGCGGCTCGTCGCAGCAGGCGCTGCATTTCGCGGCGCAGGCCGTGATGTCCGGCAGCATGGACGCAGTGATCGCCGGTGGCGTGGAAAGCATGAGCCGCGTGCCCATGTTCACCCCCAACGCGCTGCCGCAGAAGGCGGGCCTGGGCTTCTACATGAGCCCGGCCATGCAGGCGCGCTACCCCGGCGTGGAGTTCAGCCAGTTCATGGGCGCCGAGATGATGGCGGCCAAGTACGGCATCGAGAAGGACGCGCTGGACCGCTATGCCTTCGAAAGCCACCAGCGGGCCATGGCCGCGGCGCGCGCTGGCGCCTTCGACGACGAGATCATCCCCATCGAGATCCGCACTGCCGAGGCCGAAGGCAGCGGCGCGCTGCACACGGTGGACGAAGGCATCCGCTTCGACGCCACGCTGGAAGGCATCCAGGGCGTGAAGCTGATTCGCGAGGGCGGGCGCTGCACAGCCGCCAGCGCCAGCCAGATCTGCGACGGTGCCAGCGGCGTGCTGGTGGTCAACGAGCGCGGCCTGAAGGCGCTGGGCGTGAAGCCGCTGGCGCGCATCCACCACATGAGCATGCTCGGCCACGACCCGGTGATCATGCTGGAGGCGCCCATTCCCGCCACGGTCCGCGCCTTGCAGAAGGCCGGCATGAAGATGCAGGACATCGACCTGTACGAAGTCAACGAAGCCTTCGCCCCGGTGCCGCTGGCCTGGCTGCAGCGCCTGGACGCCGATCCGGCGCGCCTCAACGTCAACGGCGGCGCCATCGCGCTGGGCCATCCGCTGGGCGCCTCGGGCACCAAGCTGATGACCACGCTGGTGAACGCCCTGCACAAGCGCGGCAAGCGCTATGGCCTGCAGACCATGTGCGAAGGCGGCGGCATGGCCAACGTCACCATCATCGAGCGGCTCTGAGATGTCGACCGTTCTGCATGAAGTGCAGGATGGCATCGCCACCCTGACCTTGAACCTGCCGCACAAGCTCAACCCGATTGCGGCCGAATTGCAGCAGGAGTTGCGCGCGCAGCTTGCCCGCGTGCGCGAGGACCGCAGCGTGCGCGCGCTGATCCTCACCGGCGCCGGCAAGGCCTTCTGCGTGGGCGCCGACCTGGGCACGATGCGCGACACCGGCGGCCAGTCGCTGGGCGATGCCACGGCCGAGTGGATGCAAAAGCTCAGCCATCCGCTGATCGAGGACCTGCGCGCCATGCCGGTGCCGGTGCTGTGCGCCGTCAATGGCGCGGCAGCCGGCGCGGGCGTGGGCATCGCGCTGGCCTGCGACATCGTCATCGCGGCAAAGAGCGCCTACTTCTACCTGCCCTTTTTGCCCAAGCTTGGCATCGTGCCGGACCTGGGCTGCACCTGGGCCGTTCCACGGCTGGTGGGGCCGGCGCGCGCCATGGGCATGGCGCTGCTCGACGAGCGGCTGGAGGCCGAGAAGGCCGTGCAATGGGGCCTGATCTGGGCCTGCGTCGACGACGACCTGCTGCTGCTCGAGGCGGCGAAGATCGCCCAGCGGCTGGCGCGGCTTCCGGCCCACGCGGTGGCCGAGGCGCGCCGCGCCTTCGAAGCTTCGGCCGCGCATTCGCTGGCCGATCAGCTGCACTACGAGAGCGAACGCCAGCGCGAACTGATCGACCAACCCGCCTTTGCCGAAGGCGTGGCCGCCTTCCTGCAAAAGCGCCCGCCCGTCTTTCCCGGCCGTTGAATCCACATGATCGAACGCACCCTTTTTTCCCCCGAGCACCTGGCTTTTCGCGACAGCCTGCGCCGCTTCATGGCCAAGGAGATCGCGCCCTTTCACGAGGCTTGGGAAGAGCGCGGCTATGTGGACCGCGAAGTCTGGAACAAGGCCGGCGCCAACGGCTTTCTGTGCATGAGCCTGCCGGAGGAATACGGCGGTGCCGGCGCCGACCTTCTGTATTCGGTGATCCAGTTCGAAGAGCTGTGGGCTGCCGGCCAGACCGGCATCGGCTGGGGGCTGCACAGCGAGATCGTGGCGCCCTACATCCTGCGCTACGGTACCGACGAACAGAAACGCAACTACCTCCCGAAGATGGCCAGCGGCGAGATGATCGGCGCCATCGCCATGAGCGAGCCCTCGGCCGGCAGCGACCTGCAGGCGGTGCGCACCAGCGCGGTGAAGCAGGCCGACGGCAGCTATGTGCTGAACGGCAGCAAGACCTTCATCACCAACGGCTGGCTCGCCGACCTGGTGATCGTGGTGGCCAAGACCGACCCGGCCGCCGGCGCCAAGGGCACCAGCCTGTTCCTGGTCGAGCGCGGCATGCCGGGCTTCGAGAAGGGCAAGCGGCTCAAGAAGCTGGGCCTGAAGGCGCAAGACACGTCCGAACTCTTCTTCAACGACGTGCGCCTGCCCGCCGACGCGCTGCTGGGCGGCCCGGCGCAGGAAGGCCGCGGCTTCATCTGCCTGATGGAGCAGTTGCCCTGGGAACGGCTGCAGATCGCCATCGGCGCGGTAGCCGCCTCGCAGGCGGCGATCGACCAGACCGTGGCCTACGTGAAGGAGCGCCAGGTCTTCGGCCAGCCGGTGGCGGCCTTCCAGAACACACGCTTCACGCTGGCCGAATTGCAGACCGAAGTGCAGGTGGCGCAGGTCTTCGTCGACAAGTGCATCGAGCTCCTGATGGCCGAGAAGCTCGACACCGCCACCGCCAGCATGGCCAAGTACTGGACCAGCGACCTGCAGTGCAAGGTGATGGACGAATGCGTGCAGCTCTTCGGCGGCTACGGCTACATGTGGGAATACCCCGTGACACGCGCTTACGCCGATGCACGGGTGCAGCGCATCTATGGCGGCACCAACGAGATCATGAAGGAAGTGATCACGCGGGCGATGGGACTTTCCGCGCCGCGCGGATGATGAAATAGCTGCATCGGGCGCGCTGCTGCGGGACAATCCCGCCATGAGCGCAGCGCCCCTTGTGATCGACGCCACCCGTTGCCCGCTGTGCGGCGGCGACAACCGCTGCGCCGCCGAGGTCGAACGCGAGACGGGCGTGGCGCAGCCGCCTTGCTGGTGCATGAGCGCTGGCGGTTTTCCCTCTTCCCTGCTGAACAGCATTCCCGCCGACGCGCCCGGACAGGCGTGTATCTGCGCACGCTGCCTGGCCGGCGCGCGCTTGGCCATCGAGGAGCAAAGCCCATGACCACCCTGTTCACCAACGCCTTCTACGCCCAGTCCGGCGGCGTGACCTCGGTCATCAACGCTTCGGCCTGCGGCGTGATCCAGACCGCACGCAAGCATCCGGACCGCATCGGCAAGGTCTACGCCGGGCGCAATGGCATCCTGGGCGCGCTGGCCGAGGACCTGATCGACACCAGCTTGGAATCCGACGAGGCCATCGCGGCACTGCGCACCACCCCGGCTGGCGCCTTCGGCTCGTGCCGCTACAAGCTCAAGTCGCTGGAGAAGAACCGGCGCGAGTACGAGCGGCTGATCGAGGTGTTCAAGGCGCACGGCATCGGCTACTTCTTCTACAACGGGGGCGGCGACTCGGCCGACACCTGCTTCAAGATGAGCCAGCTGTCGCAATCGATGAGCTACCCGCTGCAGGCCATCCACGTGCCCAAGACCATCGACAACGACCTGCCGCTGACCGATTGCTGCCCCGGCTTCGGCTCGGTGGCCAAGTACGTGGCGGTGTCGACGCTGGAAGCATCGTTTGACGTGCGCTCCATGGCCGCCAGCTCCACCAAGGTCTTCGTGCTGGAGGTGATGGGCCGGCATGCCGGCTGGATCGCCGCCGCTGGCGCGCTGGCGGCGGACCACGGCATTCCGGTGGTGGTGCTGTTCCCGGAGATCGAGTTCGACGGACCCGGCTTTTTGGCCCGCGTCGATGCGCTGGTGAAGCACCACGGCTATTGCACGGTGGTGGTGTCCGAAGGCTGCCACCACCCGGACGGCACCTTCCTGGCCGAGCAAGGCACGAAGGACGCGTTTGGACACGCACAGCTGGGCGGCGCCGCGCCGGTGGTGGCGCAGATGGTGAAGCAGGCCCTGGACTACAAGTTCCACTGGGCGGTGGCCGACTACCTGCAACGCTCGGCCCGCCACATCGCCTCGGCCACCGACGTGCGGCAGGCCTACGAGCTGGGCCAGCGTGCGGTCGAGCTGGCGTTGGAAGGCCAGAACGCGGTGATGCCCTGCATCGAGCGCACCGCCGACGAGCCCTACGCCTACCGCATCGGCACCGCGCCGCTGGAGGAGGTGGCCAACACCGAGAAGATGATGCCGCGCGAATTCATCTCGCCCGACGGCTACGGCATCACCGACGCCTGCCGGCGCTACCTGCTGCCGCTGATCGAGGGCGAGGACTACCCGGCCTACCGCAATGGCATGCCGGTGTACGCCACGCTCCGGCTGGGCGCAGTGGAAAAGAAGCTGGCCCCCTTCGAGATCGCCTGAGCGCGCGGCTGCCAAGAGGACAGCCTTGTCGGCGCAAAGGCCGATATCCTTGCGGCGAAGCGGCCGCCCTGGCCGCCTGCCTGCTCGATGAAATCCAAAGAAGAAACACCCGCCGCGGCGCCGGCCATGCCTTCCCTGCGCGAACGCTACGGCGAGCGCTACCGCTGGCTCCTGTTGCTGTCGGTGATGGTGGGCACCATGGCGTCGATCATGTCCTCGACCATCGTCAACGTGGCGATCCCGGACATGAGCCACCACTTCACCCTGGGCCAGGAGCGCGCGCAGTGGGTGAGCTCGGGCTTCATGGTGTCGATGACGGTCTCGATGCTCACCACGCCCTGGCTGCTGGGGCGCTTCGGCTATCGACGCACCTACGTCGGCACCATGCTCATCCTGATGGCGGGCGGCATCGCCGGCGGCCTGGCAGGCCAGTACTGGCTGGTGCTGCTGGCGCGGGTGGCCGAGGGCCTGGCGGCCGGCGTGGTGCAGCCCATTCCGGCCATCATCATCCTGCGCGCCTTCGAGCCACACGAGCAGGGCCGCGCCAGCGGACTGTTCGGCATGGGCGTGGTGCTGGCGCCGGCCGTGGGGCCCAGCATCGGCGGGGTGCTGGTCGACCTGTTCGGCTGGCGCTCCATCTTCTTCATGGTGGTTCCCTTCTGCCTGGTGTCGCTGTGGCTGGCCTACAAGTTCGTGCCGACCACGGCGCCGGGCGGCGTCACGGCCGAGCGCGGCGAGCGGCTGGACTGGGGCGGGCTCTCGCTGGCCACCGTCGGCACCCTGTGCCTGCTCAACGGCCTGGTCGAGCTGCGCAGCGGCACACCCTGGCAATGCGCGCTGCTGCTGGCCGGTGCCCTGGCCTCGCTGATCGCCTTCATCGCCTGGCAGAAGCGCCTGGCAGCCGACGGCGGAGCACCGCTGATGAATCTGGGGCTGTTCGGCTACCGGCAGTTCGCCATGGGCAGCATCGTGGCCTTCATCTACGGCACGGCGCTGTTCGGTTCCACCTACCTGCTGCCGGTGTACATGCAGGTCGGGCTGCATCTGTCGGCCTCGCACGTCGGCACCGCCCTGCTGCCGGCCGGCATCGTGCTGGCCGTCACCATCGCCTGGGTCGGTCGGCTGGCCGACCGCCAGCCCACCTGGATGCTGGTGAGCACCGGGCTGGCGCTGCTGGCGATTTCCTTTGCGCTGATGATGGTGCTGCGCCTGGACAGCACGATCTGGCTCCTGGTGCTGTTCGCCATCATCGGGCGGGTGGGCTTGGGCTTCATCCTGCCATCGCTCAACCTGGGCTCGATGCGGCCGCTGGCCAAGGCGCTGATCGCGCAAGGCGCCAGCGCCATCAGCTTCGTGCGCATGCTGGGCGGGGCGGCCGGGGTGAGCTTGTGCGCGATCGTGCTGGAGTGGCGGCTGGCCGCGCATGGCGATTCGCTTGCCAACGCGGCGACCAGCCCGGCACGGCTGGCGGCCTTCGACGAGGTGTTCGCGCTGCTGGCCGCGCTGTGCGCGGTGGCGATCCTCGCCGCCTGGCAGCTGCGCGAAGGGCCGCCCGCTCCAGCACGCAACCCCTGATACCGACGCGGCCAAAGCCAGAAACACCGCGGAACTGGCTTTGCCAGGCCGCTGGTGTTGTCCCCTTGAGGGGGGATCCGGAGCGACACGAAGTGCGCGGAGATTCGGGGGTGGGCTGGATAATCACAGCATGTGCCAACTGCTGGGAATGAACTGCAACACGCCGACCGACGTGACCTTCAGCTTCACGGGCTTTGCCCAGCGCGGCGGGCGCACCGACCACCATGCCGACGGCTGGGGCATCGCCTTCTTCGAAGACCGCGGGCTGCGCCACTTTGTCGACCACCAGCCCGCCTGCGAGTCGCCGGTGGCCGAGCTGATCCGGCGCTACCCGATCCGCAGCCGCAACGTCATCGCCCACATCCGCAAGGCGACGCAGGGCGCGGTGAACCTGCAGAACTGCCACCCCTTCGTGCGCGAGCTGTGGGGCCGCTACTGGGTGTTTGCCCACAACGGCGACCTGAAGGATTTCAGGCCGCGCCTGCATGGCAACTTCCACCCGGTGGGCAACACCGACAGCGAGCACGCCTTCTGCTGGATCATGCAGGAGCTGGCCAAGTCGCATGCCGGCGTGCCCAGCATCGAGGAGCTGACGCTGACCCTGGCGGAACTGGCACCGCGCATCGCCCGGCACGGCACCTTCAACTTCATGCTGTCGAACGGCCAGGCCTTGTGGTCGCATGCCTCGACGCAGCTCTGGTACGTGGAGCGCCAACATCCTTTCGCGCTGGCCAAGCTGGCCGACGAAGACCTCAGCGTCGACTTCTCGCAGCACACCACGCCCGACGACCGGGTCGCGGTGGTGGTGACTGCGCCGCTGACGACCAACGAGATCTGGACGCCCTTTGGCGCAGGCGAGCTCGGCGTCTTCGTGGATGGACAGCGGCGGGCCTGACGCACCACCGCTGCCTGCCTCACATCAGAACATGTAGCGCGCCGACAGGTTGGCTTGCCGGCCGTAGCCGTAGAAGCACCAGGCGCTGCTCTGGCAGGTGGAGACGTAGTCCTTGTTGGCGAGATTGCTCACCGTCAACAGGAAGCGCCAGTTGTTCACGTCGTAATGGGCTTGCAAGTCCAGCAGCGTGTACGACGGGTTGCGGAACATGTTGGCACCGTCGCCGTAGCTGGCGCCGACATAGCGCACACCACCCCCGAGGCCGAAGCCCGGCAGCACGTCGCCCGGGAAGCGGTAGTCGGCCCACAGGCTGGCCTGGTGCTCCGGCTGCAAGGGCACCTGCTTGCCCAGCGTGGCCGGATCGGTGGTGCGCGTGACCTTCGCGTCGGTGTAGGTGTAGCTGGCGATGATGTCCAGGCCGCGCGCGGCGTTGAACTTGGCTTCCAGTTCCAGGCCCTTGGAACTGATCTCGCCCTGCTGGACCGCGAAGAATGCGTGATCGGGATCGACCACGGAGACGTTCTGCTGCTTCAGGTCGAACACGGCGGCGGTGAACAGCGCGTTGCCGCCCACGGGACGGTATTTCAGGCCCGCCTCGAATTGCTTGCCGGTGGTCGGCTCGAAGAAGTTGCCCGCGAAGTCGCGGCCGAGCACCGGCTGGAAGGAGTTCGAGTAGGCGATGTAGGGCGCCAGGCCCGAAGGCATGACGTAGTTCAGGCCGGCGCGCCCCGACCACTTGCGGTCCTTCTGCGGGTTCGCGGTCCCGGCCAGCAGGTCGTCGTTGTCGCTGTCGACGGCATCGTGCCGCACCGACAGCGTGCCCACCCAGCGGTCCCAGCGCATCTGGTCCTGCAGATACACGCCCAGTTGGCGCTGCGTTTGCAGGGTATGGGTGCTGTCCGGCGGAGTCACGACGGGGCTGCCGTAGACGGGGGCGAAGGCATCGAGGGTGCCCGCCCCGAAACCGAAGCCCGAGGCGTAGTCGTTGCGCGAGCGCTTGTAGTCCAGGCCAGTCAAGAGCGTGTGATCGACGGCGCCGGTGGCGAACTTGAATTCGGCCTGGTTGTCGACCGAGAACACCTTGGAGTTCTCGCGCGGCGTGAAGACGTAGCGGCTGAGGGTGCGCTGCGAGCCCGGCACGAAGCCGAAGGCGCCAACCGAGGGATGGTCGACATCGGCTTCGTTGAAGCGCAGGTTCTGGCGCAAGGTCAGGCGGTCGTTGACGCGGTGCGCGAACAGGTAGCCCAGCGACTGGAAATCCTTTTCGTAGCGGTCGTAGCCGGGTTCGCCCGCGTTGAGGCTGCGGGAAATGCGGCCATTGGGGTTGGGCAGGCGCGTACCGACTTCCGGCAGAAAGCCCGGGACGCCGCTGACTTCCCCCTTCTGGAACAGGCCCAGGACCGTGAGCGTCGTGTCGGTGGAAGGCCGCCAGGTCAGCGATGGCGCCAGCATGTAGCGCTTGTCGGTGATGTAGTCCACCTCGTTGTCGCTGTTGCTTGCCAGGCCGACCAGGCGGTAGAGCAGCTTACCGTCGTCGCTGAGCGGGCCCGTGAGGTCGATGGTGGCCTGCTTGTGGTTGTACGAGCCGAATTCGACGCCGATCTCGCGATAGGCCTCGGCCTGCGGCCGCTTGCTCACGGAGTTGATGAAGCCGCTGGGCGGCAGTGCGCCGTACATGACGGAGGTCGGTCCCTTCAGGATCTCGATGCGCTCCATCGCATAAGGATCGACGCGGGTGGCGCCGGTCCACACGCCGTCGGGCAGCGGCATGCCGTCCATGTACAGCGCCGGCTTGAAGCCGCGCACCAGCACCCAGTCGCTGCGCGGGTCCTGACCGAACTGGCCGCCGACGGTGCCGGAGGTGTAGCGCACCGCTTCGTCGATGCCCTTGGCACCCTGCAGTTCGATCTGCTCGCGCGTCACCACGGAAACCGACTGTGGCGTTTCCAACAGGTCGGTATCGGTCTTGACGCCGGTGGAGGTGCGCTTGGCGACCATGCCGTAGACCGGGCTGGTGGCAGTCTCGCTCTCGACCTGTCCGGTGACGGTGATCTGCGGCAGGCTGCCGGCCGCGGCCGGTGCGGTCTGGGCGGCGGCACCGGCACTCGCCAACAGCGCCAGCACCACGAGGCTCAGGCTCGAAAACGGCACGGGCGCAAGAGCGTCCTGAAATGCTTTGGCCATGCGAAAAACTCCTCCCGAATTGTGAATAGCAATGCGAATTACTCGCAATAAACAATTCTAGGTGGAGCGATGCGGCAAGAGCACGCCGATGCCGGCTGAAGCATGCAGAAAGAAGAAAGACCGGGGCCTTTGCCGTTGCAGCCGGCCCACACATGGACTGCGGATCAGGCCTTGATCGATGCCTCCAGCGCATCGATGAACATCGCCGGCACGTCAAAGCCGGTCTGATCCGTGATCTCCTGGAAGCAGGTCGGGCTGGTGACGTTGATCTCGGTGAGCGAGCCACCGATCACGTCCAGCCCGATCAACAGCAGGCCGCGCGCGGCCAGCACCGGGCCGATGGCTTCGGCGATCGCCAGGTCCTCCTTGGTCAGCGGCTGGGCCACGCCCAGGCCGCCGGCCGCCAGGTTGCCGCGCACCTCGGTGCCCTGGGGAATACGCGCCAGGCTGTAGGGCACCGGCTTGCCGCCGATGACCAGCACGCGCTTGTCGCCCTTGACGATGTCGGGCACGAAGCGTTGCACCATGATGGTTTGCGCACCATTCTTGTTGAGCGTCTCGGTGATCGATCCCAGGTTGAGGCCGTCGGCCTTGACCCGGAAGATGCCCATGCCGCCCATGCCGTCCAGGGGCTTCAGGATGATGTCCTGGTGCTCGGCATGAAAGGCTCTGACGGCATCCGCGCTGCGCGTCACCAAGGTCGGCGTGGTGTGCTCGGCGAACTCCATGATCGCCAGCTTTTCCGGATGGTCGCGCAGCGCGCGCGGCTTGTTCACCACTGTCGCCCCCTCGCGCTCGGCCTGCTCCAGGAGGTGCGTGGCGTAGATGTACTCCGCGTCGAAGGGCGGGTCCTTGCGCATCAACACGGCGTCGTATTCATGCAGCGCCACCTCGTGCGTGGCCTCCGTGCGGAACCACGCGTTCTTGTCGGCGCCGAGCACGATTTCGCGCACCACGGCCGTCACCGGGCGGCCACGCTGCCAGTTCAGATCCTGCGGCACGCAGGCGGCAATGCGATGGCCGCGCCGCTGCGCCTCGCGCATCATCGAGAAAGTGGTGTCCTTGTAGATCTTGAAGAGCTCGAGCGGATCGGCAACGAAGAGGAAGTTCATGGCGTGGTGGTCTTGCTTGCAACGGTTGCGGTGTTGTCGTTGGTGTTGTTGGTGTTGAGTTGGTGACGGCGGCGGCCCAGGCTCTGGATCAGCAGCGCGGCGGCACCGGCCACCACACCCCAGAAAGCCGAGCCGACACCAACCAGCGTGATGCCTGACAAGGTGACGAGGAAGGTGATGAGCGCGGCCTCGCGATGCGATTCGTCACGCACCGCCAGCGCCAGGCCGCTGCCGATGGTGCCGAGCAAGGCCAGGCCGGCAATGGCCGCCACCAGCTCCTTCGGGAAAGCGGTGAGCAGGCCCGTCACGGCCGCGCCGAAGAAGCCGATCAACACGTAGATGGCGCCGCAGGACACGGCCGCCGTGTAGCGGCGCGCCGGGTCTTCGTGCGCCTCGCGGCCCATGCAGATCGCCGCGGTGATGGCCGAGAGGTTGAGTGCAAAGGCACCAAAAGGCGCCAACAGCAATGTCATCACACCGCTGAAGCTGATCAGCTTGGAAATGGGCATCTGGTAGCCGGCGGCGCGGATGGCGGCCACGCCCGGCAGGTTCTGCGAGGCCATGGTCACGACGAAGAGCGGCAGGGCCAGGCTCACCGACGCCTGCCAGCTGAACTCGGGCAGGGTGAAGACGGGCGTGGCCAGCTCGAACTGCACGGCCGACCAGGCCATCTCGCCACGCGCGGCGACAAAGGCGATGGCCACCGCCAAGGTCAGCGGCACCGCGTAGCGCGGCACGAGCCGGCGCGCCACCAGGTAGCTGGCGAGCATCAGCAGCACCAGCGGCAGCGCCGTCTGCGCTGCCAGAAAGGCCTGCAAGCCGAAACGCGCCAACACGCCGGCCAGCAAGGCCGAAGCGATCTCCATGGGAATCTTGTTCATCACGCGCTCGAACCAGCCGGTGGCGCCAGCCACGGTGATGAGCGCGGCGCAGACGATGAAGGCGCCCACCGCCTCGTTCATGCTGTAGCCGGCGCCGGCAACCGCCAGAACAGCGGCGCCGGGCGTGCTCCAGGCAATCATCACCGGCTTCTTCCACAAGAGCGAGGGCAGGATGGAGGCCAGCCCCATGCCGATGCCCAATGCCCACATCCACGAGGCAATCATGGCCGGCGTGGCGCCGAAGGCCTGCGCCGCCTGGAACACGATGGCCACCGAACTGGTGAAGCCCACCAGCACCGCGACAAAGCCCGCGACGAAGGCCGACAGGCTCAGGTCCTTGAAGAAAGTCCGCATGGCGGCGATTGTGCCGGGCGCGCGAATTGTCCGTGGGAGACCGGCTTTTCCAGGCGCGCTCCAGCAAGGGAACGTTCTTCGAAGGCCGCGCGATCCTTCTGTTCGCCTGTTCACGCTGCAGCCACGGCCACAAACAAAACCACAATCGTTGCTCGATTGCGCGAAAGAGCACGGGGAGCAAGTTGCCCCAGACGCACCAGGCGCGCATCTTCTTCAGCAAGGGAGCAACCACGATGGAAAGCAAGTTCAAGAAATACAAGCTCAACGACGACATCACGATGCAGGTGATTTCGTACACCGAGCAAATGATGACCGCCAAGTTCTGGTTCACCGGCAAAGGCTTCCCCAGCACCCACCATCACTCGAACGAAGAAACCAACGTGATCGTCGAGGGCCGGTTCGAGGCCACCGACGGCGACAGGAAGTTTCTGGTCGAGGCGGGTGACGCGGTGTATGTGTCGCCCGACGTCGAGCACAACCTGGCCTGCCTGACGCCGACCGGTGCCTTTGTCTCGACCTGGACGCCCGCCAGAAAAGACCTCGCGAAGTACGCCGAACTGGCCTGAGGCCCTCACGGCCGGGGACGGCGCCGCATCGGCGCCTCCGCAGCGAGCGTCCCCGCGCCGCTAAATCTC
Source organism: Variovorax sp. LARHSF232 (assembly GCF_052871435.1). Classification (NCBI taxonomy): domain Bacteria; kingdom Pseudomonadati; phylum Pseudomonadota; class Betaproteobacteria; order Burkholderiales; family Comamonadaceae; genus Variovorax; species Variovorax sp. LARHSF232. Next base: position 610,134 of record NZ_JBIXJS010000002.1, on the reverse strand, counting down.
GATCTTGCTGCCCAGTTCGACCACGGCGTTGTTCGGCAAGCTGAGAAAGTCCGCCGCCCCACTCGCGTTGTGGTGCATCTGCGCAAACAGCTTCTCGCGCCAGGGCGCCATGCCACTGCCCAGCGTGGGAATGACGACGTCGCGCGACAAGAAGTAGCTGGTGCTCATCGGCTCCAACTGGCAGCCGCGCAGGCGCGCGCCGTCCAGCGAGATGGGCAGGTCGATGTCGTTCTTGAAGCCGTAGTGCACGATGATCTGCCAGCAGTGGTGGCCCAGCGGCTCCATCTCGATGCGCTTGTCCATGGGGATCCAGGGTACCTCGTGGTTGCGCACGGTGACGAACAGGTTCTGCTCGTGCAGCACCTTGTTGTGCTTGAGGTTGTGCAGCAAGGCGTTGGGCACGACGCCCGGCTCGGCCGTGAGAAAGACGGCCGTGCCTTCCACCCGCGCCGGCGGATTGACGAACACCGAATCGAGAAAGGCGCGCAGGTCGATCGCATCCTGGCGCTGTACCTGGCCCATCAGGCGCCGGCCTTCCTTCCAGGTGATCATCAGCATGAAGACGGCGCCGCCGATCAGGAGCGGGAACCAGCCGCCTTCGAACAGCTTGAGCAGGTTGGACGCGAAGAAGGCGAAGTCCACCACGAAGAAGACCGCGGTGGCGCCGATGCACAGGGCCAGCGGCAGCTTCCAGGCGAAGCGGATCACGAAGAAGGTCAGCACCGTGGTGATCAGCATGTCGGTGGTGACCGCGATGCCGTAGGCCGCCGCCAGGTTGCTGGAGCTGCGGAACATCACGACCGCCAGCACGATGGCCACGAACAGGCCCCAGTTGACGAAGGGGATGTAGATCTGGCCGGCCGTGCGCACGCTGGTGTGCTCGATGTTCAGCCGCGGCAGGTAGCCCAATTGGATCACCTGGCGCGTCACGCTGAAGGCGCCGGTGATCAGGGCCTGCGAGGCGATCACCGTGGCCATGGTGGCCAGCACCACCAGCGGAACCACCGCCCATTCGGGGGCCATCATGTAGAAGGGGTTCTTCACCGCGGCGGGGTCGCGCAGCAGCAGCGCGCCCTGGCCGAAATAGTTGAGCGTGAGCGCCGGCATCACCACCGAGAACCAGGCGATGCGGATCGGCCCCTTGCCGAAGTGGCCCAGGTCGGCATAGAGCGCCTCGGCACCGGTCACGCACAGCACGGTGGCGCCCAGGATCAGGAAGCTGGTGCCCGGGTTGTTCCAGATGAAGTACAGCGCGTAGTGCGGACTGAGCGCCTTCAGGATCTCCGGGTGGGTTTGGATCTGCGCGATGCCCAATGCCGAGATGGCAAAGAACCAGATCAGGGTGATCGGCCCGAAAAAGCGCCCGATGCCGGCCGTGCCGTGCTTTTGCACGGCGAACAGCCCGAACAGCACCACCAGGGTGATCGGGATCACGTATTCCTTGAAATGCGGCGAGACCACCTCCAGGCCCTCGACCGCCGACAGCACCGAAATGGCTGGCGTGATGACGCCGTCGCCATAGAAGAGGGACGTGCCGAAGATGCCCACCAGCAGCAGCACGCGGCGCAGCCGGGGCCGGTCCACCACGGCCTGCGAGGCCAGCGCCAGCATGGCGACCAGGCCGCCCTCGCCCGCGTTGTCGGCGCGCAGCACCAGCACCACGTACTTGACCGAAACGATGATCGTCAACGTCCAGAAGAACATCGACAGGATGCCGAACACATTCTCGTGGTTGAAGGCGACTCGGTCGTGGCTGAACACCTCCTTCATCGCGTACAGCACGCTGGTGCCGATGTCGCCATAGACGACGCCGATGGCAGCCAGGATCAGCGCTGCGGAGGCAGTGGATTTGTGGGAAGACACGTTGTGTGACAGCAAGGGGTGGCGCCGTTCACGCCCGAGCAGTGCGCAGTGCGCCGCGCGCCCGCCCTGTACCCCGTCGGCATTACGTTTGTTGTGGGAGGGCTATTGTGCCGGCCCGCCGACAGGGCCGCCATGCAAAGCGGCTCCCTGGCTGCAGACTTATTCGTAGACCTCGGCGTCCGGGTCGGTGGCTTCCAGCTCGTAGCTGGCGGCCACCATGGCGAGCCGGCCGATCACGCCGTACATGTAGAAGCGGTTGGGTGCGCTGGCGCCGGGCTTCGCGCCGGGCTGCGGTAAGTGCGCACTCTCGGAGAAAGCCAGGGGCACGAAGCTGGCGCCCGGCGAATCCAGGTTCTCGTCGATGCTGCGCTCGGCATGCACCCGGTAGAAGCCGCCCACCACGTAGCGATCCATCATGTAGACCACCGGCTCGGCCACGCCGTCGTGCACGCGCTCGCGCGTCAGCACGCCTTCCTGCACGATGATCTCGCTGCCCAGCGCCGTGCCGCCCTTGCCGTTGCTGCGGCACTTCTTGACCACGGCCTCCAGGTCTTTCACGTCGCGCACCGTCATCACCCCCACGCCATTGGTGCCGTTGTCGGGCTTGACGATGACGAAGGGTTTTTCGTTGATGCCGTATTCCTTGTACTTGCGGCGCACCTTGGTGAGCAGCTGGTCGCAGTGGCTGGCGAGCAGGTCCAGCCCGCTGCCGGTAGACAGGTCCAGCCCTTCGGCGTGGCTGGACATGGGGTTGATCAGCCAGGGGTCGATGCCCAGCAACTTGCCGAAGCGCTTGGACACTTCTTCATAGCTGCGGAAATGCTTGCTCTTGCGCCGCACCGACCAGCCGGCATGCAGCGGCGGCAGCAGGTACTGCTCGTGCAGGTCTTCCAGGATGCCGGGCACGCCGGCCGACAGATCGTTGTTCAGCAGGATGGTGCAGGGGTCGAAGTTCTTCAGCCCCAGGCGGCGCCGGCCGCGCACCACCGGCTCCAGGCACACGCTTTCGCCGTGCGGCAGCTCGATCTTCTTGGGCGACTTGATGGCCGGATCGATGGAGCCGACGCGCACGTTGAGCCCGGCCATCTGGAAGATGCGCACCAATTGCGCCACGTTGGCCAGGTAGAAAGTGTTGCTGGAGTGGTTTTCGGGCACCACCAGCAGGTTGCGCGCCTCCGGGCAGATCTTCTCGATGGCGGCCTGGGCCGCCTGTACTGCCAGCGGCAGCATCTCGTCGGTCAGGTTGTTCCAGCCCCCGGGATACAGGTTGGTATCGACCGGCGCCAGCTTGAAGCCCGCGTTGCGGATATCCACCGAGCTGTAGAAGGGCGGGGTGTGCTCCATCCATTCCAGCCGGAACCAGCGCTCGATGGCTGGCATCGAGTCGAGCACGCGCTGCTCGAGTTCATTGATCGGGCCGGTCAGGGCGGTGACGAGATGGGGAACCATGCAGCAGCCTTGTTATGCGTGTTCTTTTGCTTGAGCTAAGAACGCAATTGTAGATTTGGGGCCGCCCGCCCCCATGACAAGAGGCCCCAGCCGCAAAAGGCAGTTAGGTCCTGATCTCGCCCTGGCCGAGCACGACGTATTTCAGGGAGGTCAGGCCTTCGATGCCCACCGGGCCGCGGGCGTGAAACTTGTCGGTGCTGATGCCGATCTCGGCGCCCAGGCCAAACTCGAAGCCGTCGGCGAAGCGGGTGCTGGCATTCACCATCACGCTGGCCGAATCCACCTCGCGCAGGAAGCGCTGGGCATTCACATGGTCGCGCGTGACGATGGCGTCGGTGTGGTGGCTCGAATAGTGGTTGATGTGCGCGATGGCCGCATCCAGCCCCTCGACCACCTTGATGCTGATGACGGCGGCCAGGTATTCCTCCGACCAGTCGGATTCCACCGCATCGACCACTTTGGCGCCGGCCGGCAGCGCATCCGGCGCCCGCAGGATGGCGGCAGTTGCCGGGTCGCAGCGCATCTCCACGCCCTTGGCGGCAAAGATGGCGCCGATCCGGGGCAGGAAGGCGGCGGCGACGGAACGCGCCACCAGCAGGCCTTCGGCCGCGTTGCAGGGGCTGTACTTCTGGGTCTTGGCGTTGTCGACGATGGTCAGCGCCATGTCGAGCTCGGCCGTATCGTCCACGTAGACATGGCAATTGCCGTCCAGGTGCTTGATGACCGGCACCTTGGCGTCGCGGCTGATGCGCTCGATCAGGCCCTTGCCGCCGCGCGGAATGATCACGTCCACGTACTGGGGCATGGCAATCAGGCGTCCCACCGCCTCGCGGTCGGTGGTCTGCACCAGCTGCACGGCCTCGAAGGGCAGGCCGGCTTCCACCAGCGAATCGCCCACCAAGAGGGCCAGCGCCTTGTTCGATTCGATGGCCTCCGAACCGCCGCGCAGGATGGCGGCGTTGCCGCTCTTGATCGCGAGGCTGGCCGCCTCGATGGTCACGTTGGGGCGGCTCTCGAAGATCATGCCGAACACGCCGATCGGCACGCGCATCTGGCCGACGCGGATGCCGCTGGGCTGCTGGCGCATGCCGATGATCTCGCCGATCACGTCCGGCATGGCGGCCAGCTGCTCGCAGCCCTCGGCCACGGTCGCCACCACCTTCGGCGTGAGCTTGAGGCGGTCCACCATGGGGGCCGACAGGCCGGCGGCGGTGGCACGCTCGATATCGCGCGCATTGGCTTCCTGCAGTGCCGGGCCGGCGTCGCGCAGGCGGCGCGCCAGCGCCTTCAGGGCCTTGTTCTTGGTGGCGGCATCGGCGCGTGCCATCAGGGCGGCCGCGGTCTTGGCCTGCGCACCCAGGGCGAGCATGTGTTCGTCGACGTTGAAGGCGTTCATGGGCGCATTTTCCCACCGCCGGGCTGCACCAAGCTGGCGCGGGGTCTCAGCCAGCGCGGCGGGCGCTTCCCTCGGCCATGCAAAGGCGGCAAAGGCGGAAAGCCAGGCGCTGCAAGGCTTGCCAGCCATCCGAGGGCCAATCCGGCTGCTTCAGGCCTTTGACGATGCCGTCCACCTTGTGGGCATCGCCCAGCAGCCGCGTGAGCACGCGGCCTTCCAGCCTCGGCAGCACGCGCTCGAAGGCGCGTTCCTTGGGGCCCCAGACCCGGTTCTCGCGCAGCGCCATGGGCAGCGGCCGGCCGGCGTCGATGGCGTCGCGCACCCGCTTCAGGGCGCGGATGTCCTCCGCCAGGGTGTAGTGCACCAGCACCTCGGCCTCGCCTTCGGCCTTCAGGCCGTCCAGCATGCGCGCCACCCGCTGCGGGTTGCCGCCCAGCACCGCTTCGGACAGCTTGAAGACGTCGTAGCGCGCCACGTTGTTCACCGCACCCTCGACCTGCTCGAAGGACAGCTCGCCCTGCGGATGCAAGAGCGCGAGCTTCTGGATTTCCTGGTGCGCCGCCAGGAGGTTGCCCTCGACCCGGTCGGCGAAGAACTGCAGGGTGCGCTGGCCTTCCTCGCCGGCCTTCACGCGCTGGCCCTGCCTGCCCAGGCGCTGGGCGATCCATTCCGGCAGGGCGCCACGCTCGACCGATTCGAGCTGCAGGGTGACGCCGTTGGCTTCCAGGGCGCCGAACCAGGCGCCGCTGCGTGTCTGCTTGTCCAGGCGCGGCAGCAGCACCAGGGTGAGCACGCCTTCGTTGCCTGCCGCACTTTCGGCGATCTGCTGCAGGGCGACGCTGCCGTCCTTGCCCGGCTTGCCCGAGGGAATGCGGATCTCCACGATCTGCTTGTCGGCGAAGAGACTCATCGAGCCGCCTGCCGCCAGCACCGCGCCCCAGTCGAAATGCGCGCCGGCAACGGTGTGCACGCTGCGCTCGGTGTAGCCCTGGGCGCGCGCCGCCGCGCGGATGGCATCGCCGGCCTCCTGCACCAGCAGCGGCTCGTCGCCATGCAGGGTGTAGAGCGGTCGCAGGCCCTTTTGCAAATGGGCCGACAGTTGGGCGGGCGCCAGTTGCACGCTTATCGAGCCCCCACCTAGATCGCCTTCACCGCAGCCAGCCGGCGCAGGGTCTGCTGCACGATGTCGTTCACCATGTCGCGGTACAAGAGCTGCTCTTCGCTTTCCTTGGCCAGCGCCGCCGTCTCGTTGTAGGTGATGTCGCGCGACTGCATCATTTCCGAGGGCGGGATCAATTCCTTGCCGGCCGGTGTGCGCAGCTTGAAGCGCACGCGCAGGAACAGCTGCATCTCGCGCACCTGGCCAGCCGAGTTGGTCGACAGCACCAGGCGGTCGCGCGTTTCGCCGAGCACCTCGAACACCGTCTCGGCCTGATCGACCTCGGCCATGGGCAGCACCTTCAGCTTGCCGCTGATGCCGATTGCCCGGTGCAGCTGGTTCAGGTAGGCCGTGTTGGTGGGCATGGCGATGGTCTGGAAGGCGAAGTCCGGCGCCTGCCGCAGCTTGAAGCCGCAGCCGGCCAGGGCCAGCACGGAGCCGGTGGCCAGCAGCAGCGAACGGCGTGATGTGGTCGCCATCAGATGACCACGTTGACCAGGCGGCCGGGCACGACGATGACGCGCTTGGCCGTGGCGCCTTCCGCGTGCTTGACGAAATCCTCGCAGGCCAGGGCCATGGCCTCGATTTCCTGTTTGGAAGCGGTCGCCGGCACCACCAGCGCGCCGCGCAGCTTGCCGTTGATCTGCAGCATCAGTTCGATCTCGTCCTGCTCCAGCGCGACTTCATCCACCGTGGGCCAGGGCGCGTCGAGCAGGTCGCCGTGCGCCTTGTCGAAGCCGAGCGACTGCCACAGTTCGCAGCCAATGTGCGGCGTCACCGGATACAGGCAGCGCAGCAGGATGCCAAAGCCCTCGCGCACCGCGGCCGTATCGCCGGCATCCGAAGGCTTGAAGCCTTCCAGTGCGTTGAGCAGCTTCATGGCGCCCGACACCACCGTGTTGTATTGCATGCGCTGGTAGTCGTAGTCGATCTGGCGCAGCACCGTGTGCACCTCGTGGCGCAGCGCCTTGGCCGCCTTGCCGTAGACCGTCGCCTTGCCGCTGCCGGCATCCGAACCACCCAGTTCCTTGACCGCGGCGCCGTAGTTCCAGACCCGGCGCAGGAAGCGGAAGGACCCCTCCACCGCCGCGTCGTTCCACTCCAGCGTGGCTTCCGGCGGCGCGGTGAACATGGTGTACAGGCGCGCGGTGTCAGCGCCGTACTTCTCGATCAGGTCCTGCGGGTCAACGCCGTTGCGCTCGCTCTTGCCCATCTTGCCGACGCCGCCGTACTGCACCTCGGTGCCGTCCGCCAGATGGCCGCCGACGATGTGGCCGTGCTCGTCCAGCTTGGGCGTGACTTCCGATGGCGAGTGGTAGTCCTTGCCGCCCTTCTCATTGCGGGTGAAGAAGATCTGGTTGAGCACCATGCCTTGCGTGAGCAGCTTGCTGAAGGGCTCGTCGATGCTCACCAGGCCCAGGTCGCGCATCACCTTGGTCCAGAAGCGCGCGTACAGCAGGTGCAGGATGGCATGCTCGATGCCGCCGATGTACTGGTCCATCGGCATCCAGTACTGGGCGCCCTCGCCCACCATGGCCTCGCTGTTCTTCGGGTCGCAGTAGCGCATGAAGTACCACGCGCTGTCGACGAAGGTGTCCATGGTGTCGGTCTCGCGGCGCGCCGCCTTGCCGCACACCGGGCAAGTCACGCCGGCATGGAAACCCTCGTGCTTGATCAGCGGGTTGCCGTGGCCGTCGGGCACGCAGTCGGTGGGCAGCACCACCGGCAGGTCTTTCTCGGGCACCGGCACCGCACCGTGTTCCTCGCAGTGGATGACCGGAATCGGCGTGCCCCAGTAGCGCTGGCGGCTCACGCCCCAGTCGCGCAGGCGCCAGGTGGTTTGCATCGCGCCCAGGCCCTTCTGCTCCAGCGCGTGCGCCACCGCCTTGACGGCCTCCTGGTAGCCCATGCCGGAGAAGTTGTCGGAATTGATGGTGATGCCGCGTTCCTTGTCGGCGTACCAGTCCTGCCACTTGTGATAGTCGAAGTGCGGCTCGTCCTCCACCAGCACCACCTGGATGATGTCGATGTTGTACTTGTTGGCAAAGCCGAAGTCGCGCTCGTCATGTGCCGGCACGCCCATCACGGCGCCGTCGCCGTAGCTCATCAGAACGTAGTTGCCCACCCACACCTGCACCTGCTCGTCGGTGATCGGATGGGTGACGGTCAGGCCCGTGGGCACGCCCTTCTTTTCCTGCGTGGCCAGCTCGGCCTCGGTGGTGCCGCCGGCCTTGCATTCGTCGATGAAATTGGCCACCTGCAGGTTGGTGCGCGCCGCGTGCAGGGCCAGCGGATGCTCGGGCGCCACGGCGCAGAAGGTCACGCCCATGATGGTGTCGGCGCGCGTGGTGAACACGTACATGCGGCCGTCCTGGATCAAGTTGCCGTCGTGGTCCTTGATGTCGTGGGTGAAGGCGAAGCGCACGCCCTCGCTCTTGCCGATCCAGTTCTCCTGCATCAGGCGAACGCGCTCGGGCCAGCCCGGCAGCTTGTGCTGGGTGTGGTCCAACAACTCCTGCGCGTAGTCGCTGATCTTCAGGTAGTAGCCGGGGATCTCGCGCCGCTCGACCGGGGCGCCGGTGCGCCAGCCCTTGCCGTCGATCACCTGCTCGTTGGCCAGCACGGTCTGGTCGACCGGATCCCAGTTGACCACCTGGGTCTTGCGGTAGGCGATGCCCTTTTCCAGCATCTTCAGGAAGAGCCACTGGTTCCACTTGTAGTAGCCAGGGTCGCAGGTGGCGACCTCGCGGCTCCAGTCGATGGCGAGGCCCATGGCCTGCAGCTGGCCCTTCATGTAGGCGATGTTGTCCATCGTCCAGGCGTGCGGCGGCACGCCGTTCTTCAGGGCGGCGTTCTCGGCCGGCAGGCCGAAGGCGTCCCAGCCCATGGGCATCAGCACGTTGTAGCCGCTCATGCGCAGGTAGCGCGTGAGCATGTCGTTGATCGTGTAGTTGCGCACGTGGCCCATGTGCAGCTTGCCGCTGGGATAGGGCAGCATCGAGCAGGCGTAGTACTTCTTCTTGTTCGCGTCCTCGGTCACGCGGTAGGCGTCGGCGGACGCCCATTTTCCTTGGGCGGCAGATTCGACGTCGGCGGGTTTGTAGCTGGAATTCATGCGATCTCGACAAGGGCTTCGGCGCTGCGGGGAGGCCAAAAACGTGCAGGAGTGAGGATTATCGCGGCTCCGACCCCACGCTCGCTGACGTCAGCTTGGCCCGGTTCTCGCGTGACACAATGAAATGAACCAGAAAGGTGCACACCCATGGGCATCGACGGCAATGACTGGTGGCGCGGCGCCGTGATCTATCAGATCTACCCACGCAGCTTCATGGACAGCAACGGTGACGGCATCGGCGACCTGCCGGGCATCACCGCGCGGCTGGACCATGTGGCCGGCCTGGGCGTGGACGCCATCTGGGTCTCGCCCTTCTTCCGCTCGCCCATGAAGGACTTTGGCTACGACGTGGCCGACTACCGCGCGGTCGACCCGATGTTCGGCACCCTGGCCGACTTCGACGCCCTGCTGGCACGCGCCCATACCCTGGGCCTGAAGGTAATCATCGACCAGGTGCTGTCGCACACCTCCGACCAGCACGCCTGGTTCCTCGCCAGCCGCGACAGCCGCGAGAACGACCAGGCGGACTGGTACGTCTGGGCCGACCCCAAGCCCGACGGCACCCCGCCCAACAACTGGCTCTCGGTCTTCGGCGGCTCGGCCTGGCAATGGGATTCGCGCCGGCGCCAGTATTACCTGCACAGCTTCCTGGCCGAGCAGCCCGACCTCAACTTCCACTGCCAGGCGCTGCAGGAAGCCCTCTTGGACGAGGTCCGCTTCTGGTGCGAACGCGGTGTCGACGGCTTCCGCTTCGATGCGTGTAACCACCAGTTTCACGATGCGCAGCTGCGCAACAACCCACCCGCCGATGGAGGCACGGTCAGCACGGTGCGGGCCGACAACCCCTACGCCATGCAGCAGCACCTGCATGACAAGAGCCAGCCGGAGAACCTGGTCTTCCTGGAGCGGCTGCGCCAGCTGCTCGACCGGTACGGTGCCGTCGGCCTGGGCGAGGTGGGCGACGAAAACGCCCCGCCGGTGATGGCCCGCTACACCGAGCGCGGCAAACGGTTGCACCTGGCCTACAGTTTCTCCCTGCTCACCAGCGAGCACAGCGCCGGGCACCTGTGCACCCAGGTGCAGGCCCTCGACGAGGCTTTGGCCACCACCGGCGGCTGGGCTTGCTGGGCGGTGTCGAACCACGACGTGCCGCGCGTCGCGAGCCGCTGGAATGCCGGCGGCCTGGCCGACCCGCGACGCGACAAGATGTGGCTGGCGCTGCTGCTCTCCTTGCGCGGCAGCGCCAGCATCTACCAGGGCGAGGAGCTGGGCCTGCCCGAAGCCGAGGTGCCTTTCGAGCGCCTGCAGGATCCCTATGGCCTGGCCTTCTGGCCCGAGTTCAAGGGCCGCGACGGCGCACGCACCCCCATGCCCTGGCTGGCCGAGGCCGGCAATGGCGGCTTCAGCACCGGCATGGCCGAGCCCTGGCTGCCGGTGTCGGAACTGCACCTGCCGCTGGCGGTGGACCGCCAGGCGCTCGATCCGCTGTCCATGCTCAACTTCAGCCGGGCCCTGCTGCAATGGCGCCGCCGCCAGCCGCTGCTGCGCGAAGGCGCCATGCGCTTCCTGGAAGCGCCGGAGCCCTTTCTCTGCCTGGAGCGGCGCGCGGGCGAAGCCGCCTTGCAGGCCATCTTCAACCTGTCGGAAGGCACGGCGCAGTTGCGCTTGCCGCAGATGCTGGTGCCGCTGTCCGGATCGCCCTTTATCGGTGCACGCTTCGACGGCGACCTGATGCTGGAGCTGCCGCCCTACGGCGTGTTCATGGGAGCGCCCGTCGATGCCGCGACTGCCTGAAGCCCAGATCCGCGCCCTGATGCGTGCCGAGCATGGCGACCCCTTTGCCGTGCTCGGCCCGCACCAGGACGAAGACGGCCTGTGCGTGCGCGCGCTGCTGCCGGGCGCGCGTTCGGTGGCGGTGGTGCAGGCCAGTTCCGGATGGCTGCTGGCCGAGCTGGAGCGCCAGGGCGCATCGGATGTGTTTGCCGCCCTGGTGCCGGCGGCCGAGGCGCGCCTGGGCTATCTGCTGCAGGTCGACTGGGGCACGCACAGCTCGCAGCTGGAAGACCCCTACCGCTTTCCCCAGGTGCTGGGCGCCACCGACGTCTGGCTGCTGGCCGAGGGCACGCACCTGCGGCCCTTCGAACGCCTGGGCGCGCACCTCGCCGAGATCAACGGGGTGCGCGGAGTCGCCTTCGCCGTGTGGGCACCGAATGCGCGGCGCGTCTCGGTGGTCGGCGATTTCAACCAGTGGGACGGCCGGCGCCACATGATGCGGCTGCGCCGGGAATGCGGCGTGTGGGAAATCTTCGCGCCCCACGTGGCAGCGGGCGACGGCTACGAATACGAGATCCTGTCGGTGCGCGGCGACGTGCTGCGCAAGTCCGACCCCTACGGCTTTGCCGCCAGGCTGCGGCCCGAAACCGCCAGCGTGGTGCAGCCGCTGCCGCCGCCGGTGCCCATGCCCGAAGGCCGGCGCCAAGCCAATGGCCGCGCCGCGCCGATCAGCATCTACGAGGTGCACCTGGGCTCTTGGCGGCGCAAGAACGGCAATGCGTGGCTCAGCTACCGCGAACTGGCCGACACCCTGGTGCCCTACGCGCGCGACCTGGGCTTCACCCACCTGGAGCTGCTGCCGGTGAGCGAGCATCCCTTCGACGGCTCCTGGGGCTATCAGCCGATCGGCCTGTACGCGCCGACCTCGCGCTTCGGCACGCCGGCGGATTTCCGCGCTTTTGTCGAAGCCGCGCATGCAGCCGGCCTGGGCGTGATCCTGGACTGGGTGCCGGCGCACTTTCCGACCGACCCGCATGGCCTGGGCAACTTCGACGGCAGCGCTCTCTACGAGTACGCAGATCCGCGCGAGGGTTTCCATCGCGACTGGAACACCCTGATCTTCAACTACGCCCGCACCGAGGTACGCAACTACCTGGTGGGCAATGCCCTGTACTGGCTGGAGCGCTACGGCATCGACGCCCTGCGGGTGGATGCGGTCGCCTCCATGCTGTACCGCGACTACAGCCGGGCAGCGGGCGACTGGCTGCCCAACGTGCAGGGCGGCCGCGAGAACCTGGAGGCCATCGACTTCCTGCGCCGCATGAACCGGGTGGTGGGCGTGGAGCGGCACGGTGCCGCCACCATCGCCGAGGAATCCACCTCCTTTGCCGGCGTGACCCGGCCGCCCGACGACGGCGGGCTTGGCTTTCACTACAAATGGAACATGGGCTGGATGAACGACACCCTGGCCTATGTCGGACTCGATCCGGTGTACCGCCCGCACCACCACCAGCAGATGACCTTCGGCCTCATGTATGCGCACAGCGAGAACTTCGTGCTGCCGCTCTCGCATGACGAAGTGGTGCATGGCAAAGGCTCGATGCTCGGCCGCATGCCTGGCGACGAATGGCAGAAGTTTGCCGGCCTGCGCAACCTGTACGGCTACCTGTGGGCCTACCCTGGCAAGAAGCTCCTGTTCATGGGCGGCGAGTTCGCGCAGTACGCGGAGTGGAACCATGACCACGGCCTGGACTGGCACCTCTTGGAGCAGCACGCGCTGCACCAGGGCATGCACCGCCTGGTGCGCGACCTGAACACCGTGTATCGGCACTTCCCGGCCCTGCACGAGCTGGATTGCGAGCCGCAGGGCTTCGAATGGATCGTGCACGACGACAAGGCCCATTCGGTCTTCGCCTTCGTGCGCAAGGCGAGCGATGGCCGCTTCGTGCTGGTGGTGTGCAACTTCACGCCGGTGGTGCGGCACGGCTACCGGCTGGGCGTGCCGGCGGAGGGCGCCTACCGGGAGATCATCAACACGGACAGCGCGATCTACGGCGGCAGCGGCGTGGGCAACGGCGTAGTCCCGACGCAAGCGCTGGCATGGCAGGGGCGGACGCACTCTCTGGTGCTGACGCTGCCGCCGCTTGCAACGCTGATGTGGGTGCTGGCATGACGAGGACGGCATGCTGAGCCCGGGCTCACCTTACCCGCTGGGCGCCACGCCGGCGCCGGAAGGCGGCATCAACTTCGCCCTGGTCGCGCCGCACGCGGAAGCGATCGAGCTGTGCCTGTTCGATCCCAGCGGCCAGTTCGAACAGCAGCGCCTGCGGCTGCCGGCCTGCACCGACGGCTGCTGGCACGGCCGGCTGCCCAGCGCGCGGCCTGGCCTGGTCTACGGCTACCGGGTGCACGGACCGTGGGCGCCGCACGAGGGTTGGCGCTTCAATGCTGCCAAGCTGCTGCTCGATCCCTATGCCCGCGAGATCGTCGGCGAGTACGGCGGCGAAGACCTGTTCCTCGGCCATGTCGTTGGCCAACCCGAGGCGCGTGATCTGCGCGACAACGCCGCCATCGCCTTGAAAGCGCGCGTGGCCGCGCCCTTGCCGCTGTCGCCCGAGCAGCCAGCACGCCCGCGCATTTCACCCAGCGAGCGCGTCCTCTACGAGCTGCACGTGGGCGGCCACACGCAGTTGCATCCGGCCGTGCCCTCCGAGTTGCGCGGCACCTTTGCCGGCCTGGCCGAAGCGCCGGTGCTCGACCACCTGCAGCGCCTGGGCATCACCTCGCTCAACCTGATGCCGGTGCAGCACCGCGCCGACGAAGAGCGACTGTTGAAGCAGGGCCTGCGCAACTATTGGGGCTACAGCCCGATCGGCTGGTTCGCACCCGAGGCCCGCTACTGGAGCGGCCGGCCCGGCACCACCCCCGCGAGCGAGTTCCGGCTGCTGGCCGACGCCGTGCATGCGCGCGGCATGGAGCTGGTGGTCGATGTGGTGTTCAACCACAGCGCCGAGACCGACGAACTGGGCCCCACGCTGAGCCTGCGCGGCATGGACAACACGCTGTACTACCACCTGCGGCAGGACGACCCGGCGCTCTACGAGAACTGGACCGGCTGCGGCAACTGCCTGAAGCTCACCGAGCCGCGCGTGCTGCAACTGGTGATGGACAGCCTTCGTTACTGGGTGCTCGAGCTTGGCGTCGACGGCTTTCGCTTCGATCTGGCGCCGGTGCTGGCACGGCGCAGGCCCGCCGGCGAGTTCGACGCCAAGGCGCCCTTCCTGGCCGCCATGGCGCAAGACCCGGTGCTGTCGCGCTGCCTGCTCATCGCCGAGCCCTGGGACATCGGGCCCGGCGGCTACCGGATGGGCGAATTCCCGCCCGGCTGGCTGGAGTGGAACGACTGCTTTCGCGACACCCAGCGCGCCTTCTGGCTGCACCGAAGCGCAACCTTGGGCGAATTCGCGCACCGCTTCGCCGGCTCCAGCGAAGACTTCCGGCATGACGGCCGCGCGCCCACGGCCAGCGTCAATTTCATCACTGCGCACGACGGCTTCACCTTGCGCGACCTGGTCAGCTACAACGAGCGCCACAACATGGCCAACGGCGAGCACAACCGCGACGGCCATCACCACAACCTGAGCCGCAACTGCGGCGTGGAAGGCGACACCGACAACCCGGCGGTGCTGGCCGAGCGGGCGCGCCTTTCGCGCGTGCTGCTGGCCGCCCTGCTGCTGTCCCAGGGCACACCCATGCTGCTGGCGGGCGACGAACTGGGCCACAGCCAACGCGGCAACAACAACGCCTATTGCCAGGACAACGACATCACCTGGCTGGCCTGGCCCCAGGCCGACACTGGCCTGGCCGACTACGTGACCCGGCTGCTGGCGCTGCGGCGCGAGGCCGCCCCCCTGCGCAGCCAACGCTGGTGGCCCGTGCACCCCGCGCCCGGCGAAGCGGCGCTGTGCTGGCTGCGGCCGGACGGCCAGGCCATGGCCGGCGCCGACTGGGAAGCCAGTGGCCAGCACGCGATGGCCATCCTCTTCGACATGCCGGCGCCGCAAACACGATGGTTGCTGCTGATCAACGCGCAAGAGCAGCCGCAGCGCTTCGTCCTGCCGCCTGGCCACTGGCAGCTGCGCCTGGCCACGGATGGCGCGCAGGACGCCGCCGCGCTGCCGCCCCAGCCCATCTTGCCGCCGGTCAGCTTGTGGGTTGCGCAAGGCACCGCAGCGGGCGTAGGCTGAGCCCGAAGACCACAAGCAAGGAGGCAAAGAAGATGGACGACCGCAGCACGACATCCAATTCCCCATTGCAGGCACACCAGCTGGTACGCCGCACCATCGCGCTGGTGCTGGCCGGCGGGCGGGGCGCCCGCCTCAAGCAGCTGACCGACCGGCGCTGCAAACCCGCCGTGTACTTCGGCGGCAAGTTCCGCATCATCGACTTCGCGCTCTCGAACTGCCTGAACTCGGGCATCCGGCGCATGGCGGTGGTGACGCAGTACAAGTCGCATTCGCTGATGCGCCACCTGCAGCGCGGCTGGAGCTTCCTGCGGGCCGAGCTCAACGAGATGGTCGACGTGCTGCCGGCGCAGCAGCGCGTGGGCGACGAGCACTGGTACCGCGGCACGGCCGACGCGGTCTACCAGAACCTGGACATCATCCAGGCCCGCTCCACGCCGCATGACTACGTGGTGGTGCTGGCCGGCGATCATGTCTACAAGATGGACTACTCGATCATGCTGATGGACCACGTGAAGCAGGCCCGCGGCTGCACCGTGGGCTGCATCGAGGTGCCGCGCATGGAAGCCGCCGCCTTCGGCGTGATGGCGATCGATGCCGACCGCAAGATCACCGAGTTCCTGGAAAAGCCCGCCAATCCGCCCGGCATGCCGGGCAAGCCGGAGTTGGCGCTGGCCAGCATGGGCATCTACATCTTCGATTCCGACTACCTGTACCAGCTGCTGGAAGAAGACAACCGCAATCCGGCCTCCAGCCACGACTTCGGCAAGGACATCATCCCGCGCGCGGTGGCCGCGGGACGGGCGGCGGCGCATCCCTTCAGCATGTCCTGCGTCACTCGGGCCCGACGCGGCGGCAATGCGCCGGCCTATTGGCGCGACGTGGGCACGATTGATGCGTTCTGGGCAGCCAACCTCGATCTGGCCTCGATCACGCCAGAGCTGGACATCTATGACACCGACTGGCCGATCTGGACTTATCAGCGTCAACTGCCGCCGGCCAAATTCGTGCTCGATCGTGACGGCAAGCATGGAATGACTGTCAACACCATCGTCTCGGGCGGCTGCATCGTCTCAGGCTCCAAGGTCAGCAGCTCGGTGCTGTTCTCGGGCGTACGCGTGCATTCCTTTTGCGAGATCAACGAAGCAGTGCTGCTGCCCGACGTCGAAGTGGGCCGCGGCTGCCGGCTCGACCGCGTGGTGATCGACCGCGCCTGCGTGCTGCCCGAAGAAATGGTGATCGGCGAAGACCCGGTGCTGGATGCGGCGCGCTTCGAGCGCACCGCGGGCGGCGTGGTGCTGGTGACGCGCGAGATGCTCAAACGCCTGACCACGCCCTGATGCGAATCCTCCAGGTCAGCGCCGAAATCTTTCCTCTGCTCAAGACCGGCGGCTTGGCGGACGTCGCCGGTGCCCTGCCCCTGGCCCTGCTGGCGGCCGGGCAGGATGTGCGGGCGCTGCTGCCCGGCTTTCCGGCCATCGCGGCCGGCGTGCGCGATGCGCAGATCGTGGCCGAATTCGATGCGCCCTGGGGCGAACGCGTGGGGTTGCGCCTGGGCCGCATCGCCACCGCAGGCGCACCCGACATCCCGGTCTACTGGATCGATGCGCCGGCCCTCTACGAGCGGCCCGGCAATCCCTACGAAGACGCTTCGCGCCATGCCTACGGCGACAACCATCGGCGCTTTGCCCTGCTGGGCTGGGCGGCGGCCCGCCTGGCACAAGGGCTGGATCCGGGCTGGCAGCCGCAACTGGTGCATGCCCACGACTGGCACGCGGCGCTGGCGCCAGCCTACCTGGCTTTCGCGCCGCCCAACGGCAAGCCCAAGGTGGGCAGCGTGTTCACCATTCACAACCTGGCGTATCAGGGCCTGTTCCATCCGCGTCACTTTGCCGAGCTGGGCCTGCCGCCGGCCGCCTTCCGCGTGCACGGACTCGAATACCACGGCCAGCTGTCTTTCATGAAGGGCGGCCTCGTGTTTGCCGACCGGCTCACCACCGTGAGTCCGACCTACGCCCGCGAGATCCAGACGAGCGAGCAAGGCTTCGGGCTGGACGGGCTGCTGCGCCATCGTGCCGACGTGCTCTCCGGCGTTCTCAACGCCGTGGAGGACCAGGTCTGGAACCCGGCCACCGACATCCTGCTGCCCGAGCGCTACGACGTGCGCGCGATGGGCGGCAAGGCGTACTGCAAGGCGGCGCTGCAGGAGGCGCTGGGCCTGGCACCCGATGCCGACGCACCGCTCTTCGTGGTGGTGAGCCGTCTGACCGAACAAAAAGGGCTGCAGCTGGTGCTGCAGGGCCTGGACGCCTTGTTGGCCCAGGGTGGCCAGCTGGCCGTGCTGGGCAGCGGCGATGCGGCGCTGGAAGCCGCCTTTCGCGAACGCGCCACCCGCTCGCCCAAAGCGGTGAGCGTCACGCTGGGCTACAGCGAGCCGCTGGCGCATCGCCTGTTCGGCGGCGGCGACGTCACCTTGGTGCCTTCGCATTACGAGCCGTGCGGCCTGACCCAGATGTACGGACTCAAGTACGGCAGCCTGCCGCTGGTGCACCGGGTCGGCGGCCTGGCCGACACGGTGGTCGACAGCACGCTGGAAGACCTGGCCAGCGGTGAGGCCAATGGTTTCTGTTTCGATGACTTCAGCGGCGCCGCCTACGAACGGGCCCAGCGTCGCGCCTTTGCGCTGTACCGCCGGCCCGCCGACTGGCGCGCCGTGCGCGCCAATGCCATGCGCCGCCCGGCCGACTGGGCCAGCGCGGCCGCCAGCTACCTGGCCGTCTACCGGCAGGCACTTTCACATTGATCCGTTGATTGGAAGAACCTTCGCACCATGACCATCGAAGACTTCAAGTACGACCATCCAGACCGCGATGTCGCTGCCTTCAAGCGCGCCGTGGCCAACAAGCTGATCTACGCCGTCGGCAAGGACCCGGCCACCGCCAGCCAGGACGACTGGCTGCATGCCGCTGCATGGGCAGTGCGCGATCAGCTGGTCGAGCGCTGGATGACCACCACCCGCGCGCAGTACGCCCAGAAGCTCAAGCGCGTGTACTACCTGTCGATGGAATTCCTCATCGGCCGCACCTTCACCAACGCCTTGCTGGCGCTGGAGCTGCAGGACACGGTGCGAGAGGCGCTGGCCGATTTCGGCGTCGACATCGAGGCGCTGACCGAACGTGAGCCGGACGCCGCGCTCGGCAACGGCGGCCTGGGCCGGCTGGCGGCCTGCTTCCTCGATTCCATGGCCACCCTGGGCGTACCCGGCCTGGGCTACGGCATCCGCTACGAGTACGGCATGTTTCGCCAGCGCATCGTCGATGGCCAGCAGGTGGAAACGCCCGACTACTGGCTCACCCGCGGCAACCCCTGGGAGTTCCAGCGGCCCGAGGTGAACTACCGGGTGCGCTTCGGCGGCCACGTGCAACGGCGCGAAGGCAAAGGCGCGCCCTATGGCGCGGGCCGCTGGGTCGAGACCCACGACGTGCTGGCGGTGGCCTACGACACCATCATTCCCGGCTTCGGCACCCAGGCCACCAACACCTTGCGGCTATGGTCAGCCCGCGCCACCGAGGAGATCGACCTCAAGGCCTTCAACCGCGGCAACTACATGGAGGCGGTGGAGAGCAAGAACCATTCGGAGAACGTCTCGCGCGTGCTCTATCCGGACGACTCCACACCCTCGGGCCGCGAGCTGCGCCTGCACCAGGAATATTTCTTCGTGAGCGCCAGCGTGCAAGACCTGCTGCACCGCTACCTGCGCAACCACCAGGGCTTCGACGAGCTGCCCAGCCAGGTCAGCATCCACCTGAACGACACCCATCCGGTGCTGGCGGTGCCCGAGCTGATGCGCCTCTTGATCGACGAGCATGGCCTGCCCTGGGACACGGCCTGGGCCCTCACGCAGAAGGTGTTCAGCTACACCAACCACACCCTGATGCACGAGGCGCTGGAGACCTGGCCGGTGGAGATGTTCGGGCGCGTGCTGCCGCGGCACCTGCAGATCATCTTCGACATGAACTCCCGCTTTCTGGCCACAGTGACGCAGAAGCACGGGCACGATGTGGAGCTGCTGCGGCGCCTGTCGCTGATCGACGAGAACGGCGAGCGGCGCGTGCGCATGGCCTACGTGGCGGTGCTGGCCAGCCACTCGATCAACGGCGTGTCGGAGCTGCACTCGGAGCTGATGAAGCAGTCGATCTTTGCGGACTTCGCCAAGCTCTTTCCGGAGCGCTTCAACAACAAGACCAACGGTGTCACGCCGCGTCGCTGGCTGGCGCAGGCCAACCCGCCGCTGGCCAAGCTGCTGGACCATCGCATCGGCCGCGGCTGGCGGCGCGACCTCAAGCAGCTCGAAGTGCTGCGGCCGATGACCCATCAGCCGGCTTTCGTGGGAGCCTTTCGCCATGCCAAGCGCGAGAACAAGCTGCGGCTGGCCAATTGGGTGGACCAGCACCTGGGCATCCCGCTGGACACCGACGCCCTGTTCGACGTCCAGGTCAAGCGCATGCACGAGTACAAGCGCCAGCTGCTCAACGTGTTGCATGTGATCACGCGCTACCACCGCATCCTGGACACGCCCGAAGCCGGCCACGTGCCGCGCGTGGTGGTGTTCGCCGGCAAGGCGGCCTCGGCCTATCACATGGCCAAGCTGGTGATCCGGCTCATCAACGATGTGGCGGCGGTGATCAACAGCGACGAGCGGGTGGGCAAGCTCCTGAAGGTGGTGTTCCTGCCCAACTACAGCGTGAGCCTGGCCGAGGTGATCATTCCGGCGGCCGACCTGTCGGAGCAGATCTCCACCGCCGGCACCGAGGCTTCGGGCACCGGCAACATGAAGTTCGCGATCAACGGCGCGCTCACCATCGGCACCCTGGACGGCGCCAATGTGGAGATGCGCGAGGCAGTGGGCGCCGACAACTTCTTCATCTTCGGCAACACCACGCGCGAGGTGGCCGACATCCGCGCCAGCGGCTACCAGCCGCGCGAGCTTTACGAGGGCAACGCCGAACTTCAGCGCGTGCTCGACAGCATCCGTGACGGCCTGTTCTCGCACGGCGAGCCCGATCGCTACCAAGCGATCTTCGACGCTCTGGTGAACTGGGGCGATCACTACCTGCTCCTGGCCGACTACGCCAGCTACCTGGAGGCGCAGGAGAAGGTGGATGCGCTCTATCGCGACCCGGATGCCTGGGCCCGCATGGCGATCCTCAACGTAGCCGGCATGGGGGGCTTTTCATCGGACCGGACGATTGCGCAGTATGCGCACGAGATCTGGCATACCAGGCCGGTGGCGCTGGGCTGAGGAGAGGCCGCCAAGCGACCGCCCGTCGTCGTCAGTGCGCCTTGCCGGCTTCCAGCGGCGTCTCGGTGTGCATGACGCACTGCCACTGGCCGTCATTCCTGCGCACCCAGGTCGAACTGTCGGCCATTTCCTCGACGCTGCCGGGCTTCTTGCTGCCGCGCTGGCCGACCGACTGCTTGACCCGGTAGGTGAGCACGGCGACCTCGTCGGTGGCGAACGTCACGTCGATCTCGCCCAGCTCGAAGTCGGTGAGCACCTCGGGGCCCTGCTCGGCCATCTTGCGGTATTGGGCATGGTCGAACTTCATCGCGCCGTGCGAGCTGACCATGACAGACGGCTCGGCGAGCATCGACAGGGCGGTCGGGGTGTCCTCATCCACGATCGAGCGCCAGAAGCGGGTCTCCAGGTCGATCAAGGTCTTGGCATTCTGCTGGCGGGCTTGCGGTGCTTTTTGCATGCGAACTCCTTCTGATCATGAGGAACAGAAGGCCAGTCTGGCAAAGCTTCGCGGTGAAGCCGATCAGCGGCGAAGGCATGTGCGGGTAGTCCGGCGCCGACAGGTCGTCAGCCACGCCCGCCGCACCGCTCGCCTATCGAGCGGGTTGGGGTGCGGGCGGCGCCTCGGTCACGAAGCCGATGCGCGACAGGCCCGCCTTGTTGGCGATGCCCATGACTTGCACGACCTGGCCGTAGGGCACGCTCGCATCGGCGCGCAGTTGCACCTCGGTGTCGCGGCTGTCGGCCGCCGCCCGGACCAGGCCTTCAGCCAGTGATGGCTGGTCGACCGGCGCATCGTTGAGAAAGATGGCGCCCTTGGCATCGACCACGATCGAGACGAACTTGGGCGCCTCGACCGGCTGGCCGGCGTCGGTCTTGGGCAGGTCCAGGCGGATCGAGCTGGCCATCAGTGGCGCGGTGATGATGAAGATCACCAAGAGCACCAGCATCACGTCGACCAGCGGCGTGACGTTGATGTCCGACAAGGGACGCTGCCCGCCGCCGCCCAGCGCGCGGCCGCCGCTGGCGGCGGAGCTGCCGAGCGAGGTGCGGCCGAATGCCATGCGCGGCGTCTCCTGCCTACTGCTGCGCCGGCACTGGCGCCGATGCAAAACGCGCCAGCAGGTCGTGCGCGAAGCCTTCCAGCTCGGCTTCGATGCGGCCGATGAGCCGGCCGAAGACGTTGTAGGCCAGCACGGCGGGAATGGCGACGGCCAGGCCGAAGGCGGTCATGATCAGCGCCTCGCCGACCGGCCCCGCCACCTTGTCGATGGTGAAGCCGCCCGCCTGCGTGGCAATGGTGGCCAGCGCATGGTGGATGCCCCACACGGTGCCCAGCAGGCCGACGAAGGGCGCGGTGGCGCCGACGGTGGCCAGCAGGATCTGCCCGCCTTGCAGGCGGCGCAGCGCGCCATGCAGCGCGTCGCGCAGGGCGCGTGTCAGGCGCTGCACCGGGTCGCCGCCGGCTGCCAGGCTTGGCGCTGGCGCGGACTGTTCACGCAGCGCTTGCACGGCGGGCAGCACCAAGAGCGCACTGTCGAAGCCAGACAGCCGCTGCTCGGCCTCGTCCAGCGAGGGCGACTGCCAGAAGGCGGCGATGCTGCGCAACACGCTGCGCGTGCCGCCGCGCAGCAGCCAGGCCTTCCACAAGATCGCGACCCAGCTTGCCACCGACATGGCCAGCAGCAAAGCCGCCACCGCGCGGCTGACGGCATCGCCCTGGGCGAGCAGGTCCAGCGCGTTCATCCGGTGCTCAGCGCAGGTTGAGCACGTCGAACATGTCGTACAGGCCGCGCTTCTGGCCCGCCAGGAAGCGCACCGCACGCAGGCTGCCCTGCGCGTAAGTGACGCGGCTGGCCGACTTGTGGGTGATCTCGATGCGCTCGCCGGTGCCGGCAAAGAGCACCGTGTGGTCGCCCACGATGTCGCCGCCGCGGATGGTGGCGAAGCCGATGCTGGAGGGGTCGCGCTCGCCGGTGACGCCTTCACGGGCGTAGACGGCGCAGTCCTTCAGGTCGCGGCCCAGCGCATCGGCGATCACTTCACCCATCTTCAGCGCGGTGCCCGAAGGCGCGTCCACCTTGTGGCGGTGGTGCGCCTCGATGATCTCGATGTCGTAGCCGGTGGACAGGGCCTTGGCGGCCATCTCCAGCAGCTTGAGGGTGACGTTGACGCCCACGCTCATGTTGGGCGCCATCATGATCGCGACGTCCTTAGCGTACTCGGCGATCTGTGCCTTTTGCGCGTCGGAGAAGCCGGTGGTGCCGATCACCGCCTGCACCCCCAGCTCGCGGCACACCGCCAGGTGGGCCAGGGTGCCTTCGGGCCGGGTGAAGTCGATCAGCACCTGCGAATTCGCAAGGCCCTGGCGCAGGTCGGACACGATGGGCACGCCGGCCGGCGTGCCGAGCCAGGCGGCGGCATCGATGCCCAGGGCGCTGCTGCCGGGAATGTCGAGCGCGCCGCTGAGCTTGCAGTCATCGGCGGCCTGTACTGCCTCGATCAGCATGCGGCCCATGCGGCCGGATGCGCCGGCAATGGCGACGTGGTGAAGGGGAGAAGGATGGGTCACGCGAGTTCTTCCTCAAAAGAAGAAAGGGGGCTTCGCGGTGCCCCCAGAGATTCGGTCAACGGCCCGATTCGAGCGGCGGGTAGCTCGGCGGCAAGGGCGGCAGTGGTTTGGGGGGCTCTTCGGCCTTGGCGTCCTTCGTGTCCTTCGGCGGATCGAACTTTTTCAGCTCGTCCTCGGAGGCCTCGAGCTTGGGCACCTTGCCGCTGCGGGCGCGCGTGTCGAGGGTAGCGACGAATTCTTCCTCGCTGGGCATCGAGTCGCCATCAAAGCGCTCGAGCAGCTCGCCGTTGAAGTACACCGTCAGGCGGCGCTGCTGCGGCTCCACGCCCTGGCGGCGGATGGTGAAGACGTAATCCCAGCGGTTGGAATGAAACACGTCGTTCAGCAGCGAAGTGCCGAGGATTTCACGCACCTGCTGGCGCGTCATGCCCGGCTTGAGCGCCTCGACCTGCTCCTTGGAGACGAAGTTGCCCTGCACCACCTCGACCTTGTAAGGCGTGATGGAGTAAAGCGCACTGCGGGTGCTGTCGCCGATGCTGCTGCATGCACCGAGGCTGACGCTGCCGCCGACGACTGCGAGAAGCAGCCCAAGACGGCGTAAGTGGATGGCAGACATGGGAAAAGTGGCTAGCGATATGATCGAACCATTGTAGCGGCTGGGTCCTTTGAGGCCCCCAGGGCCGGGCCAGCCCGGCCCGCCCACCGCGGGGGATCAAGCAAAGTGGCAAAGCCACATTTGCTTGAGCGCCCCCCGCCGCGGCTGGCGCAGGAACGACCATGGACAAGATCGACGAACTCAAGAGCACCGGCCTGAAGGCCACACTGCCGCGCCTGAAAATCCTGGAGATCTTCCAGAGCGGCGAGCAGCGCCACATGACCGCGGAAGACGTCTACCGCGTGCTGCTCAATCACCATTCCGACATCGGCCTGGCCACGGTCTACCGGGTGCTGACCCAGTTCGAGCAGGCCGGCATCCTGGAGCGCAGCCATTTCGAGAGCGGCAAGGCCGTCTACGAACTGAACGAAGGCCAGCACCACGACCACCTGGTGTGCACGTCGTGCGGCAAGGTCGAGGAGTTCTACGACGCCGAGATCGAGCGGCGCCAGCAGATGATCGCCAAGGACAAGGGCTGGACTTTGCAGGACCACGCGATGTCCCTCTACGGCCTGTGCGCCGACTGCCTCAAGAAGCGTTAGCGCGGGGCAGGGTCCCTTTCCAGCCCCCGGGCAGCCGCCGGGCCGCCCCAAGGCGAGCCCGGGTCTCCCCCTCGGGGGGTGGAGTTACTTACACGCAGCGGAGCGAAGTGAAAAGCCGGGGGGCCCTTCAATCCTCGTCCTTGTTGGCTTCCATCGCCTTGTGGTGGCGGGCAACGAAGTCGGCATAGGTGTCGATCCCGCGCAATTGCAGGATGGAATTGCGTACCGCGGCTTCCACCAGCACGGCGATGTTGCGGCCGGCCACCACCTGGATGATCACCTTGCGGATCGGCACGCCCAGGACGTCCTGCGTGAGCGGGGCCGAGGGCATGCGCTCGTAGTCGCGCTCGAAGCTGTCGCGGCGCACCAGGTGCACGATGAGCTTCAGGCGCATCTTGCGGCGCACTGCCGTCTCGCCAAAGATGGCGCGGATGTCCAGCAAGCCGATGCCGCGCACTTCCAGCAGGTTCTGCAGCAAGTCGGGGCAGCGGCCTTCGATGGTGGTCTGGTTGATGCGGAACAGGTCGACCGCGTCGTCCGCCACCAGCCCGTTGCCGCGCGAGATCAGCTCCAGACCCAGTTCGCTTTTGCCCAGGCCCGACTCGCCGGTGATCATCACGCCCAGGCCCAGGATGTCCATGAACACGCCATGCATCGAGGTGCGCTCGGCGAAGTGCTTGGACAGGTAGGTGCGCAGCACGTCGATCACGAAGGCGGAAGACTCCTTGGTGGCAAACAGCGGCAGCTGGGCCCGCTCGCAGATCGACAGCAGGGTGTCGGGCGCCGCCTGCGCGTCGGCCAGCACCAGCATGGGCGGCTCCAGGGTGACGATGCGGGCGATGCGGCGCGCGCAGTCGTCTTGCGTGCCCATCGTCAGGTAGGCGATCTCGCGTGCGCCCAGGATCTGCACCCGGTAGGGGTGGATGTAGTTGAGGTAGCCGACCAGGTCCGCCGCCGATTGGGCGCGGCTGATGACTTCGGGATCGAACTGGCGCTCGGACGCCCCCAGGCCCGCCAGCCACTCCCAGCGGAGCGACCCGCGGAACTCCTCGAACATCGCATCGGCGCTGATGACGGTCGGCTTCATGGATCCAGCGCCAGTGTCCCCGCGACCTCACCCAGCAACACACCGAGGAACTGGCTCCGCCAGGCCTCAGGTGTGGTCTCCCCCTCGGGGGGTGGCGTTACACGACCGAAGGGAGTGAAAAGCCGGGGGGCCGGCATGTTTACGCGACCTGGGCCGACTGCCAGCTCGCGATCAGGGCGTGCAGCGCCGAGGCATCGGTGCTCGACTTGATCTGCTCGCGCAGATGGGCGTCCGACAGGAGCTCGGCAATCTCGGAAAGGATTTCCAGGTGCTTCTGGGTGGCGGCTTCCGGCACCAGGAGGAAGATCAGCAGCGCCACCGGCTGCTCGTCCGGTGCATCGAAGCCGATCGGGTGGGCCAGCTGGAACACCGCCGCCATCGGCGACTTCAGGCCCTTGATGCGGCCGTGCGGGATGGCAACGCCGTGGCCCAGGCCGGTGGAGCCCAGGCGTTCGCGGGCGAACAAGCTGTCGGTGATGAGGGCGCGGCCCAAACCATGGAGGTTCTCGAACAGCAGGCCAGCCTCTTCAAAGGCGCGCTTCTTGCTAGTTGCATCAACGCTCACAAGGACTTGAGCGGGCGGCAGGATGGACGCGAGGCGATTCATGGTGGGAGAGAGCGGGGGCGATTATGCACCCACCCCACAAAAAGCAAAGAGCCGCCAAAAGGCGGCCCGCAAGAGGATTTGCCCGAAGGCGTAACTACATCACGTTACATGACGCGCTTCGGTGCCTCGTGGTGGTGGTCCTGAAGACGATCCTTGTGGCGCACCACCTGGCGGTCCAGCTTGTCGACCAGTTCGTCGACGGCGGCATAGAGATCAGCATGGCTCGACTCGGCGAACATGTCATTGCCCTTGACGTGGATGTTGCATTCGGCGCGTTGCCGCCTTTCCTTCTCCTTCTGCTTTTCCACCGTCAGGATCACCTTGACATCGACCACCTGGTCGAAATGGCGTGTGATCCGGTCCAGCTTGCTGGTGACGTAGCTGCGCAGAGCGGGAGTGACGTCGAGGTGATGACCGCTGATCGTCAAATTCATAAGTGACCTCCTGGAATTGACGGTTGGGGAAATGACACCGCCCGGGGAACCGGGTGGCATCGACGGGAAAAAGGGGAGTTTCGGGGGGAGGGGAAGGGAGAGAACTGCGAGGGGTCGGATTCACTATGCCCGCCCCTGCAGCGAAAAGCAATGCTTGACCCCGCGTCGCGCTACTCGATATTTGTGACCATATCTTTACGTTTCGATTGGTGGCAAAGTCGTCCGGCTCGATGATTTCCAGCCCAAGGCCTGCTCCCAGGCCTTAACGCCAAGCCGCCCGCAGCCGGTTGCGCAGGTCGATGGCCGCCTGGGGCGGCGGCACCGCCGGCGGCCGCTCGGGCGGCGGCGGCCACACCACCTCTTCGAACGCCTTGGCGTCCTGCGCGGGGATGAAGCGCGTGCGGCCTGCATACAGATGGCGGTCGCCGCGGGCCGACTGCTGCGTCACATAGAAGCGCTGCGGCACCAGCAAGTGCAGATGATCGCGCGCCCGGGTCATCGCGACGTACAAGAGGCGCCGCTCCTCCTCGATCTCTTCGGCGCTGCCCGTCGCCAGGTCCGACGGCATGCAGCCGTCCACCACATTGAGCACATGCACCGAGCTCCACTCCTGCCCCTTGGCCGAGTGGATGGTGGAAAGGATCAGGTAGTCCTCGTCCAGCAGCGGCGGCCCGGAGCGGTCGCTGGTGGCGTCGGGCGGATCCAGGGTGAGCTCGGCCAGGAAGGCTTCCCGGCTGGCGTAGCCTGCTGCCAGGCGCACCAGCTGCTCGACGTCGGCACGGCGCACCGCCGCGTCTTCGTGCAAGCGCTCGAGGTGCGGCAGGTACCAGCGCAGCGCCAGCTCGGCATCGGCCGGCCAGGCCGCTTGCCCGTTGCGCAAGCCGGCATAGACGGCGGCAAACTCGACCCACTGCTCACGCGCCCCGGATGGCACGGCAAAGGACTGCAGGGCGGCGCCCGGATCGCTCGCGGTGTCCATGGCGTCCAAGAGGCGCGTGGCCGTGACGGGGCCGATGCCCGGGATGAGCTGCACCACCCGGAAACCGGCCTGCCGCCCCTTGGGGTTTTGTGCAAAGCGCAGCAGCGCCAGCAGGTCCTTCACATGCGAGGCCTCGAGAAATTTGAGGCCGCCGAACTTGACGAAGGGGAT
This sequence comes from Variovorax sp. LARHSF232, assembly GCF_052871435.1. Lineage (NCBI taxonomy): Bacteria > Pseudomonadati > Pseudomonadota > Betaproteobacteria > Burkholderiales > Comamonadaceae > Variovorax > Variovorax sp. LARHSF232. The sequence continues at coordinate 582,789 of NZ_JBIXJS010000002.1, read as the reverse complement.
ATTGCGCCGCGCCAGTTCCAGCTCCAGCGCGGCGCTGTGGCTGGAGGTGCGAAACAGCACCGCCTGCGATTTCAGCCGAAGCCCACCCTCGCGGTGCGCCAGCACCCGGTCGGCCACCCAGCGCGCCTGCTGGGCCTCGTCCGGCACCAGCACCAGCTGCGGCCGTCCGGCCGATGGCTTGTCGGTCCACAGGCGCTTGGCATGGCGCTCGCCGGCGCCCGCGATCAGCGTGTTCGATACGTCCAGGATCGGCTGGGTCGAGCGGTAGTTGCGCTCCAGCGTGACGATGCGCGCCGGTGCGCCAAACTGCGCCGGAAAGTCCAGGATGTTGCGCACCGTCGCGCCGCGAAAAGAATAGATGGACTGCGCGTCGTCGCCCACCGCCGTGAGGCCGCAGCCGTCGGGCTTGAGGCGCTGCAGGATGGCGGCCTGCAGACGATTCGTGTCCTGGTATTCGTCGACCAGCACATGGTCGAAGCGTCCGCCCAGTTGGGCTGCCAGGGTGGGCTCGGCCATCATCTCGTGCCAACCCAGCAACAGGTCGTCGTAGTCCAGCACGTTCTGCGCGCCCTTGGCTTCCACATAGGCACCGAACAGGCGCTTGAGCGGCTCTTCCCATTCGGCGCACCAGGGAAAGGCCTGGGCCAGCACCTCGTGCAGGCTGCCCTGGGTGTTGACCACGCGCGAATAAATCGACAGGCAGGTGCTCTTGAGCGGAAAGCGCTTCTCGGTGCCCGTCAACCCCAGTTCGTGCCGCACCAGTCCCATCAGGTCCTCGGCATCGCCCCGGTCGTGGATGGTGAAGTTCTCGGAAAGGCCGATCTGCGCCGCGTAGTCGCGCAGCAAGCGGGCGCCGATGCCATGAAAGGTGCCCGCCCAGGGCAGCGAAGGCGGGGTCTGGGAGCCCAGCCCGAGCACCTTGGCCAGCACATGTCCGGCGCGCTGCGACATCTCCTGCGCGGCCCGGCGCGAGAAGGTCAGCAGCAGCAGGCGCTGCGGGTCGGCGCCCTTGGCAACGAGGCAGGCGACGCGGTGCGCCAGGGTGCTGGTCTTGCCGGAACCGGCGCCGGCCACGATCAGCAGGGGGCGCGGATCGGCTTGTGCTTCGGTGTCGACGCCGTGCAGCACGGCCTCGCGCTGGTCGGCATTGAGGCCGGCCAGGGCGTCCTGCAGGCGGCGGGTGGAATCTTCAAGAAGGGCGGACATGGCGAAGTGCCCCGAACTGTACATCCATCCAGCTGGTGGCCGCGCGACGGCAACCCGAAGCGCGTGCCGCGTGGAGCCCGATGACATAATCGCGCCCGTCGAAATCTTGAAGGAGCTACGGCCTTGGAAACCTGCCCGTCTCGGCAGCTTTCAACTCCCTGCTGACAGCCGTCCGGCTTATTGGATGGGTGACAGGGGTCTGTTGAAAGCGCCCCACCACACGCCAATCCGTCCGTCGTCATTCATCAGGGAGTGAGCCCATGCTCAACATCTTCACGCTGGCCAACGGCCGCCTCGTCCAGGAAGAGATCGAGGCGCTCGAAGAGCTTTCCAAATTCCAGCCGATCTGGGTCGACCTCGAGTCGCCCACCTTGGAAGAAAAGCGCTGGATCAAGCAGTACTACGGCCTGTCCATCCCGGAAGACGCGATGGACGAGGACATCGAGGAGTCCGCGCGCTTCTATGAGGAAGACAACGGCGAACTGCACATCCGCAGCGACTTCCTGATCGCCGACGAAGAAGACCCGCGCTCGGTGCGCGTGGCCTTCATCCTGAACCAGCACAACACCGAACTGCGCAGCCGCGGCGTGCTGTTCTCGATCCACGACGAAGACGTGCCCGTATTCCGCCTGCTGCGCATGCGCGCACGCCGCGCACCGGGGCTGATCGAGGACGCCAAGGAGGTGCTGCTCAAGCTCTTCGACGCCGACGCCGAATACTCGGCCGACACGCTGGAAGCCATCTACGACGAACTGGAGATGGCCGGCAAGAAGGTGCTGTCGGAAAACGTGACCGACGAGCTGGCCGGCGAAGTGCTGGGTGCCATCGCGCGCCAGGAAGACCTGAACGGCCGCATCCGCCGCAACGTGATGGACACGCGCCGCGCCGTCAGCTTCATGATGCGCAGCCGCATGCTCAATGCCGAGCAGTTCGAGGATGCGCGCCAGCTGTTGCGCGACATCGAATCGCTGGACAACCACACGGCCTTCCTGTTCGACAAGATCAACTTCCTGATGGATGCGACGGTCGGTTTCATCAACATCAACCAGAACAAGACCATCAAGATCTTCTCGGTGGCGAGTGTGGCATTGCTGCCGCCGACCTTGATCGCCAGCGTCTACGGCATGAACTTCCAGATCATGCCGGAGCTGAATTGGCGCATGGGCTATCCCTTCGCCCTGGTCCTGATGGTCGCCAGCGCGCTGATCCCCATGTGGTATTTCCGCAGAAGGGGTTGGCTCAAGTAGCCAGCAGCGCCCACAGGCTGGCCCCGGTCACCGGCATCTGCAGGCGCGGCGCTTTGTCGGCGTGGCCGGCACGCGCCAGCGCATCGGCCACGGCGTTCACGACCGAAGGCGTGGCGCCGATGGTGCCCAGTTCGCCCACGCCCTTCACGCCCAGCGGGTTGTTGAGACAAGGCGTGGACGGGTCCATCTCGGTCTTGAAATCGGGCGAGCCGGAGGACTTGGGCAAGGCGTAGTCCATCAGGCTTCCGGTCACCAGCTGGCCGGTGTCGCGGTCGTACACGACCTGCTCCAACAGCGCCTGGCCAATGCCCTGCACCGCGCCGCCGTCGAGCTGGCCGCGCACGATCATCGGGTTGACCACGCGGCCGACGTCGTTGACTGACGCGTAGGCAACGACGTCGACCTCGCCGGTAGACAGGTCGACTTCCACCTCGCTGATGTGGCAGCCGTTGGGCCAACTGGGGCCGGCGACAGTGCTGGTCGAATCCATGAAGATGCGCTGCTCGGGCTGGCGTGCCGCCAACTCGAACAGGTCGATGGCCAGGTCGGTGCCGGCCACGCTGAAGCGGCCGGCGGCGTACTGCACGTCTTGTGGCGCGGCCTCGAACTCCTTGGCGGCCAGACCGCGTGCCTGCTCGATGGTGCGCTCGGAGCCGATCCGCACCGCCGAGCCGCCAGTAAAAAGCGAGCGCGAACCGGCGCTGCCGAAGCCGTTGCCGCGGTCGGTATCGCCCAGCACCACGCGCACCTTCTCGATGGGAACGCCGAAGGCATCGACCACCAGTTGCGCCAGCGAGGTGGCGATGCCCTGCCCCATCGCATTGACGGCGGAGAACACCTCGATCACACCCTCTTGCGGCAAAACGGCGACGGTCACGCGCTCCTCGAACACGTTGCCGCCGGTCCATTCCAGAAAGGTCGAGATGCCCAGGCCGCGCTGCTTGCCGCGGCGCCTCGACTCGGCGGCGCGCGCCTCGAAGCCGGTCCAATCGGCCAGCTGCAGCGCCTGGTCCATCACGTGCTCGAAGCGCCCGCTGTCGTAGACCTGCTCCATCGGGTTCTTGTAGGGCATCTGCTCGGGGCGGATGAAGTTTCGCCGGCGCAATTCGAGGCGGTCGATGCCGCTCTGGCGCGCCGCCTCGTCCATCAGCCGCTCGATGTTGAAGATGGCCTCGGGCCGGCCGGCGCCGCGGTAGGGGCCGGTGGGCGCGGTGTTGGTCATCACCGCCTTGAAGTGGAAATCGATGGTCTGGATGTCGTAGACGCTGGTCTGCACCCAGGGGCCGATCAGGAGCTGGATGGCGACGCCGGCGGCGCTGGGGTAGGCGCCCACATTCGCCAGCGTGTGCACGCGCAGCGCCAGGATCCTGCCGTCGGCGGCCAGCGCCAGTTCGGCCTGCGCATCGACGTCGCGGCCATGGGTGGAAGAAACGAACTCCTCGCTGCGCTCGGCAATCCATTTCACCGGCCGCCGCAGGCTGCGCGCGGCAATGGCGACCAGCGCGTCTTCCGGATACAGCCCGGTCTTCATGCCGAAGCCCCCGCCCACGTCGCCCACCACCACGCGCAGTTCTTCCGGCGCGATGCCCAGCATCTCGCCGGCGATGGTGTTGCGCACGGCCGAAGGCATCTGGGTGCTCATGCGGATGGTGGTGCGGCCGCTCGCCGCATCGAACTGCGCCTGCACCGAGCGCGGCTCGATGGTGACGGCCGCCAGGCGCTGGTGGCGGATCGGGAGCTTCACCACATGCGCGGCCTGGGCGAACGCGGCGGCTGCGGCGGCAGCGTCGCCGTGGCGCATCTCGGCCGAAATGTTGTCGGGCAAGCCCTCGCACAGCAGCGGCGCGCCGGGTTCCAGCGCCTGCGCCGGATCGACCACCATCGGCAGTTCCTCGTACTCGACGAACACGGCTTCGGCGGCATCGCGCGCCTGCTGCAAGGTGTCGGCCAGCACGGCCGCCACGCACTCGCCCACGTAGCGCACCCGCTCATGCGCCAGCGCGTGGCGCGGCGGCGTGGCGGCGGGGTTGCCGTCGGCGCGTCGAAAGCCCGCAACGCCAGGAATGGGCTTGACGCCGGTCGCCAGCAGATCGGCGCCGGTGAAGACCTTGGCCACGCCGGGCATGGCGGCAGCGCCGGCCGTGTCCACCGAGACGACGCGCGCATGCGGATAGGGCGAGCGCACGAAGGCCACGTGCAATTGCCCTTCGACCCGCACGTCGTCCGTGTAGCGGCCCTTGCCGGCCAGCAGGGCCTCGTCTTCCAGCCGGCGCACCGCCTGGCCACTGCCGAAGCGGGCGGCCTCGGCCGAAGAGGAGGAAGGGCTGGCTGCAGCTGCAGTGTTCATGGGCTGGACCTCTCGTGGGGATGAAGCTGGCGGCGCGATGAGCGCCGCAAATCATGCCGCAGAAGCGCTCAGCCTGCTGGGGCAGGTGCGCACCCTCACCGAAGCATCAAGGCGGCAGCAGGGGCAGCAAGGTGCCGATCAAGGCGCGCGCCTGCACGCCGGCCACTTCTTCGAGGTAGGCCGGGAAGTCGACGTGCGCCTGTTCATCGGCGCGGTCCGAGATATTGCGCACGGCGGCAAAGGGCACGCCATGGTCGTGGCAGACCTGGGCCACGGCAGCAGCTTCCATTTCCACCGCTAGCGCATCGGGCAGAGCGCTGCGCAACTGCTGCGCCTCGTCGGCGCGCGTGACGAAGCGGTCGCCGCTGATCAGCAAGCCATGGTGAATGCGCGGCGCGGCCAGTCCGAAGCGTCGACACGTGGCGGGGTCGATCATATCGGCGGCGCCAAGACTGCGCGCCGCTGCGAGCAGCAGCGCCGTCAATTCGAGATCGGCGGCAAAGCGTGCACGGCCGTAAAGCGGCACCTCGTAGCGCGGAAAGAGCGGCGAGGCATCCATGTCGTGCTGCAGGAATTCGCTGCCGATCACGGTGTCGCCCACCTTCACATCAGGATGCAGGCCGCCAGCCAACCCGGTGAAGACGATACGCCTGGCACCAAAGCGCTCGATCAACGCGGCCGCGGTGGTGGCCGCGGCCACCTTGCCGATGCGCGACAGCGCGAACAGCACAGGGCGCCCATGCCAGCGCCCGACGTGGAAGTCGCGCGCCGCATAGCGCACGACTTCCAGATCCTGCAGCTGCACGGCCAGGCCCGCCTGCTCCTGCGGCAGAGCGCTGAGGATGGCGGTGGTCACGTGCTTTTCAGGAAAGCCCGGCGGGCTTACTCTTACTTGCTGTCCTTGATGTCCACGCCGTAGAAGGTGTGGCGGCCGAAGGGGCTCAGCTTGAAGTCCACCACTTCGTTGCGCACCGGCTTGAGCTGCACGGCGTGGGCGATGGTGAACCAGGGCGCCTGCTCCTTGAAGATCACCTGCGCCTTCTTGTACAGCGCCTCGCGCTCGGCCTGCTTGGGCGCGCTCTTGGCCTTGAGCACCAGCTCTTCATAGGGCTGGTGGCAGAACTTGGCCACGTTGGAGCCGCTCACCGACTGCGCCGAGGCACAGCCCAGCAGGGTGTAGAGGAAGTTGTCCGGATCGCCGTTGTCGCCGGTCCAGCCCAGCATGCCCATCTGGTGCTCGCCGGCCTGCATGCGCTTGCGGTACTCACCCCACTCGAAGGTCTTGATCTCGGCCTTCACGCCCACCTTGGCCAGATCGGCCTGCATCAGCTCGGCGATGCGCTTGGCGTTGGGGTTGTAGGGGCGCTGCACCGGCATGGCCCACAGGTCGGTGCTGAAGCCGCTCGGGTGGCCCGCTTCGGCCAGCAGCTTCTTGGCGCGCTCGGGATCGTAGGCATCGTCCTTCACCGCATCGTTGTAAGACCACAGGGTGGGCGGGATCGGGTTCTTGGCGGCCACGCCGGCGGTGAGGTAGACGCCGTCGATGATGGCCTTCTTGTTGATCGCCATGTTGATCGCCTTGCGCACGCGCACGTCGTCGAAAGGCTTCTTCTGCGTGTTGTAGGCCATGTAGCCGACGTTCAGGCCGGGCTGCTCCAGCACCTTGACGCTGGGGTCCTTGCGCATGGCGTCCAGGTCGGCCGGGTTCGGGTAGGGCATGACATGGCACTCGCCCTTTTGCAGCTTGGCCCAGCGCACGGAAGCGTCGGGCGTGATGGCGAACACCAGGTCATCGATCTTCGCCTTGCCGCCCCAGTACTGCGGGAAGGCCTTGAAGCGGATCACCGCGTCCTTCTGGTACTGCACCAGATAGAAGGGGCCGGTGCCGACCGGGTCCTGGTCGATCTTCTCGGGCGTACCGGCCTTGAGCATGGCGATCGCGTATTCCTTCGACTGGATGCCGGCGTACTGCATCGCCAGGTTGGCCAGGAAGGGCGCCTCGGGCTTGTTCAGCACGATCTTCACCGTGTGGTCGTCGATGCGGTCCACGGTCTTCAGGAGCTTGGGCATGCCCATGTCGTTGAAGTACGAGTGGTTCGGGCTGGTGACCCTGAAGTAGGGGTCGTTGTCCTTCCACTGGCGCTCCAGCATGAAGATGAAGTCGTCGGCGTTGAAGTCGCGCGTGGGCTTGAAGCTCTTGTTGGTGGTGTGCCACTTCACACCCTTGCGCAGGTGGAAGGTGTACTCGGTGCCATCGGCCGAGATGTCCCACTTCTCGGCCAGGCCGGGCACGACCTTGGTGCCGCCGCGCTCGAACTCGACGATGGTGTTGTAGACCTGGGTGGTGACGTCGAAAGACGTGCCGGTGGTGTTGACGCCGGGGTAGAAGTTCTCGGGGCTGCCTTCGGAGCAATAGACCAGCGTCTTGGCGGCCGCGGCGCCGCAGCTCAGGGCGAGCGCGACAGGAAGGATCAGCGCAGCGGCGCGGGCGCGCCGCGTGTCGATGGCGTTGGATTTCATGATGGAATCCTTTTTCTATCTAGATTGCAGGTTGAGACAGCTTCGCCGAAGCGAGCGGGGCATTCTCGGCAGCAGGCACGCTCGCGCCGCCATCCACGAGAAACTTTTCGGCATGGTGGCAGGCCACCAGGCGTTCATCCAGCAGGCGCAGCACGGGCCGCTCGGCCCGGCAGCGGTCCGTCGCATGGGCGCAGCGCGTGTTGAACACGCAGCCGGCCGGCGGATCCAGCGGCGAGGGCAGCTCGCCCTTGAGCACGATGCGCTGGTTCGACAAGCCCGGCGTGGAGGCCAGCAGCGCCTGGGTGTAGGGATGCAGCGGCCGCGCGAAGATGCGCTGCTTAGGCCCCTGCTCCACCGCGTGGCCCAGGTACATCACCAGCACGTCATGCGCGATGTGCCGCACCACGCCGAGGTCGTGCGAGATGAAAAGGTAGGCCAGGCCCAGTTCGGCCTGCAGGTCGGCCAGCAGGTTGAGCACCTGGGCCTGCACCGACACGTCGAGCGCCGACACCGGCTCGTCGGCCACCACCAGCTTGGGGCTGAGCATCAGCGCGCGCGCAATCGCGATGCGCTGGCGCTGGCCGCCGGAGAACATGTGCGGATAGCGCTGCGCATACTCGGGCCGCAGGCCCACCTGCCGCAGCATCTCCTGCACGCGGCGCTTGCGCTCGTCCTTGCCGAAGGGCATGTTGATGGCCAGCGGGGCCTCGAGGATGTCGCCGATCTTCTTGCGCGGATTGAGCGAGCCGTAAGGGTTCTGGAACACCAGCTGAACCGCGCGGCGCAGGTTGTGCCGCTGCGCGGCGCCCATGCCGGCCACGTCGATGCCGTCGACGACCAGCTGCCCGGCCGTCGGCTCTTCGATCAGCGACACCATGCGTGCCAAGGTGGACTTGCCGCAACCCGATTCGCCCACCACCGCCAGCGTCTTGCCGGCCTCCAGGGTGAAGGACACGCCACCCACGGCATGCAGCTCAGCCGGCTCCTTGAACAGGCCGCGGCGGATCTTGTAGACCCGGCGCAGGTCGGTAGCTTGCGCGACGATCCCGGTGGGGCGTGCGTTGATGATGCCGGCGCTCATTCGGCCTCCACCACCGCCACGCGGCCGTCACGCAGCATGGCCGCTTCACGCTGCGGGTCGCCCAGCGGGTAGTGGCAGCGCACCTGGCCGCCCAGCCAGTCGCGCAGCGGGGGCCGCTCGGCACGGCAATGCTCGGTCGCGTAGGTGCAGCGCGGCGCGAACAGGCAGCCGGCCGGCCGGTCATGCACGCCGGGGACCACGCCGGCGATGGTGGCCAGGCGGCCGTCGTCAGGGGCACGATCGGGCAGGGCCGCCAGCAGGGCCTCGGTATAGGGGTGCTGCGGCGCCGCGAACAGCTCGTCCACCCCCTGCTGCTCCATCACCTGGCCGGCATACATCACGGCCACGCGCTGCGCCATCTCGCTCACCACGCCCATGTTGTGGGTGATCAGCACCAGCGCCATGCCGCGCTCTTTCTGCAGCTCGCGCAAGAGGTCGAGGATCTGGGCCTGGATGGTGACGTCGAGCGCGGTGGTCGGCTCGTCGGCGATCAGCAGGCGCGGGTTGCAGGCGATCGCCATGGCGATCATCACGCGCTGGTTCATGCCGCCCGACAGCTGGTGCGGGTAGCTGGACAGGCGCGAGGACGCGGCGGGGATGCCCACCTGCTCCAACAACTCGATGGCGCGGCGCTGCGCCGCCTTCTTGTCCATGCGCAGATGCAGGCGCAGCGTCTCCATCAGCTGGAAGCCGATGGTGAAGCAGGGGTTGAGGCTGGTGGTGGGCTCCTGAAAGATCATGGCCACGTCCTTGCCCACCAGCGCGCGCCGCGCCTTGTCCGAAATGCCGAGCAGATCGTTGCCGGCAAAGCGCATGTGCTGCGCCCGCACGCGGCCGGGGTAGGCGATGAGCCCCATCAGGGCCATCATGGTCACGCTCTTGCCTGAGCCCGATTCGCCGACGATGCCCAGCACCTCGCCCTCTTCCAGCGAGAGGCTCACGCCATCCACCGCGTGCAGGGTGCCGCCCTGCGTGGGGAACTCCACGTGCAGGTCGCGGATGTCCAGTAGTGCCATTGCTATCTCTTGAGTTTCGGGTCGAGCGCGTCACGCAGACCGTCGCCCAGAAGATTGAATGCCAGCACCGCCGCCAGGATTGCCACGCCTGGAAAGGTCACGACCCACCAGGCACGCAGTACGAACTCGCGCGCGTCGGCCAGCATGGTTCCCCATTCGGGCGCCGGCGGCTGCGCGCCCAGGCCCAGGAAGCCCAGCGCGGCCGCATCGAGGATGGCCGTGGAAATGCCGAGCGAGGCCTGCACGATCAGCGGCGCCGCGCAGTTGGGCAGCACCTCGCTGAACATCAGGCGCAGGGTGCCGGCACCGCTGACACGCGCTGCCGTCACGTAGTCGCGCGAGATCTCCGAGATGACCGCCGCCCGCGTGATGCGCACATAGTGCGGCAACACCACGATGGCCACCGCGATCATGGCGTTGATCAGGCCCGGCCCCAGGATGGCCACGATGACGATGGCCAGCAGCAGGCTGGGCAAGGTGAGCACGATGTCCATCAGCCGCATGATGGCGATTTCGAGCACGCCGCGGAAGAAGCCCGCGACGAGGCCCAGCGCAATGCCAACCATCACCGAGATCGCCACCACCGCGACGCCGATCGACAGCGACAGGCGGGCCCCGTACATCAGCCGCGACAGGATGTCGCGCCCGATGGCGTCGGTGCCCAGCAGATGGGCCGAGGAACCGCCTGCCTGCCAGGCCGGCGGCAGCAGGAAGGCCGCGCTGTCGGTCTGGTTCGGCGCATGCGGCGCGATCCAGGGCGCCAGCAGCGCGACCAAGAGGAGCAGCACGACCGTGGCAAGGCCGGCCACCGCCCCGTGGTTCTGCGAGAAGGCGCCCCAGAATTCGCGCCAGGGCGAGGGCGGCGCCGGCGCAGCCAGCACGGCCGCTTGTTGCTGAGTGACGGCGCTGTTCATTTCGATTGCCGGATGCGGGGGTTGATGACGCCGTAGGCCAGGTCCACGAGGACGTTGACCAGCATCACGATCACGCCGAGCAGCAGCATGCCGCCCTGCAGCACCGGGTAATCACGCCGGCCGATGGCCTCGATCAGCCACTTGCCGACACCGGGCCAGGAGAAGATGGTTTCGGTGAGAATGGCCCCAGTGAACAGCGTGCCCACCTGCAGGCCGATCACCGTGATCACCGGAATCATCGCGTTGCGCAGCGCATGCAGGCCCACCACGCGCAGCTTCGACAGGCCCTTGGCGCGCGCGGTGCGGATGTAGTCCTCGCCCAGCACCTCCAGCATGGCCGAGCGCGTCATGCGCGCGACCACCGCCAGCGGGTTGGTGCCCAGCACGAGGGCCGGCAGGATGAGGTGCTGCAGCGCCGACCAGAAGGCGGCGGTGTCATCGGACAGCAGCGAGTCGACCAGGAGGAAACCGGTGACCGGCTCCACGTAGTACTGCACCGAGATGCGGCCCGACACCGGCGTCCAGCCCAGCTGCACCGAAAAGAACAGGATCAGCAGCAGGCCCCACCAGAAGATCGGCATGGAATAGCCGGTCAGCGACGTGGCCATCACGCCATGGTCGAACAGCGAATTGCGCCGCACGGCCGCGATGATGCCGGCCGGAATTCCCACGATGAGTGCGAACACGATGGCGCACAGCGCCAGTTCGACGGTGGCCGGAAACAGCGCCAGGAACTCGCGGATCACCGGTTCCTGCGTGATCACCGACTTGCCCAGGTCGCCATGCAGCACGCGGCCAATGTAGATGCCGTACTGTACGAACAACGGCTTGTCGAGCCCGTACTCCTTGAGGAGTTGCGCATGGCGCTCCGGGTCGATGCCGCGCTCGCCGGCCAGCGTCTCGATGGGATCTCCCGGCACCAGCCGGATCAGGAAAAAGGCCAACAGGGTCATGCCGATGAAAGTCGGCACGAGCAGGCTGGCTCGAGTGAGGAAGAAGCGGAACATCGGCGGGGAATATGCAAGAGCAATGCCGGGAAGGGTGCCCGGCAGAACCCTTATTGCGGCTCACCGCCTTGTGGGCGGATCGCACGCTGAAACTCGCCCACCCCCGTATCGGCTCACTTCGTGTAGCCGAGTACCCCCTCAAGGGGGCAGCCCCTGCGGCCCGGCAAAGCCGGTTCCGCGGCGCTACTGGTGCCTGCGGCGCTCCCTCTCAAGCAAATGTGGCTTTGCCACTTTGCTTGATCCCCCACGGGGGCGGGCGGCCGGGCTGGCCCGGCCCTGTGGGCTCACCCACGCAGTTCGCGCCGCAGCACCTTGCCGACCGGCGTCTTCGGCAGCTCGGCGCGGAACTCGATCACCCGGGGCTGCTTGTAGCCCGTGAGATTGGCGCGGGCGAACTCGCGCACCTGTTCCTCGGTGAGATCCTGGCTCTTCTTGACGATCACCAGCTTGATGCCCTCGCCGGTCTTGGCATCGGGGATGCCCACCGCCGCGCATTCCATGACGCCGGGGATCTGCGAGACCACATCCTCGATCTCGTTCGGATACACGTTGAAACCACTGACGATGATCATGTCCTTCTTGCGGTCCACGATCTTGAAGTAGCCGCGCTCGTCGACCACGCCGACGTCGCCGCTCTTGAAGTAGCCGTCGGCCGTCATGACCTTGGCGGTTTCGTCGGGGCGCTGCCAGTAGCCGGCCATCACTTGCGGGCCCTTGATGGCGATCTCGCCGGCTTGGCCCATGGGCACCTCGTTGCCGGCATCGTCCAAGAGCTTCATGAAGGTGCTGGGCAGGGGCAGGCCGATGGTGCCGGTGTATTCCTTGCTGGTGACCGGGTTGCAGCTGGCCGAGGGCGAGGTTTCCGACAGGCCGTAGCCCTCGCAGATCGGGCAGCCGGTCTTGTCGAGCCACAGCTTGGCCACGCCGCTTTGCACCGCGGTGCCGCCGCCGACCGAGACCTTCAGATTCTTCCAGTTCACCGTGCCGAAGTCGGGATGATTGGCCAGACCGTTGAACAGCGTGTTCACGGCCGGGAAGCTGTGGAAGGTGTGCTTGGACAGCTCCTTGAGCACCGCCGACAGGTCGCGCGGATTGGGGATGAGGATGGTCTTTCCGCCGGTGCGCAGCGACAGCATCATGTTCACCGTGAAGGCGAAGATGTGATAAAGCGGCAGCGCGCACACCGCAGTGGGCTGCTCGCCGGCAGGCACCTTGTCCATGGCCGGCTTGTTCCAGGCCTCGGACTGCAGCACATTGGCGATCACGTTGCGATGCAGGAGCACCGCGCCCTTGGAAACGCCGGTGGTGCCGCCGGTGTATTGCAGCACCGCCACGTCGTCGGGACCGATCTCGGGCTGCTGCAGCTTGCTCGGAACGCCGCGAGCCAGCGCCTCGTTGAAACGCACGGCGCCCGGCAGCTGAAAGGGCGGCACCATCTTCTTGACGTTGCGCACCACGAAGTTGACCAGCGCACCCTTCAGGCCGCCCAGGCGGTCGCCCATGGCGGCCAGCACCACGTGCTTGACCGGCGTCGCGGCGATGCAGGCCTGCAGGGTCGCGCCGAAGTTCTCGATGATGACGATTGCCTTGGCGCCCGAATCCTTGAGTTGATGCTCCAGCTCACGCGGCGTGTACAGCGGATTGACGTTCACCACCACCAGGCCGGCGCGCAAGATGGCGGCCACCGAGATCGGGTACTGCGGCGTGTTGGGCATCATGATTGCCACGCGGTCGCCCTTGGCCAGGCCCAGGCCCTGCAGGTAGGCCGCCAGCCTGCGGCTGGCCTGGTCCACCTGCGCATAGGTCACGTCCTTGCCCATGAAGCTGTAGGCCACGCGCTCGGCGTAGCGGCTGAAGCTCTCCTCCATCAGACCGACCAGCGATTTGTACTGGCTCGGGTCGATATCGGCGGGAACGCCTGCGGGATAGCTGGTCAGCCAGGGGCGGTCTGTCATTGTGTTGTCTCCAGTCTCACTCACTACTTGCCGGGCGCGGCATTGCGCCGCGCCCATCTCTTCTTAAAAGAAAGCTACTCGATCGCCTTGGCCATGTCCTCGACCACCTTCTTGGCGTCGCCGAAGACCATCATGGTCTTGTCCATGTAGAAAAGCTCGTTGTCCAGGCCGGCGTAGCCCGCAGCCATGGAGCGCTTGTTCACGATCACCGTCTTGGCCTTGTAGGCCTCCAGGATCGGCATGCCGTAGATCGGCGTGCCCTTGGTGAGCGCGGCCGGGTTCACCACGTCGTTGGCACCCAGGATGATGGCCACGTCGGCCTGCGCGAATTCGCCGTTGATGTCTTCCATCTCGAACACCTGGTCGTAAGGCACCTCGGCCTCGGCCAGCAAGACGTTCATGTGGCCCGGCATGCGGCCGGCCACCGGATGGATGGCGTACTTCACCTTCACGCCCTTGTGCGTGAGCTTCTCGGCCAGCTCGTTCACCGCATGCTGGGCACGCGCCACCGCCAGGCCGTAGCCCGGCACGATGATCACGGTGTCGGCATTGCCGAGCATGTAGGCCGCGTCGTCTGCGCTGCCGCTCTTGACCGGGCGCTGCTCCTGGGCCCCGCCAGTGGCAGCCGCGGCCTCGCCGCCGAAGCCGCCCAGGATCACGTTGAAGAAGGAGCGGTTCATGGCCTTGCACATGATGTAGCTCAGGATCGCACCCGAAGAGCCCACCAGCGAACCGGCCACGATCAGCATCGCGTTGTTCAGCGAGAAGCCGATGCCCGCCGCCGCCCAGCCCGAGTAGCTGTTGAGCATCGACACCACCACCGGCATGTCGGCGCCGCCGATCGGGATGATGATCAAAACGCCCATCACGAAGGCCAGCGCCAGCATCAGGAAGAAGGCGGTCCAGCTCTCCGTGGCCATGTAGACCAGGCCCAGGCCGATGGTCAGCAAGCCCAGCACCAGGTTCAGCATGTGCTGGCCCTTGAACTGCACCGGCGCGCCCTGGAACAGGCGGAACTTGTACTTGCCTGACAGCTTGCCGAAAGCGATCACCGAGCCGCTGAAGGTGATGGCGCCGATGGCAGCACCCAGGAACAGCTCGAGCCGGTTGCCGGCCGGAATCGCGTAGCGGGCGATGCCATCCACCACGAAGGTGCCCAGCGGCGTGTTGGCGCCGATCAGCGCCTCCACCGGTGCCGGCGTGATGCCGAAGGCCCAGGGCTCGACGACGGCTGCCACCGCAATGAAGACGGCCGCCAGGCCGATCATGCTGTGGAAGAAGGCCACCAGCTCGGGCATCTGCGTCATCTCGACGGTCTTGGCGCGGTAGGCGCCATAGACACCACCCACCAGCAGGCCCAGCAGCACCCAGCCCATGCCCAGCGCCTTGCCGCCGGCCAGTTGCACGATGAGCGCCGCGGTGGTCAGGATGGCGATGGCCATGCCGACCATGCCGAAGAGGTTTCCGCGGATCGACGTGGTGGGGTGAGACAGGCCCTTCAAGGCCTGAATGAAGCAGACGCTGGCAACCAGGTACAGCAATGTGACGACGTTCATCGACATGATCAGTGGCCCTCCGCCTTGGCGGCCGGAGCCTTCTTGTCTTTCTTCTTGAACATCTCCAGCATGCGCCGGGTCACCAGGAAGCCGCCGAACACGTTGACCGCGGCCAGCGCCACCGCCAGTACGCCCATCGACTTGCCCAGCCAGCTTTCAGTCAGCGCGGCCGCCAGCATGGCGCCCACGATGACGATGGCCGAGACAGCGTTGGTCACCGCCATCAGCGGCGTGTGCAAGGCGGGCGTGACCGTCCACACCACGTGGTAGCCCACGTAGATGGCGAGCACAAAGATGATCAGGTTGATGACGGTGTGGCTGACGGGATCCATGGCTTCTCCTCGCGCGTCTTGTCTTTGGCTTGTCGCTCTTACTTCTTCGTGACCTGGCCATCGCGCGCCACCATGCAGGCGGCGACGATGTCGTCCTCGAGATCGATCTTGAAGCCGCCCTCCGCGGGGCAAACCAGCTTCAGGAAGTCAAGCACGTTGCGCGCATAGAGCGACGAGGCGTCCGCCGCCACCAGGGCTGGCAGGTTGGTCTCGCCGACGATGGTCACGCCGTGCTTTTGCACCGTCTTGTCGGCTTCCGACAAGGTGCAGTTGCCGCCCACGCCGTCAACGCCGCGGCCGGCGGCGATGTCGACAATGACCGAGCCCGGCTTCATGGACTTGACCATGTCCTCGGTGATCAGGGTCGGCGCCGCGCGGCCGGGGATGAGCGCGGTGCTGACCACCACGTCGGCCAGCGCCACGCGCTTGGCCACCTCGATCTGCTGGCGCGCCAGCCAACTCGGCGGCATCGGGCGGGCGTAGCCGCCCACGCCCTCGGCCGCTTCTTTTTCTTCCTGGGTCTCGTAGGCGACATCGATGAACTTGGCGCCCAGCGACTCGACCTGTTCCTTCACGCTCGGGCGCACGTCCGAGGCCTCAATCACCGCGCCCAGGCGCTTGGCAGTGGCAATGGCTTGCAGGCCGGCCACGCCCACGCCCAGGATCACCACGCGAGCCGCCTTCACGGTGCCGGCAGCCGTCATCAGCATGGGGAAGAAGCGCTGGTACTTATCGGCAGCGATCATCAACGCCTTGTAGCCGGCGATGTTGGCCTGCGAGGAGAGCACGTCCATGCTCTGGGCGCGCGTGGTACGCGGCGCCGCTTCCAGCGCGAAAGCTGTCAGGTTGGCGGCGGCCAGGCGCGAGAGGCCGGCGGCGTCGAAGGGATTGAGCATGCCGACCACCACGGTGCCCGGCTTCATCAGGGCAATTTCGTTGCCTTCGGGCGAACGCACCTTCAGCACGATCTCGCTGCCGAAGGCACTCGCCGCATCGACGATCTCCGCGCCGGCTGCCTGGTAGGCGGCATCGGTGGCAGCAGCCGTCAGACCCGCCCCGGACTGGACCCGCACCGTATGCCCGGAGGCGACAAGCTTCTTGGCCGTCTCGGGTGTAACGGCCACGCGGGTTTCGCCCGCCGTGCTCTCGGCAGGCACGCCAATCAACATAGAAGTCTCCTAGAGGGGGGTCAGCGCAAACCCGGCGAGCTTACCCGAAGATTACAAAGGGTCACGAAGAGGGGCGCGAAGGCGTCCTGACGCTGTCTTTTGCAGCAATTTCCGAAGCAGCCCGTCGACGATTCCCACACTTGGTAAACGGTGCTCTGCGTTACCGTGACATTTGGCGCGAGAGTTGACATTCGCAACTATTGCTGCTGCTCTGGGCTCCAAAGGGCGGACCTAGACTGGGCCCACACAAGAGTAAAGGGGATGGACCACCATGCGCATCGCTGCACTCGACGACGAGCAATCACAGCTCGAACTGATTCGTCACACCATGAATGGCATCGAGCACGAATGCCATCTCTACACCGAAGGCAAAGCGCTGCTGCGCGATCTGCGGCAGCAATCCTTCGACCTGCTGATCCTCGACTGGACGCTGCCCGACATCCCGGGCCCGGCCGTCGTGAAGTGGGTGCGGGAAGAACTCGCCAGCCGCATTCCGATCCTGTTCGTCACCAACCGGCGCGACGAGGCCGACATGGTGGCGGGCCTGGCCGCCGGTGCTGACGACTTCATGGTCAAGCCGATTCGCGTGGCCGAACTCGAAGCGCGCGTGCGCGCCCTGCTGCGGCGCGCCTACCCCAGCCATCACGAAGTCGAGCTTCAATTCGGCGCCTATCACTTCCAGCCCCAGTCGCGCACCTTGCAGGTCAACGGGGAGCCGATCGATCTCAAGCACCGCGAATACGAGCTGGCCCTGTTCCTGTTTCAGAACCTGGGCCGGCTGCTGTCGCGCGAACACCTGCGCGAGGCGGTCTGGGGACGCGGGCCCGACGAACCCTCGCGCTCGCTCGACACCCACATCTCGCGCCTGCGCAGCAAGCTGTCGCTGCGCCCGTCGAACGGCTTCCTCCTGTCGGCGGTCTACGGCCTGGGCTATCGCCTCGAGATGGTGGAGGCGTCGTCGCTCTCTGCCTTCTCTTCGGCAAGCGACGACGAAGAGGTACAAGCATGAGACGCACCATCCGAAGCCGCTGCCTCGCAGCCGTGCTCCCGCTGCTGGCAAGCGCGGCTCTGGCCCAGGCGGGCATGCCACCGGACGGAAGCGCCGGCGCGCCAGTCAGCGATGACGCCGGCATGGCGCTCCAACTGGCGGACGGCACGGTCGTGCGCGTTCCCGCCGCCAACGTGGCCGAAAAGCGCTTCAGCGGCTCCTACGGCGCGACGCTCGACAATGCCTCCGCAATCGCCGGTCCGCGGCGCGTGCCCTTGCGGCGACGCACCCAGGTCTTCGACGCCCGGACGCCAGGCGCGGTCGCCAGCATTCGCGGCTAGATCCGCACACTTCTTCCGCTTGCCGACGACCGGCCGTCGGCCGGCCCGCCGTGCGCTCGCCATGTCTTTTCACCATCCGCCCGAAAATCTGCAGCAGGCGGCCTCGCCGCACTGCCGCTGGCAGGGGCTGGCACGGCGCCGAGGCGCCTGGCTGGCCCTGGCGCTGGGGCTCATCGCGCTGGTGTCCTGGCTGACCATCCCCCAACGCCTGCCGCGTGTGGACCGGATCCTGCAGGAAAGCGCGCTCAACCTGATGCGGCCTGCCGCGGCCGACAACATCGTGATCGTCGCCATCGACGACCGAAGCCTGGAAGCGATTGGACGCTGGCCCTGGCGGCGCGCGCTGCATGCCGAAGTGCTGCGCCAGATTTCCCGCGGCGGCGCCCCACGCTGCATCGGTTTGGACCTGCTACTCGACGGCAACAGCGCCCAGCATCCCGACGACGATACGCTGCTGGCCAAGCGCATAAAAGAGGCCGGCTGCGTCGTGCTGCCGATGGCGCTGCAGGTGAGTGGCCGCCATGCGATGTTCCAAAGCGAAGCGCTGCCCGCGCCTGAACTGGCCCAGGCCGCCACCGCCTTGGGCCATGCCCACTTGTCGGTAGACGGTGATGGCGTGGCCGAGGGCGTCTATCTGCACGAAGGCTTTGCGGGGCGGGAGTGGCCGCAGTTTTCGCTGGCCATGCAACAGGCCGCCAATGACCTGCGGGCGCCGCAGCCTTCAATCAACGATGGTCCGCAAACTTCGCCCCCCGGCGCGCGCTGGCAGCGCCACCATCCAGAGCTGCTGCTCTACACCGCGCCCA
The DNA here is from genome assembly GCF_052871435.1 of Variovorax sp. LARHSF232. NCBI lineage: Bacteria > Pseudomonadati > Pseudomonadota > Betaproteobacteria > Burkholderiales > Comamonadaceae > Variovorax > Variovorax sp. LARHSF232. Next base: position 564,304 of record NZ_JBIXJS010000002.1, on the reverse strand, counting down.
CGGCGCCCTTTTTCACGGTGTCCTATGTCGACGTGCTGCGCGGCAAGGTGGCGCCGGAGGTGTTCCGCAATCGCTATGTGCTGATCGGCGCTACCGCGGAGAGCCTGGCCGACCTGTTCGCCAGCCCGGCCCCCACCCCCAACGGCCTGGTGCCCGGCGTGGAGATCTTCGCCACGGTGCTGCAAGCGCTCGACGGCGGCGTGCACATTCACGCAGCCTCCGCCTGGCAGGACCTGGCCTTCAACCTGGCGCCGCTGGTGGTCGTGCTGCTGGGCCTATTGTGGCTGGGCCCGCTGGGCGTGTTCGCCCTGATCGTCAGCATGCTGCTGGCGCGCACCGGCCTGCAGATGGCGCAACCCTGGCTGGGCTTGCGCTTTTCGGCGGCGCCAGGACTGATCGGGCTGCTGCTGGTGTATCCGCTGTGGAGCCTGGCGCGGCTGACTGCGGCCTATCGCTTCCTGCAGCGCGGCACGCGCGAGCTCAACACCGTGCTCGACGGCATGTCGATGCCCCACGGCGCGGCCCAGGACGGCGATTTTCTCGATCGCGAGATCGATGCCACCGCCACCGCCGTGCAGCGGGTGCGCGACATGCACCGCTTCGTGCGCGATGGCGTCGACCACCTGCCAGACGCCACCCTGGTGCTCGATCGGCACGGCCGCGTCTACCTTGCCAACCGCGCCGCCGCGCGACACTGGCAGCGCGAGGCCTGGACGCTGGTGGACTGCGACGCGCACGAGTTGCTCAAGGACGTGCGCTCGCGCAACACGGGCCAGCCGATGATTCACGCCGGCGCGCTCGATTCGGAGCATCCCGTGCCCATCACAGGCGAGGGCGAGGACGCATCCTGCTGCTGCGCTGCGTGCCCGTTCTCGATTCCGGCAATGCCTACGCGGGTTGGATGGTGGCGCTGGTAGACATCAGCAAGATGCGCCGCGCACAGAGCCAGCGCGACGAAGCCCTGCGCTTCATCTCGCACGACATCCGCGAACCCAGCGCCTCCATCCTGACGGTGATCGAACTGGCCCGCGCCCGGCCTTCGATGCTGCCGCGCGACCTGCTGCTGCAGCGCATCGAGCGCCACGCCCACACTGGGCTGGAATTGGCCGATGGCTTCGTCAACCTGGCACGCGCCGAAGCGCAGTCTTTCCAGGCCGAACTGCTGGACCTGGTCGAGCTGAGCATGCAGGCCATGGACAACGCCTGGGCCGAGGCGCGCCGCAGAGAGGTTCGCATCCGGCTGGACACCCCGCTGGAGGAGGCGCCCTGCATCGGCGATCGCGGCCTGCTGTCGCGCGCCTTGACCAACGTGCTGGGCAACGCGTTGAAGTACTCGCCGGCGGGCAGCGATCTGGTCTGCCGCATCGGCGAGCGCCAATCACACTGGACAGTGGCCATCCAGGACCGGGGGCCAGGCATTCCGGTCGAGCTGCAGTCCCAGCTGTTCCAGCCCTTCCACCGGCTGCACCGTGAATCGCACCCGGAGGTGCATGGCATCGGTCTGGGGCTGCTGCTGGTGCGCACGGCGGTGCAGCGGCATGGCGGCAGCGTCGAAATCGAGAGCGCGGAGAACGAAGGCTGCACCGTCATACTCGTGCTTCCCAAGCCGGCCGCCGGCACTTTCCAATTCATCACCGCCAACGCCCGCGACGACAACGACCGATGAACGACCTGCGCTGGAAACCCAACGTCACCGTGGCGGCCATCATCGAAAAGGATGGCCGCTTCCTGCTGGTCGAGGAACAGACAGCCGAAGGCCTGAAGCTCAATTCGCCGGCCGGCCACCTGGACCCGGGCGAATCACCGGCCGAAGGCTGCGCACGCGAAACGCTGGAAGAAACGGCGCATGCCTTCACGCCAACCGCCCTCGTCGGCATCTACATGGCACGCGCCAGCGTCCGTGGCGAAGGCCTGACCTACATGCGCTTTGCCTTTTGCGGCGAGCTGGGCGAGCGCGAGCGGGGCCGGTCGCTCGACCACGGCATCGTTCGCACCCTGTGGATGACGCCGGACGAGATCCGTGCAAGCCACGCGCGGCATCGCAGCCCGCTGCTGCTGCAGTGCATGGAGGACTACTTGCGCGGTGCGCGCCATCCGCTCGGACTGATCCACGTCGACCCGTCGCTGCGCGGCTGAGCGTCAGTCGGGCTTGATGCCTGCCTTGACGACGATCTCTTTCCAGATCTTCTGCTGGGCCGCGATGAAGGCGGCGAATTGCTCCGGCGTGTCGCCCACGCCCAGCGCCGAATCGTGCGCGAAGCGCTCGGTCACCGGGCCGGCCTTCAACGCCCTGAGGCTTTCTTCCTGCAGCCGCCTGACGATCGGTGCGGGCGTGCCGGCCGGCGCCAGCAGGCCGTACCACTGCGAGGTTTCGAAGCCCTTGTAGCCGCTCTCGGCAATGGTCGGCACGTCCGGCAGGGCCGCCACGCGCTGCGCCGAACCGACCGCCAGCGCGCGCAGCTTGCCCGACTTGATGAAGGCCGACACGCTGGGCAGGCCGTTCATCGCCACCTGGGTGCGGCCGGCCAGCAGGTCCGTCATCTGCGGGCCGCTGCCGCGATAGGGAATGTGGGTCATGAAGAAGCCGGCGGTCAGCTTGAGGTATTCCATGCTCAGGTGGCCGGCGCTGCCGTTGCCGGCCGAGGAATAGTTGAGCTTGCCGGGATTGGCCTTGGCGTAGGCGATGAACTCCTTGAAGTTCTTCGCCGGCACGTCCGGATGCACCACCAGCACGTTGGGCACCTTGGCCAGCAAGGTCACCGGCACGAAGTCGCGGTTCACGTCGTAGGGCTGGTTGGTCAGCATGTAGGGATTCACCGCCAGGGTGCCCACATGGCCCAGGATCAGGTTGTAGCCGTCCGGCGGCGCCTTGGCGATGTCCTGCATGGCGATGGTGCCGGCGCCGCCCGGCTTGTTTTCCACGAACACGCTCTGGCCCAGTTGCTTGGTGAGCTCGGCGGCCACCGAACGCGCCACCACCTCGCTGGAGCCGCCGGGTGCGAAAGGCACCACCAGGCGGATCGACTTCTGCGGCCAGGCCGGCGCCTGGGCCCAGCCAGGCAGCGAGGCGGCACCGGCAGCCAGGACGGCCAGCGACTGGAAGGCGGTGCGGCGCGAAGGGCGCCAGGCGGGCGTGAAGAGGTCGGTCATGCAGGCCTTACAGAATTTGACACTGAATGCGGATTGTGAGAGCGCGGGTCGGCGCTTCCGCGCCATCGACGCTTGGTGATTTCCCGCACATGGGCAGCGGCTTGGGGCGGCCTGGGACAATCGACCCCTATGAGCACGAAGAAGAAGCGCGTGGTGGTGGGCCTGTCCGGTGGTGTCGATTCCGCGGTGACGGCGCACCTGCTCAAGAGCCAGGGCCACGAGGTCATCGGCATCTTCATGAAGAACTGGGAAGACGATGACGACAGCGAGTACTGCTCGTCCAACATCGACTTCGTCGACGCCGCCAGCGTGGCCGACGTGCTGGGCATCGAGATCGAGCATGTGAACTTCGCGGCCGATTACAAGGACCGCGTGTTCGCCGAGTTCCTGCGCGAGTACCAGGCCGGCCGCACGCCCAACCCGGACGTGCTGTGCAACGCGGAGATCAAGTTCAAGGCCTTCCTCGACCACGCGATGCGCCTGGGCGCCGAGCAGATCGCCACCGGGCATTACGCCCGTGTCCGCTGCGTGGCAGCGGACACGGGCGAGCCCATGGCGCATGACGAAGCATCGCGCGCGGCTGCGCGCGATGGCGCGCGCGTGCGCTATCAGCTGCTCAAGGGCCTGGATCCGGCCAAGGACCAGAGCTACTTCCTGCACCGCCTGAACCAGCAGCAGTTGGCCAAAACCCTGTTCCCGGTCGGCGAGCTGCGCAAGACCGAGGTGCGGCGCATTGCCGACGAGATCGGGCTGCCCAACGCGAAGAAGAAGGATTCGACCGGCATCTGCTTCATCGGCGAGCGGCCGTTTCGCGAATTCCTCAACCGCTACATCAGCAAGGAGCCGGGCCCGATCCGCGATGAGCGCGGACGCGTGCTGGGCGAGCACCAGGGCCTGTCCTTTTACACCCTGGGCCAGCGCCAGGGGCTGGGCATCGGCGGGGTGAAGCAAAAGGGCGCGGCACGCGGCGGCAGCGACCATTCGCCCTGGTTCGTGGCGCGCAAGGACATGGCTTCCAACACGCTGTGGGTGGTGCAGGGGCACGACCATCCCTGGCTGCTGTCGAACGTGCTGGAGGCTGACGACGCGAGTTGGGTCGCCGGCGAGGCACCGGCCGGCGGCACCTACGCCGCCAAGTCGCGCTACCGGCAGGCGGACGCGGCCTGCGATCTCGCTGATGGGGCCAACCGCGCCTTCCGCCTGGCCTTCCCGCAAGCCCAATGGGCGGTGACGCCTGGCCAGTCGGCCGTGCTCTACGACGGCGAGGTCTGCCTGGGTGGTGGCGTCATCTCCCAGGGAGTCACACGCTCAGTCACGTAGCTGCGCCAGCAGTTCGTAGGAGCGCAGCCGCGCCTGGTGGTCGAAGACCTGCGAGGTGATCATCAGCTCGTCGGCCCCGGTGCGCGCCACGAAGGCGTCGACGGCGACGCGCACGCTTGCCGGTGATCCCACGGCGGAGCAGGACAGCACGGAGTCGAGCAGCGCCGCCTCGGCCGGGCCGACGCGCTCGCGGTAGCCCTCCACCGGTGGCGGCAGCCGGCCAGGCCGGCCGCTGCGCAGGTTGACGAAGGCCTGCTGCCAGGAGCTCGCGCGGAACTGCGCCTCTTCGTCGGTCTCGGCGCAAAACACGTTGAAACCCAGCATCACGTAAGGCTTGGCCAACTGCGCTGAGGGCTTGAAGGTGGATCGGTAGATCTCGATGGCCTGCATCAGCTGCTGCGGCGCGAAATGCGAAGCGAAGGCGTAGGGCAGGCCCAGGTGCGCCGCCAACTGGGCGCCGAATGTGCTGGAGCCGAGGATCCAGATCGGCACCTCCAGCCCGCGTCCGGGCACCGCCAGCACCGGCTGGCGCGGCTCCTTGGACATGAAATCCATCAACTCCAGCACATCCTGCGGGAACTGATCGGCATTGGTGTCCAAGTCGCGCCGCAGGGCCCGTGCCGTGCGCTGGTCCGAGCCCGGCGCGCGGCCCAGCCCCAGGTCGACACGGCCGGGGTAGAGCGACTCCAGGGTGCCGAACTGCTCGGCGATCACCAGCGGCGAATGGTTGGGCAGCATCACCCCGCCAGCCCCGATCCGAATGGTCGAGGTGCCGGCGCCCACGTAGGCCAGCAGCACCGCGGTGGCGGCGCTGGCGATGCCCGGCATGCCGTGATGCTCGGCCAGCCAGTAGCGCTGGTAGCCCAGGCGTTCGCCATGCTGCGCCAGGGACAGGGAGTTGCGGAAGGACTGCGCGGCGTCGCCGCCCTCGCAAATGGGCGAGAGGTCGAGGATGGAAAAGGGAGGCATGGGCGAAATCATGGCGCGCCGCCTTGAATCCTGCCGGCGCCGGTCCTATTCGCGGACGTGCGCTGGGGCCGCAACGCACTCCGGACCGCGCCGCAAGACCTGTCGTGCTACGCGGGATATGTAACGGAGTTGTTGCTGTTCAATAGAATACGAATCGTTATCATTCGCTGTTCTCTTGTTCGCCCAAGAACCAATAACCATGCGCACACCCTTCCAGCCCTCCCGCACCGTGGCCCTGCTGGCCAGTCTCGTCGCCATTCTTTCCCACCAGCAGGCACTGGCCCAAGCCGCGCCGACACCTGCCACCGCCCTGCCCGAAGTGCGGGTGGACGCCAGCGCCGAGAACGAAACCGCCACCTCGCCGGTGATCGGCTACCGCGCCAAGAACGCCGTGACGGCCACCAAGACCGACACGCCGCTCCTGGAGACGCCGCAGTCCGTGACGGTGGTGCCGCGCGACCAGATGGTCGACCAGGGCGCCACCAACATCCAGGACGCGCTGAACTACGCCGCCGGCGTGCGCTCGGACGCCTACGGCCTGGATTCCCGGACCGACTCGGTGCGCATCCGCGGCAGCTACCCCGACGTCTACCTCGACGGTCTGCGCCAGGCCTACGGCTACTACACCAGCAACACCCGCACCGAGCCCTACACGCTGGAGCGCCTGGAGGTGCTGCGCGGCCCATCGGGCATGCTGTTCGGCTCCGGCACAGCGGCCGGCATCGTCAACATGGTGAGCAAGCGCCCACTGCAAGAAACCCAGCGAGAGGTCGGCGTGGAATTCGGCAGCTACGGCCGCAAGCAGATCCAGGCCGACCTGACCGGCGCCCTGACGCAAGACGGCGACTGGTCCTACCGCCTGGTGGCACTGGCCCGCAAGGCGGACACCCAAGTCGACTACGTGCCCGACGACCGCACCGTGATCGCCCCCTCGCTGACCTGGCGCCCGAGCGGCGCCACCAGCCTGACGCTGCAGGCGCTCTACCAGAAGGACAAGAGCGGCAGCAGCTCGCAATTCTTCCCCTGGGAAGGCACCTTGCTGCCCAATCCCAACGGCCAGCTGCCGAGCAGCCGCTTCATCGGCGAGCCTGGCGACTACTACAACAGCGAGCGCAAGACCGTCGGCTGGCAGTTCGAACACAAGTTCAACGACGCCTGGTCCTTCCGCCAGAACTTCCGCTATGCCGAGAACGAGAACGACTCCCGCTACCACTGGGGCGACTCGTTCACCATCCCGGGCGGCTGGGGCGCCGACCCGATCAACAAGCGCATCCTCGGCCGCTACCTCGACTACCAGCTGACGCAGAACCGCATCTCGGTGATGGACAACAACGTCCAGGGCAACTTCAAGACCGGCGCGCTGCAGCACACGCTGCTGCTGGGTGCCGACTTCTCGCGCCAGAAGCAGAACGTCTACGGCGGGACCGTGGGCTTCAGCGAGATCGACGCCTACGCCCCGGTGTACGGCAACCTGACCCTGCCGGCCACGCGCGATCCGCTGCCGCAGGCCTTCCAGCGCAGCAGCGGCTACTACATCCAGGACCAGATGAAGCTGGACAACTGGGTCTTCATGGGCGGCCTGCGCCACGACGACACCACCTCCGGCGCCGAAGGCTCGTCCGACCAGAAGGACAGCGCCACCACCAAGCGCTTTGCCCTGTTGTACGCCGCGCCCGTGGGGATCTCACCCTACGTGAGCTATTCCGAATCCTTCTCGCCGCAAGCGCCCGTGCGTGGCCAGGTGCTCAAGCCGCTGCGCGGCGAGCAGTGGGAGGCCGGCATCAAGTACGAACCGAAGGACCGCGCCCTGGCCTTCAACGCGGCCGTCTACGACCTTCGCGAAAAAGATCGCACGACCTCGCCTGCGCCCAACGTGATCGAGCAGCTCGACGACACCAAGACCCGCGGCGTCGAGCTGGAAGCGCGCGGCCGCATCACTTCCGCGCTGGACCTGATCGCCAACTACACCTACACCGACGTCGACCCGGTGCTGGAAGGCCTGCCGGAGAACATGGCCAGCATCTGGGCCAAGTACCGCTTTGCCGTTGCCGGCATGCCCGGCTTCGCAGTGGGCGCCGGCGTGCGCTGGATGAGCGCCTTCCGCGACACGTCCTTCGGCATCGGCCCCGAGGTGCCCAGCCAGACTTTGGTCGACGCCATGATCTCGTGGGAAAGCGCCAAGCTGCGCCTGGCGCTGAACGTCAACAACCTGAGCGACAAGACCTACTTCAGCACCTGCCTGTCGCGCGGCGACTGCTGGTACGGCGCCCGTCGGAACGTGGTGGCCAGCGCCACCTACCGCTTCTAAGCGCGCATCACCAACGATGAAGACACGATGAACTCCAAATCCATCAAGACCTGGGCCTGGGTGCACAAGTGGAGCAGCCTGGTCTGCACCATCTTCATGCTGCTCCTGTGCATCACCGGGCTGCCGCTGATCTTTCACCACGAGCTCGGCCACCTGCTGGGCACCGAGGTCGAGGCGCCCGAGATGCCCGCCAACAGCCCGCGCGCCAGTCTCGACGACGTGATCAAGACCGCACATGCGCTCTATCCGGAGCGGGTGGTGCAGTTCGTCTCGCAGGAAGAAGACAGCGACAAGATCTGGTTCGTCACGCTCACGCCCACGCCGGATCCCACCGACGACTTCAAGTCGGTGGCGGTGGACGCGCGCACCGGCCAGGTGCTGGCAACCCCGAAGTTCGACGAAGGCTTCATGTGGGTGATGTTCAAGCTGCACGTCGACCTGTTCGCCGGCCTGGCGGGCAAGCTGTTCCTGGGCTTCATGGGCCTGCTGCTGCTGGTGGCCATCGTCAGCGGCGTGGTGCTGTATGCGCCCTTCATGCGCAAGCTCGAGTTCGGCACCGTGCGGCGCGAACGCCGCCCGCGCCTGAAGTGGCTGGATCTGCACAACCTGCTGGGCATCGTGACGCTGGTGTGGGCCTTCACCGTGGGGGCGACCGGCATGATCAACACCTGGGCCGACCTGGTCATCAAGTACTGGCAGTACGACCAGCTCAGCGCCCTGCTCGCGCCCTACAAGGGCCAGGCCATGGTGCCGGCGGCCGAGCGCGGCTCGGTACAGCGCTCGCTCGACCTGGCGCTGGCGCAGGCGCCGGGCACCAAGCTGTCCTTCATCGCCTTCCCGGGCACGGCCTTTTCCAGCCCGCACCACAACACGGTGTTCCTGCGCGGCAACGAACCCTTCACCTCGCGCCTGCTGCAACCCGTGCTGGTGGACGCCAAGACCAACGAAGTCACTGCCAAGCCCGCCCTGCCCTGGTACCTGACGGCCTTGCTGGTGTCGCAGCCGTTGCACTTCGGCGACTACGGCGGCATGCCGATGCAGATCATCTGGGCGCTGCTCGACATCGCCACCATCATCGTGCTGGGCAGCGGGCTGTACTTGTGGCTCAAGCGCAGCAATCCGGTACATGAGCACGCCAAGCGCAAGGACCACAAGACCGAGGCCGCGCCCCAGGGCCTGCCCACGCCCTCCGCGCAACCGGCGGCTGCCAATTCCAAAGCAATACCCTCGCCATGAAGCAAGAGCAGCAGCAACACCCCTCGCACCGCTCGCACTTTTGGCGCCTGTGGGGCTGGCCCATCACGCTGGGCCTCATGACCGGCGTCGGCCTGATCTCGGCCCTGTTCAGCGACGGCGGCCTCGGCGATGCCCTGGCCTGGGTCACGCTGGGCATCCCGACGGCACTCTGCTTCTGGTACGGCTGGGGGCGGCGCTTCAAGCCTTGATGGCGCGCGCGCCCTTCACCATCTCGCCCATCCAGCCCAGCAGTTGCTGGCCGTAGGCCTGGCGCATCTCGTCGTTCGACAGGGCATGGTCGGCCTCGGACAGCACGCGATAGGTGATCGAGCGCACCTGGCGAAAGGCATTCACGTAGTTCTTGATCACCGCGGGCGGAATGGTCCTGTCGTGTTCCGACTCCACGATCAGCACGTCGCCCCTGAATTCGCTGCACGCCGCCAGCGCGCGGTTCTGCGATGGCTCGATGCTCGTCTGCCGGTAGGCCTTCAGGTCCTCGGGGTCCAGTTGGCCCTTGGGCAGGTTCCACCTGTCGTCGCGGTACAGCGCCGGAGCGCGCAGCGCCAGCCAGCGCACCGGCCGCAGATTGCTCAGCAAGGCGGCCAGGTAGCCGCCATAGCTGCTGCCCACGATGGCAACGGCGGCCGGGTCCACCGCCGGATGCCGCACCAGCTCGTCGTAGGCGGCGAGCACGTCCTTCAGGTTGTGCTCGCGCGTCACGGCGTGCCGCTGGGCGACATGCCGCGCGTGGCCGCGCAGGTCGATCGTCAGGCAGATGCAGCCCAGCACGGCGATCTCGTGGGCGCGCGCGATGTACTGGTCCTGGCTGCCGTCCCAGCCGTGCACCAGCAGAACGCCCGGCACCACGGCCGAGGGCGCGACCAGCGTGCCGTCGATGCGCTCGCCGTCAACGCGGATCTGGATGGTGCTCTGTCGTGTCGGCATGGCTCTGAATCATGGCGTACTTGGCGATCTGTCCCACCTGCGGATCATGTCCCTCGAAGTAGATGCTGGCACCGCTCGGCACACGGCAGGGCCCATAGACCTCGAAACAGGAGGCCCGTACCTGGCGCATGCGCGGCCGCTCCCGGAAGCGCTCGAGCGCAGCGATTTCCGCAGCCGTCGCCCCACCCACCCGCCAGGATTGTTCCAGCACGCCGCTGCGCGCATTGCCGTCGGCACCGAGGCCTTGCACAACGTCGTAGTTGATGCGCGAGGCGAACACGCCGGGGTACTCGGCGCGCACCGCCTCATGGTAGTGGCGCGCCTGCCGGATCGCCAGCCGCACGCGCTCGGGCAGCCTCTGCTTCAGCAGCTCGTCGAAGCCGCCGCGAATCACCTTGAGGTCGGAGCCGCCGTAGGCCGTCTCGCCGCAGTTGTTCAGCGTGTTGCGCTGCACGCCGTGATAGCTGGCGCGGATGCTGCCGTCGAAGATCTGGCCGACGCTGAAGGTCACCGGCTTGTCGAGGCTCTCCTCCAGCACCACGCCTGCAAGGCCATCGTCGGCGTACATCTGCGCCAGCGCCCGCTCCAGCCGCTGCACGTCACGCACCACTTCCTGGCCCTGGCCGCCGCTGGCGCCTGCCGGCTTCAGCCGCACCGCGCCGTGCCGTTGCAGCAACTGCCGGCCGGCCTTGCGCGCATCCTCGAGACTGAAGGACGAATAGCCTGCCAGCACGGCCGGCTTCACCGCCACGCCGAAGCCGGCGTTCCACCCCGCAGGACGGCTGGCCTCGTCGTCGACCAGAGGATGGGAGATCACCTTGGTGGCAACGAAGGCATGCGGCACCACCCCGCCGAACAGGTCCCGCTCGCTTTCGATGCCGAGCCGCTGACGCACGTCGGCGGCAAGCAGCGTGTCGCTTGGCACGAAGTAGGGTCGCGGGTCGTAGTGGCGGCCCGGGTCGTATTCACCGCACCAGTCGAACTGCTTGAGCGTCGCCAGCCGGCGCCCTACCTCGGAGCGCGTCGCGCGCTCGTGCAGGCGGTCGAAGCTGCCGTGGCTGGCCGTCAGCGAAACCACACATGGGCGATCTTGATCTGGGGCGAGCCCGGGCATGGCAACCATGCTGCTCGATTCCCGCTAGAGCCGCAACTCGACCCGCGTCTGCGGCCCGCGGCCTTGCAGGCAGCCGGGCTGGCCCGGCCCTGGGGGCTCAGAACGTCAGAACGGAATGTCGTCGTCCATGTCGTCGAAGCCCGAGGAGGACTTGGACGGTGCCTGGCGCGGCGCGGGGGCCGGAGCGCGGGGCGCCGCGGCCGGCGGGCGCGAGTAGCCACCGCCGCCGCCACCCCCGCCGCCGTAGCCATCGTCATCGCCGCCGCCCGACGGGGCGCCCTGGCCCTGGCGGCTGCCCAGCATCTGCATCTGGTCGACGCGGATGTCGGTGGCGTACTTTTCAGCGCCATCCTTGTCGGTGTACTTGCGGGTGCGGATCTGGCCCTCGACATAGATCTGCGAGCCCTTGCGCAGGTACTGGGCGGCGATTTCGGCCAGGCGGCCGTTGAAGACGAGGCGGTGCCACTCGGTGGCTTCGCGCATTTCGCCGCTTTGCTTGTCTTTCCACTTGTCGGTGGTGGCCAGGGTCACGTTGCACACCTGGTCGCCACTGGGGAAGGTGCGGGTTTCTGGGTCGCGGCCGAGATTGCCGACGAGGATGACTTTATTGACCGATGCCATGTGCACTGCCCCTGATGAATGCGAATAAAGGAGAAGGAAAGAAGCCAAGGATTGTGCCCGATGCCGCCTGGCCACAGGCGCCGCACGGGGGTTAACACCGGAGGTGTCAGAATCTTCTGCATCGATGGACCGCCCCCTGGCCGATCACCTGGTGGCAGGGGCTGTCAGCAGCACCGCCAAACCCGCGGAAACCGAAGCCGGGCGCTGACAGCGCCGGGCGTCTATCATGCCCGGTTGCCCGAAAGAGCCCGGAACGTGAACGCCCCCCTGGAACAAGAAGCCTACCTCGGCGCCTTGCTGGCGCAGCAGCGCATCAGCATCCGCGGTGCCCGCACGCACAACCTGAAGAACATCGACCTGGACATCCCGCGCAACAAGCTGGTGGTGATCACCGGCTTGTCGGGCTCGGGCAAGTCCAGCCTGGCTTTCGACACGCTGTATGCGGAAGGCCAGCGCCGGTACGTGGAAAGCCTGTCGGCCTACGCCCGCCAGTTTCTGCAACTGATGGACAAGCCCGATGTGGACATGATCGAAGGGCTCTCGCCCGCCATCAGCATCGAGCAGAAGGCCACCAGCCACAACCCGCGCTCCACCGTGGGCACGGTGACCGAGATCCACGACTACCTGCGCCTGTTGTTCGCGCGCGCCGGCACGCCCTACTGCCCCGACCACCACCTGGCCCTGCAGGCACAGACGGTGAGCCAGATGGTCGATGCGGTACTCGCACTACCGGACGAGCCACGCCTGATGATCCTGGCACCGGTGGCGCGCGAGAAGAAGGGCGAGTTCGTCGAACTCTTCACCGAAATCCAGGCCGCCGGCTATGTGCGCTTCCGCGTCGATGGCCAGACCTACGAATACAGCGACCTGCCCACGCTCAAAAAGACCGAGAAGCACGACATCGACGTCGTCATCGACCGCCTGCGCGCCCGCCCCGACATGCAGCAGCGCCTGGCCGAGAGCTTCGAGGCTGCGCTGCGCCTGGCCAACGGCCGCGCCATCGCGCTGCAGCTTGGGGCGGAAGGCGTGCCCGACAAGGAGCACCTGTTCAACGCCAAGTTCGCCTGCCCCATCTGCCACTACTCGCTGGCCGAGCTGGAGCCGCGCCTGTTCTCCTTCAACTCGCCGGTGGGCGCCTGCCCGGCTTGCGACGGGCTGGGGCACCGCGAGTTCTTCGATCCGACGCGGGTGGTGGCCTTTCCATCGCTCTCTTTGGGCAGCGGCGCCATCAAGGGCTGGGACCGGCGCAACGGCTACTACTTCAGCATGCTGGAGAACGTGGCCAAGCACTACAAGGTCGACGTCGACACGCCTTTCGAGTCGCTGCCGGCCAGCGTCCAGCAGGTGCTGCTGAACGGCTCGGACAGTGAAGAGATCAAGTTCAGCTACACCATGGAGTCGGGCGCTTCGGCCGGCAAGAAGCTGGTCAAGAAGCACCCCTTCGAAGGGATCATCCCGAACATGGTGCGGCGCTATCGCGAGACCGACTCGGCCATGGTGCGCGAGGAACTGGCCCGCTATCGCAACATCCAGCCCTGCCCCGACTGCGAAGGCTCGCGCCTGCGCCGCGAGGCGCGCAACGTCTTTTTGGTGAACGGGCCGGCGCAAGAGGGCCAGGAGCCCACGCGCATGGCGATCTACGAGATCAGCCACCTCACGCTGCGCGAGAGCCTCGCGTACTTTCAGACGCTGCATCTGCGCGGCGCCAAGGCCGACATCGCCGACAAAGTGGTGCGCGAGATCGGGCTGCGCCTGAAGTTCTTGAACGACGTGGGCCTGAACTACCTGAGCCTGGACCGCAGCGCCGACACCTTGTCTGGCGGCGAGGCGCAGCGCATTCGCCTGGCCAGCCAGATCGGCTCGGGCCTGACGGGCGTGATGTACGTGCTGGATGAGCCCAGCATCGGGTTGCACCAGCGCGACAACGACCGCCTGATCGGCACCCTGAAGCACCTGCGCGACATCGGCAACAGCGTGATCGTGGTCGAGCACGACGAGGACATGATCCACGCCGCCGACCACATCATCGACATGGGTCCGGGCGCCGGCGTGCACGGCGGCCAGGTGATGGCCCAGGGCAACTACCAGCAGGTGGCCGAGAGCGGCGAATCCCTCACCGGCCAGTACCTGTCGGGCCGGCGCAAGATCGCCGTGCCGCAGCGGCGCACGCCCTGGCTGCCGGTGCTGAGGAAGGAAGGCGAGGATGAGGGAAGCAGCAAGAAGAAGCCGATCTCGCGCTTCCCCATGAGCCCGGCCGCGGAGCGCCGCGCCGCGCGCGAGGCGGCGCACCTGGCCAGCCAGGGCGCGCTGCAGGAAATCCGTGTGCTCGGCGCCACCGGCAACAACCTGAAGAACGTCAACGTCGCTTTCCCGGTCGGCCTCTTGACCTGCGTGACCGGCGTGTCGGGCTCGGGCAAGTCGACCCTGGTGAACGACACGCTCTATTCCGCGGTGGCCCGCACCTTGTACCGCGCCCACGACGAGCCGGCCGCGCACGAGGCGGTGGAAGGCATCGAGTACTTCGACAAGGTGATCAACGTCGACCAGTCGCCCATCGGCCGCACGCCGCGCAGCAACCCGGCCACCTACACCGGCCTGTTCACGCCGATCCGCGAGCTGATGGCCGAGACCAACACCGCGCGCGAGCGCGGCTATGGCCCCGGGCGCTTCAGCTTCAACGTGGCCGGCGGCCGCTGCGAGGCCTGCCAGGGCGACGGCGTGGTGAAGGTGGAGATGCACTTTTTGCCGGATGTGTACGTGCCCTGCGAGGTCTGCCACGGCCAGCGCTACAACCGCGAGACGCTGGAGGTCCAGTACAAGGGCCGCAACATCGCGCAGATTCTGGACATGACGGTGGAGGTGGCCTACGAATTCTTGAAGGCCGTACCGACCATCGAGCGCAAGCTCCGGACCTTGCTGGACGTGGGCCTGAGCTACATCAAGCTCGGCCAAGCCGCAACGACGCTGTCAGGCGGCGAGGCGCAGCGGGTCAAGCTGGCGCTGGAGCTGAGCAAGCGGGACACGGGGCGCACGCTCTACATCCTGGACGAGCCGACGACCGGGTTGCACTTTGCGGATATCGAATTGCTGCTGAAGGTGCTGCATCAGTTGCGCGATGCGGGCAACACCATCGTCGTGATCGAGCACAACCTGGATGTGATCAAGACCGCGGATTGGCTGATCGACATGGGGCCGGAAGGCGGGGCCGGTGGCGGCACCGTGGTGGGGGAAGGGACGCCTGAAGAACTGGCTGCGAATGACGAGAGTCATACGGGGCGGTATCTGAAGCGGCTGCTCTAGAGGCAATCGCGATTGGGCCAGTAGCTCGACGGCCGTGCACTGCCCCTCAAGTCGTCGTCTGCACATGCAACCGGCTCGACTTGCAGCGGTGCAGCGCCCGGTAGTACTCCACCGGCCTGCCATTCGCGCCATAGGTGATCGACTCGATCCGCAGCAGCGGCTCCGGCTGCGGCAGGGCCAATAGCGCGCACGTCTCGGCATCCGGCAGCACCGCGTCGATCCAGCGCTCGGCGCGCACCAGGCGCAAACCGTACTGGCGGCGCAGCACGTCATACAACGAGCGGTCATCCAGCCGCGCGCGATGCAGGCCTGGCGCCAGGTCGGCGGGCACGGTCGTTTCGACCAACAAGCGCAGCTCGCCATCCACGCTGCGCAGACGCTTGAGCGCCACCACCTGCGCGCCCTCGGGCAGGCCCAGCGTGCTGGCCTCCTGCTCGGTGGGCGCGCGCAGTTCCTGCGACAAGATTTGCGTGCGCACGGACCGGCCCTTGCGCTCCATCTCGTCTGAAAAGCCCAGCACGGTAGAGACGAAATCCTCGTCGCGCTCGCGTGCCGAGACAAAGGCGCCGCGGCCCTTGATCTTGTAGATCAGGCCGTTGCGCACCAGGTCGGCCAGCGCCTCGCGCACGACGATGCGCGAGATGCCGAACTGCTCGCCAAGCTCGGCCTCGGACGGCAGCTTAGCGCCGATGGGCAGCTCGCCCTGCAGGATCTGCAGGCGGATCGCGTCGCGGAACTGCGCCCACAAGGGCGATTCGGAGTTCCGGTCGAGCACTGCAGCACCAGCGACAGCGGCAGGCGGAAGATCGTTCGGGCGATTCACGGGGGAGTTGTCGAGATCAAATGGGGTCAAGGGCGGAGCTCTCTCGTGATGATGCCTCGAAAGCATGCGGCCCGGTGGCGGCCGGCGCCGGCGTGGCCGCCAGGCGCACGCCATGCCGTTCGCGCAGCAACGCAGCGCAGTCGTGCAGTTCCTGCTGGCGGCGCGCAGCATCCCAGCCCAGCGCCTCGGCCGCGACATCGGCCAGTTCGGCCAAGGCGGCGTCGGTGACTTCGCCGCGAATGGCCAGCAAGGTGCGGCGGATGATCAGGTCGCTCAGGTGCACCACGCCGGTTTCCAGGCACAGGTAGCCGATCTCGGCGGCCGAGTAGGCCGGCGCGTGCGCCAGCGGTCGTTCGCCCGAGGCGGCCAGGCGCTGCGCCAGTGCCGGCGCCTTGCTGCCATAGCGCGCCAGCAGCGAAGTGGCGCGCCACGGCGCGATGCCGGTGGCGGCCACCATGCGCTTGACCAGCCGCTCGCTCGCGGCTTCATCGGCCGGAAATTCCGCGCCGCCGCCGATGGGCAGCTCGCGCGTCGACGCGGTGCGCGTGCGGCCCAGCTGGCGCAGCACCAGGTCAGTCGCCTCCTCGGCCAGCGCGCGGAAGGTGGTCCACTTGCCGCCCACCAGGCCGACGATGGGGATGTCGCGCGTGGCGTCGGGCGCATCGAGCACCACCGAGTGGTCGCGCGAGATCTGGCCCGGATGCTCGGCGTCGGAACGCGCCAGCGGCCGCACGCCGACATAGGTGTAGACCACGTCGCCGTGCGCAAAGCGCAGCTTGGGAAACAACTCGCGCAGCACCTCGAGCAGATAGTCGATCTCTTGCGGCTCGGTGACCACGCGGTCGGGGTCGTCCACCGGGATGTCGGTGGAGCCCACCAGCACGCGGCCCAGAAAGGGATAGACGATGCACACGCGGCCGTCCACCGCCTCAAAGTAGGCCATGCGGCCTTGCAGCGCGTCGCGCAGCTGCGGATGGTCGAGCACCAGGTGCGATCCCTTGGTGCCCATCACGCGCGGCGCCCCGCCGCCCAGCACTTCGGTGCAGCGGTCCAGCCAGGCGCCGCCGGCGTTCACCACGCAGTCAGCCGTCACGTGCACCAGCTCGCCGGTCAGCTCGTCGCGCAGGGTGACCATGTTGCCGGCGCAGCCGATGGCGCGGCAGTAGTTGACGGCGGCCGAGCGCGGCTGATCGCGGCAGGCGTCGGCGATCAGCTCCAGCATGAGCCACTCGGGGTGGCTGATCCAGGCGTCGAAATAGGTGGCGTTCCAGCGGATCGCGTCGCGAAACAGCGCGCGGTCCCTGTCGTTCAGGCGCTCGATGCGGTGCCCCGGCAGCGCGCGCTGGTGCCGGCCGAGCAGGTCGTACAGATTCAGGCCAAGCGCCACTGCCAGCAGGCCGCGCGTGCGCTTTTGCTGCGGCGCCTTGGCGCCGAAGAACTTGAGCGCGCTGCCGGCCAGGCCACCGAAGAAGCTGGCCAGCGGC
This sequence comes from Variovorax sp. LARHSF232, assembly GCF_052871435.1. Lineage (NCBI taxonomy): Bacteria > Pseudomonadati > Pseudomonadota > Betaproteobacteria > Burkholderiales > Comamonadaceae > Variovorax > Variovorax sp. LARHSF232. Next base: position 547,034 of record NZ_JBIXJS010000002.1, on the reverse strand, counting down.
ACCACGGTCTTGAGCGGGCGCACCAGGTGCGGCGCGTTGCGCAAGAGCAGGTTGCGCTCGCGCGTGGCCTCGGCCACCAGCGAGAAGCTGCCGTTCTCCAGGTAGCGCAGGCCGCCATGGATCATGCGCGAGGGCGCGCTGCTGGCGCCGGAGCCGAAGTCGCCCTTGTCGACCAGCAGGCAGTCGATGCGCTGCAGCGACAAATCGCGCAGCACACCGATGCCGTTGATGCCGGCGCCGACGATGACGGTGGAGAAATGGCGGCCCGCCAATGCGGCGGGGCGGACGTAGGGCAGTTGCCAGGCGCTCATGAGTTGTTGGTATGCCGCGCGACGGCGTTGGCCGTGCTGCGGTCGATCAGTTCGTTGAAGCCGGCCATGAAGTCGGCCTCGTGATTCGCCTGCGCCGGGTCGGGTTCGACCGTGTCGCGAGGCGCGAGCAAGAGGCTGTGGGCGCTGCCAGCGTCGTGCAGGCCCTGCGACAGCGCGGCGCAGATGGCGGCGCCGCGGGCGCCCGATTCGTCGTCGGCGCAGCGCTCGACCGCGCGGCCCAGAAAGCCGGCGAGCAGACGCACCAGGCGGATGTCGCTGGCGCCGCCGCCCAGCACCGTCAGCGCCGAGACGTCCAGGCCGCAAGCGGCCAGCCGCCCCAGCTGGCGCGCATGCAGCGCCGCCACCGCGTCCACCACGGCGCGCGCCAGGTCGGCACGCGTGTGCTGGCTGCGCAGCCCAACGTAGCCCGCGCCGGGTCCCCCTCCATTGACGAAGGGCAGGAAGCGCAGGCCATGCGCGCCGAGCGGCGCCGTCATGGCCAGGTCCAGCAGCGCCTGCGCATCGGGCAGGCCCAGGGCAGCGGTGGCCCAGGCGATGTTGGCCATCGACGAAGGACTGTTGTCCATGTAGAGCCGCTGCTCGGGCGCGCCGAAGTTGACGATGGCACCCACCGCCGGCTTGGGTTCGCGCACCGGGCCGCTGACGGCATTGACGCACCAGGTGCCCAGCACGGAGACGGCGCGCCGGCGCCCTTGCGCGCACACCGCGTCCATGGCGGCCAGCAAATCGATGGCGCCCATGGCCACCGGCAGGCCGGCCGGCAGCCCCCAGGCCTGCGCGCGCGCAGGCAGCAGCTGGCCGATCACCTGGCCGCTGGGTCGCAGCGGTGCAAAGCTGTGGGCGCCGATATCGGCCAGGCCGGACGCCGCCAGCGCACGCGCCGACCAGTCGCCCTTGGCCAGCGACAGCAGGCCGGCGGTGCTGGCGTCGCTGGCGTCGGTGGCCATCTCGCCGGTGAGCAGATAGCCCAGGTAGTCCTTGGCGAACAGGATGCGATGCACCGCGCCGCGCTGCAGCGCGTCGGTGCCCAGCAGCTCGGCAGCGAGCACGGTGGGTTGGCCGGCCCAGGGCGCGCAACCCACGTCGTCGAACAGCTGCGCGCCCTGCTGCTGCGCCAAGGCCTGGGCGCGCGCTTGCGCCCGTTGGTCGGTGGAGGCAACCGCGCGGCCGCCCACCAGTTCGCCCTTGGCGTCGAGCGCGTAGAGGCCGGCGCCGTGGCCGGTGCAGGCCAATCCGCGCACCGCCGAAACCTGCGGCCCCAGCTGCTGCGCGACGTCGCCCAGCACCCGATCCAGCGCGGCGTGGATGGCCCCGGCGCTCACCTCGCAACCGCCGCCTTGCAGCCGTTCGTAGGGCAGCGTCTGGCGCGCCAATGCGGCGACCCGGCCGCTCGCCGCGTCGATGGCCAGCGCCTTCAGGCTGCTGGATCCGATATCGATTCCGATGAATAGATTGCTCAACATGTCATAACAGCTTCGCGGCAAGCTTTGATGCGTGCCAGTGGTGTTTCCCCTAGGTGCAAGGGCAAACAAGCCGAGATTACATTCCAGCCTGTCATAACAAGCAGTTGTGGCGAAGCGAGCAAGAAAACGCGGGGGCCGACGCTGGTCGCCGCACCCCGTCAGTACAACCTGAGGAGACAAGAGATGAGGCGCAATTTCCTGAAGTCCGCCGCCGCAGCGGGTGTGGGCCTGGCCGGTGCGGCCAGTGCCTTCGGTCAACAGCAGCCGGCTGCCACCCCGGTCGGCCTGCATGGCAAGTCCAGCGACGTCTACGTGATGAACGTGATGGTCTCGGGCGTCGAGTACTGGTTCCCGGTCTACGAAATGATGAAGCAGCTGGGCCGCGAACTGGGCGTGAAGACGCGCTACTCGGGCACGCCCGAGTACGACGTGAACAAGCAGCTGGCGTCTTTCGAGCAGGAACTGGCGCGCAAGCCGGCCGGCATCCTCCTGCACCCGATGAACCCGGACCCTTTCATCGAGCCGATCAACCGCGCGGTGGCGATGGGCATCCCGGTGGTCACCTTCGCGGCCGATTCGCCCAACTCCAAGCGTTCGTCCTTCATCACCTCCGACAACGACCGTGAAGGCCAGCAGGCCGCCGACGCGATTGCGGCCTCGATGGGTGGCAAGGGCGAGTTCGCCGTGCTGGAGAACCCCGGCCAGGACAACCACGACCGCCGCATCGCCGCCTTCGTCAACCGCATGAAGACCAAGCACCCGGGCATGAAGCAGGTCGGCCGCGCCGCCAGCAACCAGGACCCGAACAAGGCCTACCAGGCCGTGCTGTCGATGGTGCAGGCCAACCCCAACCTGGGCGCCCTGTTCATGCCCGAAGCCAACTCGGCGCTCGGCGCCGCGCAGGCCAAGGTCGAGAGCAAGAAGAACATCAAGGTGATGTGCTGCGACGTCAACGCCAAGATCCTGGACATGATCAAGTCGGGCGACGTGTTCGGCGCCATCAACCCGAACCAGGGCATGCAGGGCTACATGGGCATGATGATGCTGTTCCTGGCCAAGAACCCGCAGCTGATCGACCCGATGAACGACGCCAAGCGCAACGGCACCAATCCGATGTCGGTGCCTTTCCTGGACAACGGCCTGTCGGTGGTGAGCAAGGCCAACGCCGACGACTTCTACTGGGACAAGTACCTGGCCCGCCGCGGCACCAAGGGAATCAACGAGTGAGCGATTCCGTGGCCAGCCTCGAGGCCAGCCAGCCGCCGCTGCTCGCGCTGCGCGGCATTGCGAAGCGCTTCGGCGCTTCGCGTGCGCTCTCGGGCGTGGACTTCTCGCTCTTCGCGGGCGAGATCCACGCCCTGTGCGGCGAAAACGGCGCCGGCAAGTCGACCTTGATGAACATCATCGACGGCATCCACCAGCCCGACGAAGGCGAGATCCATCTCAACAGCGAGAAGGTGGTGATCGACGGCCCGGCGCACGCGATGCGCCTTGGCATCGGCCTGGTGCACCAGGAGATCGCCCTGTGCGGCGATGCCACCGTGGCCGAGAACATCTTCATGCCCGAGATCAACGCCGGCCGGCGCGCCTGGATGGATTTCTCGGGCCTCAACGAGCGCGCCGCGCGCGTGCTCGCACGCCTGGGGCAGCAGGACATCGCGCCCGGCGCACGTGTCGAGACTTTGCCCATCTCCAGCCAGCAGCTGGTGGAGATCGCCAAGGCGCTCACGCTCGATTGCAAGGTGCTCATCCTCGACGAGCCCACCGCCGCCCTCACCGAGCTGGAATCGGCGGCCCTGTTCAAGGTGCTGCACGACCTGAAGGCGCAGGGCATCGGCATCATCTACATCAGCCACCGCATGGCCGAGATCTTCACCCATGCAGACCGTGTGACGGTGCTGCGCGACGGCCGCGACGTGCACTGCGCCGCCACCGCCGACTTGACCCCCGACGAGTTGGTGCGCCGCATGGTCGGGCGCGATCTGGGCAACTACTACCCGCCGCGCGCGCAGACCCCGGCCGAGGCGCCCGAGACCCTGCTGGAAGTCGACGCCATCGGCGACGACGAGCGCGTGCACGGCGTTTCCTTCGCGCTCCGGCGCGGCGAGATCCTGGGCATTGCCGGCCTGATGGGCGCCGGTCGCAGCGAGCTGGCCGAGACCGTGTGCGGCCTGCGCCGCGCGCGGCACGGCACGGTGCGCCTCGCGGGCCGGCCGCTGTCGATCCGCAAATACGGCGACGCGCTGCGCCACGGCATTGCCTACCTCTCCGAAGACCGCAAGGCGGCCGGCGTGTTTCTCGACCTGCCGATTGCACAGAACATCGCCGCCATGGCATTGCGCCGCGTGGCCTCGCGCTGGGGCCTGCTGCAGGGTTCGGCCGAACGCAGCCTGGCGCAAGAACTGGGGGCCAAGCTCAAGCTCAAGTCGGCCGGCGTGGACATCGAGGTGTCCAGCCTGTCGGGCGGCAATCAGCAGAAGGTGGCCATCGCCAAGTTGCTGGCCACCAAGCCCGCTGTGCTGCTGATGGACGAGCCCACACGCGGCGTCGACGTCGGCGCCAAGTCCGAGATCCATCACATCCTGCGCGAGCTGGCGAACCAGGGCGTGGGCGTGATCGTGATCTCTTCCGAACTGCCAGAAATCATCGGCCTGTGCGACCGCGCACTGGTGATCCGCGAAGGCCGCCTGGCCGGCGAGCTGAGCGCCCATGACATGAACGAAGAAGCACTGTTGCGGCTGGCCTCGGGCCTGGCCGAACAGGAGACACCCGCATGAACCATCCAGCCCAACTTGACGCCGGGCCGCTCGCCGCCTCCACCACTGCCTCCGCGGTGCAGCGTCCCAACGACTTCATGAACCTGACCCACAAGCTCGTGCGCATGCGCGAAGCCGGCCTGCTCTTCATCATCGCGCTCTTGTGCGTGGGGATGAGCTTTGCGTCCCCGCACTTCCTCACCTGGGACAACATCCGCGCGATGCTGCTGTCCTTCTCCATCGAAGGCATCGTGGTGGTGGGCATGACGATCTTGCTGATCGTCGGCGGCATCGACTTGTCGGTGGGCTCGGTAGTGTGCTTTGCCATGGTGGTGACCGGCAAGCTCTTCCTGATGGGCTTCGACCCGTGGACGGCGGGCCTGGTGGCGATCGGCGCCAGTGCGCTCATCGGCGCCATGATCGGCGGCTGTGTCACGCGCATCGGCCTGAACCACTTCATCGCCTCGCTGGCCTTCATGGTGATCGTGCGCGGCCTGTGCCTGGCGCTCACCCAAGGCACGCCGCAGTCGCTGTTCTCGCTGCCGGCGGAATTCAAGTTCATCGGCCAGGGCACGCTGTTCGGCGTGCCGGCGGTGATCCTGATCTTCCTGGCGATCGTGCTCATCAGCGATTTCGTGCTGCGCCGCTCGACCCTTCTGCGCCGCGTGTTCTACACCGGCAGCAACGAGAAGGCGGCGCTGTACTCGGGCATCCGCGTGGGCCACGTGAAGTTCTGGGTCACGGTGCTGTGCTCGGCCTCGGCGGGCCTGGCCGGCGTGATCTACACGGCGCGCTTCGGCGCCGCCACGCCCACCTTCGGCGCCGGCATGGAGCTGAACGTGATCGCCGCCGCGGTGATCGGCGGCGCCAGCCTCAAGGGCGGCTCCGGCACGGTGCTGGGCGCGGTGCTGGGCCTGGCGCTGCTGTCGGTGGTGACCAGCTCGCTGATCCTGCTGGACGTCTCGCCTTACTGGCAGGACGTGATCAAGGGCCTGATCCTCCTGGCCGCCGTGACCATCGACCACCAGCTCAACACCCGGAAGACCGCACGATGACGATGAAGACAACGACCCTCGGCCCCTCGGGCATCCGCTGCTCGGCCATCGGCCTGGGCACCTGGGCCATGGGCGGATGGATGTGGGGCGGCGGCGACGACGCGGCCGCCATCGACGCCATCCGCGCCTCGCTCGACGCCGGCGTCACGCTGATCGACACCGCGCCCGCCTATGGCCTGGGCCAATCCGAACGCCTGGTGGGCCAGGCGCTGAAGGGCCGGCGCGACGAGGCGGTGATCGCCACCAAGTGCGGCCTGGTCTGGCACACCCAGCAAGGCACGCACTTCTTCGACGAAGACGGCCACCCCGTGTACCGGCACCTCGGCCGCGACTCGATCTTCTTCGAGGTGGAGCAAAGCCTCGCCAACTTGCAGACCGACCGCATCGACCTGTACATCACGCACTGGCAGGACAGCACCACGCCGGTGGCCGAGACCATGGACGCGCTGCTCACGCTGAAGCGCCAGGGAAAGATCCGCGCCATCGGCGTGAGCAACATCGACGCACCGGCACTGGCCGAGTACCTGAAGCACGGCCCGGTCGATGCGGCGCAGGAGCGCTACAGCCTGATCGACCGCGAGATCGAATCGACCCTGCTGCCGCTGTGCCAGGCCAACGGAGTGGCGGTGATGGGTTACTCCTCGCTGGCACTGGGCCTCTTGGCTGGCCCGATCGACCCGGCGCGCCAGTTCACCGGCGACGACCAGCGCGCCGCCAACCCGAGATTCAGCGCCGCCAACCGCGTGCACCTGGCCGCCTTCTTCGAAACGCTGGAGCCGCTGCGCAAGCGCCTGGGCTGCAGCTATTCCGAAATGATGATCGCCTGGACGCTGGGGCAAGGCAGCGTCTCGCTGGCCCTGTGCGGCGCGCGCACCGTGGCCCAGGCGCGCCAGAACGCGGCGGCCGGCGACGTCACGCTGGACGCCGACGCACTGGCGCAGATCGACGCTGCTGCAAAGCGGCACCTGGCTGGGCTCTAGGCCCCGCTTCACTTTTTCTCACCCAAGGAGTTTTCTGAATGGCCAATGCCAAGGAGGCCCGCCTCGCCCGTCTGCTGCGCGCCGGCCGCTGCCTCGACATCGCGCTGGACCACGGCGTCTGCAACGAGCCCACCTTTCTGGACGGGCTGGAGGACATGCCCGCGCTGATGGACCGCCTGGTCGCCGCCGGCCCCGACGCGATCCAGCTCAACTACGGCCAGTCCGATTTGCTGCAGCACCGCGAGGGCCGCGACAAGCCCGCGCTGGTGATGCGGCTGGACATGGGCAACCCCTACAACGCCACCCGCCATCGCGTGATGTGGGCGCTGCTGCAGAACGAGCATGACCCGGTGCTGCCGGCCGTGCAGCGCGACGCCGCCTGCGTGGTGGTCAACCTGTTCATGCTGCCTGACGAGCCGGAGCTGTTCCGCCAGTGCGTGGCCAACATCGCGCGCGTGCGCGCCGACTGCGACCGCTACGGCATGCCGTTGATGATCGAGCCGCTGGTGATGCAGGCGCACAGCGAAGGCGGCCGCTACGCCGTGGACGGCGACGCCGAGAAGATCGTGACCCTGGTGCGCCTGGCGCGCGAGATGGGCGCCGACATCGTCAAGGCCGACCCCACGGCCGACCCGGCCGAGTTTCATCGCGTGGTGCAGGCCGCGCGCTGCCCGGTGCTGGTGCGCGGCGGCGGGCGCGAGAACCTGCAGCAGGTGTTTGCGCGCTCGCGCGTGCTGCTCGACCAGGGTGCCGTCGGCATGGTGTACGGCCGCAACGTCTATCAGCACGCCAATCCGGCAGCGGTCGTTGCGGCGCTGATGGCCATGATCCACGAGGGCGCCAGCGCCGAGGCCGCCTGGCAGCTTTACGAAAAAACGGGCACCTGACCGGTTGCCCGGGAAGCCAGGACGAGCGGCGGAGCGTCCTGGCCCCTCCTTGATTCCCGAAGGACGCGCAACGTCGTCCAGGGGTAAAGCTCCGCCGATTTTGAGACAAGCTGGAGACAACAATGAGAATCCGGTATCTCCTGGCAGCGCTGGCGCTGCCTTTCGCCGCGCTGCTGACCCACGCAGCCGTCACCGGCCAAAGCCCAGTCACCACGATGGAGCGAATGGGCAGCGCGGTGATGGCCCTGGTCGCACCGTACCCCATACAGGGGCCGGGCCTGGGCAACCTCAGCTACAACTCGAACGAGCTGTTCAAGGCGGTGTCGATGATCCACCGCGACGAGCAGGGCGTGCCCGCGACCTACCCCGGTCGCAAGGCCTTCGGCCTGAACGTGGGGATCATGCACAAGGGCTACTTCCTCACCACCTTCGCGCCCGACAGCGGCCTCGGGCCGGGCGGCTTCCTGCTCTACGACGTGTCCGACCCGCGCGCGATCTCGCTGGTCAAGCGCATCTACGAGCCCGAAGGCCGCACCGCGGAATTCCGCGAGGCGCATGCGATCGGAACCGCCACCATCGGCGGCAAGGACTACATCGTGGTGCCCAGCACCAAGGGTGTCGAGTTCTGGGACTTCACCGACATCAATGACATCAAGCAGGTGAAGAAGCTCGCCCTGCCCACCGTGAACGGCGGCGACTACGCCAACGTCAGCTGGCAGCTGTGGTGGCAGGCGCCCTACCTGTACGTGGCTTCGGCCAACGACGGCATCTACATCGTCGACGCGCGCGACCCGGCCAACGCAGTGCTGGCCAACCGCGGCGCCGGCAAGCCCAACCCGGTGCCCACCGGCGAGCTGGGGGGCTTTCGGGTCGGCCCGATCTTCACGCTGGGCAACCACATGGTGCTGACCTCGATGGACAACACCGACGGCTTTGCCAGCCTGGACATCTCGGACCCGCTCAACCCCAAGGTGCTGGACACCGTGGGGCCCAACCCCAACTACTACGCCACCTGCTTCGACGGAAAAAGCCTGCACGCCTCGGCGCGCGGCGGCGGCGCCAAGATGTACAGCTACGACCTGAGCGACCGCGCGAACTTCGTCGCGCAGGACAACCGGCTCCTGATCGACGAGCAGCTGTACTGCGGCACGCAGGACAACTTCGTGTTCCAGGGTGCGCAGTTCAAGGTGCACAAGGTCGACGTCAGCAATCCGCTCAACCACGTGGAGGTGGGACGCGGCAGCCTGTTCGCGGACAACGATCCGGAACTGTCGCACTCCGACCATGGCCAGGTGGCGCCCTTCGGCAACCTGGTGTTCGTCGGCAACGACCACGGCTCGGGCAGCGGCTTCCTGGTGCACCAGAGCGCGCCCGACCTGACGGCGCCGGTGGTCAAGCAGGTCTCGCCGGCCAACAACGCCAAGCAGCAGGCGCTGAGCTCGCGCATCGGCATCGCCCTGACAGACAGCATCCTGCCCGAGACGGTCAACGCCAACACCTTCATCGTGCGCCCGGTGGGCGGCAACACGCTGGCCGGCACCTACAGCGTGCAGTTGGGCATCATCAATTTCCACCCCGCGCAACCCCTCGCCGCGGGCAGCAGCTATGAAGTGTTCCTGCCAGCCAACGGCGTGAAGGACTATGCGGGCAATGGCATCGCGGCGGACTTCCGAGGCGTGTTCCACACCGGCAACGCGACCGACATCAGCCTGATGCACCACTGGCCGCTGGCCGGCGGCCTGGTCGACGAGATCAGCGGCAACAACGGCACCGCATCGGCAAGCGACAGCTTCCCCAGCATCGGCCTGAATTTCGCGCAGCGCACGGGCGGCGTGCCGCTCAAGAACGACGGCGTGGCCACCGCGCTGGGCGGCACCGCCTCGCTGGCCTTCTACATGAAGACCACGCAGAACGGCAGCGCCAACGCATGGACGGCGCCCGGCATCTTCGGGCGCGACCAGTCGGGCGGCGCGGACGACGTGTTCTGGGGCTGGATCGACAACACCGGCCGGCTGAACCTGTCGGTGGGCAACGCGGCGGGCAACAACCCCGGCACGAAATCCGGCGCACCGGTGAACGACGGCAACTGGCACCACGTGGTGCTGACGCGCGACGCCGCCTCCGGCGCGCAGACGATGTACATCGACGGCGCGAAGGTCACCGGCAGCGGCCTCACCGGCACCAAGGGCCTGTCGAACAAGTTCACCCTGATGGGCCAGATCCAGGGCAACAGCGACTTCTTCCGCGGCACCCTGGCGGACGTGCGCGTGTACGGCCGGGTGCTCGGCGACACCGACGTCGCACACCTGCGGGGGCAGACCATCGTGGGCGACGCGGGTGTCAGCGGCACTCCGAAGATCGTCAACGGGCAGTTGGTCTTCGATCCGGGCATCCTGGGCAACAGCACCGGCGTGCAGTACCGCTGGAACTTCGGCAACGGCACGCAGACCGCCTTCTCGGGCCAGCCGGGCGTGAACTACAGCTACAACCGCCCGGGCCACTACACCGTGACCCTGACGGTGCGCGATGCTTCCGGCCTCGAGACCTACTACACCTACAACGTGACGGTGATCATCCCGCTCACGGCGCAAGCGCCGCGACACAGCAGCAACATCGTGGGCGACGCCAACAGCGTGTACTCGGTGAACCCGGACAGCGGCACGGTCGCCGCCATCGATGCGCTGGCCCTGACCAAGCGCTGGGAGGTCCGTGTCGGCGATGAGCCCAAGACGCTGGCCGTGGGCCCCGACGGCCGCATCTGGGTGACGGTGCAGGGCGAGGACAAGCTGGTGGCGCTGAACGCGGCCGACGGCAGCGTCTCGGCCACCATTGCGCTGGCCTACGGCAGCGGCCCCTACGGCCTGGCCTTCACGCCCGACGGCACGAAGGGCCTCTTGACGCTGGAAAGCAAGTCGGCGCTGATCGCCTTCAACCCGAGCAGCGGCAGCACCACCAGTACCTTGGCACTGGAAGGCAACCTGCGAGGCATTGCGGTGACCGGCGACTCGCAGACCGCCTACATCACGCGCTTCAAGTCGAAGATGACCGGCGGCCAGTTGCACCGCGTCAGCCTGCAGTCGATGAGCGTGCTTGGCACCACCGCGCTGCCGGTGGACACCACCACGGTGGACACGGAGAACAGCGCGCGCGGCGTGGCCAACTACCTGAGCCAGGTGGTGATCTCGCCGGACGGCGCACGCGCGGTGCTGCCTTCGAAGAAGGACAACATCGTGCGCGGGCGCTTCCGCGACGGCACCGACCTCGTGCACGACCAGACGGTGCGCTCGATCCTGTCGCAGGTCGAGCTGCCGCAGGGCACGCACATGATGGCCGAGCAGATCGACTTCGACGACCGGGCGCCGGCGCGCGCCGCGCTGTTCTCGCCGCCTGGCGACTACCTGTTCGTGGCACAGATGGAGGGCAACAACGTCGCCATCGTCGACGCCTACACCCGGGCCGTGCGTGGCGAGTTCAACACCCCCAGCGCACCGCACGGCCTGTACCTGGACGCCGCGCGCAAGCGCCTTTACGTCAACAACTTCCTGGCGCGCTCGGTGTCGGTGCACGACGTGGCCGACGTGCTGGCCTCCAAGAGCGCGGCGGCGGTGTTCATCCAGAACGTCGCCACCGTCGCGCAGGAGCCGATGGCGGCGGCAGCGCTGCGCGGCAAGCTGGTGTTCTACAACGCCAACGACCGGCGCATGAGCAAGGACAACTACATGTCCTGCGCCAGCTGCCACGCGGACGGCGGCGACGACGGCATGGTGTGGGACTTCACCCAGCGCGGCGAAGGCCTGCGCCGCACCATCGGCCTGCAGGGCCGGCGCGGCATGGGTCACGGCAAGCTGCACTGGAGCGCCAACTTCGACGAGGTGCAGGACTTCGAGAACGACATGCGCAACGCCTTTGGCGGCACCGGCTTCCTGAGCGACGCCGACTTCAACGCCACTGCCGACCCGCTGGGCGCGCCGAAGGCCGGCAAGAACGCACAGCTGGACGACCTGGCGGCCTACCTGACCTCGCTCGGCAAGTTCATGCGCAGCCCGGCGCGCGCGGCCGACGGCAGCCTGAGCGTGGACGCGGCGCGCGGGCAGACCCTGTTCGCCAGCGCGAACTGCGCCAGCTGCCACTCGGGCACGACCTTCCAGGACGGGCTGCGGCATGACGTGGGCACCATCCAGCCATCGTCGGGCAAGGGCAACAACCAGCCGCTGGCCGGCGTCGGCTTCGACACGCCGACCCTGGGCGGCACCTGGGCCGCGACCTCGCTCTTCCACAACGGCCAGAAGGCCAGCGTGCTGGACGTGATCGCGGGCGGCCACGGCAGCGCCAGTGGCCTGTCGGCCGCGGACCAGCAGGCGCTGGCCGAGTACGTGCGCTCGCAGGACACCGCCACCGAGCTGATCACGCGTCTGCGCTCCGACCTCAATCAGCTGTGCGTGAACGTGCGCGGCAACTCCACCGCCAGCGGCGCGGCCGTGATCCAGTGGGCCTGCGGCAATGGCAGCAACGAGAAGTTCACGGTCAAGAGCCTGGCCGGCGGCTACGTGCAGTTCGTGGCGCAGCACAGCAGCCTGTGCCTGGCGCAGAGCGGCACCGCCACCAGCGGCGCGTTGATGGTGCAACTGGCCTGCACGGACGGCAACACGACTCAGTGGACGCAAGTCGGCTCGACGCTGCGCAACCGCGCCTCGGGCGCCTGCCTGGACGTGCCCAACGGCTCGACCACGCAGGACACGCAGCTGGTCACGTGGACCTGCAACGGGGGCAACAACCAGAACTGGACGCAGCTACCGTGAGTTGCTGATTGCGGCGGCGCTGCCGGTGCGCGCCCCTGCCTCGCTGCAGAGCGCCTGGTACAGCGCCGCGTCGCCCGCGCGGCGCGCCGCCTCGGTGGCGGTGAGTTGCAAGATGCTGCGCTGTGCCTGGCTGCCGCCGAAGCCCTGGGTGGCGTGCAGCAGCGGCAGCAGGGCGTCGGCGCAGTCCTGGTAGCGGCCTGCACCGAAGGCTTCCATCGCCCCGCAGGCGGCCGAGGCTTCGGGCCACCACTGCGCCGGCGCCGTCTCGGCAGGCACGGCATCGACCGCCGCACGGATCGACGCGGCGCCGGCGGCCGAACCGTTGCCGATCTGCGCCAGCAGGGCATGCGTGTCGTTGAAGGAGAACCAGCCGGGCAGCGCCCATTCGCGCCAGCGCGCCGCCAGCGCCTGCCAGCGATCGCCCACGTCGGCATGGCCGCGCAGCATCAGCCGCCACAGGAAGGCGCTGCCGTCCACCAGGTCCAGCGCCATCGAGTTGCCGTTGGGCGCGATTGCGCGGTCATAGATGGCGAGCGCCGCCGGTTCATCGCCGGCGCGCAGATGCTGCAGCGCCAGGTGCCACCAGTTGTGCACCGCCAGCATGTTGTCCTGCTGCCAGTGGGTGTTGCCCTCGGTCAGCCAGCGGATTCCGTCCTCGGCGCGGCCCTGCATCTCGTAGACATGCGCGATGGCGTGCACCGCCCAGGCGTCGTGCGGATTGCGTTCCAGCGCCGCGAAGCCGGCCGCCTCGGCCTTGCCGTATTCGTTGCATTCCTCGAAGCCGAAGGCGTGCATGCCCAGCACGTAGCCGTAGCCGGCGTCGTCCGGGCTCCAGGCGACCAGCGCGCGGCCGATGCGGTCGCGCAGCAAAGTCGGCTGGCCCAGCACCAGGTCCTGCAGGTGGGTGAGCTGCAGCGCGAACAGGTCGCGCGGCTGGTCGACCAGGTGCCGGCCCAGCAGCTGGTTGGTGCGGCCCATGTCGCCCTCGGCCCAGGGCTGCAGGGCGGCCAGCAGCGATTGCTCGCGCGCCGTCGGCGTGCGGCGGGTGGCTGCGGCTGCCGCGGCGCCCAGGCTGTCGCGCGCCTGCGGCAGCACCTGGGCGTCGATGGCGCTGAGCATCAAGCCGGCCATCAGCAGGTGGCCGGAGATGAAGTCCGGGTCCAGCTCGAGCGCCGGCTGCAGCGTGGCGACCGGATCTAGGCGCAGGCTGTTGAGCTGGTCCAGCGCCTGCTCGTAAAGGGCGAGCACGTCGCTGCGCTCGGTGGACAGCGCCTCGCCGCGGGCGTCTTTCTGCAATGTCATGGGGGCACTCCTTGAATGGGGGGTGCAAGAAGCGTAAGTTCGCGAGGTCCGCGGGGCCGCAGCCATTCCTGCAACAAGCCTGACGAATCCGCCAACCGCCCTCCTCCAACTGAAGGAGATGCCGATGCCCGCCGGCCCGCCATTGCCCGTGATTGCCATCCTGGTCACGCCGGAAACCGCCGCTTCGGTGGTCTACGGCATGTACGACCTGTTCCGCGCTGCCGGCCGCGACTGGCCGATGGTGATGGGCGGCAGCCCCGGCGCGGCCCTGCTGGAGCCGGTGATCGTGAGCGCCAGGGCCGGCGTGGTGCGTGTCGCCAACGAGGTGACGATCGAGGCGCAGCGCAGCCTGGACGAGATGCCCACGCCCACCGCGGTGTGTGTGCCCGAGCTGATGATCGGGCCGCACGAGCCACCGGAGGGCCTGTTCGCCGCCGAGGTGCAGTGGGTGCGCCGTTGCCACGCCAACGGCGCGCTGCTGGCGACTTCCTGCTCCGGCGCGGTGCTGCTGGGCGAGGCCGGTCTGCTGGACGGCGAGGACGCCACCACGCACTGGGCCTTCTGCGACCTGCTGCAGCGCCGCTACCCGTTGGCGCGCGTGCGGCCGCAGCGCGCCATGGTCACGGCCGGCGAAGGCCAGCGCCTGGTGATGGCCGGCGGCGGCAGCAGCTGGATGGACCTGGCGCTGTACCTGATCGCGCGGCTGGCCGGCATCGAGGCGGCGATGCAGGTGGCGCGGCTGAATCTGATCGACTGGCACCACATCGGCCAACAGCCCTTTGCGCGGGTGGCCTGCTCACGCCAGGTGGAGGACGCGGTGATCGGCCGCTGCCAGGCCTGGATCGCCGAGCACTACACGCACCCGGCGCCCGTGGCGGCGATGACGCAGCACAGCGGGCTGGCCGAGCGCTCCTTCCAGCGCCGCTTCAAACTGGCGACCGGCATGACGCCGATGGAATACATCCAGACCCTGCGCATCGAAGAAGCCAAGCACCTGCTGGAGACCACCGCCGGACCGATCGAGGCGGTGGCCGAGGAAGTGGGCTATGACGACGCGGCCTTCTTCAGCCGCCTGTTCAGGCGCAGCGTCAACCTGACGCCGGCGCAGTACCGCCGGCGCTTCGGCGCAATGCGGGCAGCACTGAACGGGGGCCACCACGGCGCGCGCTCATGACCTGCCAGGTCATGGACGCCATCCAGCCCTGAAGCGACAGTGGAGCCAGCCGGAACCAAAGGGGTGACGGCAACAAGGCAACGCACTACTTCAGGAAAGACATCATGAGCTTCGACATCCTTCCCCTCGCCGTGGCCCTCTTGATCGGCATTGCCGCCCTGGGCTCCTGCCTGGGCATTGGCAACCTGGGCGGCAAGCTGCTGGAAGGCACGGCTCGCCAGCCGGAGCTGAAGGATCAGCTGCAGACCACCTTCTTCCTGGCGGCGGGCGTGACGGACGGGGCGTTCATCATCGCGACCGGCATTGCGCTGTGGTTTGCGACGGCAAATCCGTTTTCGGGTTAGGGCCGCGAGCCGCACCGCACGCGAATCGGCGATCGGCTTGGATCAAGCAGTGGCGGGAGGCCGGTAGACGACCCTGAAGCGAAGTACGGCCTGTGGGCTTCTTGCCAATACGCCAACGAGCCGTCGCCCTCACCTTCGGTCGCCGCGAACTCCGCGCCGACTTCATTGAAAGGCACGACATCGACGGCAAGCGTCTCGATGATGCAAAGCGGCGCACCCGACCAGTTGGTGACGATGCTGAGGTCGCCGGGAGCCGGAAGGCGCTCCAACGACCAGAGCGACGTCGCAGTCGCCCGCTTGGTGCGAAAGCGCTCATCGTTCACGCCACCTGCAGACAGGGTGAAGTCGCGCCAGAAGGGGAGGAGATGCGTGGGTATAGGCACGGGGCTGTTCGTGTGACCCAACGTTTGACATGAGAGGCTCGACCCGGCCTGCCAGGGCAAGTCCTCTCGATGGAAGGGTTAGAAGTTACTTGCTCAGAGCCACGAACTTGGCGAACCTCTTGTACGCGTCGGCGTTCGCCCCCGAAGTTGCCTGAACGAGGCTTCGGAACGTCGTGATGGCCTTCTGCGCGCGCTCATTATTTTTCAGACCATCACTAAGCGCTTCTACGAGTTGCTGGCAAAACGGAGACACAAGTTTGACGATTTCTGCCCAGTGCTGCGTGGCTTGCTTGGGGGAAGTTTTTGGCCCAAAGGAAGTCCGCGCCAGGATGGGAGTCCGCCGTCCCGCAAACGTCTCCATACATGACGCGATTGCAGAAACGAACAAGTATGTAGACCCTCGATGCCGGAAGTATGAAAGGAGTTCAGCTTCTTGCACAGAAAGTGATGCTTCAGTCTTTGACTTTCCAACGAGCGCGCGTTTGGCATCCTCGACAGCTCGCAGTAGCGCGAAGCAGAGCACAAGGTGGGGCCCTGTCGTGTCGTCATTGAAGAATCGCGCGTACATCGGGTCCGACACCCAAATCTCGCTCTTGAGGTTGTACGCAGTAAGCGGGTCCTGATGAAAAGCGGCAAGGGCCTGGCCAACGGTGTACGAAGGAAGCAGGTTCTTGTTGCGTTCAATGACATCCTTGTGGCCGCCACGTCGACCGCCCTCGTACTTAGCATTTGGGATTGCAGCCACTTCCTCGCGGAGGCGCTTCTGGATGCGATCGGTACTTCTAAAGTCTGATGCTGTTACTTTGTTCTGACTGTTGTTGTACTGAATGATGTCGTAGATCAGATCGGGCTTAGAGGTCTGAACAAAGCGCGCTGGCACCAAGGCTTTAGGGTCGGGTGACTTTGCTAGTGACCCAAGTGCGCCGGTAGTCTGCGCGCCATTCACGATGGAGACCCCACGAACAAGAAGCTGTTTCTTCCCTTTGACAACAGACTCTTCAAAATGGTGGGTTAAAACAGTAACTCCGTCGTTAAACACCCAGAAGTCCTCTGGTGACGACTGGGCGGTGCGTTTGATTCCGTTGTTAATGTTCGCATCGCTGCTCCGGGAGCCCAAATAGTCCCGTACATTGGCGGAGAACAGTCGCGTCTTATGCTTGGTGTACAGGCGATGCAGTACTCGTGCCGGAACTGCTGTCACATAGGCCTGCCATCCCCCTGTCTTTATGGCGAAGCCGGATTCCACACCGATCTTTACCTCATCGTTAACGAGGATCGGAGACAAAGTTTCTGAGTACCACGTCTCAAGAGTCTTGCGGCCAATCTCCGAAGTTGAAATTGAGACTCGAGCTGCAGGGTGCAAAGCATCGATAACTGTCTTTGCGGTGGCAGCCACTGTGGATAGCTCGTCCTCTACGTTGGTAGATTCAGGCAGGTTGTGTACATACCATGCCTCGAAGCGCCGAACATCTCCATCGGCAATTGCCGATCGAAGTTCAGTGGCGGCCGAACGAAGGCGTTCGGGAAGTTCTTTCACGTCTCGTTGCAGGAGCCAAGCAACCGCGGTGTTTAGGTCGGAAGCTTTGTTGGCTGGCGCACTTCGTTTGTCTTTCGATGAGAAGTAGCACTGAGCCACTACTGCGACACCTTCTTCTCTGTCGATGAAGATGAGGTCACACTTCTTGTCGTCGCTGCCGTCAGTCACGGACTCCGCTGCGACGCTATGGATATCGTCAAGCGCAAAGCGAAGTGCAAGCGCAAACAGCCCAATGGCGTTGTCTCCATATTGCTCTAGGTCGTCCCTTGCTTCGAGTGCGGCTTGCCACGTTGGCTGTTCTGATGACACGAGTTCCTCTGATTTCAGTTGTGATTTCTAGTATTTGAATTCGCCAGCCCGCACGCCGGGGCAGGTCCGACGGAATGACGTGCGAGCGCTCAAGGCTGAGCCGGAACCATGCTGGGAAACTCGTATATGAATCGAAGGAGCATTTCAATGAACGAGATCAAGTCTTTGGCGTCCTGCTCACCCATGATTGCGATTTCGTGGGTTGCTTCGTTTCCCTTCTTGCGAATGTGATCGACCCAATGTTTTCCATTCGGGGGAACGAAGCCTTTGTCGGCGATGTAGTTGACGTACTCGACAAACTTCAAGCCTTCTGCTGCTCCCTGTTGAACAGCGATGTTCATGAGCATTTTGCGGCACAAGAGAACCGCGCCGGTGAAGCAATTTTGACTTGAGGATCGCCGAGCTTCTTCGTATAGAGCGTAGAGGTCCGGAGGTACATGTTTGACAGGGTTGCCAAGCGCTGGGGTCGGGTAGCGACCGCCAGTTGGAGTGAAGAAACTCGGGCCACCGCAATTGGGACAAACATAAAGACCACCAATCTTGGAGCCGCTAGCGTCACCGTGCTGACCAAGTTTGTAGCCCTTGATTGATGAGACCTTCGTATTGCAGAAGCCGCAAACAAAAGACTCATTCGGTAAATCTTGGAGCGTGCGCCAGTTGGCGGCGCCTTCAGAGAAGAAGCGGGTCATATTTCCTCAACAGGTACCTGGTTCTATGCGGCGCATCTACGCGATCAAGGCGAGTGCCAGTGTGACTGAGGCCGTTTCAATTTCCCCAAGTCCTTGATCCATCGAGGTTTTCCACCCTTTGACAAGAGCCCGTTGCATCGACAACGGTGGGGCACGAACGCCCAACGAATCCCGAGGGGTCAGGGCTCCTTGACCCGCAGCATCCCCTCCTGAGCCGTCGACGCCACCAACCGCCCATCCCGCGTGAAGATGCTGCCTCGGCACAGCCCGCGCGACCCTTGCGCGCTGGGCGAATCAATCACATAGAGCAGCCAATCGTCCAGCCGGAAATCGCGGTGGAACCACATCGCGTGGTCCAGGCTGGCAACGCGCAGCTTGCCGCTGAAAAAGGTCAGGCCGTGCGGGTTCATGGCGGCGCGCAGCAGACCGTTGTCGGAGGCATAGGCCAGCAGGGCGCGATGCACCAGCGGATCGTCCGGCAGCGGCGCCACGGCGCGCATCCAGATCAGCGATTGCGGCGTGGTGGACTTGGGTGCCAGCAGATCGGGCGCATCCACCACGCGCACCTCCAGGCCGTGCGAAATCAGGCCGCGGTAGCGGAAGTTCTCCGGCACGCGCTCGCCCAGGGCGATGCGGCGCTCGAGTTCGGTGGGTTGCGCCAGCGGCTCGGGCGCGTCGGGCATCGCGTCCTGGTGCTCGATGCCTTCATCCTTCGTCTGGAAGGAAGCCGCCATCTCGAAGATCTCGCGGCCTTGCTGCTTGGCGATGACATGGCGGGTGGTGAAGCTGCGGCCGTCGCGCGCGCGGTGCACCGTGTAGTCGATGGGTGCGTGCTCGCCCGGCAGCAGGAAGTAGGCATGCATCGAATGCACGGCGCGGTCGGCCGGCACGGTGCGGCTGGCCGCCACCAGGGCCTGGCCCAGCACCTGGCCACCGAACACCGCCGGGGTGCCGATGTTGGCGCTCTGGCCACGGAAGCGATCTTCGCCCGTGGACTCGAGCTGCATCAGCTCGACCAGTTGCGCGACCAGTCGCGGCGCGGTGGCGGGGTCGGTGAAATCGGGAGGGGCGGCGAAGGCAGCGGAATCGGTCATCGTGGTGCACGCAGGGAGGACCCAGCACCATAGCAAAGAACCGGCCAGGGGCCTGTCGCCGGGCAGTCAGCCCAGATACACGCCGTCGGTCACCAGCTTGTTTTGGAGTTGGCCTACATCGACATCGGCAAAACGGCCCGCACCCAGCGTCGCCGCCGCCGTACCCGCCGCCTGCCCCATGACGAAGCACCCGCCGCTGGCGCGCGCGGCCGACTGGCCCTCGTGCGTCATCGACGCGCAGCGGCCTGCCACCAGCAGGTTGTCCACGCCGCCTTGCGGCACCAGCATGCGCCAGGGCAGCTGGTTGGTGGCGTTGGCTTCGTCGCGCGGAAAGCGCCATTCGATCTTGCCGTCACCATGGATTTCCATCGGCCAGGCGTTGACGCCGATGCTGTCCTCGAACCGTGCGGACGACAGGATGTCTTCGCCTTCGAGCGCATAGAGCCCGGCGATGCGGCGCGTCTCGCGGATGCCCACCTGCGGCGCGATGTCGACGATGGATGACGCCTCGAAGCCCGGCACCTCCGCCTTCAAAAAGCGGAAGTACTCGCGGATCTGGCGCCGGCCCTCGACCTCGCCGGCGCTCAGCTCGCCGGCATCGACGCCGTTCATGGCCTTGCCCTGCGCGTTGCGGATCTGGGTGACGTTGGCACGCCATTCGCGCGGGTCGATCTGCGGACGCAGGATCGCGCCTTCGCGCGGGAAGTCGTAGGCGCCTGGCTTGCTTTCGCGGGCCCGGTCCATCAGCTCGTTGATCGCCTTGAACTCGCCCACCGCCGCCAGCGCACGCGGCGCATCGACGTGGCCGACGCGGAACATGGTGGTGGGAAAGAGGCTGCTGCCCTGGCCATCGCCCACCTCGAAAGGCACGCCGGCAAAGGCGGCCACGTCGGCATCGCCCGAGCAGTCGATGAACGCGTTGGCGCGGATGGCCTGGCGGCCGGACTTGGTCTCGACCACCAGCGCCGCGATGCGCGAGCCCTCCTTGATCACGGCCGCCGCCCAGGCGTGGAACAGCATCTGCACGCCAGCCTCCAGCAGCAAGGGATCGGCCGCGCACTTGTAGGCCGAGATGTCGTAGGAGCGCACGCGGATGCGCCCGCCCATGCCGTCCTGCGGCTTGTTGAGGCCGCAGGCCGCCTCGAGCCGCGCCAGCAGCTCGTCGACCACGCCATGCACCACCTGGCGCATCTCGCCACCCACCTTGCCGTACAGCCCGGCAAAGTTGGTGACGCCGCCGGCCGTGCCCATGCCGCCCAGAAAGCCGTAGCGTTCCACCAGCAGGGTGCGCGCGCCATGGCGCGCGGCGCTCAGCGCGGCCGCGATGCCGGCCGGCCCGCCACCGACGACCACCACATCGAATTCACCAAAAACCGGCAGGGTGCGTGCGGGCTCGACCAGCGCGTTGCTCATTGGATCTTGATGCCTTTGGTGGAAATGATTCGCGACATGATGGCGGCTTCTTCCTTCACCCGCAGGCGCATGCCTTCGGGCGAGGTGCCGACGGCTTGCCAGCCCTGATCGAACAGGCGCTGGCGCACTTCGGGGTTCTTCATGATCACGGCCAGCTCGCGCGTGATGCGCTCCTGCGCCACCTTCGACAAGTTGGCCGGGCCCAGCAGCGCGGTCCAGACTTCCAGGTTGAAGTCCTTCACACCGGCTTCGGCCAGCGGCGGGATGTCCGGCACCAGGGTGCTGCGGCCGCCGGTGAGGCCCACGGCCTTGAGCTTGCCGGCCCTGACTTGCGGCATGGCCACGCCGGGCGGAATCAGTGCCATCTGCACCTGGCCACCGATCATGGCCGTCACCACCTGCGGGTTGCCCTGATAGGGCACGTGCTGCGCGGCCATGCCGGGCACGCGGCTTTGCAGCTGCTCCATGCCCAGGTGGCCGACCGAGCCGACGCCCACCGAGCCGTAGTTCCAGGTGTTGCCGGCCTTGCGCGCCGCATCCAGGAAAGCGGCGCCCGAGGGCTCGTTGGTGGGCGTCACCAGCAGCAGCGGCGCGGTGGTCAGGAGCGACAGGTAGGTGAAGTCCTTGGCCGGGTCGTAAGGCAGCCTGGAATACAGCATCTTCGACGAGGTCAGGTTGCCGTTGATCACCACGCCCAGCGTGTGATCGTCGGTGGCCTTGGCGACCTGGTCGGCGGCGATGTTGCCCGACGCGCCCGGCTTGTTGTCGATGACCACCGGTTGGCCCAGCGCCTTGGCCAGCGGCTCGGCGATGGTGCGCGCGGCGATGTCGGGCGTGGAGCCGCCCGGGAAGCCGACCAGGATGCGCACTGGCTTGGTGGGCCAGGCCTGCGCCTGCGCGCCGGTGGCCGGCAGCAGCGCGCCTGCGGCCAGGCCGAGCGCGGAAAGAAGAAGGCTTCGTTTGGTGGTCTTGGTGGGTCGCATGTGGTGTTGGTTCGAGGTGGTTCAGTCCAGGCTGATGTTGCCCCGCTTCACCAGATCGCCATAGATCTTGGACTTGGCTTCGGCGTTGCGCGTGATCTCTTCCGGTGACCAGGCCAGCGGCTCGAACGCGAAGGTATCGAAGCGGGCACGAATCTCGGGGTCGGCGATCACTTTGGCGACATCGGCATTGATTTTCGCCTTGATTGATGGCGGCACACCCTTGGGCGTCAGAAGTGAGACAAAGGAGTTCACTTCCAGCCCGGCCGGCCCGCCGGCTTCGGCCATGGTCGGCACGTCCGGCATCTGCGGCACGCGCTTGTCGGCAGCCACCGCGATGTAGCGCAGCTTGCCGGCCTTGTAGATGCCCTGGCTCGACGGAATGCTGGCGTAGGCCCAGCTGACCTCGCCGCTGCCCACGTTGGCGTAAAGCTGCGACACCTCCTTGAAGGGCACGTGCTGCATGCGGGTGCCGGTCAGTGCTTCCAGCTGCTGGGCGCCCAGGTGGCCGGGGCTTCCCACGCCCCAGGAGCCGTAGGTGAGGTCGCCGTTCTTCTGCCTGGCCGCGGCGATCAGGTCCGTCATGTTCTTCCAGTTCGAGGTGCTGGGCACGGCCACGAAGAAGGGCGTGCGAAAGAGCGAGGCCACCGGGTCGAAGTGCTGCAGGGGCACGAAGCCCTTGCTCTTGTACAGGTGCGGCAGCGCGGCGATGTGCTCGCTGTCCAGCTGCAGCAGGGTGTAGCCGTCGGGCGCGGCGCGCCGGGCTGCATCGATGGCGATGAAGCCGCCGCCGCCGGGCTTGTTGTCCACCACCACGCGCTGGTTCCACTGGCGGCCCAGCTTGTCGGAGATCAGGCGCAGCACCGCGTCGGGCCCGCTGCCGGCGGCGAACGGCGTGATCAGGGTGACCGGCTTGTTCGGGTAGTCGGCGGCAGGAGCGCCCTGCGCGCAGGCCAGTCCGGCAAACAGCATGGTCGCCAGGCCAGCTAGTAGGGGGTGGGATTTCATGTCGTCTTGTCTCCGGTTTTCTTCGTGTGTTTGCTAGCTCAGTTCTCGATGCCGGCCGCGCGCGCGTCGTCCAGGCAATGCTCGGGGCGCCAGGCATAGAGCCATTCGACGGCGTCGTAGAAGCGCTGCTGCGTGCGGCCGGTCCACAGGCTGTTGCGCACCAAGCGCTCCACGCCTTTGGCGTGATAGATGCGCCCCATCTCGCGCACCGACAGCACGACGCGGGCGGTGCGGGCGACGCGCGCCGCTTCGTACAGGCGGAAGGCACGTGGCAAGTCGCCGCCGCAGCGTTCCACTGCGGCGCCCAGGGTCACGGCGTCTTCCAGCGCCATGCAGGCGCCCTGGGCCAGGTACTGCATCATGGGGTGTGCGGCATCGCCCAGCAAGGTGGCCGGGCCGCGCCCCCATTGCGCCACCGGATCGCGATCGGCCGTGCTCCAGCGGCGCCACGAGGTCGGCAGGCTCAAGAGCTGGCGCGGGCGCGCATGGATGCCTTCGAAGTAGGACAGCACTTCTTCCTGGCTGCCTTCGGTCACGCCCCACTCTTCCTTGTCGCGGCTGTGGAAGGTGACGACCAGGTTGTATTGCTCGCCATCGCGCAGGGGGTAGTGCACCAGGTGGCAGTCGGGTCCGGCCCAGACCACCGGCGCGTTCCAGCGCAGATCGGCCGGCATGCGCTCGGCCGGTACCACCGCACGGTACACCACATGGCCCGACACGCGCGGCGCATCGCCCAGCAATTTGGCGCGCACCACCGACTTGACGCCGTCGCAGCCGACCACGGCCGAGGCCCTGAAGTGCCGGCCGTCGCGGGTGGCCGCGTGCACGCCCTCGTCGCCCACCTCAAGTTGCTCCACGGCGGCCGAGGTGTGAAAACGGATGCCCGGGTGCTGCTGCACCGCATCGAAGATGGCGCCGTGCAGGTCGGCCCGGTGGCTCACCGCATAGGGGTTGCGAAAGCGCGCGCGAAAGTCTTCGCCCACCTGCACCGAGGCGACCTCGCTGCAGTCGACCGCGTCCATCATCACCAGCCGCTCGGTGAACACCGCCTTGCTGCGCACCGCCTCGCCCACGCCCAGTGCGTCGAGGGCGGCAAAGGCGTTGGGGCCCAGCTGCAGGCCGGCGCCGATCTCGCCGATGGTGGCGCTTTGTTCCAGCAGTTCCACCGAGAGGCCCAGGCGCGCCAGCGCAAGCGCCGCGGCCATGCCGCCGATGCCGCCGCCCACCAGCAGCACGCAGGGTGAAGAATTCGCGGCCATCGAAGTCACCTAGACGATGCGGACCGACAACGCATCCAGCCCGTCGACGCGCACCTCGATCGTCTGGCCGCGCTGGACCGCGCCCACGCCTTCGGGCGTGCCGGTGAAGATCAGGTCACCGGGCTGCAGTTCGAACAGGGTCGACAGGTTGGCGATCACCTCGCTCACCGACCAGATCAGGTGCGTGATGTCGCTGGACTGGCGGGTCTGGCCATCCACCGTCAGCGTGATCGCGCCCTGGTTCAGCTCGCCGATGTCGGCCAGGCGGCGCACCGGGCCGATGGGCGCCGAGTGGTCGAAGGCCTTGCCGATTTCCCAGGGCCGGCCCTGCTCGCGCATCTTGATCTGCAGGTCGCGCCGGGTCATGTCCAGGCCGATCGCATAGCCGTAGATGTGCGAGGCGGCGGCTTCCATCGCGATGTCGCGGCCGCCCTTGCCGATGGCCACCACCAGCTCGGCCTCGTAGTGGTAGTTGGAGGTCAGGCCCGGGTAGGGAATGGCTGCCGTCTCGCCGGCAGGCACCGGCACGATGGAGGCATCGTCATTGGGCTTGCAGAAGAAGAAGGGCGGCTCGCGGTCCGGATCGAAACCCATCTCGCGCGCATGCGCCGCGTAGTTGCGGCCGACGCAGTAGACGCGGCGCACGGGAAACTGGCCGGCGCTGCCGACGACGGGAAGGCCCACGACGGCGGGCGGCGAAACAACGTAGGACATGGGGCGTCTCGAAAGTTGGGTTCAAAGAAAGGCTTCGCGCAGCACGCCCATGGCGAGTTGCACCGGCCGGTCGGAAAAACTGAACAGCACCGCTTCTTCGCTGGTGTCCAGCCGCAGCGGCGCCCAGGAAGGCACGACGAAGGTGTCGCGCGGCCCGAAGGCGAACGACTCGCCGCCGATGTGCGCGGTGCCGCGCCCTTCCACCACGCTGTAGACGCTGCCGTCGGTGCTGCGATGCGCCTTGCCGGCAAAGCCCTTGGGCAGCAGCTGCAGGAAGGTGGCGATGGTGGGCATCGGCGCGCCACCGGTCAGCGGATTGATGTAGCGCAGCTTGTGACCCTGCCAGGCATCGGGCACCTCGCTCTTTTGCAGCTGCGCCAGCGCTTCGCGGCTGCGCGAATAGGGGTAGCTGAAGATGGGCGAGGTGGGCGTGGCGTGGTCATGCCGCACCGGCACCATGTTGTGGCCGAAGCGGGCAAAGCTCTGGCCCTCGGGATGCGAGACGGTCTGCATGCGCTTCTCGTCGTTCTCGGCAAAGCCGGCGTCGAAGAAGCGCAGCATGGGGATGTCCAACCCGTCGAGCCACACCACCGGCTCGCTGACACCGTCGATGCCCTCGTTGCCATGGTCGTGCCAGGCCCACGACGGCGTGATGATGAAGTCGCCCGGGACCATGGTGGTGCGCTCGCCCTCCACCGTGGTGTAGGCGCCGCGGCCGTCGACGATGAAGCGCAGCGCCGACTGCACGTGACGGTGCGAAGGCGCCACCTCGCCCGGCATGATGAGCTGCAGGCCGGCATAGAGCGATTGCGTGATGCAGGCGCGGCCCGGCAGCGCCGGGTTCTCCAGCACCAGCACGCGGCGCACCGCCTCCTCGGCGGTGATCAGCGAGGCCGACTGCATCAACAGGGGCTTGATCACCTCGTCGTAGCGCCACAGGGCCGGCACGCAGGGCGTTTGCGGCTCGCGCGGCACCAGGGTATGGAGCGACTCCCACAGCGGCGCGAGATGCAGCGGGCGGATGCGCTCGTAGTAGTCGGCGCGCTGTGCTTTGGTGACGGTACTCATGGCGTTGTCTCCTGGGGGCTGAGCCGGATTGTTCGCCCGCCCCACTATTTCCTCAAGACGTGTCGGGCGATAGAGTGCATCTTGTTTTCGGATAATGCTGCCCACCCACAAGCGAAGAGGAGCGGCGGCCATGGCAGGGCTGGACCTGGACTGGATCAGCGTGTTCGACGCGGTTTATCAAAGCGGCAGCGTGTCCAAGGCGGCCGAGCGCCTGGGCATGGCGCAGTCGGCCGCCAGCACGGCGCTGAACAAGCTGCGCCGCCATTTCGACGACCGCCTGTTCACCCGCACCGCCCAGGGCATGCTGCCGACCCCGCGCGCGCAGGAGCTGTACCCGGCGCTGCGCGAAGTGCTGGCGCAGCTGGAGATCGCGCGCGGCAGCCGGGTCGCCTTCGACGCCCCCAGCGCGCAGCGCAGCTTTCGCATCTGCCTGACCGACATCAGCGAGGTGGTGCTGCTGCCCGCCTTGCTCGGCCACCTACGCCAAGCCGCGCCAGGCGTGCGCATCGAGACCGAGATCGTCTCCACCGCCAGCGCGCGCCGGCTGGAAGACGGCGAGGTCGACCTGGCGGTCGGCTTCATGCCGCAGCTGGACGCCGGCTTCTACCAGCAGACCCTGTTCAAGCAGAACTTCGTCTGCCTGGTCGCGAAAGACCATCCGCGCATCACCGGCGCACGCATGACGGTCAAGCGCTTCTCGAGCGAGGCGCATGCCGTGGTGGCGTCGTCGGGCACTGGCCACGCCATCGTCGACAAGACCATTGCCAAGCAGCGCATCGATCGGCACGTGGTGGCGCACCTGTCCAGCTTTCTGGGCGTGGCGCGCATCGTGGCGCGCACCGAGCTCCTGGTGATCGTGCCGCGCGTGCTGGGCGAGGTGCTGGCCACGCAGGAGCCGGTAAAGCTGGTGGAGCCGCCCTTTGCGCTGCCCAGCTATGCCGTCAAGCAGCACTGGCACGAGCGCTTCCATGCCGACGCCGGCAACATGTGGCTGCGCCGGACCATGGCGCAGCTCTTCGGCGGCGGATAATTTCCGCACCCCTACAACACATCCTGGCCGAGGAGCCCCCATGTCCAGCATCACCCTGCGCTTTCTGGCCGAACCCAGCACCGTCAACTTCGGCGGCAAGGTGCATGGCGGCACCGTCATGAAGTGGATCGACGAGGCCGGCTATGCGTGCGCCACCAGTTGGTCCAAGCGCTACTGCGTCACCGTCTTCATCGGCAGCATCCGCTTTCACCGGCCGATCCGCATCGGCGACCTGGTCGAGGTGGAGGCGCGGCTGGTCTACACCGGCAGCACCAGCATGAACATCTCGGTGCAGGTGCGCAGCAGCGACATGAAGGGCGGCCAGATGCAGACCACGACCGAGTGCCTGATCGTGTTCGTGTCGGTGGACGAAGAGGGCAGGCCGATGCCGGTGGAGACCTTCACGCCAGGGACGCCCGGGGAGATCGCGCTGGCCGAGCACGTGAAGGCGCACCTCAAGGCCAGCCGATCTGCGGGATGACCACGGGCGGCGGCACGGCCCTTCTTGGTAGCCTCGGCCGGCCTGACATGTCGTCAAGGCTCACAAGCCAAGAAATAGAGACTCCATGAATCGCTGCTCCCCGCTGCCACTGGCCACGCTGGCCGCCTGTTCCATGCTCCTGCTGAGCGCCTGCGCCGGCCCGCAGCGCGCCACCGCCCCGGTGAAGGCCGCCGACGTCGGCGAACTGCGGGCGGGCACCGGCATCCTCAAGGGCTACCTGTCGAGCGCCGAGCTGCCCGACAGCCTGGCCCTGCTGCCGGCGCCGCCCGCCGCGGGCTCGGCCGCGCTGGCCGAAGACACGGCCACCTTCAAGGCGCTCACCGTGCTGCAATCGGGCCCGCGCGGCAAGCTGGCGGCGGCCGACGCCGACCTCTCCTACCCCGCGTCCCTTGGCACCTTCTCCTGCGCGCTGGGCATCCCCATCTCGGAAAGCGAAGCGCCCAACCTGACGATGCTGATGCGCCGCACCCTGGGCGACGCCGGCCTGGCCACCTACAAGGCCAAGGACAAGTACCAGCGCACCCGGCCCTTCGTCGCCTTGAAGGCGCCCAGTTGCACGCCGGCGGAAGAAGCCAAGCTGGCCAAGGATGGCTCCTACCCTTCGGGCCACGCCTCTCTCGGCTGGGCCTGGGCGCTGGTGCTGAGCGAGGTGGCGCCGGAACGCGCCGATGTGCTGCTGCAGCGCGGCCGCGCCTTCGGCCAGAGCCGCGCGATCTGCGGCGTGCATTGGCAAAGCGACATCGACGCCGGCCGCCTGGTCGGTGCCGCCACGGTCGCCAAGATGCATTCCAGCCCGGTGTTCATGGCCCAGCTGGAGGCCGCCCGCATCGAATGGACCGCCGCCCGCGCCCGCGGCGCCAAGCCCGCGGCTGACTGCGCGGCCGAAGCCGCGGCGCTGGCGACGAGCAGCGGCATCGCGCCCTGAGGAGCCGCGGCAGCGCCCTGATGGCGCGCCGCAACGTTTGGCCGTATATTTTTGAAAATTCACAAATTTACGGCCAATGGACTATCTACCCTTGCCGGACAACGCGGCGCGTCAACTGATCGACTCCATCACGGTGTTCGAGGAGTTCATGCGCGTCCAAAGCGAAGCGCGCCGCTACAGCGGAGGCATGTACTGGAAGAAGCAAGGCGCCTACGAATATCTGGTGCGGACACAAACCGACAATCGGCAAAGGCGAATCGGCCCACGCAGTGCAGAGACCGAAAGGCTTATCGAGGATTTCGGCAACCGCAAGAAGGCCGTTGAAGCCCGGCTGAAATCACTGCGCGATGCTCTCAAGGATGCGGAGCGACTCAACAAAGCGCTGAAGGTCGGGCGAGTGCCGTCAACCGTGCTGGCCGTACTGGCAGCCATCGAGGATTCAGGCCTGGGCGAGCACTTTGTCGTGGTGGGGACGCATGCCCTGTATGCCTACGAAACAGCTGCCGGCGTGCGGATCGTCCAGGGCGCGCTGGCGACGCAGGACGTCGACCTGTTGTGGGATGCGCGTCGGCGCGTCCGCTTTGTGACCGACCTTGGGCGCTTGGAGGTCTCCATGCTGGCCGTGCTGCAGCGCGCCGACCCCACGTTTGTTCGCAAGGAAGGGCAGGCCGAAACCGCCATCAACGCAAAGGGCTTTGAGATCGACTTCCTGCGGCGCCAGCCCGAAGGCGATGACCCGCACCCCTTTCGCTTTTCTGATGACGAGAATGACCTGTGGCCGGTCCAAGCTCAGCGCGCGTCGGTGCTTACCAGCGCCCCACGATTCGATCACGTCGTGGTGTCCGCCACGGGCCGGATGGCACGCATGCGCACCATCGCACCCAAGCCGTTCGTGGAATTCAAGCGATGGATGGCCGCGAAGGCCACCAACCGGCCAGATCCCAAGCGACGCCGCGACCTGCGGCAAGCCGAGATCGTGCAAGCGCTGCTCGACGAGGGCTTGCTCCTCGCATAGCGCGCGCCAGGGCCGGCGGCGCAATCAGTCGCGCAGCAGCGCGTCGATCAGTTCCCGCAGGATCGGCAAGGCCGGCGCCTCGGTGCGCCGGTCCAGCGTGACCAACGCGAAACGCGCCACGCGCTGGAGCGCCGGCCGCATGTCCAGTTCCACCAGGTCCGGCGCGGCCGCGCGAATGGCCAGCAGCACCGCGTCGCTGCGCCGCGCCACGTCCACCAGGCTGGCCACTTCCTCGCACTGCACGGTGACGCAAGCAGAAGGATGGGCCTGCGGTCCGTAGGCTTCGACCAAGGCACGCGCAACCTCGTTGCTCAACGGCGTGGATGCAATCGGATAGCGCTGCACGTCCGCAAAGCGCACGCCCTGGCGCTTGCGTCGTGTCAGCGGGTGGCCCGGGCGGCACATGAAGACGCCGCGCATCTCGCGCACCGTGTCGAGCTTGAGATCGGGCGCCGGCTCGAGCGACAGCGCATCCACCACCAGCGCGTCCAAAGAACGTGCACGCAGCGCCTGCAGCAATAGATCGGTATGGCCGCGCGCCACCACCACGCGCACCTTGGGATGCTGCGTGGCCATGTGCATCAGCAAGGGCGTCATCAGCATGGCGCCCGGGCCCGACCCCATGCCCACGCGCAACTCGCCGCCCTGGGCCTGGCTCATCTGCCGGCCGCTGTCGTGCAGCTCATCCGCATCCAGCACCAGTTGCCGCGCGCGCTGCAGCACGCCCTGGCCGAAGGGCGTGAGCTCGTTGCGGCGGCCGACCCGGTCGATGAGCGGCACGCCCAACTCGTCCTCCAGCGCGCGCACGCTGCGGCTCAGCGCCGGCTGGGTCAGGTGCAGCGCCTGGGCCGATTTGCTGAAGGAGCCGGTGGACGCCAGCGAGATCAGGTGCCGAAGCTGGACCAGGGTCATGCGATGCAGGCAAAGGTGAATTCAACTCATGCTAATGCATAGAACAATGCATTGGACGTTGGCATGAGCGACTCCTACGATGCGCCTTCCACCCCATGGGAGAGAGACAGATGACGACGAAGCCCTTGTTGTTCCTGCGCAGATGCGCCCTCCTCGCCGCCGGCCTGCTGATGGCGGCCGGCATGGCCTCTGCCCAGCAGGCCGGCCACCCCTCCAAGCCGGTCAACCTGATGGTGCCCTACCCCGCCGGCGGCCCGTCGGATGCGGCGGCGCGCATCTTCACCGTGCCGCTGGGCAGGGAGCTGGGGCAGCAGGTGGTCGTGGAGAACCTGGGCGGCGTGGCCGGCGCCATCGCCGCGCAGAAGGTGCTGGCGGCGCCGGCCGACGGCTACTACATCTTCCAGGGTTCGCCCAACGAAGTGATCCTCTCGCCGCTGGCCAACGCCGCGGTGAAGCTCAAGACCGAGGACTTCCGCCTGGTGCAGCCCACGACCGATGCAGTGATGGTCTTCGTCGCCCGCAAGGACCTGCCGGCCAACAGCGTGGACGAACTGATCGCGCTGGTGCGCACCTCGCCCGACAAGCCGCTCAGCTACGGCAGCGTGGGCATCGGCTCGCTCTACCACCTGATCCTGGAAAAGATGCAGCAGCAGACCGGCATCAAGCTCAATCACGCGCCGTACAAGGGCAACGCGCCGCTGTTGCAGGACATCGGCGGCGGCCAGGTCGACTTCGCGGTGCTGGTCTACAGCGCGGCCATGGGCGCGCTGGCCGAACAAGGCCGGCTCAAGGTGATCGGCCAGTTGGGCGCGCAGCGCTCCGAGCTCTTGAAAAACGTGCCCACGGTGAGCGAAGGCACGGCGCTGAAGGACTTCAACTACACGATCTGGAGCGGCTTCATGGTGCCCAGGAAGACGCCGGAAGACGTGGTGCAAAAGCTCCACAAGGCTGTCGTTGCCACCCTGGCCGACCCGGGCGTACGCTCGCAGCTCGCGGCCCAGACCCAGCTGGCGGCGGCGCCGATGACGCTGGCCGAGGCGCAGAAATTCTTCGAGAGCGAAACCGCGCGCTACCGCGACATCGCAAAATCCATCAACCTGCAACCCCAATAGGCGTTGACCACTCATGAGCAGCTTGCTTGAAGACCTGCAGCAACAAGCCGAAGAATTCATCGGCGTGCGGCGCGACATCCACCGGCACCCCGAACTGGCCTTTGGCGAGCACCGCACCGCGGCGCTGGTGGCGCAAAAGCTGGAGACCTGGGGCTACCAGGTCGAGCGCGGATTGGGTGGCACCGGCGTGGTGGGGCGGCTGGTGCGCGGCGACGGCCAGCGCCAACTGGGGCTGCGGGCCGACATGGACGCGCTGCCGATCGACGAGGCTACCGGCCTCAGCTATGCCAGCTGCAACCACGGCGTGATGCACGCCTGCGGCCATGACGGGCACACCGCCATGCTGCTGGCGGCGGCGCATCACCTGGCCACGCGCGGGCGCTTTGATGGCACCTTGAACCTGATCTTCCAGCCGGCCGAGGAAGGCGGCGGCGGCGCGGTGCGCATGATCGAAGACGGCCTGTTCGACAAGTACCCCTGCGATGCCGTCTTCGCCATGCACAACATGCCCGGCCTGCCCCAGGGGCGCTTCGCGCTGCGCGAAGGCGCGGCGATGGCCTCGTCGGACTACGCCACCGTCACGCTCACCGGCGTCGGCGGCCACGGCGCCATGCCGCATCGCACCTTCGATCCGGTGGTGGCGGCGTCCAGCATCGTGATGGCGCTGCAGAGCGTGGTGTCGCGCAACGTCGATCCGCTGGAGATGGCGGTGGTGACGGTGGGCGCCATCCATGCCGGCAAGGCCAAGAACGTGATCCCGGCCAGCGCGACGCTGGAGATCAGCGTGCGTTCGCTCGACCGCGACGTGCGCGCGCTGCTGGAGAAGCGCGTGAAGGCCATCATCGCCGCGCAAGCCGAGAGCTTCGGCTGCCAGGCGCAGATCGACTGGCGCAAGGGCTATGCGGTGCTGGTCAACACGAAGGATGAAACCGAGTTCGCGCGCCAGGTGGCACTGGAGCTGGTGGGCGCCGAGCGCGTCACCCTGCAGGGCCCGCCGCTCACCGGCAGCGAGGACTTCGCCTTCATGCTGGAGAAGGTGCCGGGCAGCTACCTGTTGATCGGCAATGGCGACGGCGACAGCGCCGGGGCCTGCATGGTGCACAACCCCGGCTACGACTTCAACGACGACAACGTGGCGCTCGGCGGCGCCTACTGGGTGTTGCTGGCCGAGCGCTTTTTGACGAGATAAGGATCAGGCCGCCGGCAGCACGGTCGCGCTGACTTCGCCCAGCCCGATGCGCACCGCGCCGGCGCGCTCGCAATAGCCGCGCATCACCAGCGTGTCGCCGTCTTCCAGGAAGCCGCGCGATTCGCCATTGGGCAACTGGATCGGGTTCTTGCCGCCGGTGGTCAGTTCCAGCAGCGAGCCGGCTTCTTCCGGCTTGGGGCCTGACAGGGTGCCGGAGCCCAGCAGGTCGCCCGGCTGCAGGTTGCAGCCATTCACCGTGTGGTGCGTGATGAGCTGCGCCACCGTCCAGTAGGCCGCCTCGGCCGCATTGCCATGCGACAGCATCACCGGCGGCTGGCCGGCCTCGCGCATCTTGGCGGTCTGCAGCCAGACTTCCAGCGTGATGCCCAGCGCGCCGCTCTCGCGGTTGGCGGGCGATTCGAGGTAGGGCAGCGGCTGCACGTCGTCGGCGGCGCGCTCGAACTTGGCGCGGAACGGCGCCAGCGCCTCGGTCGTCACGATCCAGGGCGACACCGTGCTCGCGAAGTTCTTCGAGAGGAAGGGCCCCAGCGGCTGGTATTCCCAAGGCTGGATGTCGCGCGCCGACCAGTCGTTGAACAAGGTCACGCCGAACAGATGCTCTTCGGCGCGCTCGATGCCAATGGGCTCGCCCAGCGCGTTGCCGCCGGCGATGAAGAAGCCCAGCTCCAGCTCGTAGTCCAGCTTGCGCGTGGGCGCCAATACCGGCGGCGCATCGGGCGAAGGCTTGATCTGTCCCTTGGGCCGCTTGAAGCGCTGCCCGCTCACGCCCACCGACGAAGCCCTGCCGTGGTAGCCGATGGGGATCCACTTGTAGTTGGGCAGGAGCGGATTGTCCGGCCGGAACTGCTTGCCCACCGTGGTGGCGTGGTGCACGCTGGTGTAGAAGTCGGTGTAGTCGCCGATGCGGCAGGGCAGCTGCATCGTCACTGCCGACTGCGGCACGAGCGCGCTCTTCTCCCAATCGGCGCGCTCGCTGCTGCCTTCGGCCAACCCTTGCGAGATGGCGGCGCGCAAGGCCGAGCGCTCGGCCGGGCCGGCGGCCATCAGCACGTTCATGTCGTGGGTGGCGATGAGGCCGGCGGCGCGCAGGTCCAGGATCTGGTCGCCGATCGCCACGCCGATGCGCGGTCCACCGCCCTCGTTCGGCACAAAGGTGCCGAAGGGCAGGTTCTGGATCGGGAAGTCGCAGCCCGCCGCATTGGCGGAGGCGACCCAGCTGCGCAGTTGCGGGTCGTGGG
Organism: Variovorax sp. LARHSF232; assembly: GCF_052871435.1. NCBI lineage: Bacteria > Pseudomonadati > Pseudomonadota > Betaproteobacteria > Burkholderiales > Comamonadaceae > Variovorax > Variovorax sp. LARHSF232. Next base: position 513,544 of record NZ_JBIXJS010000002.1, on the reverse strand, counting down.
TGGAATTGAGGTTCGTCATGATTTGAACTGGTCCTCCAGGCCGGCCCAGCAGTCGGCGTAGTCGGTGTCGAGCTGCGGGCTTTGCAACGCAGCCTCGGTCGGGATGAAGCGATAGCGGCTCTCGAACATGAAGGCCAGCGTGTTGTCCAGCTTCTGCGGCTTCAGCTCGGCGTGGCTGGCCTTGTCGAAGGCTTCCTCGTCCGGGCCGTGCGGCACCATGGCGTTGTGCAGGCTGGCGCCACCGGGCTTGAAGCCGCCGGGCTTGGCGTCGTACTCGCCGTACACCAGGCCCATGAACTCGCTCATCAGGTTGCGGTGGTACCAGGGCGGACGGAAGGTGTTCTCCATCACCAGCCAGCGCGGCGGGAAGATCACGAAGTCGCAATTGGCGGTGCCCGGCGTGTCACTGGGCGAAGTGAGCACGGTGAAGATGGACGGATCGGGATGGTCGAAGCTGATCGAGCCGATGGTCATGAAGTTGGCCGTGTCGTACTTCACCGGCGACAGGTTGCCGTGCCAGGCCACCACGTTGAAGGGCGAGTGGCTGGTGGGTGCGCGCCAGAAATGCCCGCCGAACTTCTTCACCAGTTCATAGGCCACCTCGCCGTCGTGTTCATAGGCCGCCACCGGCGCCTGGAAGTCGCGGGCATTGGCCAGGCCATTGGAGCCGATCGGCCCCAGCTCGGGCAGGCGGAACTGCGCGCCGTAGTTCTCGCACAGGTAGCCGCGCGAGGGACCGTCGGGCAATGCCACCTTGAACACCACGCCGCGCGGCACCAGCGCGATCTCGCCGGGCTTGACCTCGAGCACGCCCATCTCGGACGTGATCACCAGCCGCCCCTGCTGCGGCACGAAGAGGATCTCGCCATCGGCATTGACGAAGGCGCGCTTCTCCATCGAGCGGCCCGCCAGGTAGATGTGCGCCGCCACGCCGCTTTGCGCATCCGCATCGCCATTGGCCGCCACGGTGTGGACGCCATCGATGAAGTCGATGTCCGCGATGTTGGCCGGCAGCGGCGTCGGATGCCAACGCATCGGCTCGGGCGGCACCGCCTGCGCCTTGTCGCCGCCGGTGCGCCAGGTGGCTTGGGCGTAAGGCTGGTAGCGACCCGCCACCACCGAGGGCCGGCGCCGATACAGCCAGCTGCGCCGGTTCTCATGGCGCGGCGCGGTGAAGGCCGAGCCGGAGATCAGCTCGGGATACAGATCGAAGGGCGCGCGCTGCGGGCTGTTGCGGCCCTGCGGCAGCGCGCCGGCCAGCGCCTCGCTGGCGTATTCGTTGCCGAAGCCGCTCTGGTAGGCAAGGGAGTCGGCGCGGGTGCTCATGGTGTTCTCTTTCGTTTCCTCAGGTTTTTCAATCAGTCGACGCGGATGTTGTTGGCCTGGATCAGGCGGCCCCAGCGCTCGCGCTCGGCCTTGACGTACTGGGCCATCTGCGCCGGCGTGCCTGGCAGCGGCTCCACGCCCAGGACTTCGTAGCGCGCCTTGACGCCAGGCGAGGCCAGCGCGTCCTGCAGGGCGCCGCTGTAGCGTGCCACCAAGGCGTCCGGCGTGCCGGCGGGCACCGTGAGGCCCTGCCAGGCGTAGGCCTCGTAGTCGGCCACGCCCTGCTCCATCAAGGTGGGCACCTTGGGCATGGAGGCGATGCGCGAGGCGCTGGCGACGCCGATGGCCTTGAGCTTGCCCGAGGCCACGAACTGGCCGCCACTGGCGGTGTCCACCAGCATGAAGGGCACCTGCCCTCCCAGCACATCCTGGATCGCCGGCGCGGCGCCGCGATAGGCAACATGGGTGAGCTTGAGGCCCGCCTTTTCGCGCAGCAGTTCGGTGGCCAGGTGGTGCGGGCTACCCACGCCAGCCGAGGCGTAGCTGACGCCCTCGGGCTGCGAACGCAGCCAGGCGGCGAACTCCTTCCAGTTGTTCGCCGGCACCTGCGGGCCCACCACCAGCACCAGCGGGAAGCGGGCCAGCAAGCCGACGGGCTTGAGGTCCTTCTGCGCGTCGTAGTTCAGCTTGGAGAACAAAAATGGGTTGGCCGCCAGCGTGGCGAAGTCGGCGGTGAACAGGATGTGCTCGCGGTCCTTGGCACGCACCGCATATTCGGCCGCGATGTTGGTGGCAGCGCCGGGCTTGTTGTTGATGACGATGGGAGCATCCAGCGTCTTGCTCATGGCTTCCGCGGTGGCGCGCGCCACCACGTCGGAGCCGCCGCCGGCGGCATAGCCAACCACCCATTCGATGGGCTTGTTGCTGGGTTGGGCGGCCGCGGGCAGGGCGGCAGCGGCAAGGGTCAGCGCCAGCGAAGCCAGCAGGGAACGGCGATGCATGGGGTGTCTCCTAGTTTGTGGTGGTCGTCGAATGCGCGGGGAGCTCGGCCCGCGCCGCCGCAAAGGCTTCGCGCAGCACGGTCAGTGCGCCGATGTGGTTGGACAGCAGCAACACCAGGCGCGCGTTGAGCGCATGGCTCTGCTCGGGCGTCAGGCCCTGGTGCGTCTCGATCAGCGCCTCGTAGAAATCGTCGGGCGCGTCCAGGTGCGGCTGGGTGATGAGGTGTTGCTCGGGCTGGGGGGGCTGCATGGTCAGGCTCACTTCATGTTCATTCAGGCCGCGGCGGCCAGCACGGCGGCGCCGCTGCGCGCCAGCGCGTGGTCGAGCGCGGCCTGCAGCGCCCGTGCATCCGGCTGCCGGCGCCAGCGCGCACAGACATGCTGGTCGGGCCGCAGCAGGTAGGTGGTGCCGGCGGTGGCGTCGTAGCGCGCGGCGGCCACGGCGTGCGCGGCGTCCAGCGGAATGCGCAGCACATGCACGCGTTCGGCCAGTTCCGCGGGCAGCGCAGCTGGCGGCGCGTCGCCGAATACCAGCAGGTTGAAACAATGCGGCGCCAGGGCGCGCAGCAGCCAGCGGCCGTCTGCCAGCGGCGCATCCTGCGCCGCCGCGCCGGGGCGCGCGGGGCCCCGGAAGGGCTCGGCATCGGGCGTGGAGAGCAAGGACCCATCGAGCACCGTGGCGGTGGAGAGGCGTCCGCTGTTGACCAGCGCACGGGCAAAGGGATGCCGCTTCGACAGCGCCAGCACCGCATCGCGAAACAACCGGCTTACCTCGCTCTTGGGCGTGATGAAGTCGGTGGCGCGGGTGGAATTGCGGATGTTCTCGTCAGCGGCGTATTCGCGCTCGCTGCCGTAGCTGTCCAGCAGGCTCGGCGGCGCTTCGCCCTGCAGCACCGCCGCCAGCTTCCAGGCCAGGTTGTCGGCGTCCTGCACACCCGAGTTCGCGCCGCGCGCACCGAAGGGCGAGACGCCATGCGCGCTGTCGCCGGCAAAGAGCACGCGGCCGTGGCGAAAGCGCTCCATGCGCTGGCAGGCGAAGGTGTACACGCTGGCCCAGCCGATCTCGAACTGCACGCCTTCATGGCCGATGCTGTCGAGCAGGGCGCGAACGCGCGGCACGATGCGCTCGGGCTGGCGCTCGAGCGCCGGGTCGGCGTCCCAGCCAAGCTGGAAGTCGACACGCCACATGCCGTCGGCCTGCTTGTGCAGCAGCACGCTCTGGCCGGGATGGAAGGGCGGATCGAACCAGAAGCGGCGCTCGGGTGATATGGCCCCCACGCTCGGCACTGGCGTGTCCTCGCTGCCCCCCGAGGGGGCGCTCGCCGCCTTGGGGCGGCCCGGCGGCGGCTCGGGCAGGTGCGCGTCCATCGTGATGTCGGCGATCAGGAAGCGGTCGCGGAAGATGCGGCCCTTGCTTTCCTGGCCCAAGAGGGCGCGCAGCTGGGAGCGCGAGCCATCGCAGGCCGCCACGTAGCCGGCCTCCAGCGCGTAGTTGCCTTCGGGCGTTTCGATGGCGAGGCGCACATGGTCGGCCTGCTGCGTCAGGCCGACGACCTTGTTCTTCCAGCGCAGGTCGATGCCCGGCAAGGCGGCGGCGCGCTGCACCAGGTAGCCTTCCACGTAGTACTGCTGCAGGTTGATGAAGGCGGGCCGCTCATGGCCCGACTCGGGCAGCAGGTCGAAGCGATAGACCTCTTCGGCGCCGAAGTAGACGCGGCCCACGTTCCACGACACGCCCTTGTCCACCATGCGGTCGGCGCAGCCGAGCCGGTCGAAGATTTCCAGAGTGCGCTTGGCAAAGCAGATGGCGCGCGAGCCGGTCGAGAGTGCCTGGCCGCCTTCCAGGATCACCACCGGCACCTTCTTTTGTGCCAGGTCGATCGCCAGCGCCAAGCCCACCGGGCCGGCACCCACGATCACCACTGGGTGGCGCGCCGCGGCGGGCGCATCCTGGTCGGGGTGGCGGGTGTAGTCGAAGACCACCTGCTGATAGTCGAGCGGCCCCGCCGCGGCGGCGGCCGAGAAGTCCTTCAGGTTCATGGCGAGGGCCTTGGCCGTTCAGGACTCGAGGGCCTTCCACATTTCCACGTCGCGCTCGGCGGTCCAGATGCGCGGGTCGGGATGCTGCGTCACCTCGTCGTAGGCGCGCGTCACGTCGAAGGGCAGGCAGTGGTCGAAGATGACCCAGTGGCCGTACTTGGGCTTCAAGGCGGTGTAGGTGTCCTTGTAGACCGCATTCAGATCCTTGCCTGCCGCCACGCCGGCCTTCACCGACGCATGCATGTCGGCAATGAAGCTGCGCGTGCCGGCCAGGCCCTGCGCCACTTCGTCGGGCGTGGTGAGGGCGGCGCCGCGGCCGGGCACCAGCGCCACCGGCTTCATGGCGGCGATGTTGTCCAGGGTCTGGGGCCAATCGGTGAAGTAGGCGTCGCCGGCATAGGGCGTGGCGTCGAACTCCACCAGGTCGCCCGAGAACAGGATCTTCTGCGCCGGCAGCCAGGCGATGGTGTCGCCCTTGGTGTGGCCGCGGCCCAGCTGGATGAGCTGCACCTCGAGCTTGCCCAGCCAGATCGACATCTTTCCCTCGAAGGTCATGGTCGGCCAGGTCAGGCCCGCCGGCACCGATTCGACGGCCTGGAACAGGCGCGGGAAGCGGCCGATCTCGCTGGCCTTGTCCTGCTCGCCGCGCTCGACGATCAGGTCGTAGGTGTCGCGGCTGGCAATGATGTGCTCGGGCTTGTAGCCGGAGGCGCCCAGCACACGCACCGCGTGGTAGTGGGAGAGCACCACGTACTTGATGGGCTTGTCGGTCACCTCGCGGATGCGGCGGATCACGTCCTGCGCCATCACCGGGGTGGCCTGGGTGTCGATCACCATCACCGCATCGTCGCCAATGATGACGCCGGTGTTCGGGTCGCCCTCGGCGGTGTAGGCGTAGGCGTTGTCGGACAGCTTGGTGAAGCTGACCTTCTTTTCCTCCAGGTCGGCCTGGCTGGCAAAGGCTTTGGCGGGCTGGTTCATCGTGGCGTCTCCTGTTTGTCTAAGTTAAACGCGTTCGCTGTGAACGAATGCGCGCAGTGTAGGCCTCGAATCAGATAATGTCTAATGCTTTTTGTATCAACGAATTAACCGGCGGGCGGAACCAGCATGGCCAGTGACAACCAGCGCGGCATCCAGAGCATCGAAGTGGGCGGCCAGCTTTTGCGGGCGCTGGTCCATCACGGCCGGCCCATGGCCCTGAAGGACCTGGCGCGCGAGGCCGACATGTCGGCCGCTAAGGCGCACCCCTACATGGTCAGTTTCGGCCGATTGGGGCTGATCGAGCAAGACCGCAGCAATGGCCACTACCAGCTTGGGCCCTTGGCGCTGCAGCTGGGCCTGATCAGCCTGCAGCAGGCCAACCCGGTGCATGTGGCGACTCCGCTCATCGCCGAGCTGGCGCAGGAGATCGGGCAGACGGTGGCGATCGTGGTGTGGGGCGACCGCGGCGCCACCATCGTGCAGATCGCCGAATCCCCCTCGCCGGTGCACGTGAACATGCGGCACGGCACGGTGTTTTCGCTGACGGATACGGCCTCGGGAAAGTTGTTCGGGGCGTACCGGGATCCGGCGGAGGTGCGCGGGCTGCTGGAAGAGGAGCGCAGCCGCGCCAAGCGCAATGCGAACAAGCCGGACGCGGCCAGCCGGTCCACTGCCGCGCCAAATCGCCTGGGCATGCCGCCGCAGCACCCGCTGCCATCCTGGGGCGATTTCGAAGCGCAACTGGAGGAAGTCCGCCAGCGCGGACTGTCGCGCTCCGACGGCGAGGTGATCCCGGGCATCAACGCCATGTCGGTGCCGGTGTTCAATCACGCAGGCGACTTGGTGCTGGCACTCACCGCCATCGGGCCAGCCGGGCTGTTCGATATCGGCTGGGACGGGCCGGTCGCATGCGCGATGCGGCAATGCGCGCAGGCAGTTTCGCATCGATTGGGGGCGCGGGGCTGAGCTGGGAGTGGTCGAATCCACGCGAGAATTCGACGATGCCCGACAAGCTGCCCCTCCGCCTCGACGACCTGCTGCGCCAACGCACGGTCGAGGGCGAGCGCATCGAAATACAAGTCGGGCTGGAATCCGGATGCCATCGTCCGCACGTTGTGCGCCTTCGCCAACGACTTCGAGAACCTCGGCGGCGGCTACGTCGTGATCGGCCAGGATTGTGACGCCGACGGCAGGCCCGTATTTCCGCCGGTCGGGCTGGCGGAAACACAGCTCGACAAGATCCAGCAGGAACTGCTGGCCGCTTGTCAGTTGATCCAGCCGCCCTACTTTCCGCTGCTGAGCCGCGTGGACGTGGAGGGGCGCAAGTTGATCGTCTTGCAGGCGCCTGGCGGCATGAACCGGCCCTACAAGGCGCCAGCCTCGGTGACCGCCAGGCACAAGACCTGGCACTACTACATCCGCCGCTACAGCAGCACCGTGGAGGCCAAGGGCGAGGCCGAGCAAGAGTTGCTGAGCCTGACTGCACAAGTGCCCTGGGACGACCGCTACAACCAGCACGCACGTGTGGGCGACCTGTCCAAGCCCTTGATGCTGGACTACCTGCGCGAAGTGGGCAGCGCGCTGGCGGACGATGCGCCCGCCCTGTCGCTGGAAGCGCTGGGGCGCCAGATGAACGTGGTGGGCGGACCGGACGAATCGCCCTGGCCCAAGAACGTCGGCCTGCTGTTCTTCAGCGAAGTGCCAGAGCGCTTTTTCCCCTATGCGCAGATCGACGTCGTGTGGTTTCCCGAAGGTGCGGGCGGAGACCGCTTCGACGAGAAGATCTTCAAGGGGCCATTGGCGCGCATGACGCGCGATGCGTTGGGCTACATCCAGCGCAACTACTTGCACGAGACCGTCATCAAGCACCCCGACCGGGCAGAGGCGACCCGGATCTGGAACTTCCCGTACACCGCGATCGAGGAGGCCTTGGTGAATGCGGTCTATCACCGCTCGTACGAGGAGCGCGAACCGGTCGAGGTACGCATCGGCTTCGACGAAATGGTGATCCTCAGTTTCCCCGGACCCGACCGTTCGATCCGCAGCGAGGACTTCAAGGCCGGCCGCGCTGTCAGCCGGCGCTATCGCAATCGCCGCATCGGCGAGTTCCTCAAGGAGCTGGATCTCACCGAAGGGCGCTCGACCGGCATCCCGAAGATCCTGAAGGCGATGGCCGCCAACGGCTCGCCACCGCCTACGTTTGAGACCGATGACGACCGGCTGGCTTGCGTGGTGCGCTTGCCTGTCCATCCCCTTGCTGCACGCCCCAGCCCGGAAGTCACCCCGGAAGTCACCCCGGAAGTCACCCCGGAAGTCGCGCGGCTGATGCGGGCCTTGGTGGACGAGTTGCCACGGCAAGCGCTGCAAGAGGCGCTTGGCCTCAAGGACACCGAGCATTTCCGCAAGGCCTACCTGCAGCCTGGGCTCGCCGCCGGACTGGTGGAAATGACCCAGCCCGACAAACCGCGCAGCAGCAGGCAGCGCTATCGCTTGACTGCCGAAGGCCGCCGCTGGCTGCAGCAGCGCCGCGTCCCGTGAGCCTCGACTTCGCCAGTCTCGACGCCCTGCGCACGCACCACCCCGCGTGGCGCCTGCTGCGCTCGGACCACGCACCGCTGGTGGCCAGCTTTCTGCACCGGGTGTTCGTGGCGCCCAACGTGCGGATGATGGCGCAGGCCGACTTGGCGGAGGCGCTGGAAGACGAGCTCTACGCCCTGCGCCTGCAACTGGGCGAAGCCGCTTTCCCCAAGCCGGCGCTGGAGTACCTGAACGACTGGGCCGCGGCCGACAAGGGCTGGCTGCGCAAGTTCTACAAGCCCGGAACCGACGAGGCGCAGTTCGACCTGACCCCGGCCACGGAGAAGGCACTGGCCTGGCTGGCGCAGCTTTCCGAACGCCAGTTCGTCGGCACCGAGTCCCGGCTGCTCACGCTGTTCGACCTGCTCAAGCAGATGAGCGAAGGCAGCGAGGCCGACCCTGCCAAGCGCATCGCGGAGTTGCACAGGAAGCGCGACGAGATCGATGCGGAAATCGCGCAGGTGCTGGCGGGCGACGTGCCGCTCCTGGACGACACGGCGCTCAAGGACCGCTTCCAGCAGTTCATGCAGGGCGCACGCGAGCTGCTGACCGACTTTCGCGAGGTGGAACACAACTTCCGCCAATTGGATCGGCGGGTACGCGAGCGCATCGCACTGTGGGACGGCGGCAAGGGCGCGCTGCTGGAAGAAATCATGGGCGAGCGCGATTCCATCGCCGACTCCGATCAGGGCAAGAGCTTCCGGGCCTTCTGGGACTTCCTGCTCTCCGCCCGCCGCCAGGAAGAGCTGACCGAGTTGCTCGACCGCGTGCTGGCCCTGCCGGCCGTGGCGTCCTTGCAGCCCGACACCCGCACGCGCCGCGTTCATTACGACTGGATGGAGGCCGGCGAGCACACGCAGCGCACGGTGGCCCAGTTGTCGCAGCAATTGCGCCGATTTCTCGACGACCAGGCATGGCTGGAGAACCGCCGCATCATGGACATCCTGCATGGGATCGAGAGCAAGGCGCTGGCGCTGCGCGAGACGGCCCCCACCGACCAGGTGATGGACATGGCCGAGGCCGGCGCCGACATCGAACTGCCGATGGAGCGCCCCTTGTTCGCCCTGGCGGTGAAGCCCGTCATTGCCAGCCTGGCGCTGCAGATGGGCGAGGAAGACGTCGACCCGGCCGCGCTGTTCGCGCAGGTGGTGGTGGACAAGGCGCGCCTGGCCCGCCACATCCGCCACGCCTTGCAGGACAAGGCGCAGGCCTCGCTGCGCGAATTGGTGGAAGCGCAACCTCTTCAGCACGGCCTGGCCGAACTGGTGGCCTACCTGCAGTTGGGCAGCGACGCCTTCAAGGCCGTGGTCGACGAAGGCACGCTGGAGCCCATCTACTGGCAGGCCGCAGCCTCGGATGGCGAGCGCATCGAGCGGCGCGCCCGCCTGCCCCGAGTGATCTTCATGCGCTGAACAGAAGAAAGAAGCGACGAATGGAAGAGGAAATCACCGGCGCACCCACCGCGCCCGCACCGGCGGCGGATCTGTCGGTGCTGCTGATCAACCTGCTCAAAGGCGTTCTGTACCGCGAGGGCGACGAGCGCCAATGGGCCGCGCTACTCAACCTGCAGGCCCGGGTGCGCGACTACGTCTCGGTGCTCAACCTCGAACTGGTGCTGGACGAAGCCGAAGGGCATGCATTTCTCAAGGGGCGCCCCGACCCCGCGCAGGACGACGCGGCCCCTCGCCTGCCTCGCCTGGTGGTGCGCCGGCCTTTGTCCTTCCCGGTCAGCCTGCTGCTGGCGCTGCTGCGCAAGAAGCTGGCCGAATTCGACGCCGGCGGAGGCGACACCCGCCTGGTGCTGAGCCGCGACGAAATCGTCGAACTGGTGCGGGTGTTTCTGCCGGATGGTCCCAACGAAGCCCGGCTGATCGACCAGATCGACGGCTTCATTCACAAGGTGGCGGACTTGGGCTTCCTGCGCAGGCTCAAACCTGCCAGCGGCGCCGCCGCGGGGCCCGACAGCTACGAGGTCCGGCGCATCCTGAAGGCCTTCGTTGATGCGCAATGGCTTGCCGAATTCGATGCGCGGCTGGCGCTCTACCAGAGCGCTCTCTCCAGCACCGCCAAGGGTTCGTTGGAGGCTGGCGCATGAACGGTCCTCAACCGCTGGGGCTGGACTTCGTTGCCGACGACACGCTGTCGGGCTTCCGGCTGACGCGTCTGGAAGTGTTCAACTGGGGCACCTTCGACAGCCGGGTCTGGACGCTGCACCTGGACGGCAGGAACGGCCTGTTGACCGGAGACATCGGCTCCGGAAAGTCCACCCTGGTGGATGCCATCACCACCCTGCTGGTGCCAGTCCACCGCATTGCCTACAACAAGGCTGCCGGCGCCGACAGCAAGGAGCGGACGCTGCGCTCCTATGTCCTCGGGCACTACAAGTCCGAACGCAACGAGGTCACGGGGGCGGCCAGGCCCGTCAGCCTGCGCGACCCCAACAGCTACTCGGTGATCCTGGGCGTGTTCCACAACGCGGGATACGACCAGACCGTGAGCCTGGCACAGGTGTTCTGGATGAAAGACGCGCAAGGGCAGCCGGCGCGCTTCTTCCTGGGCGCGGAGCGGCCGCTGTCGATCGCAGCCGACTTCTCTAACTTCGGCACGGACATCGCGCAGTTGCGCAAGAAACTGCGTGGCCTCGGCGCGGATCTGCACGACAGCTTCCCGCCCTACGCGGCCTGGTTCCGCCGCCGCTTCGGTATCGAGAATGACCAGGCGCTGGAACTGTTCCACCAGACGGTGTCGATGAAGTCGGTCGGCAACCTCACCGACTTCGTGCGCAGTCACATGCTGGAGCCCTTCGACGTCGCACCGCGCATCCAGGCGCTGATCGGCCACTTCGACGACCTCAACCGCGCCCACCAGGCGGTGCTCAAGGCCCAACAGCAAGTGAACCTGCTCCATCCGCTGGTGGCCGACTGCCACCGGCACGCTGAACTTGCCGGCGAAATCGAGAACCTGCGCGCCTGCCGCGAGGGCCTGCGCGTGCATTTCGCGGGACTCAAGCTGGGGCTGCTCGACAAGCGCCTCGGCTTGCTGGACGACGAATGGCAGAAGGTCGATGGCCAGGCACGCCGGCTCGACGACACGTGCCGGGAGCAACGCGAGCGCCTTGATGCTCTGAAGCGGGCCATCAGCGACAACGGCGGCGACCGCCTGGAAGCCTTGGCCGCGGACATTCGCGCCAAGGAACAGCTGCGCGACGCCAGAAGGACCAAGGCGGACCGATACGGCGAACTGGCGGCCGTGCTGGGCGAGCCTGCGCCGCATGACGAGGCCGCCTTCATCGAACAGCGCTCACTGTTCAAAGGCTGGCGCGACGATGAACGCACCCGCGACGCCGACCTGCAGAACGCGCTGACCGAGCACGGCGTGACGCTGCGCCAGGGCAAGCTCGAGCACGATCAGCTGGGTGCCGAGATCGCCAGCCTCCAGCGCCGCCGCAGCAACATCGACGACGCGCAGGTCCGGATCCGTGCGGCCCTGTGCGCAGCCCTGGACCTGAACGAAAACGACATGCCCTTCGCCGGCGAACTCATTCAGCTGCGCGATGACGAGCGCGACTGGGAGGGCGCCGCCGAACGGCTGCTGCGCGGCTTCGGCCTGGCCTTGCTGGTGCCCGATGTCCACTACAAGGTGGTGGCGGATTGGGTGGACCGCAGCCAGCTGCGCGGCCGGCTGGTGTACTTCCACGTCCGCCCGCGCAAGGCGGGGGAATTGCCCGAGCTGCATCGGGATTCCCTGGTGCGCAAGCTCACCATCAAGCCCGACTCGCCGCACTACGACTGGCTGGAACGCGAACTCGCGCACCGCTTCGACGTGGCGTGCTGCGCCACGCAGGAACAGTTCCGCCGCGAGACGCGGGCGGTGACCCGGGCCGGGCAGATCAAGGATCCGACCGGCCGACACGAGAAGGACGACCGGCACCGCATCGACGACCGCAGCCGCTACGTACTGGGATGGAGCAATGCGGCCAAGATCGCCGCGCTGCAGTCCAAGCAACAACAGCTCGAACGGCGCCTGGCGGACGTCGGTGGAGAGATCGCCAAGGTCCAGAAGGAGCGCGCAGGCCTGCAGGCCCGGCTCGACGCGCTGACGAAGCTGGAGGAGTTCATCGCCTTCGATGAGATGGACTGGGCCCGCGTGACAGCACGGATTGCCGCGCTGGAAGAAGAACGCCGCGCCTTGGAAGCGGCGTCGGATGTGCTCAAGACCCTGAATCAGCAGTTGGATCAGTTGCAACTGGAACTGCAAGCAGGCGAGGCCGAACACCGAGAAGTGCTGGCCAAGCGCGCCAAGGTGGAGCAGCGCCGCTCGGACGCGCAGGAACTGCACCAGCAAACTTCGCTGCTGCTCCCGGCCGCGACAGTGGATGCAGGACTGTCGCCGACCCTCGAGGCCATGCGCACAGAGGCATTGGGCGAGCATCAGCTGAGTGTCGAGTCGTGCGACAACCGCGAGCAGGACGTCCGCACCTGGCTGCAGGCGCGCATCGATGCGGAGGACCACAAGCTCAAGCGCCTGGCCGAGAAGATCATCAAGGCCATGGCCTCATTCAAGGAGATGTTCAAGCTCGAGACCGCCGAGATGGACGCCAGCCTGGAAGCAGCCTTCGAGTACGAAAAACTGCTGGCCCAGCTCGATCGCGACGACCTGCCCCGCTTCGTCGCCAAGTTCAAGGAACTGCTGAACGTCAACACCATCAACGAGATCGCCAACTTCAACGCGCAGCTGGCCAAGGAGCGCGAAACCATCAAGGAACGCATCGCGCACATCAACAAGTCGCTGGGCGAGATCGATTACAACCCCGGCCGCTACATCGTGCTGGAGTCGCAGATCAGCCCGGACGCGGAGATACGCGACTTCCAGCAGGAGCTGCGCGCCTGCACCGAAGGCAGCGTCACAGGCTCGGACGACGCGCAGTATTCCGAGGCCAAGTTTCTCCAGGTCAAGACCATCATCGACCGCTTCCGCGGACGCGAGGGCCTGTCGGAACAGGACCGGCGCTGGACGGCGAAGGTAACGGACGTGCGCAACTGGTTCCTGTTCGCCGCCAGCGAGCGCTGGCGCGAGGACGGCACCGAGCATGAACACTATTCGGACTCCGGCGGCAAGTCCGGCGGCCAGAAGGAGAAGCTGGCCTACACCATCCTCGCCGCCAGCCTGGCCTACCAGTTCGGCCTGGAGTGGGGCGCGGTGCGCTCGCGCTCGTTCCGCTTCGTGGTTATCGACGAGGCCTTCGGCCGGGGCTCGGACGAATCGGCGCAGTACGGGCTGAAGCTGTTCCAGCAACTCAACCTCCAGTTGCTGATCGTGACACCGCTGCAGAAAATCCACATCATCGAGCCCTTCGTCTCCAGCGTGGGCTTCGTGCATAACGAGGGCGGCCGCGCCTCCAGGCTGCGCAACCTGTCGATCGAGGAGTACCGTGCGCAGAAGGCCGCCATGGCGCCGCGAGATGCGCCGGAGGCCGGACCGTGACCTGGACCACGCCAAGGGATCTGAAGGCCCAGCTGGCGCGGCTGTGGGAACGCGGCGATCTGCTTCGAGACATGGTGAGCGGCAATGCGCGCTTCCCTTTGCGACTCGCCCTCAAGGCGCCGGCATCTGCCGATGTCACCGATCGCTTCGAATCGGTACGGATGTGGGCGGCGGAATTGGCGGCAGCGGCGCCCCTGCGCGTGGAGTGGCTGGAGGTGCGTCACCGCGTCCAGGGCACCCAGCGTCTGCCCGCCAGCATCTGGGTCGACTCGATCGACGATGCGCTGGCCTGGCTGGGCAAGCGCCGTGAAAGGGAAGGCTTCGCAGCCCTGGTTGCCATGACCCGGTCCGCGTGTCCCGCGCTGCTGCCCTGGCTGGAAAAACGCCCGCTGCAGGCATTGGCGCTGGCGGATGATTGGCCTCGATTGCTTGCCGTGGTGGACTGGCTCCAGCGCCACCCACGCCCCGGCATCTACCTTCGCCAGATGGACTTGCCCGGCATGCACAGCAAGTTCATCGAGGCGCATCGCGGCGTGCTGGCTGACCTGCTCGATCTGGCACTGCCGGCACAGGCCGTGGACACGACAAGTACAGGTGTTGCACAGTTTGCCGGCCGGTACGGCTTCCTGAGCAAGCCAACCCGGATCCGCTTCCGGGTGCTCGACTCCGCCCTACAGGTGGTGCCCGGCGCTTCGTGCCCGGACGTCAGCCTGGATGCCGACAGCTTCGCCTGCCTGGCCCTTGATGTCGAGCGGGTTTTCATCACCGAGAACGAGATCAACTTCCTGGCCTTGCCGAACGCGCGGCGGGCGATCGTGGTATTCGGCGCCGGCTACGGTTGGGACGCCCTGGCCAAGGCCCGCTGGCTGGCGAACTGCTCGATCCACTATTGGGGCGACATCGACACCCATGGTTTTGCCATTCTGGACCAACTGCGCGCCCGCTTCAGCCACGTGCGCTCGTTCCTGATGGACCGGGCGACCCTCGATGCACACAGCGCCTTCTGGGGCGTGGAGGACCAGCCGCAACGTGCCGACCTGCGCAGACTGACGCCCGAGGAGCAGGCGCTCTATGACGATCTGCGCGACGACCGCATCCGCAAGGGACTGCGGCTGGAGCAGGAGCACGTCGGCTTCGGCTGGCTGCGCGAGCGGCTGCACCGCGTCGCCTGGTAAGCCCCCGGCGGCAGTTCCATGCTCACACCGATACCGAAGCTCTGGGACGGCCTCAAGCCGGCTTCATGAAGCCCACGTCCCTCGGATAGCTCACGGTGGTGGTGCCGACGTTGAGCGTGCCGCCACCGAAGTTCTTCAGATTCGGCAGGATTTCGGCGAGCTGGGCATCGCCGAGGCCGAACCACTTGCCCAGCGTGGCGCCGTACTGGTCGACCGAGGTGGTGGGAATCAGCCGGCCCTGTCCCACGTGGCCGTCGTAGCCGGGCAGGCTGCTGCTGTTGTCGATGCTCACCGGCGGCGCATAGCCATAGATGGCGTTGCCGTTGACGGCGCCGCCCACCATGAAGTGATGGTTGCCCCAGCCGTGGTCGGCGCCGTCGCCGTTGGAGGCCAGGGTGCGGCCGAAGTCGGAGGCGGTGAAGGTGGTGACCTTGTCGCCGATGCCCTTGGCGGCCATCGCCGCCTGAAAGGCCGCCATGGCATCGCTCAGTTGCTTGAGCAGCGGGCCCTGGTTGGCGATCAGGTTGTCGTGCAGGTCGAAGCCGCCCATCGAGACGAAGAACACCTGGCGCTTGGCGCCCAGGTTGCCGCGCCCCTCGATCAGGCGCGCCACCATTTCCAGCTGGCGGCCCAGGCCCGTCGCCGGGAATTGCCCCGCAAAGGCCGAGGTCGTCCCGCCGATGGCGCTCGTCACCGTCACCTCGGCATCCACTGCCCGCTTGGTGACCTTGTTGTATTCGTTCTCCAGCTTGTGGCTGCGTGCCTGCTGTGTGAGCTGCGCCATCGCCTGCTTCACCGTGCTGGAGCCGAAAACGCTGCCAGTGCCGCTCACGCTGCCGATCTTCACCGCGCCGCCGCTGCCCACCTGGTATTGCAGCGTGTTGTCGCCCGACAGGAAGACCGCGTTGCCCGACACCGAGATGCAGGTGAAGAGCGAGTTGCTGTTCTGGCCCAGCACCAGGTCGCCGATGTTGCCGCCCCAGCCGATGGTCGAGCCTTCGGGCGATGACGACTGCCAGATCGACTGCTGGTCGTTGTGGGAGAAGAGCTTGGGCGGCTGCGGGTACAGCTTCTTGTTGCTGTTGTTGTAGAGCGAGCGGTTGAGCGGCACCACCAGCGGCCCCACGTTGAGCTGCACCGCGGCCGTGCCGGCGTCGAACAGGCCCTTGAGTGCCGTCATCTGCGGGTTCAGCGCGTACTGCCGCCCGCCCGGCAGCGCCACCGTCGGATTCAGGAGCGTGGCCGCCAGCGCCGCATCCTTGGCGATGGCGATGCCGCCCGAGGCCTGCGGCACGCGGATGGTGCTGTACTTGCCGTGGCTGTCGTCGTCGTAGCTGATGACGGTGTTGGCATAGTCGCAGCCGCCGAACAGGAAGACGCAGACCAGCGCCTTGTAGTCGGTGGCGGTCTGGGCCGCCGCCTCGCTCATGGCCGACAGGCCGAGGGCAAAGGGCATGGCCGAGCCGGCCATGGCCAGCGCGCCGGAGCGCCGCAGGAAGGCACGGCGGCTGTGGCCCTTGGGGTCGATGTAGTGCATTGGAAACGAGCCTTATTTCTGGATCAGGTATTCGGGCGCGGCCATCACCATCAACACGGCGGCACGCACCCGGTTGAGGCGCGCCGCCTCGCTGCTGCTGGCCGTCAGCGCCGGCGTGGCCAGCGCGTTCTTGATGAGCTTCACCGTGCCCTCCGGGTCCAGCTGGTTGGCGCACAGCAGCAGGTTGAGCCGGTCCACCAGCGCGGACGCATCCATCACCAGGCCCATCTCGTTCGGATAGCTCGACTTCACGTCATTGCTGGTGCCGCCGATGACGCCCTGCATGTAGTTCAGGTAGCCGCCCACGCTGGTCTCGTTCACCAGCTGGAATTCCGGCGCGACCATGCCGGTGTTGGCGATGGCGGTGGACGGCGGCACATAGCCGGGCCGGAAGAAGTTGAACACCGAGGGTGAGCGCAGCGGGCTCTGGCCCAGCCTGAAGCTCGGGTCCGAGGTGTTGCCGACGGCCCAGTTGCCCGACGTGGAAGCCGCACCCAAGGTCCGTGCCCACTGCACCAGCCGCAGCATGGGCTCGCGCAGGCGGCCGAAGTTGGCATCGGCCAAGCCCGCCGGGCTGCGCGCCTCGTTGTCCAGCAGCACGGCGGCGAACACGCTTTTCATATCGCCGCGCACGCCGGCGCCGTTGTTCTCGAACACCGCCGCGACGCGCTCCACGTAGTCGGGGCTGGGGTTGCTGGTCACCAGCCGCTGGATCAGCTGCCGGCCGATGAAGGGGCCGACGTTGGGATGGCTGTGCAGCGTGTCGAGCGCGATCTTGAGCGCGGCCTTGCCATCGGTGCCGGCGGGCACCGAGGCGCCCAGGAAGTTGGCGGCCAGGGTGGAATGCCGGGAGGCGAAAAGCGCCATCGGCCGGGTCGTCCACAGATTGCTTTCGCCGGCGTTCTCCTCTCCGGCGGCCACGTTCAGGTCGTAGCCGGTGAAGACGCGTGCCAGGTTGCTCACGTCGTCCTGCGTGTAGCTGTCGAGCTTGCTGCCGTCGGCGCCCGTCTTCACCTGGCCCTTGGCGTCGAGCTGGTACAGCCCGATGGTCATCAGCTGCATGACTTCGCGCGCGTAGTTCTCGTCGGGCTGGCGGCCCTGGCTGTTCTCCTTCTGGTTGCCCTTGGTGTTGAGGTAGTAGCCCATCGCCGGACTCAGGCTGATGGCCTCCAACAGCTCGCGGAAGTTGCCGCTGACGCCGGCCACCAGCGTGTCCCAGTACTGGGCCATCATGTGGTGGGGCCAGCTGGAACCGATGTCGCTGCCCGACACCACGAAGATTTCCGACAAGGCCAGCGCCAGCCGCTTGCGCAGGCCGTCGGGCGAAGCCATCAACTGCGCCCAGATCATGTTGTCGAACGAGATGCTGCTCGCCCCGGTCCGGGCGTTGATCCAGTCCCAGCCGGTGCCGGCCTTGGCGGCATCGAACTGCGACGCCAGCCAAGGCAGAAAGCCCAGCGAACGCACGGTGGCGATGTCCGCGTCGGTGGCATAGCCCTGGGCCTGCAGCAGGAAGCGCGCGGCTTCGGCATCGCTCTTGGCGCTGGGGTAGGCGTAGGTCTGGGTTCCCGACAACGGCGCCAGGGAGCCGGCCGGGTTGGCCGCCGGCGCGCTGGTGCCCCCGCCGCTGTCTTCACCACCCCCGCCGCCGCAAGCAGCCAGCAGGGCCGATGCCGCCACGGCGGCGCCCCATGCCACGCGCGGCTCTGGCGCCGGCAGCGCCCATTCGGGCGTCAACGGCCCCTCTTCGGCCGCGCTGCGCGCGCGGCCGTCCACAACTTCTTCCTCAACCATATTCCCTCACTCCTGGGCGCATGCGGCGCCAGGGTGGAATGAGGCAAGCGCCATGCCGGTGGACGGCACGGCGGACGGGCGACTTCAATTGCGCACGAAGGTATGCGTCGCGGTCGAAACTGTGACTTTTTCTGTCGGCATCAGCCGCCCAAACGCCTGCAAGCTGACACGAATTGTCGAAAAGTGTTTCTAGAAGCTTCAGCCCTTGGCAGCTTCCAGCGCATCGCGCGTCTGGATGGCGGCGCGCCGTGCCGCAGCTTCGAAGTCGTCGCCGGACGAGGCATAGATGATGGCGCGCGAGGAGTTCACGATGATCGGCGCGTCGGCCCGCCAGCCGGCCTTGACGGTGGCCGCCGCATCGCCGCCCTGGGCGCCGACGCCCGGAATCAGCAGCGGCACGGTCGGCGCCAGCGCGCGCACCCGCTCGATCTCGGCCGGGTAGGTGGCGCCGACCACCAGGCCCAGTTGGCCATTCAGATTCCACGGCCCCTGGGCCAGGCGCGCCACGTGTTCATACAGCAGCGGCTCGCCGGCCACGCTGGCCAGGCGCTGCGCCTGCAGGTCGTCGCCGCCCGGGTTGCTGGTGCGGCACAGGAGGAAGGCGCCCTTGTCCTGGTATTGCAGGTAGGGCGCCACCGAGTCGAAGCCCATGAAGGGCGACAGCGTCACCGAGTCGGCGCCATAGCGCTCGAAGGCCTCGATGGCGTACTGCTCGGCGGTGGAGCCGATGTCGCCGCGCTTGGCATCCAGGATGGTGGGCACATGGGGCGCGTTGCGGCGCATGTGCTCCATCAGCTTTTCCAGCTGGTCCTCGGCGCGGTGGGCCGCGAAGTAGGCGATCTGCGGCTTGAAGGCGATGGCCAGGTCGGCCGTGGCGTCGACGATGCGGGCGCAGAAGTCGTAGATGCGGCTCGGGTCGCCCTGCAGCTTGGCGGGAAAGCGCTTGGGTTCTGGATCGAGCCCGACACACAGCAGCGAGCGGTTTTGCGTGGCCGCGTTGCGCAGCTGGTCGAGGAAGGTCATGGGTGCGATTTTATTCGGGCAGCCCTTGTTGACGCCTCGACTCGTGCCGATTCATCAAGTGCAGGGGTGTCTATGTCAAAGGAGGAATGGCGGCAGGACTCGGATCGAATCAGACTGCCGCTCGCCGGTTCCGCCGGTCCATGTTCAACCAACCGGAGCACATCTATGTCGGAGCAAAACGTTCAGGACACCCGCGAACTGGTCGTGATGCTGACCCGCGGAACCGATCATGAACTCTCGTCCGTCGCCTTCACCATTGCCTGCGGCGGGATCACCTCGGGAATGAAGGTCTACGCATTCCTCGTCAGTTCGGCCGTTGACCTGGTTCGCCGCAAGGGGGTCGACATGACGCATGTGCCACCGCTCGAACCGCTCAAGGCCCTGATCGAGGACTTCGTCGCCCGCGGCGGCACGATCTGGGCCTGCCCACCTTGCGTCAAGACGCGCGGCTACACCCAGGAAGACTTCATCGAGGGCGTCACCATCCAGGGCGCCAGCGCAATGCATGAGCGACTCAAGGCTGGGGCGGCGAGCCTGAGCTTCTGAGACAAGGCCCTGCGCGGACTCGCCGCAGCCCCAGGCGCTGCCGCCTGAGCACGGATCAGCGCTCGAAGAGCGAGGCCGCCAGGCACAGGTCGGCCCAGGCCTTGGCCTTGTCGGCGCCGTTGCGCAGCAAATAGGCCAGCGGGTAGCTGGCCAGCGCCGGCGTGCCGGCCAACGGGCCTTCTTCGGGCAAGGTCAGGGCTTCGCCGCGCAGCTTGCCGATCGGGCCTGCGCGCTGCAGCAGGGCTTGCGCCGCGTGCGGGCCCAGTGCCAGCACCACGCGCGGCGCCAGCGGCGTGCATTGCGGCGCCAGCACCTCTTCCAAGGGCCGCGGCATGCCTTCGCCGGGCTGCACGCTGCCGCGGTGGACACGCAGCAAGTACACCGGCGCGGTGCCTGCATCGAGCTGCAGGGCGCGCAGCATGTTGGCCAACAGCCGGCCTTCGTCGCCAGCCAGCGCTTGCGCATAGCTGCCGAACATGTCGGGCGCGAGATCGGCCACGATCAGCCAGCCACCGGGGCCGGCCTGGCCGTACACGAGTTGCGGCGCGTCGGCCAGCAGCGCCTCGCCGCCGGGCATCAACGCGGCAGGTGCGCGGGAGGCAGGCGCCGCCATGCGTGGCAGCGGCTCGGGCCGGGGGGCGACCGCCGGCGGTGCTTCACGGTGCAGCGGCGGCGTTTCCGGCTCGGCCTGGGCCGCGGGCTGCGGCCGGGCGGCCTTGGCCTCGGGCCACCAGAGGCGCACGCCCATGAGCTCCAGCATCTCGCGCCGGCGGGCGTCGAGCTGCAGCACGGCGCGCTGTTGCTGGTGTTGCGCTTCGGTCTTCTCGGTCACGGTCTCGCTCACTTCAGGCCACCCCAGGCCGTGTCGCTTTCGTCCAGCCGCAGGCTCATGACGATGGCGTCTTCTCGCTTGTTGTCGAAAGCCGGGTAGTAGCCCTTGCGCACGCCGACGCGCCGAAAGCCGTTGCGGGCATAGACGTCGATGGCGCGCTGGTTGCTCGCGCGCACTTCCAGCCACAGCCACAGCGCGCCCTGGGCCCGCGCCCAACCGCCGAGCGCCTGCAGCATCAGCGGCGCCCAGCCCTGGCGCTGGTATTCGGGCGCCACGGTGATGTTGAGCAGGTGCACCTCGTCCACGCCCTTCATGGCGACGAAGTAGCCCAGCAGGTCGTGGCCGGCCACCAGCATCTGGCAGTGGTAGCCCACGGCCAGCGAATCGATGAAGTTGCCGCGCGTCCACGGGTGGGTATAGGCACGCTGCTCGACGGCGCACACCGCGTCGACCCACTCGGGCGCCATGGGCTCGAGTCGGGCTTCGAAAGAATGAAGGACCGCGCTCATGTCAACGCCCGCCCGGCCGCCCGAAGGGCGTTGAGCCCCCTCGGGGGGCAGCGATACACGAAGTGATGAGCGTGGGGGTCATGTCAGGGTGGAAGTTGCTTGGCTGCGGCACGCTCGGCCGTGGTCTGTGCCACTTTATCGCGAACGTAGAGCGGCCAGGCGTCGGCCGGTGCCACGGTGCGGCCTGCCGACAACAGGGTGGGCGCCAGCCGCAGCATGGCGGCGGCCGATGGCAGCACGAGATGGCGCGCGGCGGCTGCCGGCAGGCGCTCGCCGTAGGCCCCGAAGGCATTGCCAGCCAGCACGAAGCCAGGCGGCACGATCACCTGTTCGGGGGCCAGCAGTTGCGGCTCGGCCGCGGCTGCCGGGTCGCCGTCGAAGTCGTAGGCGGCGCAGTAGACCTGGTCCATGCGCGCATCCAGCAGCGCCAGCACCTGCTGCGCGCCAAAACGCTGCCGCGCGTCTTCGGCCACTGCCTGCAGGGTGTCGATCGGCAGCAGCGGCACGCCGGCGCCGAAACCCAGGCCCTGCGCCACCGAGCAGGCGGTGCGCAGGCCGGTGAAGGAGCCGGGCCCGCGGCCGAAGGCAATGGCGTCAAGCTCACGCAACTTCAGGCCGGCCTCGGCCAGCAAGGCCTGGATCAAGGGAATCAGCGTGGCCGAGGCCTGGGCGCCGCCGGCGCTGCTGCGCTCGAGCACGGCATCGCCATGGCGTACCGCCACCGACATCGATTCGGTGCTGGTGTCAAAGGCCAGAAGACGCGGCGAGGACATCATGCGTCGCAGGCCTGGCGCGGTGCCGCCAGCGGCTTGGCGGCGGCAACGCGCTGCACGCCGAACAGGATGCCGGCGGTCACCAGCAGCAGGCCGGCGATCAGGCTCCAGTACAGCGGCTCCCCCAGGAAGATCACCGCGCCCAGGGCCGACAGGCCGGGCACCAGCGCCGTGATCATGGTGGAGCGCACCGGGCCGAAGTGCTGGATCATGCGGGTGAAGCTGATGCCCGAGATCACCACCGAGCCCACGCCCTGGAACAGCATCTGGAAGGCGAACTCGCCCCATGGCGCAGTGCCGATGTGCGAGTTGATCCAGCCCAGGGCCGCGAGCAGTCCATACACCGGCACGTAGGTCATGAAGGCGAACACGGTGAGCGCGATGGTGGCGCGCACCGCATCCAGCCCGTTGCGCCGCGCCACCACGCTGTAGCAAGCCCAGCAGAAGGCCGCGCTCATGAACAGCAGGTCGCCCTTCCACATCTCGCTGCCTTCGTCGAAGGCATGCAGCAGGCTGCGCCCGCCCACCAGCAGGTCGCCGGCCACGATCAGGCCCAGGCCGACGGCGCGCAGCGGCGTGATGCGGTCGCGCAGCACCCAGGCGGCCAGCAAGGCGGTCCAGAAGGGCAGGCTGCCAGGCATCAGCACCGAGGCATGGGCCGCCGGCGCAAAGAAGAAGCCGGCATAAGCCAGCATTGCGTAGGCCACGCCGCCCAGCACGCCGATGATGGCCGTGATGCGCAGCGGCAAGGGCGACAACCCGAACAGCGAGCCGGCCGCCGCATCGCCGCTGCGTCGAGCCCGCAGCACCAGCCAGGCGCCCCAGGGCAGCAGCACCAGGCTGGCGCCCAGGATGCGGGCGAAGGTGATGTCGAAGGGCGTCAGCGAGCGCCCGGCGGAGGCGCGGGCGATGACGATGAAGGCCGTCCACACCGTGACCGTGACCACAGCTGCCCCGATGCCCACTGCCCGGGGAGAAAAACGAGGGGGCGTGGCGGGCGAAGCGGCGGGGGAAGACATCTGCCAGATTATCCAGGCCCGGATAATTCGGGGCATGCCCACGGCCTTTCCCTCTGCTGCGCGCCGCGTGGCCGCATCCCTTTCCCTTGTCTTCTGCGCCTGCCTGGCTGCCGCGCAGAACGCCCTGCCGCACGCGGTCGATGCCGCGCTGGTGCGCGCCAAGGTGCCGCGCGACGCCGTCACCATGCTGGTGGCCGAGGTCGGTGGCCTGCAGCCGCCGCGGCTGGCCTGGCGCAGCCAGGAGCCTGTGAACCCGGCCTCGGTGATGAAGCTCGTCACCACCTATGCGGGGCTGGATCTGCTGGGGCCGGCCTACACCTGGTCGACCCCGGTCTACGTGGAAGGCGCGGTGCGCGGGGGCACGCTGGAAGGCAACCTCTACATCGAGGGCCGGGGCGACCCCAAGCTGGTGATCGAGCGCCTGTGGCTGCTGCTGCGCCGGGTGCAGGCGCTGGGCATCCAGCGCATCAACGGCGACATCGTGCTGGACCGCAGCGCCTTCGATCCCGGCGAGCACGACCCCGGGGCCTTCGACGGCCGGCCGCTCAAGGCCTACAACGCGGGCGCCGATGCGCTGCTGGTCAACTACAAGTCGGCGGTCATGACCTTCACGCCCGACACGGCCAGCCAGACGGCGCGCGTCAGCCTGGAGCCGCCCCTGGCCGGCGTGGCGCTGCCGTCCGCCGTGCCGCTGGCGGCCAACGGCGGCAGCTGCGGCGACTGGCGCTCGCAACTGCGCGCCGAGTTCCTGCCAGCCCGCTTCCAGTTCGAAGGCAGCTATCCGGCGGCCTGCGGCGAAGGCAGCTGGACCCTGGCCTATCCCGAGCCGGAGCGCTTCGCCGAGCGCGCCATCGCCGGCCTGTGGGCGCAGATGGGCGGCCAGCTGCTGGGTACGGCGCGCGAAGGACGGGTGCCGGCCGGCCTGGCGCCGGCCTTCGAGATGCAGTCGCCGCCGCTGGCCGAGGTGGTGCGCGACATCAACAAGTACAGCAACAACGTGATGGCCGACCAGCTGTTCCTGACGCTGGGCCTGACGCAGAAGCGCCGCGGCACCTTCCCCGCCGCCCGCGCCGCGCTGCGCCAATGGTGGAACGAGCGCATCGGCACCGGCGAGGGCCAGCCGGTGATCGACAACGGCTCGGGCCTGTCGATGGAGGGCCGCGTCACGGCCGCCGGCCTCGCGCGCATGCTGCAGGTGGCCTGGCGCTCGCCGGTGATGCCGGAACTGATGGCCTCGCTGCCCATCGTCGGCGTGGACGGCACCCTGCGCCGGCGCCAGCTGCGCTCGGGCGCGGCGGCGCACCTGAAGTCGGGCACCATGCCCGAATACGGGGTGGCCGGCCTGGCCGGCTACGTGGACGGCGCCAGCGGCCGGCGCTATGTGCTGGTGGCCATCGCCAACCATGGCAACGCCGCGGCGGCGCGCGCAGCCTTCGACGCGCTGGTGGACTGGACGGCGCAGGATTAGCGTGCTGCCCTGCCGGCAGGCCGCGCGGCCCTGCCCATCATGGCGATGATGGTTTCAAAGAGCTCGTCTTTCGCCTGCCCGACCGTGAGCTCTCCGGCCACGGCGGCGTTGGAGAGTGCTTCGGCGGCGCCGAGCATGGCGCGCAGCGCCGCGGGCGCAATCACGCCCGCCGCGGCAAAGGGCGCGAGGGCGCCGCGACAGAGGTCCATGAAAATCGCTTCGCACTCGCGCTTGACCTTGTCCAGCTCCGGCGTAGCGCCCAAGGCGGCGATCACGCCGGATGCCTCGCGCCCCTGGGCCAGCACGCAGTCGACGTAAGCAGATGCGATAACCGCGGCCCGGTCCGCCAGGCTCGGCGCGCTCGCCGCGAGCGCGGATTCCATGCGCGCGGTCTGGCGCGCGTCGAACTCCTGGTAGAGCGCGGCGAGCAGGCCGGTGCGCGTGCCGAACTGGTCGTAGACGACGGGCTTGGTCACGCCCGCCTGCTCGGCCAGGCGCCCGAGCGTCAGGGCCTGCGCGCCTTCTTGCCGCACCAGCCGCCATGCGGCGTCCAGCAGCTGGCGATGCCGATCCTGCCGCGTCATGCGCTGCCGCGTTCTTTCTCCTGTGCCCGACATGGTTAATGTACCAAAGGTAACTTACCAAAAGTATATACCTCAGCCCGCAACCGATCCAACAGGAGTCCTTTGACATGCACGCCCTCATCGTTGTCGCACATCCGAACCCCGAGTCGCTCAGCCACGGCGTCGCCGCGCAGCTTGCCAACGGGGTGTCGCTGTCCGGCCCCGGCCATTCCTTCGAAATGGCGGATCTCGCAGCGGAAGGCTTCGATCCGAGGTTCGGCACGGCCGACATCGCCGTCCATCTGAAGCAGGCGCCGCCGCCGGCCGACGTTCGCGCCGAACAGGCGCGAATCGATCGGGCCGACGCGCTGGTACTGGTCTATCCCGTCTACTGGTGGTCGATGCCCGGGCTCCTCAAGGGCTGGGTCGACCGCGTGTTCACCAACGGCTGGGCCTATGACGAAGGCCCTGACGGCACGTTGGTGAAGAGGCTTCGGCACCTGCGGGTCCACCTGGTCGCCATCGGCGGCGCCGGTCTGCGCACCTATGCGCGGCACGGCTATTTCGGCGCCATGAAGACGCAGATCGATCGCGGCATCTTCGATTACTGCGGTGCTCACGTCGTCACGTCCGAGCTCCTTCTCCCATCGGAAACGCAGGACTTGAGCGGCCATCTGGAGGCCGCGGGCACGATTGGCCGCAAGCTGTTCGCGCCAGAGAGGCACGCAGAGGCGGCATGACGATGCCGCTGCGGGTTCAGCCGCGGCTCAGGAAGCGGCGGCCCGCTGCAGCCGGTCGCGCACGCCTTCCCATTCGTGGGTGTCGGGCGGGGTCTCGACCCAGATCAGCCTGACGCCCTGCGCGTCGAAATCGCGCAGCACCGCAAACAGCAGCTGCGCGGCGGCGGCGGCGTCCTGCGGCATGCGCTTGACCAGCACGCGCGCAGAACGGCTCTTCAGCTCCGTGCGCGACCACACGGCGATGTGGGCCGCATCGGGGCCGAGCACGTCCAGCGCGGTCTGGATTGCCTTGGCATCCATCAGCCGCAGCTTGGCGCTGGGCGCGTAGTGCGCTTCCAGGGTGCCGGAGGCGCGCGGATCTGGCGCCGACAGGTCGTTGCGATCGCGCAGCTTCTCGCCGCAGGCGGCCTCGATCTGCGCGCGGGTGATGAGGCCCGGGCGCAGCAGCACCGGCACGCCGCGGCTGCAGTCGACGATGGTCGATTCGATGCCCACTTCGCAAGGCCCGCCGTCGATGATGAGCAGCTCGTCGCCGAACTCGCCCTGCACATGCGCCGCCGTGGTCGGGCTGACTCGGCCGAAGCGGTTGGCGCTGGGCCCGGCCAGGCCGGCCACGCCATGCTCGGCGCAGGCGACCAGCAGGGCCTGGGCCACCGGATGCGAGGGGCAGCGCAAGCCGATGGTGTCCTGCCCGCCGGCCGCGGCCGTTGCCACGCCGGCCTGGCGCGGCGCGATCAGGGTCAGCGGGCCGGGCCAGAAGGCATGCACCAGCTTCATCGCGAAATCGGGCAGCGGCAGGGCAAAGCGCGACAGCGCCTCGTCGCCCTTGGCGCCGGCGCACACGTGCACGATCAGCGGGTGGTTGCTGGGGCGGCCCTTGGCTTCGAAGATGCCGGCCACCGCGGCGTCGTTGCCCGCGTCGGCGCCCAGGCCGTAGACGGTCTCGGTGGGGAAGGCGACCAGCTTGCCGGCGCGCAGGGCCTGCGCGGCCTGCTCGATGGCCTCTGCCAAATGTCCGTCCAGGATCATGCGGCTAGGGGCGAAGGCAGGCCGAGCAGCGCGGCCGCCTGCTGGGCGGTGGTGCGCACCTCGGCCACGCTGGCGCCGGTGATGTTGAGGTGGCCCATCTTGCGCCCCGGCCGCGCCTCCATCTTGCCGTAAAGATGCAGCTGGGTGCCCGGCAGGGCCAGCACGGCGGCCCAGTCCGGCTCCATCGGCTTGGCGCCGCGGGCCAGCCACAGCTCGCCCAGGAGGTTGAGCATGATGGCCGGGCTGTGCTGGCGCGGCGCCACCAGCGGCAGGCCGGCCAGGGTGCGCACCTGCAGGTCGAACTGCGACAGGTCGCAGGCGTCGATGGTGTAGTGGCCGCTGTTGTGCGGACGCGGCGCCATCTCGTTGACCACCAGAGAACCGTCCTTCAGCACGAAGAACTCGACGCACAGCACGCCGACGTAGTTCAGCCCATCGGCGATGGCCAATGCGGCGTCGATGGCGCGCTGCGCCGCTTCCGGCGGCAGGGCTTCGTCGTGCGCCTCGGTCACCGCCAGGATGCCGGCGCGGTGCAGGTTGCGCTGCGCCTTGAAATGCACGGCCGCGCCATCGTGGCCGCGCGCGACGATCACCGAGCACTCGAAATCCAGATCCAGGCGCTTTTCCAGCACGCAAGGCACCTGGCCGGTGGCGGCCCAGGCGGCGCCCAGGTCGGAGCGGCTGGCCACGTTCTGCTGGCCCTTGCCGTCATAGCCCAGGCTGGCGGTCTTGAGGATGCCGGGCAGCAGGTCGTCGCCCACCGCGGTCAGTTGGTCGGCCGTCTCGATCACGGCATAGGGCGCGCAGGCCACGCCGCAGCGCATGAAATGCGCCTTTTCGCGGATGCGGTCCTGGGCGATGGACACCGCCTCGGCGCCGGGCGCCACCGGACGGTCGCCGGCCAGCGAAGCCAGGGCACGCGCCGGCACGTTCTCGAATTCGGTGGTGATGGCGTCGGCCAGGCGCGACAGGCGGGCCAGGCCGTCGCTGTCCAGGTAGTCCGCATGCACGTGATGATGGCTGACCCGGCCCGCCGGGCTGTCGGCGTCGGGGTCGAGCACGGCCGTGAAATAGCCGGCCTGCTGGGCCGCGTGCACGAACATGCGGCCCAACTGGCCGCCGCCCATCACGCCCAGGGTGGCGCCGGGCAACAAGGGTTGGGCGAGCATGCTCACAGCGCACCTCCGCCCTGGGGCGTGAAGGGCGACACCGGCGCATCCCCCTCGGCGGGCGGCGGCAAGGTCATGGAACGCGCCGCCTCGGTCTGGCGGGCGCGGAAGGCATCGAGCTGGGCGCGCAGGGCCGGGTTGCCCGATGCCAGCATGGCCACGGCAAACAGCGCCGCGTTGGCCGCGCCGGCGTTGCCGATGGCGAAGGTGGCGACCGGCACGCCCTTGGGCATCTGCACGATGCTGTAGAGCGAATCCACGCCCTGCAAGTGGCGGCTCGCCACCGGCACGCCCAGCACCGGCACGGTGGTCTTGGACGCCAGCATGCCGGGCAGGTGGGCTGCGCCGCCGGCGCCGGCGATGATGGCCGCCAGCCCGCGCGGGGCGGCGCTTTGGGCGTAGGCAAACAATTCGTCGGGCATGCGGTGGGCCGACACCACCCTTGCCTCGTGGGCGATGCCGAATTGCTGGAGAATCTCGACCGCGTGGCGCATCGTCTCCCAATCGGAGTTCGAGCCCATCACGACGCCGACCTGAATCATTTGGTTCATGGTTTGAATTTTACGTTTCGCCCCCAGCTGCATTTCGCATGATTGACATCACCCTCGACAATTTCCAGGCCGATCTGATCGATGCCTCCATGGCGCAGCCGGTGCTGCTGGACATTTGGGCCGAATGGTGCGGCCCCTGCAAGCAGCTCGGTCCGGTGCTGGAAAAGCTGGAAATCGAATACGACGGCCGCTTCACCCTGGCCAAGCTGGATGCCGACAAGGTGCCGCAGATCTCGCAGCAGCTGTCGCAGATGTTCGGCGTGCGCAGCATCCCCTTTTGCGTGCTGTTCTCGGGCGGCCAGCCGGTCGACGGCTTTGTCGGCGCCATTCCGGCCGAGCAGATCCGCCAGTTCCTGGACAAGCACGTGCCCGGCGTCGACGAGCTGGAAGCCGCGCAGCAGGAAGAGGAAGCCAGCGCCGCGCTGGCCGAAGGCGATACCGAGGGCGCACTGGAAAAGCTGCAGCACGCGGTGGCCACCGATCCGGCCAACGACGATACGCGCTTCGACTACATCAAGCTGCTTTTGCAGGAAGGCCGGCTGGACGATGCCAAGGTGGCCTTCGCCCCAGTGATCGCCAAGGCGCCGGCGGTGCGCCGCCTGGATGCCCTGCAGCGCTGGATGAACGCGCTCGATTTCGCCGCCCCGCCCACCGGCAGCGCGCCGCAGCTGGCCGACTTCGACGCCAAGATTGCCGCCGCCAAGCGCGACTTCGACGCCCGCTTCGGCCGCGCCCAGCTCTTGATGGCCCAGCAGCGCTGGACCGACGCCATGGACGAGCTGCTCGAGATCCTGATGCGCGACAAGGGCTGGAACGAAGAGCTGGCGCGCAAGACCTACATCGCCATCCTGGAGATCATCGAGCCCCCCAAGCCCAAGGTCGCCGATGGTCAGATCCCGCCCGACGACCCTACCGTGGCCACCTATCGCCGGCGCCTGAGCAGTGTTGTGCTGAGCTAACAGCGTCAACGTGCGCGCGGTGCCAGCGGCTACCATGGCGCCCCAGGATTCGGGACTAAGGACCTTGCCATGCACTTCCTCGCGCGCCTTGCCTTCGGCCGGACGGCTCTGCCCTTTCTCCTGGCCTTTGCCGCTACGGGTTGCAGCAGCGTGAGCCTGGACCAGCCGATCGAGTCGCGCACCTGGCGCCTGGCCAGCATCGACGCGCAACCGGTGATCCCCAGCGACGACCCGCGCCAGGCCGTGCAGATCGTGTTCGACCGCAGCGCCCAGCGCGTGAGCGGCTCGGGCGGCTGCAACCGCATCTCGGGCAGCTACCAGCGCAGCGGCGCCTCGCTCAAGATCGGGCCGATGGTGTCCACCCGCATGGCCTGCCAGGACGCCTCGCGCGGCCAGCTCGAAACCCGCTTCATGGCCGCCTTGGCGAACACCACCAGCTACAGCATTGCCGGCAGCGAGCTGATCCTGCTGGATGCGCGCGGCCAGACCCTGGCCAAGCTGGACGGCAGCAGCAAATAAGGCGATCAGGGCCAGTCAACAGGCCCTAGGCGAGCGGCGCCGTCTTTTCGTCCTTCGCCAGCCAGTTCAGCGCCGTCAGGCTCGGCGCAAAGAAGTAGCCCCCGCCCAGCACCGTGGTGAAGCGGGGCAAGCCGGTGATGCGTTCGCCCACCGGACAGCCCTGCACGCTGAAAGCGCGGCCCGGGTCGGTGCCCAGCAAGGGATCCTGCTCGTCGCCCAGGTCGCCGAAGCGCGATCCGGCGATCCAGCTTCTTTGCACAAACTCGAACTGGCGCTCGAAGTCGGTGTTGAGCGCCACGAACATCAGGCCGCGGCCACATGGCGTGTCGCCGGCGCGGCCTTCCGGATGACCGGCGCAGGCCAGGGCATTGCCGCCCTGCGAACAACCCTCGCCATAGACGCGGCCGCGGCGCAGCAGGCGATGCAGCTTGGAGCTGGCAATGCCGGCCTTCACGCCGAGCGCCAGTGCATCGCGCGGATTGGCGCGCCGGGCATGGGCGCCGCGCGGGCATTCGAAGCCGTTGGCATCCAGCGCCAGGTAGCGGAAGGCGTCGATCTCCGAAGGCGGCCGGGCGCTGTCCAGCACCGAATAGCCGGCCTCCTGGGGCGTTGACGGGTCCGGCTTGCGGCGGCCGACCATCATGTCGGCCAGCATCGGCACCTCGTGGCCGGCGGTGAATTTCGAGAACACGGCCACGTGCTGCTCGATCTGCCGCACGGCCAGGTAGGTGCCGTTGCGCCCGAAGCCCGATTCGGGCGACGCCTCACGCGGCCAGCCTTCCACATTGGGGCAATAGGCGCGCTCGCCATATTCGTTGATCTGTCCCAGCACGAATTCGCCCGGCTGGATCATGCGGTCTTCAAAGAGCTGGCCCGAAGCCTTCCTGGCCGCCACTTCGGCGCTGGACAGGCCCATGCCGTCGAGCACCGGCTGGCCGATGCCGTCGCGAAAGCCGAAAGGCTCGTACACCGCCGGGCTGGCCGACTCCGGCGCCGCGATGTAGCTGGGGCAGCTGGCGACGCTGAGCGCGCGCAGGCCGGCCGGCAGGCGGGCCGGGTCGAGCAGCGCCAGGGGCG
The DNA here is from genome assembly GCF_052871435.1 of Variovorax sp. LARHSF232. Classification (NCBI taxonomy): domain Bacteria; kingdom Pseudomonadati; phylum Pseudomonadota; class Betaproteobacteria; order Burkholderiales; family Comamonadaceae; genus Variovorax; species Variovorax sp. LARHSF232. Next base: position 482,852 of record NZ_JBIXJS010000002.1, on the reverse strand, counting down.
CGACCCCTTCTTGTTCGCTCCAGTAGTGCGCAACGAAGATGTGCGCCTCAAAGAGCTCGCCTTCTGCATCGACGTCGCCCCACTGCCAGGCCGGCTGCTGCGCATCGCCGAGCAACTGTTTGCGCAAGGGGCTGGCGCCACCGGCGCGAAAGGCGGTGGGAAAGGGAAAGTTCGTATCTTCCTTCAGCCCCAGCGCCTGCAGGCCGCGATGGCTGAAGGCCACGGTGGCGGTCTGCGTCACGTCGCGCGACGGCTTCTGGATGGGGCCGCTGCGCTTGGCCTTTTTCGGTGCGCCCTTGGCGCGCACGCGTGCCAGGCTGTGCACCACGTCGCTGGCCAGCAGCCCGGCGAGCCAGCGGCGGGCCGCCTGCGCATCGTCCACATGGATCAACAGGTAGCGCGCGCGCCGCAGCTGAGGCAGGCCGGTGCCGACGATGGCCGGGATGTCATCGAAGCCCTGTCTGAAGGTTTCCAGCACTTGGTCCTGCTTTTTCGGCGTCATCCTCATGATTCCAATGCCCTCGCGATCTGATCGTCCTTCAGTGCGCTGCGCGTGCCGCGCAGCGCGTCGCGCAGCCGGGTGGCGCGCTCGATATCCTGGTTCGACCGGCAGTAGGCCTCGTAGCGGTGCAGGTGCGGCAGCATGCTGGCGCGGGTGTAGGCCTTGAAGGCCTGCTCGGCCTTGCAGCCGCCATAGATGCCCAGGAAGGTCGGCGGAAAGTCGCGCGGATGGACGACAGCCGGCTGGTCCGAGCGCGCCTCGGCGCGCGGCAGCAGTTCGCTGCGGCGCCAGATCAGGTTGACGCCCTCGGTCGCGCCCTGGATGAACTCGTCCAGGTAACCGCCGAAGGCGCTGTCGAAGTTGCTGCAGAAAAGCAGCCGGCGCCCGCGGTCGATGATGTGCCAGTGGCCGAACTTGATGCCGTGCGCACTGCCCAGGACGCCTTCGGTGAACACGTATTCACCCAGCACGCTGAAGAACCACAGCCAGAAGCGCAGCCAGGTGCGATGGAGGACGTAGGGCCGCCGGATCTCCGTCAGGCTGATCATGTGGCTGGTACGCGCCGACAGCCGGGCCTCGCATTCCTGGATGCTGGGGTGCACCTGGTGTGCCGGCAGGTGCGGTAGCGGTCCGGGCTTGTCCCAGCGGTCGGACTGGCTCAGCAGGTACGGCGCCCAGCGGGTGGCGAACACCAGCATCAAGGCCGAGACGCCAGCCACCAGCAACAGGGCGGCCAGCGCCCAGGCCAGCCGGGTCAGCGGCGCGGCATCGCGCGTCAGCACCCAGTCCTGCTCGACGCAGGCGGCATGCGCCTCGATGGCGCCAAACATGGCCTGGCTGAAGGCCAGGGACAGGCACACCGCCACGACCATGCCGCCCCCTACCGCCAGCATCGGAAAGAACGGCGGCGCGCGAAGCTTGACGAGCACCGGGATCAGCGCGATGAACCCCGCCATGCAAGCGAAGGCCGCCACGCCGGCCGAGCCCAGCAAGCCCTGGTTGACCGAGCAGCTCGGCCACAGGAAGCTGCCCATGCCGAAGGCATCGATGGAGCCCGAGATGAGAATCTTCACCGCCACCACCGAGTAGCCGACGAACAAGGCGGCGAGCGCCACGACGCCGCCGCCGGTGAGCAGAGCCGCCAGCAGCGGCACCAGCGCCAGCAGCAGCGTCATGGCAGCCAGCACCACGGCCGTGGACGCGTCGCGCGGCAGCGGCAAGCCCAGCAGATGCGGCAGCTTCGCCGACAAGAGCGTGGCCCAGCCCAGTGCGTAGAGAAAGCCCAGCAGCGCCAGGAAAGGCAGCACCAGCTTCATCAACAGCGCCAGCCAGTCGCCAAGGCCGAAATCCGGCCCCTTGCGCCAGCGCGAGCGCGGCGCCGGATTGGCGATCCAGCCGAAGCCGTGGCTCTGGGCCCAGGCCACCATGTGCTCGGCCAGGCTGCGCGCGTCCTTGGGGCGCTGCGCACGCGGCACGCCATGCAGGTGCGCCCTGGCTTCCTGGAACAGTTCTTCCTCGGCCCTCACCTGCGCCACCGTGCGGTCGCGCGCGCCGACAAAGCCGCCGTCGGCCACGTAGGCCCAGCGCAGCAGGAAGGCGCGCAGCCAGGTGCGCTTGGTGCCCGGGTCGGCCTGCGCGGGGCCGTCCCAGTTGGCCTTGTAGAGCTGCCACAGAGGGGCGAAGGCACAGTCCAGCATCCGGTCGACCAGGTCCGGCAGCAGCAGGTCCTCGTCGACCACGATCTCGAGCATCAGCGAAGGCGGCGCCAGCGCTGAGGCGCCGGGCGCGGGCGGCAGCAGCGCCAGGGTGGCGAAATGGATGCGGCCGATGGCCTCGCACATGCCGTCCACGCGGCGCGTCACGGAGGGCGCGATCCGGGTGGGCGCGTCCGGCGTGACGAAGCAGATCATCTGTTTGATCGACACGGGCGGGCCTCTCAGTGGCGAAAGCGAAGTCGCATCGACCGGATGATCGGGCCGTCGAACTGCATCCGGCGCCACCAGGGATCGGCCCAGGCGACATCCGGCAGGCGCAGCAGGCCCAGCAGCGCGCTGGCCAGGATCTCGACCACCGGGTCGCGCCCCGGGCACTGGCGCGCGCCCCAGCCGAACATCAGGTAGCGGTCGCGCTCGTCGACGAACTTGCGTCCGGGTCGATAGACCTGCGGGTCGCGCATGGCGGCCGGGTCGGACATGGCGCCGATGCCCATCACCGTGAGGCGGGTGCCGCCGTCGATGCTGCCGCTGCCGTCGACGCCCACCAGCGTGTCGCGCCGCACGTCGCGCGTGAGGATGGGAAAGGGCGGGCGCAGGCGCAGCGCTTCCAGCACATGGCCCTTGGCCTCGCCATGCAACTGCGCGTCGCTCCAGGGGTCGTCGTGCGCCAGCACGCGCGCCATGAAGTCCTTCACCCGCGGCTCGCCGCGGCGCGCCAGCAGCTCCTGCATGATGAGCGCGCCGCTCTGGGCCGTGGCCGGATGTCCCACCCACAGCATGCCGACCACGTTGCGCGCCACTTCCTCGCGGCTGGGCGTCATGCCGTCGACGCTCCAGGCCTCGCGCAAGGGCTCGATGTGCGAGCGCACCCAGGCGTTGACTTCTGCCGCACTGTCGCGGGCGCGCTGCTGCACCGCCTCGGTCGCCACCGGGCCGACGATCAGGTGCGCGCCGAGGTAGCGCAGGTTCATCAGCATCGAATCGCCGGGCGGCAACGGCGGCAGCTTGGCGCCAAAGGCGCCGCTGATGGCGTGCCAGGCCAGCGGCACCATGTAGTCGTCGATCAGGTCGAACACGCGCACCGGGCCTTCGCGCAGGGCGTCGATGCGCGTGCGCGCCGCCTCTGTCGCGAACTGCCCGAAGGCTTCCGGCTGTGGAAACTGCGCCTCGAGCAGCCGGCGCTCCGCCGTGTGGCGGGCGCCGGACTCCATGCCCATGATGAAGTCGCCCGCGACCAGGTTGGGCCGGTGCGAGGTGCTGGAAAAGGCCAGCGGGCGCTCGAAGGCATTCACCACGTCCGCACGCGAGGCGGCGGCCTTGAGCAGGTGGCCGAACCAGGGCTGCTTCTGCGCGATCCAGGCGATGAATCGCAGCAGCCGCGGCTGGTGGATGGCGGCGCTCACGCCCCGGTAGCCGAGCGAGCGCAGGGCGCGAGCCGGACAGCGCTCACGCATGGTGTTGAAGCACCGTCGCCTGGTCCGAGAAACCTTCCATGCCGCACGCCTTGGCCAGCGCCTTGGCCTCGGCCAGATGCTCCTGCGAATCGCGCGTGCGGCCCTTGCGCTGCTCCAGCGTGGCCAAGAGCAGCAAGGCGCGCGCCTCGTGGCCGCGCTGCTGGAAGGAGGCCGCGGCGTCGCAGGCCTGGCGCGCGGCTGCCAGTGCTTCGTCGGTGCGGCCGGCTTCCTGCAGGGCGATGGCCAGGAAGTAGGGGAAGTAGTACTCGTTGTAGCGCCCACCGGCGCGCGACAGCTTCTGCGCCACCGCCGGCTCCAGCAGCGCCAGCGCTTCCTGCGCCTGGCCGCTTTGCGCCAGCGCGCCGCCCAGGTGGGCCAGGATGGCCGGGTACATGTTCGACACCTCGTGCACCCGGCACAGCTCCAGCGCCTTCTGCAGCAGGGTGGCCGCCTCGGCCGGCCGGTTCTGCGCCAGCAGCAGCTCGCCCCTGGAGAAATCGAGCAGCACGCGCGAGAAGGGATGGTCCTGCTCTTCCAGCTCGGCATAGCCGGCATCGCAGGCCGCCTGCGCCGCCGCCAGGTCGCCGCGCAGGGTCATGATGTCGACGATGAACGCGTGCAGGTTGGTGGAGGCCATCACCGCCCAGCCGGGGAACAGGCGCCGGGCCTGCAGCTCGACGGCGAATTCGCGCGCCACCTCCACCGCGTCCTCGGAGGCTTCCACATAGCGGCCCAGCGCGTGGTGCAGCATCATGCGCGCCTGCATGGCCGCCATGTGCAGGCTGCGGCTGCCGGATGCCTCGGCCGCCTTGCCGGCCTGGGTGGCCACCGTCAGGCCCTGCTGGTAGCTGCCGCAGGCCCACAGGGTGACGGCCAGCTGCAGCGACACCGCCGCCTGGCGCCGGGTGTCGCCCAGGGCCAGGGTGATGCTCTCGGCCCGCTGCAGGTTGGCGACGATGGCGTCGAACTGGCCCAGCGCCATCTGGGCGCCCAGCGCCTCGACGCGCAGCGCCAGCTCGCAAGACAGCATGGCCGATTCATCCTCGACCCGGCGCGCCGCGTCCAGGCCCAGCTCGAACACGCGCAGCGCGTCCTTGTTTTCCGAGCGTTCGATGGAGCGCGCCATGGCGCGCAGTGCACGTTCGGCGGCGGCCTGCCACTGCTCGCCATGAAAGGCATGGTGCGCCAGCACCGCGGCATCGGTCGACACCTGCTCGCCGGCGCGGCCCAGGTAGGCCTCGAAGGCGGCGCGGTGCAGTTGCCGCCGGCGCGAGCGCGTGAGGCTGGCAAGCACCGACTCCTGCACCAGGCCGTGGCGGAAGGCATAGGCGCCCGCCGGCCCCTGGGCCGCGGCCACCAGGCCGCCGGACATGGCGTGGCGCAGGTGGCGCTCGGCTTCCGTCTTGGAGATCTCGCGCACCGCGGCCACCATGGCGGCATCGATCGGCTCGCCGATGATGGCGGCCGCTTCCAGGCTGGCCTTGACGCCTTCGGGCAGGCGGTCGACGCGGGCGCCGATGATGGTCTGGATCGAGGCCGGAACGCGCAGCAGCATCTCGGCCGGCGCGCGGTGGTAGGCGCCCGGCGAGCCCAGCAGGCTGCCGCCATCCACCAGGGTCATGACCATCTGTTCCAGGAACAGCGGATTGCCACCGGCCCGCTCGAGCAGGGTGGTGCGGATGTCCTGCAGGCTGGCATCGGTGCCCAGCAGCTCGTCGGCCAGGCTGGACAGGTCGGCCGGCGTCAGCGGACCGACCTGGTGCTCGACGAACCAGGGCGCATCGGTCCAGCGATGGCTGAAGTCCGGCCGGTAGCTCATCAGGATCAGCAGGGGCAGCTCCTGCAGGCGGCGTGGCAGCGATTCCAGCAGGCGCACGCTGCTCTGGTCGGCCAGGAAAACGTCTTCCACCAGCAGCAGCATCGGCGCGCCGCCCATGCAGGCCCGAACCAGGGCGACAAAGGTGTGGGCCAGGTATTCGCGGCGTTGCGTCGGCGTCAGCACGCGCCAGGCATCGACCGGGTCGCCGTTGCCCAGCAGGTCGGCCAGTGCAGCGGCATGCAGCTCGGCGCCCTGCGGGTCGCCGCTGGCTTCGGGCGGCAGCTCGATGGTGCCGCCGGAGCTGGCCTGCAAGGCACGAACGATGTCGGCCACCAGGCTGTAGGGCGCCTGGCTGGCGTAGCTGCGTGCCGCCACCGAGACCGTGGTGAAGCCGCGGCCCGCCAGCCGGATGGACAGCTCGGCCAAGAGGCGCGACTTGCCGATGCCGGCGTCGCCGCGCACACCGACGCCGCGCAGCCCGGCGCCGCAGACGTCGTCGGCCACCTGCGCCAGCGCATCCAGGGCCGCGGCGCGACCGACCAGCGGCCCGAGAAAGCGCCGGCGCGCCAGCGGCGCGGCCGCGGAATCCTGCAGGCCGCCGACGAGCTCGTGAATTTCGACCGGCACGCCGAAGCCGCGCAAGGTGCGCGGGCCGAGCGCCCGCGTGTCGATCTGGCCGCTCACCAACTGCTGGGTGTTGCCGCTGAGATACGCACTGGCCGGCGGCGCCAGCTTTTCCAGCCTGGAGGCCAGGTGCACCGGCGCGCCATCCACCCGGTAGCTGCCCGACGCTTCGCCGCTGCCCGGGCCGGCGATGACCTCGCCCGAATCGATGCCGATGCGCACCGTCATCGGCGCCTGCCGCGCGCTTTGGGTCTTCATCGCGTCCAGCATGGCGATGGCGGCCAGGCAGGCGCGCAGCGCATGGTCCTCTTGCGCCACCGGCGCACCGAACAGGGCCAGCAACTCGTCGCCCCGCCATTGGACCTGGGTGCCGCCATAGACGGCGACGGCCTCGGACATCAGGCGCAAGGCCTGATCCAGGTAGGCCTGGCCGCCCTCGGCGTCGGTGCGCACCACCTGCTCGGTGGACCCGCACAGGTCGGCCAGCAGCACCGTGACCTGCTTGAGTTCACGCTGGGCGTCCAGGCGGGCGCCGCAGCTCGGGCAAAAGCGGTGGCTCGCCTCGCGCGGCGCGCCGCAATTGGGACAGGAGGTGCTCACAAGTTCACCCTCGAATGGACGCCACCCGCGTCCGTGGGCACCGGTTTCTTCATGTTCTTGTTGTTCGTGCTACCGGCCGGCGGCAATTGGATACTCTCCGGCCTAGGTAAATTGTTTCAAATATCTACAAGAATGCCAGATTGACGTTTGTGAACGCAAGCTTATCCATGACAACTGGCACGAACGCCAACGAAGCCAGCACATTCGAATTCGGCCTTTCGCTGGCCGGCGGCGTTTCCTGCGGCGCCTTCAGCGCCGGCGCGATCGACTTCATCGTCGAGGCCCTGGACGCCTGGGAAGCGGCGCGCAAGCGCGGCGATGCAGATGCGCCACAGCACCGGGTGAGCCTGCGCATGGTGGCGGGCGCCTCGTCGGGCGCGCTCACCAGCGCCGTGCTGGCGGCGGCCCTGCCTTACGAGATCCGCCATGTGCGCCAGGGCAGCCTCGAGGCGGCGCAAAAGTCCAACCCTCTCTTTGCCGCCTGGGTCGATGGCACCAGCCTGGCGGACCTGCTGGGCACCGCCGATGCAAGCGGCGACGGCGTGCGCTCGCTGCTAGACCCCACGCGGGTCGACCAGGTGGCGCGCGCTGCCATCGACTTCGGCAGCCAGGCAATGGCCCGGCAGCGCGGCTGGCTGGCAGATCCCTTGCGCCTGGCCTTCAGCGTGACCAACCTGCGGGGCGTCAACTTCTCGCTCTCCAATGGTCGCAGCAGCGTGCGCAGGATCCTGTCGGCCATGCATGGCGACTTCATGCGCTTTGCCTTCTCCGGCTTGGGCGGCATGCCGGCTGCGGCGCCGCGCCCGGACGAAACGGCGATCGCCGTGCAGCGGCATGCGCCGGACGGCTGGGAGCGCTGGGGAAGGCGCTTTGCCACGGCGGCGCTGGGTTCGGCCGCCTTTCCGCTCTTTCTGCCGGCGCGGCGCCAGGCGCCGCCGGCCGGCCAGTACAGCCAGGCGTCGATCGTGCTACCCGGCGGCAGCTGCGGGCCGGACGAGGTGCTGCACCCTCAACCGGTCGGCCAGGCGGCCCAGAGCCATTTCGAGTTCGATGCGGCCGATGGCGGGCTGATCGACAACAACGCCCTGGACGTGGTGCGCACCGAGCTCGCCGGCGGCGACCCGCTGGCCTGCAACGAGCGCGACGGCCGCCTGGCCAGGCGTGCCGTGCTGCTGATCGATCCGCTGCTGGGCGCGCCGAAAGTGGAAAGCGAAGCGCTGCGGCCCATTAGCCTGGCCGGCACCTTGTCGGCCCTGGTGCGCACCCTGCTCGACCAGGCCCGGCTGCGGCCGCAGGACGTGGCCCTGGCGCTGCGCGGCGATGTCTACAGCCGCTTCATCATCGCCCCGCAGCGGGAGGAGGCGAGCGGCGAATGCGCCAGCAAGTACCTGGCCGGCGCCAGCCTGGGTGGCCTGGGTGGCTACCTGGCCCGCGAGTTTCGGCTGCACGACTACCTGCTGGGGCGCCGCAACGCGCAGCAGGCGCTGGCCGAGCGCTTCGTGCTGCATGCGGACAACCCGCTGTTCCAGCACTGGAGCGCCGAGCAGCGCCAGCGTTATGCGGTGGGCGAAGGCCAGCAGCAGGAATTGGAATTGCCGATCATCCCGCTGGTGGGCCGGCTGCATCCGCGCCACGGCGAGGCCGAGCCCTTGCCCGAATGGCCGCTGGGCAAGGCAGATCCGGCCGCCCATGCGCCGGCGCTGGATGCGCGGCTGGGCGTTCTGTATTCGGGCCTGCTGCGGCCCTGGTACTTGCGGCTGCTGCTGTGGCCGCTGTGGTTCCTGGTACGCCGTGCGCTGCGCCAGCGGCTGGTGGCAGCCATGACGAGCGGACTGCGCACCCACGGCCTGGCCTGAGCCAGCGCCGGGAGCCGTGCTACCAGCGCGCCGGCAGGTCCCGCATCAGCACCAGCTGGCGCTCGATCACGGCCAGGTAGCCACCCTCTTCCAGGTCCTTCAAAAGGCGGCTGACCATCTCGCGCGAGCAGCCGATTTCGCTGGCGATGGCCTGATGCGTCAGGCGCTCGGCGATCACGCGCTTGCCGTCATCCTGCAGCTCGGCGCGGCGCTCGAGCATGGCGCGCAGGCGGCTGTAGACATCCAGCAGGGCGATGCTGCGGGCGCTTTCGGTGGCCAGGCGGGCGCGGCGGATCAGGCGCTGGATGAGGGCCAGGGCGAAATCCGGATCGGCGGCGATGTGCTGCAGCACGGTTTCACGCGTGACCACGGCGCACAGGGTGGGCTCCACCGCCTGCACGCTGGCCGAGCGCAGGCCGCCGTCGAGCGACATCTCGCCCACGTATTCACCGGGACCGTGCAGGCCCAGGGTGATTTCGCGCCCGCGCGAATCGGACACGTAGGCGCGCAGACGCCCTGAAATGACGATGTAGATGGAGTCGCCGGAATCGCCCTCTTCGATGATCACCGTGTTCTTGCGATAGCGCCGCTGGGTGCCCAGGGCCGCCAGGCGGTCAACCGCCGGTGTCAGGAGGGTGAGGTGCGCCGGCGGATTCGGCGCCGGACGGCGCAAGGCGGCAGACGACATGCGCGGACTATATCGCCCGCGCATATCGGCCGCTGTCGCCCACGAGCGGCGCCACGACAGGCAGCGCCGGGAATCAGCCCTCTTGCACGCCCAGGCGCGCCGCCGACACCACCTGCGGCATGCGCGCCAGCCGATGCACGATCTCGCGCACGCTGCTGGAGCCGGTCTTTTCACGCACGCTCTTGATGTGAGTGCGCACTGTAGAGACGCGAATGCCCTGCAGGCCGGCGATTTCCTCGGCGCGGTGGCCATCGCACAGCTGGCGCAGCACGTTCTGTTCGGCCCGGGTCAGGCGGTTGGCGCGGGCGAACATCTGCATGGTCAGGCTGGCGCAGTTCTGGCGCTTGCTGCACATGATGAGCACGGTGTCGATGTGGCCCCCCGGCAGCGAGGCCATGGGGATGAAGGCCAGCGACAGCGGACTGTCGTGGTGCTCCAGCTCGACGATGCTGCGGCCGTCGTGCGCGGCATCTTTCAGGGCCTGGCGGATCTGGCGCTGGCGCCCGTCGTCGCTGCCGGCCAGCATGCCGTCGCGCTCGCACAGGGCCTGGGCCGAAGCCAGCTCGCAGCGCGCCGGATGGTTGGCGTGCAGGACGCGGCCGGTGAGGTCGACCAGCATCAGGCCATGGTCGATTTCGTCGAGCACCCGCGCCAGCATGGCGGCTTGCAGGCCGTCCGGCGGCGGGGCGCTGACCTTGGCAACGCCAGCCAATGCACGGGAAACCTCGATTTCGCTTGTCATTTCCATCACGTCACTCCTCATCCAACTAGATGAGGAAAGTATGGAAATTTGTTGATCTAGCGGGCAGTAAGTATTGCCGCGTGTTTTGTGATGTATTTACATCAGGTCGTGAGGCGCTGCAGCGCTTCGCGGTACTTGGCGGCGGTCTTCTCGATGACCTCGGCCGGCAGGCGTGGGGCCGGCGGGGTCTTGTCCCAGGGCTTGCCGTGGATGCGCGTGGCTTCGAGCCAGTCGCGCACGAACTGCTTGTCGTAGCTGGACGGATTGGCGCCTTCGGCCAGCGCCTTCTCGTAGCCCTCGACCGGCCAGTAGCGCGAACTGTCGGGCGTGAGCACCTCGTCCATCAGCACCAGCTTGCCGTCGGCGTCCAGGCCGAACTCGAACTTGGTGTCGGCAATGATCATGCCCTTCTCCAGGGCGATGGCGGCCGCCTCCTGGTAGATGGCGATGCTGATGTCGCGGATCTGGCGCGCCAGATCGGGGCCGATCATCTCGACCACGCGCTCGTAGGAAATGTTCTCGTCATGCTCGCCGGCCTGCGCCTTGGCGGCCGGCGTGAAGATGGGCGCGGGCAGCTTGGCCGCGTTGGTCAGGCCCTCGGGCAGCGGCACGCCGCAGACCGAACGGCTTTCCTGGTATTCCTTCCAGCCGCTGCCGGCCAGGTAGCCGCGCACCACGGCCTCCACCGGCACGGGCTTGAGGCGCTTGACCAGCATGGAGCGGCCCTGCACCTGCGGCACCTCGGCCGGGGTGACCACGCTTTCGGGCGCCTCGCCGGTCAGGTGGTTGGGGCACAGGTGGCCCAGGCGCGCGAACCACCACAGGGCCATCTGGGTCAAGAGCTCACCCTTGCCGGGGATCGGCTCGCCCATGATCACGTCGAAGGCCGACAGGCGGTCGCTGGCCACCATCAGGATGCGGTCTTCCCCCACCGCGTAGTTGTCGCGCACCTTGCCGCGCGCGAGAAGGGGCAGGCTCTGGATGGAGGAGGTGTGGACGGTGGTCATGGGCTCTTCTTAGCGGGAAAGGATTCCAAAAGGCGCGAAAGGACGATTGTGCGCGCGGAAAAAAGCCACCGCGAACGGTGGCTTGCGAGAAGTGGGGAAAGGCTTAAATGACTTCTTGCGCCAGCTCGCCCTTGGCGTACCTGGCAGCCACGACCTGCAGGTTGTCGCCCTTGATCTTGGCGCCCTGGCCTTCGCAGCCGAACTCGATGTAGCGCTGCTTGCAGATCTGCTTGGCCGCCTCGCGGGCCGGCTTGAGCCATTCGCGGGCGTCGAACTTCTCGGGGTTCTCGGCCAGGAACTTGCGCACCGCGCCGGTCATCGCCAGGCGGATGTCGGTGTCGATGTTGATCTTGCGCACGCCGTGCTTGATGGCCTCTTGAATTTCTTCCACCGGCACGCCATAGGTTTCCTTCATGTTGCCGCCGAACTGGCGAATGATGGCCAGCAGTTCCTGCGGCACGCTCGAAGAGCCGTGCATCACCAGGTGCGTGTTGGGAATGCGGCGGTGGATTTCCTTGATGCGGTCGATCGCCAGGATGTCGCCGGTGGGCTTGCGGGTGAACTTGTAGGCGCCATGGCTGGTGCCGATGGCGATCGCCAGTGCGTCGATCTGGGTGCGCTTGACGAAGTCGGCGGCCTGCTCGGGGTCGGTGAGCAGTTGGTCGCGCGTCATGGTCGCGTCGGTGCCGTGGCCGTCTTCCTTGTCGCCCTTCATGGTCTCCAGCGAGCCCAGGCAGCCGAGCTCGCCCTCGACCGTGACGCCCACCATGTGGGCCATCTGCGTCACCTTCTTGGTGACGTCGACGTTGTAGTCGTAGCTGGCGATGGTCTTGCCGTCGGACTCGAGCGAGCCGTCCATCATGACGGAGCTGAAGCCCAGGTCGATCGCGCCCTTGCAGACATCGGGGCTCTGGCCGTGGTCCTGGTGCATCACCAGCGGGATGTTGGGGTATTGCTCGATGGCAGCAGCAATCAGATGCTTGATGAAGGCTTCGCCGGCGTACTTGCGGGCGCCCGCGCTGGCTTGCAGGATCACCGGCGCGCCGGTTTCCTTGGCCGCTTCCATCACGGCCTGCACCTGTTCGAGGTTGTTGACGTTGAAAGCCGGAATGCCGTAGCCGTTGGCGGCGGCGTGGTCGAGCAGTTCGCGCATCGAAACGAGTGCCATGGGAATACCTCGCGGGGAATTGTTGGAAAGACAGTGAAGAACTGCCCGTGATTCTACCGAGGGGCCTCCCAGGCCGGCCCAATGACCAGCCCGCGAAGCATGCAAAGGCCCAGGGCCTACGCGCTTTCGCGCCGGGGTCCGACACGCACCGTGGGCTGACGGGTTGCCTGCGTGGCGTTCAGCCTACGTTCGTTTCCGCCACGGAACCGAAGGCCGCCACGGCCAGGTCGATCTCACGGTCGCCGATGTGGCGGTGGGTGACGCAGCGCAGCCGATGCCTGCCCCACGGACGCACCAGGACGCCGAACTTCTTGAGCGCGGACACCCATTGATCGGCATCGAGCCCGGTGGCGCTCACATCGACCTGCACGATGTTGGTCTGGGGAATGTTGGTCGACAGGCCCGGGATTTGCCCCACCCCGCCCGCGAGCCGGCGCGCGCTGGCATGGTCCTGCGCGAGCCGCTCGACCATGGCGGTGACGGCCACCAGCCCCGCGGCCGCGGCAATGCCCACCTGGCGCTGGCCGCCGCCGAGCATCTTTCGAAGCCATCGCGCACGTTCGATGGCGGCCGCTGGCCCGGCAAGCACCGCGCCCATCGGCGCACTGAGCCCCTTGGACAGGCACAGCGCCACGGTGTCGGCGAAGGCGGCGATGCGTGCCGCCGGCACCTCCAGCGCCACCGCCGCGTTCATCAGCCGCGCGCCGTCGAGGTGGACGGCGGCACCCCTTTGCTTCGAAGCCTCGAACACGGCCTGCATGTGCGCGAGCGGCAGGACCGCGCCGCCGGCATTGTTGTGCGAGGTCTCCACGCACACGAGGGCGGCTCGCAGCTTGTTGCGGCCCGGTTCGAGCGCTTCGTGCAGCAGGTCCAGGTCCATCGCGCCATCGACGCCCGCGATGCCCTGGTAGAAGGTGCCGGTCAGCGCGGCCGCGCCGCGTTCGATCAGGTAGATGTGCGATGCCGCTTCGGCGAGCACGAGTTCCTGGCGCCCGGCCTGCGCGAGGATGGCCAGGAGATTGGCCATCGTCGCGCTCGGCACGTACAGCGCGGCCTCTTTTCCGAGCATGTCGGCGGTCGCGGCCTCCAGCGCCTGCGCGGTCGGATCGCCGTCGAGTCCGTCGTCGCCCAGCGGTGCGCGGGCCATGCGTTCGTACATTTGCGCGGTCGGCAGCGTCACCGTGTCGCTGCGAAGGTCCACCACCGCCGCCGCCTGCGGATGGTCGTCGGACGGCGGGATCGCCATGATGCGGGGCTGCGTCATTCCGCGGTCGCGCCGGTGGCCTTGACAAGCGCCGCCCACTTCTTTCGCTCGCCCTGCAGGAAGGCGTCGAAGCTCTCGGGCGTGCCGGTCCGAACATAGACGCCGCGCGCCGCCAGGCTGGCGCGGACCTCCGCCGAATCGAGCACGCGATTGATTTCGCGATTCATGGTCCGGACGATGTGCTCCGGTGTCTTCGCGGGCACCACGACGCCGTAGAGCGTGTAGTACTCGAAGCCCTTGAAGCCGCTCTCGATGAAGGTGGGCACATCGGGCAACGACACGTCCCTGGCGCCCGAGGTCACCGCGAGCGCGCGGAGCTTGCCGCCCTTGATCAGCGGCAGCGCGGAGACCAGCGAGGAGATGTAGAAATCGACCTGCCCGCCGAGCATGTCCGCCATCGCCGGGCCGCCGCCCTTGTAGGGCACGTGCAGCAGGTTCGCCCCCGCCGTGACGCGCAGGTTCTCGGCCACCAGGTGCCCGACCGTGCCGTTGCCCGAGGACGCATAGGCGAGCTGTTTCTTCTTCGCGCCCGAAAGCAGGGCCGCGAGGCTGTCGAACGGACTGTCGGCCCGCACGACCAGCACCGACACGCCGGTGCCGACCAGCGCCACCGGCGCGAGATCCTTGACGGGATCGAAGCTGAGCTTGCTGTAGAGAAACTGGTTCACCGCCAGGTTGCTGGTTTCGCCGAGCACGGCGGTGTAGCCGTCGGGCGGCGACTTCGCGCCGAAATCCATGCCGATGTTGTTGCCCGCACCGGGCTTGGTGTCGACGACAACCTGCCACTTGGCCTGTTCGCCCAGCTTGGCCGCGAGAAGGCGGCAGATGGCATCGGTGCCGCCGCCCGGTGGACTGGGCGAGACCAGGTGGATGGCGCGCTCGGGCGTCCAGGCGTCGGACGCCTGCGCCTGCCACGCGGCGAGCGCAAGCCCCAGCATGCATGCCAGCCTTTTGGCGAGTGCGAAAGAAGGATGTCGGGTGGTGTTCATGGCAACACGATCGTAGGTATGACATGAAATGAGTAAAGCGATATATTGAAACGTCAACTGTGAGGATTTCTCATGAATCTCGCCATGCTGGTCACGTTGAGAACCATCCTCGAGCAGGGCAGCTTCACCGCGGCCGCCGCCGCCGTGGGCTGCAGCCCGAGCGCGGTAAGCCTGCAGGTCAAGCAGCTCGAGCAGTATTTCGGCAAGCCGCTGTTCGACCGCTCGACCCGCGTGGTGGCGCCCACTGCCTTTGCGCGCGAGGTGATGGAGGCCGTCGGCGACTTCTCGCACAGGCTCCAGATGCTCCGCGTTCGCCCGGCAGTGGAAGTAGCGGGCCGGGTCCGGATCGGCGTGATCACCAGCATGCAGAGCGACGTGCTGCCGCGGGCGCTTCACGTGCTTCGCCAGCGGCATCCTTCGCTGGATGTGGTGGTGCCGCCGCTCAACGACAGCGGCGAACTGATGTCCGAACTGAAGGCGGCGCGGCTCGACCTGGCTTTGCTCGTCAGGCCGGAATCCGGCGGCTCGCGCCGGCTCGTCTGGCGGGAGCTGCATCGCCAGCCCTACGTGCTGCTGGCGCCGCCGGACGCCACCGCGAGGACGCCGAGGCAGTTGCTCGAGGCCTGCGACTGGATCGGCTACGACCTGTCGATCCCTGGAGGACGCGTGGCCGCGCGGTACGTGCGCGGCCAGGTTCCGAATGCGCGCTGCACGCTGGAACTGCGCTCGGTCGACGCCATCGTCGCCATGGTTGCGCAGGGCCTGGGGGTTTCCGTCGTGCCCCGGCCCCGGCGTCCTCTGGTCGATGCCTATGGCGTGCGCGAAGTGAGCCTCGGGCGCCGTGCGCCGGTTCGCAAGCTCGCGCTGGTCTGGCGCAGCTCGGACGCCGGCAACCGCAACCTCGAAGCTGCAGCCGAGGCCTTTGCCGCGGCTTTCGACATGCGCTCGCCCTCTTGAGACGCCGCCGAGCGAAGCGGCTCAGGCCACCCGGCAGATCTTGAGCATGTTGGTGCCGCCCGGCTCGCCCATCGGTTCGCCGCAGGTGATGGCATAGATGTCGCCGCTTTGCACGATGCCGCGGCGCTTGAGGTGCGCCTCGGCCTGGGCCAGGGCCGTGTCGCGATCGCTTTCCGAGTTCATCAGGAGCGGGCGCACGTTGCGGTACAGGGCCATCTTGCGCTGGGTCGCCAGGCGCGAGGTGAGCGCGTACATAGGGATGTGGGCGCGATGGCGGCTCATCCACAGCGGGGTCGAACCCGACTCGGTCAGCGCCACGATGGCCTTGGCGCCCAGGTGGTGCGCGGTGAACAGGGCGCCCATGGCGATCGACTGATCGATGCGGCTGTAGTTCTGGCCGCTGAAGTCGGCATCCAGGCGCAGGTCTTCCGCCCCCTCGGCCGCCTCGCAGATGCGGCTCATTTCCTGCACCGTCTCCAGCGGGTACTTGCCCGAGGCCGTCTCGGCCGACAGCATCACCGCGTCGGTGCCGTCCAGCACGGCGTTGGCCACGTCGCTCACCTCGGCGCGGGTGGGCACCGGGTTGGTGATCATGGATTCCATCATCTGCGTGGCGGTGATGACGACCTTGTCCATCTCGCGCGCCATGCGGATCATCTTTTTCTGCAGCGCCGGCACGGCGGCGTTGCCCACTTCCACCGCGAGGTCGCCACGCGCCACCATGATGCCGTCGCTGGCGGAGAGGATTTCTTCCAGCTTCGGGATCGCCTCGGCACGCTCGATCTTGGCGATCAGGGCCGGCTTGTGGCCGAACTCGGCGGCCGCCACGTTGCACAGCTGGCGCGCCATTTCCATGTCGGTGGCGTTCTTCGGGAAGCTCACCGCCACGTAGTCGGCCTGGAAGCTCATCGCGGTCTTGATGTCTTCCATGTCCTTGGCCGTCAGGGCCGGTGCCGTAAGGCCGCCGCCCTGCTTGTTGATGCCCTTGTTGTTGGACAGGTCGCCGCCCAGGCGCACGGTGGTATGCACGGCCTCGCCCTTCACGGCGTCGACGGACAGCACGATCAGGCCGTCGTTGAGCAGCAGGCGGTCGCCCGGCTTCACGTCGCGCGGCAAGTCCTTGTAGTCCAGGCCGACGGCGTTGATGTCGCCCAGTTCGGTACGGGCGCCATCCAGGATGAACTTGGCGCCCGCTTCCAGCCGCACCCGGCCTTCGGCGAACTTGCCGACGCGGATCTTCGGACCCTGCAGGTCGGCCATGATCGCGATCTCGCGGCCGGCGCGGCGGGCCGCTTCGCGCACCATGGCAGCGCGCTCGATGTGGTCCTGCGCGGTGCCGTGACTGAAGTTGAGCCGCATGCAGCTCACCTTGTGGTGGATCATCTGCTCGATCATCTCGACCGTGTTGGTGGCGGGGCCGAGCGTGGCCACGATCTTGGTGGCGTGGCGAGGAAGGCGGACGGCGTCCATGGTGCGAGTCTCCTGGTGATTCGTTGTGGCTATCTCACATAGAAATATATCATTGCGCTATGTGATATTTGTGACTGCATAACTGAAATTCCCGCACCGAATAGAGACCGCCGAGCCGTGGCCCGGCCCGCTTCATTGCGCCCGCTTGGCCAGGATTTCGAAGGCCGGAAGCGTCTTGCCCTCCAGCACTTCCAGAAAGGCGCCGCCACCGGTGGAGATGTAGCCCACCTTGTCCTCGATGCCGTACTTGGCGATGGCCGCCAGGGTGTCGCCCCCGCCGGCGATCGAGAAGGCGCTGCTGTCCGCAATGGCGCGGGCGATCGCCTCGGTGCCCTTGGCGAAGGCGTCGAACTCGAACACGCCCACCGGGCCGTTCCAGACGATGGTGCCGGCCTGGCGCAGTTGCGCTGCCAGCATCTCTGCCGTCTTGGGGCCGATGTCCAGGATCAGGTCGTCGTCGGCCACTTCATTGGCTGCCTTGACGGTCGCCGGCGCATCGGCCGCAAAGGTCTTGGCGCACACCACGTCGACCGGAATCGGCACCGCCGCGCCGCGCGCGCGCATGGCCTCGATCACCGACTTGGCCTGGTCGACCAGGTCGGCCTCGGCCAGCGACTTGCCGATGGACAGGCCGGCGGCCAGCATGAAGGTGTTGGCAATGCCGCCACCGACGATGAGCTGGTCCACCTTGCTGGCCAGGCTGTTGAGGATGGTGAGCTTGGTGCTGACCTTGGAGCCGGCGACGATCGCCACCAGCGGGCGCTTGGGGTCGCGCAGGGCGCGCGTGATGGCGTCGATCTCGGCCGCCAGCAGCGGTCCGGCGCAGGCGGTTTTGGCGTACTGGGCAATGCCGTAGGTCGAGGCCTCGGCGCGGTGCGCGGTGCCGAAGGCGTCGTGCACGAAGATGTCGCACAGTGCGGCCATCTTCTGCGCCAGGGCCGGATCGTTCTTCTTCTCGCCCTTGTTGAGGCGGCAGTTCTCCAGCAGCACCACGTTGCCCGGTTTCACGTCGACGCCGTTCTCGACCCAGTTGGCAACCAGCGGCACCTCGCGGCCCAGCAGCTCACCCAGGCGCGCGGCGACCGGCGCCAGCGAATCCGCCAGCTTGAACTCGCCCTCGGTCGGGCGGCCCAGGTGCGAGGTGACCATCACCGCCGCGCCGGCGTCGAGCGCCTGGCGGATGCAGGGCACGGACGCGCGGATGCGCGTGTCCTCGCTGATGCGGCCGGCATCGTCTTGCGGCACGTTGAGGTCGGCGCGGATGAACACGCGTTGCCCGGCAGCTTTGCCTTGGGCGCACAGATCGGTGAAGCGGAGGACGTTCATGGGAGGAAATTGGGAATGGGCGGGCGGCAAGCCCGAAGACTGGAAAGACAAAGCCGGATTTTAGGTTTCGCACCGCTTGCACCGGAAGGCGGCTCGATGGGCCCATGCTGGCCGGCAACCAATATGCTTTGCTTATGAATTCATGAATTGATTTCGTTTGATTCATGAGCCATGGCGGCGCCCAATGCCGCCCTTATGAATGCCCCCTTCCCTTTGCCGGCGGTGCCGGTGCGCGGCCTGCATCACTTCGCCTGGCGCTGCCGCGACGCCGAAGAAACCCGCCACTTCTACGAAGACCTGCTGGGCCTGCCGCTGGTGCACGTGATCAAGAGCGACCACGTGCCCAGCACCGGCGAGTACTGCCCCTACGTGCACATCTTCTTCCAGATGGCCGACGGCTCCTACATCGCCTTCTTCGACCTGGGCGACAACCAGAAGGCCCAGCCTTCGCCCAACACCCCCGCCTGGGTGAACCACCTGGCGCTGCAGGTCGATTCGGTCGACGCGCTGCTGGCCGCCAAGGTGCGGCTGGAAGCCGCCGGCGTGGAAGTGCTGGGCGTCACCGACCACCACATCATCGAGTCGATCTACTTCTTCGACCCCAACGGCATCCGCCTGGAATTCACCACCCCCACGGTGACCAAGGCGACGATGGACGCGCACGCGCTGCGCGCACGCGCCGAACTCGATGCATGGTCGATGCGCAAGGCGCAATCGATCGCCGCCGGGGAGGGAGCGCGCCATGGCTGATCCGCAACTGGCCGTCATCGACGTCAAGCCGGGTGCAGCGCTGGAAAGCCAATCGGGCCTGCAGATGCTGCGCCCGCGAATCTACGGCGCCTTCGTGGCACCGCCGGCCGACCGCAAGAAGATCGCGGCCATCGTGATGCACCCGACCAGCAACTTCATGGGGCATTACCTGATCGCCCCGCTGGCCGCGCGCGGCATCTGCTGCATGGGCCTGAATTCGCGCTATGCCGGCAACGACACGGTGCTGCTGATGGAGCGTGCCATCCAGGACCTGGGGGCCGGCGTGCAGTACCTTCGCCATGCCGGCTACGAGAAGGTGTTTCTCATCGGCAATTCGGGCGGTGCGGCGCTGGCCAGCTTCTACCAGGCGCAGGCCGAGCAGCTGACGGCCCACCACTTCCCGGACGGCGACCCGACGCACCTGCATCCGTCGGACCTGCCGCCGGTGGATGGCATCGCGCTGTGCGCCGCGCACCTGGGCCGCTCGCGGCTGATGCGCGACTGGATCGATCCTTCCGTCACTGACGAGCACGACCCGCTGTCGGTCGATCCGGAACTCGACATGTACGACGCCCGGCACCGCATGCCCTACGACGCGGACTTCCTGGCGCGCTTCTCCGCCGCGCAGAAAGCGCGGCTGGATCGCATCGAGCACTGGGCGATCGAGCGCCTGGCGCAACTGCGTGCCACGCCCGGCGCCCCGCGCGACCAAAGCTTTGTGGTCTATCGCACCCATGCCGATCCGCGCTGCGTCGATCTCTCGCTCGACGCCAACGACCGCGCGCCCGGCAGCGTGTGGGGCGATGCGCGCGCGGTGAACTACTCGGCCAATGCGATGGGGCGCACCACGTCGCTCACGGCCTTCCTGTCGCAATGGTCCTCGCGCTCGCAGGCGGACGGGCCGAGCAACCTGGCACGTACCTCGGTGCCCTTGCTGCTGCTGACCTACACCGCCGACCAGTCCACTTTTCCCAGTACCCGCGATGCCTGGCTGGCCGCCGGCGGCGAGCGCATCCGCAACGTCGACATCGTGGGCGGCAACCACTACCTGGCCGGCCAGCCGCAGTTGGTGCCGCAGGCAGCGGAGGCGATTGCGCAATGGGCGCAGGCCCTGTGAAGCCGGAAGAACGATGACGAGCTACACCTTCGCGCCCGAGTACGAGCTGCCGCACTGGCCCTTCTTGCCCCCGCCGGAACTGAACAGCGACAAGACGACGCGCCACCCCATCGTGATCGTCGGCGCCGGCCCCGCCGGCTTGACGCTGGCCTGTGACCTCGCCAGCCGCGGCGTGCGCGCCATCCTGCTGGACGACGACGACACCGTGGGCGTGCGCGGCGCCTCCTCGCGCGGCATCTGCTATGCGCAAAAGAGCCTGGAGATCTTCGCGCGGCTGGGCATCTACCAGCGCATCGCCGACAAGGGCATCACCTGGTCCTTCGGCCGCACCTTCTCGGGCGAGCGCGAGGTCTACAGCTTCAACCTGAAGGCCGATTCGGTGTCGGTGCAGCCACCCTTCATCAACCTGCAGCAGTTCTATGTCGAGTGGTTCCTGGTGGAACGCGTCCTCGAGCTGGGTCTGACCGACCTGCGCTGGAACAACCGGGTGACGCAGGTGACGCCGCTGCAGGGCGGCGTGCGCGTCGAGATCGAGACGCCCGCCGGCTCCTACACGATCGAGGCCGACCACCTGATCGACGCCACCGGCGCCAACAGCCCGATCCGCACGCAGCTGGGCATCGACGCGCATCCCTCGCGCAGCACCGACCGCTGGTGCATCAGCGACGTGCGCTTCAGGAAGCCGCTGCCCACCGAGCGCTGGACCTGGGTCGACGCGCCTTTCAACGAAGGCCGCGGCGTCTGGCAGCACCTGATGGCCGATGGCGTCTGGCGCATCGACTACCAGATGCCGGAAGACTGCGACGTGGCCGAGATCAGCAAGCCCGAGGTGGCCGGCGCGCGCCTGCGCGAGCAACTCGGGCCGGACGTCGAGTTCGAGTTCGTCTGGATCGGCCCCTACGGCTACCGCGACCACCTGCTGGACAACTTCCGCCACGGCCGCATCCTCTTCATCGGCGACGCCGCCCACGTGGTGAGCCCCTTCGGCGCGCGCGGTGGCAACACCGGCATCCAGGACGCCGCCAACCTCGGGTGGAAGCTGGCGCTGGTGGTTCAAGGCCAAGCCGGCGATGAACTGCTGGACAGCTACGACGCCGAGCGGCGTCCGGCCGCGGCGGAGAACCTGCAGGTCACCAGCCGCTCGGCGCGATTCCTGGCACCGCGCAGCCAGGCCGAGCACGTGATGCGGCGCGCCGTGGTGGACCTGGCGGCACGCCACCCCTTTGCCCGCGCGCTGGTCAACACCGGGCGCATGTCGGTCGCCAACGACTATCCGGCGGCGCCGCACCTGCCCGAGGGTGCGATGACGGTACAGAACATCCCGCTTGCAATGCAGGACGGCACGCCGACCAGCGTGATGGAACTGCTGCGCGGCAATGGCGGCACGCAGTGCCTCGGCTTGTGGTTCGCACCCACCCACGCGCAAGCCGCCGAAGCGGTCAACCTGCAAGGCAGCTTGCCGCTGCGCTTGCTGGCGGTCGGCGGCGACAGCGGCCTGCCCACCTTGCAAGCCAGCGAGCCGCTGGCTTGCCATCTGGGCAACCCACCGCCAGGCAGCCTGGTGCTGGTGCGCCCCGATGCCTATCGCGCAGCCTGCCTCGCCAAGCCCGACGCGCGATCCATCGCAGCCTTCGTGCGCCGCGCCATGTCGCTGCGCTGAACACTAGAAGAAGCATGATCACCGAGCCCCACATCCTCGACCCCGACGGCTTCTACGCGGCCTGGCTGCAGTCCCACGAAGGCCTCAGCGAGACGCAAAGCGCCGACCTCAATGCGCGCCTGGTGCTGCTCTTGGCCAACCAGTGCGGCGACCCGGCGGTGCTGCTCGACTGCATCGCCGCCGCACGCGAATCCACACCACAAGACATCCACGCATGACCGCTTCCGTCTCCTTCGCCTCCGCGTCAGACACCCGCGAGCAGAAGCCCCAGCTGCGCGAACTCGCGCCCGACGTGTACGGCTACATCAGCGACTTCGATCCCAACTGCGGCTTCATCGTCGGCCACGACCAGGTGGTCTTGATCGACACCCGGCCCACGCCGCGCATGGCGCGCGACTTCCTGGCCGACATACGCGCCGTCACCGACAAACCGATACGCACCATCGTCCTGACGCACTACCACGCGGTGCGCGTGATGGGCGCCAGCGCCTTTGAAGAAGCGCAAGCCGTCATCGCCAGCCAGGGCACGCTGGACTGGGTGCGCGAGCGCGGCCAGGCCGATTTCGAATCGGAAGTGGGCCGCTTCCCGCGCCTCTTCGCCGGTGTGGAAGAGATTCCCGGCCTCACCGTGCCCACCATCAGCTTCGAGCGCGAGATGAACCTGTGGCTGGGCGGGCTTGAAGTGCGCCTGATGTGCCTGGGCCGCGGCCACTCCGGCGGCGACACCGTGGCCTGGCTGCCCGACTGCGGCGTGCTGTTCTCGGGCGACGTGGTGGAGAACCACTGCGGCGTCTATGCCGGCGACGCCTACATCCAGGACTGGGCCGGCACCCTGGATGCAGTGGCTGCGCTCAAGCCCCGGGTGCTGGTGCCCGGCCGCGGCGCGGTACTGCAAAGCGCCGGCGCCTGCGCCGAAGCGATCGCCCTCACGAAGGACTTCCTTTCCACCCTGCTGGTCAGCGTGCGCGAAGGCGTTGCCGCAGGCGAAGGCTTGCGCGGCTGCTTCCAGCGCGCCGAGCAGGCCATGGCGCCGCGCTTCGGCGACTGGCCGGTGTTCCAGCACGTGCTGCCTTTCGACGTGTCACGCGCCTTCGACGAACTGAGCGGCATCGAGCACCCGCGCATCTGGACCGCCGAGCGCGACCGCGCGCTGTGGCAAGTGCTGCGCAGCTGATTTCCTTTCGACAACCCTGGAGACAAAGCGATGAAGAAATTCCTGCGACTGATCGCCGCCGGCCTGATGCTGGCCGCGGCCAGCCATGCGCCCGCGCAAAGCGCCTACCCCAGCCAGCCGGTGCGCTGGATCGTGCCCTACGTGGCCGGCGGCGGCACCGACAACCTGGCGCGCGCGCTGGCCGAGGCGATGTCGCCCTCGCTGGGCCAGCCGATCGTCATCGACAACCGGCCCGGCGCTTCCACCAATATCGGCGTGTCGGTGCTGATGCAGGCCAAGCCCGACGGCTACACCATCATGCAGGCCGAAAACGCGGCGCTGCTCTTCAACGAGCACATGTTCGCCAAGCTGCCCTACAAGCCGGCGACCGACTTCACCTACATCGGCACCATCGGCCGCTTCCCGGTGGCGCTGGTGGTGCACCCGGACTTCCCGGCCAGGACGGTGGCGGAGTTCGTCGCCTACGTGAAGGCGCACCCCGACAAGGTGAGCTACGCCTCGCCCGGCAACGGCTCGCCGCATCACATGGCGATGGAGCTGTTCAAGCAGAAGGCCGGCATCAACATCCAGCACGTGCCCTACAAGGGCGCCGCGCCGGCCATGACCGACGTGATGGGCGGCCAGGTGCCGACCATGATGCTGGACCTGGCCTCGGGCCTGCCGATCATCAAGTCGGGCAAGGTGCGGGTGCTGGCCATCGCACTGCCGCAGCGCGCCGGCGCATTGCCTGATGTACCGACCTTCGTCGAACTGGGCTACAAGGACGTCAACGCCTATGCCTTCCACGGTCTGATCGGCCCAACCGGCATGTCGCCCGAAGCGGTGAGCCGACTCAATGGCGAGCTGAAGAAGGCGATGCAGGCGCCCAAGGTGGCCAAGCTCTTTGCCGAGTTCGGCTTCGAGCCGCTGCCCGGCACGCCGCAGGATTTCTACAAGCTCGCGCGCGCCGAGAGCGATCGCTGGGGCAAGGTCATCAAGACCGCCGGCGTGCAGCTGGACTGATTCGAGACGACAGGACGGGAGGGGCTACCAGCCCAGCCCCAGGTGCAGCGGCAGGTAGACCGCCATGCCCACCAGCATGGTGCCCAGCACGCCGCGCCGCCAGAAGTAGTAGGCGGCGCCCACGAGTGATGCGTAGATGCGTGCGTCGTGCAGGTTGGGCACCAGGTGGCCGCTGGTCATGACGATCTCGGGGATGACGACCGCCGCCAGCGCGGCGATGGGCGCGTAGTGCAAGGCGCGATGCGCCCAGTCCGGCAGCCCCCAGGGCCGGTCGAGAATGAAGAAGAAGCAGCGCGTCAGCACGGTGACGCCGGCCAGGCCGACGATCACCGCCAAGGTCCACCAGTCGGTCATGCGTCGTCCTCCGCCGCCGGATTCGGCACGAAGCCCTTCTCGATCCAGAAGCACAGCATCACCGCGACGCCGATGGCCGCCACGATGTTGAGCTTGAGCGGAAAGGCATAGGCCGCCACCGCCGTCGCCCCAGCGATGAGGGCGGCCAGCACGCGCAGGCGCGAAGTCGCCATGGAGCACAGGATGCCCACGAGGCTCAGCACGCCGGCAAAGCCCAGGCCCCAGCTTTGAGGGATCAGGTTGCCCAGGGCCACGCCGATAAGGCTCATGCCCATCCACGACGCCCAGGTGACGAAGTAGCCGCCGGTGAGGTAGGCCTCCTGGCTGCGCCGCTGCGCGTCGGTGCTGGGCGGCTCGGGGTAGTGGCTGGTGAACATGGCATAGCTCATGTCGGCCGTGAGATAGCCGTGCGTCATGCGGCGCCAGCGCGGCAGGTGCATCAGGTAAGGCCGCAGGTGCAGGCTGAACACCACGAAGCGCAGGTTGACGCAAAAGCCGGTGGCCAGCACCACCCAGAAGGGCGCGCCCGCCACCAGCAGCGGAATGGAAGCCAGCTGCGAGCTGCCGGCATACACCAGCAAGGTCATGGCGACGGCCTCGACCACGCTCATGCCGGACTTGACCATGGCCACGCCGGTCATCAGCCCCCAGGCGCCGATGCCCAGCGCCACCGGCGCCATGTCGCGCAGGCCTTCTCTGAACGTCGGTTCGCGCCGTACGGAAGAAAGAAAGAACATCCGGCTTCAGTTCTCGAAGACCTGTCCGGCCTTCAGATCGAAGCCTCGCAAAAAGTCGGCCGCCGGCAGCCGCTTGCCGCCGGGCCGCTGCAGTTCGGTGGCAATGAGCTGCCCCTCGCCGGTGGCCACGCGAATGCCGCTGGGCGCTGCGTCCAGCACGGTGCCGGGCATCGCGTTGCCAGCAGCGGGATCCTGCGCCTCGCCGCGCGCGGCCCAGAGCTTGACGACTTCGCCGTCGATCACGCTGCTGGCGCCGGGAAAAGGATCGAAGGCGCGCACGCGCCGGGCGATCACGGCGGCCGGTTGCGTCCAGTCGATCTTGGCCTCGTGCTTCTCGATCTTGTGGGCGTAGGTGACGCCCCCCTGCGGCTGCGGCACCGGCTTCAGGGTGCCGGCCCGGGCGGCGTGCAGGGCCTCGACGATCAGGCGGCCGCCCAGCTCGGCCAGGCGGTCGTGCAGGCGGGCGGTGCTGTCGTCGTCGGCGATGGCGACGCGCTCTTCCATCAGCATGTCGCCGGTGTCCAGTCCCGCGTCCATCTGCATGATGGTGACGCCGGTCTCGACATCCCCGGCCTCGATGGCGCGGTGGATCGGCGCGGCGCCGCGCCAGCGCGGCAGCAGCGAGGCGTGGATGTTCAGGCAGCCCAGACGCGGCATGTCCAGCACCCACTGCGGCAGGATCAGGCCGTAGGCGGCCACCACCATCACGTCGGCACGCGCTGCCAGCAGGGCATCGCGGGCGGCGGCGGCATCTTCAGGGTACTTGCCGTCCAGCCGGAGGCTGCGCGGCTGGGCCACCGGCCAACCATGGGCCAGCGCACATTGCTTGACGGCGGAGGCCTGCAGCTTCATGCCGCGGCCGGCCGGGCGGTCGGGCTGGGTCAGCACCAGCACGACTTCGAGATCGCCGCCAGTGGCGGCAATGGCTTCCAGCGCCGAGCGTGCGAACTCCGGCGTTCCTGCGAAAACGACCCTCACGGGCGGAACCGACGACCCTCGTCGTACCTCAGGTCGTCACCCGTGTGATAGCGCCGCACCACGCCCTGGGGATCGAGGTAGATGTAGAGAAAGCGCGGGTTGTTGATCTGGAGATAACGCCAGGACCAGACGTTGCCGTTGAAGGAGCTCACGCGGGTGATTTCATAGGGGCGGCCGTAGGTGCGCAGCACATCGACCTCGCGCCACTTGTCGACCTGGATGGTGTCGCCGAAATAGAACTCGTCCATCTCCTGGATCACCGACGTGACCCGGCCGCTGGCGTCCAGGTCGATGTTGGTGACCTCGAAGCCCATCGGCGCGCGCGAATATTGCAGCCGCTCGCCGCCCTGGGCGAGCGGGTAGGTGGCGGTGGGTGGCCCCAGGCGCTGCAAGGTGTCGGCCCGGGTGGCGCCCGGCTGGACCCGGGTCGGCTCGCTGGCGCAGGCCGCCAGTGCCACCAGCGCGATGGCGGCGGCGGCGCGGCAAACGGCACGGCCTGCGCGCATGGTCTTCAAGCCCTTCTGGTGCGCTGCTGCGCTTCGCGCTGGTCCTCGCGCTGCAGCTTGAGCAGCTTGCTCTTGATGCGGTTGCGCTTGAGCGGCGAGAGGTATTCGACGAACACCTTGCCCAGCAAGTGGTCCAGCTCATGCTGCACGCACACCGCCAACAGGCCCTCGGCCTCGATGGTGCGCAGCTGGCCGTCGAGGTCCAGCGCCTGCGCCCGTACCGAGGTGGAGCGCTCCACCCCGTCGTAGATGCCGGGCACCGACAGGCAGCCCTCTTCGTTAAGCACTTTGTCCTCGCTGGCCCAGACGATTTCGGGATTGATCAGCACCAGGGGTTCGTTACGTTCTTCCGACACGTCGATCACCACCACGCGCTCATGCACGTCGACCTGCGTGGCCGCCAGGCCGATGCCGTTGGCGTCGTACATGGTTTCCAGCATGTCGGCCACCAGCGACTTGATGCGCGCGTCGACGCCCTGCACCGGCTTGGCCACCGTGTGCAGGCGCGGGTCCGGGTAACTAAGAATGTTTCTTTTCGCCATGGAGAGATCGTAGGTTGTCGCTATTTTCGCCACTTCCAGGGATGGGGGCGCTCGCAAAGCCTGATAAACGTTGCCCCCTCAAGGGCTTCAGCGCAGAATTCGTTGCAAATTGTGAGGATTTGTTCGAAGGCGTGCCTCTCATTTTCTGCGCATGCACATCATCCAACCATGAAGACATTCCGATCCGCCCACCGCCGTCTTTTCCGACCCCATCTGCTGGCCAGCTTGGCGGCGCTTGCAGTGCTCGGCGCCGGCGTATCGGCGGCGCATGCGCAGAACTACCCCATCACCCCCAAGCAGCGTGCCACCGCCCAGGCGACGGCACAGGCCGGCATCCCGGTGAGCGATCTGGCGGCGGGCGCGCCTGACGAATACACCGTCAAGCGCGGCGACACGCTGTGGGCCATTTCGCGCATGTACCTGAAGAGCCCATGGCGCTGGCCAGAGCTGTGGGGCATGAACATGGCGGACATCAAGAATCCGCACCTGATCTATCCCGGCCAGGTGCTGTACCTGGACAAGACCGACGGGCGCGCGCGCCTGTCCACCCGCGCCGGCAGCGGCACGGGCGGCACCATCAAGCTGTCGCCGCGCACGCGCTACGAATCGCTGGCCGGCATGGCCCTGCCCACGCTCAAGCCCAGCCTGATCGAGCCTTTCCTGACCGAGCCGGTGGTGGTCGACGAGAACACCCTGGCCAATGCGCCGCGCATCGTGGCCGGCAACGACAACCACGTGCTGCTGGCCCGCGGCGATCGGGCCTACGCCATCGGCAATTCCGAATCGCCGCTGATCGAGACCTCGGGCCCGATCAAGCAGTTCCGCATCTTCCGCAACGCCACGCCCCTGGTCGATCCGGCCAGCGGCGAAGTGCTCGGCTACGAAGCCCAGTACCTGGGCCGGGCCCAGCTGCAGCGCAGCCAGACCGTCGAGTCGCAGATGCAGGATGGCAAGCTGGTCACCAGCGTGGTGCCGGCCACCATCGACCTGATCGCGGCCAAGGAAGAAGTGCGCGCTGGCGACCGCCTGCTGCCCGAGCCGCCGCGCCAGCTCGTCAGCTATACGCCGCACGCCCCGGCCGGCCCGATGGACGGTGGCCGCATCATTTCGGTCTACGGCAACGCGGTGCAGTTCGCGGCGCAAAACCAGGTGGTGGCCATCAACAAGGGCCTGCGCGACGGCATCGAGAGCGGCAACGTGCTGGCCATCCTGAAAAATGGCGAAGTCATCACCGACAAGACCAACGGCACCAAGGAAACGCTCAAATTGCCGAATGAGCGCATCGGATTGCTGATGGTTTTCCGTCCCTTCGAAAAGGTGTCGTACGCTCTGGTCCTCGAGATCAGCGATGTGCCGAAAGCCGGTGACCTGCTGGTCAATCCGTAGGCACATCTTTTCACCTTTCCTTGGGCCCAGCCCGCGACGAACTCCTTTATTGGTTGCGACTGACGCTGACCCCCGGGGTCGGCGATGGTGTGGCGCGCAAGCTGCTCGCGGCCTTCGGCCTGCCTGAAGCCGTCTTCGCGCAGCCGCACGCGGTCTTGCTGCAAGTGGTGTCGGAGGCGCAGGCCCTGGCCCTGGCGCAGGTTCCGCCCAAGCTGGCCGCGCTGGCCGACCAGACCTGGGATTGGCTCAGCGCCGCGCCTGGCAATCGCCGCATGGTCACGCTGGGCGATGCTGGCTATCCGTCCTCGCTGCTCGAGATGAGCGACCCGCCGCTGGTGCTGTACCTGATGGGCCCGCGCGAGTTCGACCTGACGCAGCTCTCGCGCAGCCTGGCCATCGTCGGCAGCCGCAATCCCACGCCGCAGGGCGCCAGCAATGCGCGCAGCTTTGCGCAAGCGCTGAGCGAGGCCGGCGTGGCGGTGGTGTCGGGCCTAGCGCTGGGCGTCGACGGCGCCGCGCACGAAGGCGCATTGCAGGCCGCGGGCAGCGACCATCGCCTGGCCACCGTGGCCGTGGTGGGCACCGGACTGGACCGGGTCTATCCGGCCCGGCACCGCGACCTGGCGCACCGCATCGCCCAACAAGGCCTGCTGGTGAGCGAACTCCCGCTGGGCACGCCGCCGCTCGCGCAGAACTTCCCCATGCGCAACCGTATCATCGCCGGCCTGTCGCGCGGCACCCTGGTGGTCGAGGCGGCGCTGCAATCGGGCTCGCTCATCACGGCGCGACTGGCGGTGGAGCAAGGCAAGGACGTGTTCGCCATTCCGGGCTCCATCCACGCGCCGCAGTCGCGCGGATGCCATGCGCTGATCCGCCAGGGCGCCAAGCTGGTGGAGACCGTGCAGGACATCTTCGAGGACCTGGACCTGCGCGCCGCCGGGGCGTCCGCGCCAACCGACATCGCAGCGCCGGCTGCACAGGACGAGCCGCCACTGCTGGCCGCGCTGGGCCACGACCCGGTCAGCCTCGATGCACTGGTGGCCCGCACCGGTTGGCCGGCCGCGCAATTGCAGGCGCAACTGCTCGAGCTGGAACTGGAGGGCCGCGTCGCGCGCCTGCCCGGCGGGTTGTTTCAGCGCATCGCCCAGGGCTGAGCCCCCCCCAGGCCCCGGCTCGCCGGGGCCGGCCCCCGAGGGGCGCAAGAAAGCTTGGGGCGGCCCGGCGCCTCCTTGATACCAATTGCCAGCCAACATGAGTCGGCTATATTGGGCCCATGTATGACGTGCTTGTGTTCGTGTATGAAACTTATTGGCGCGGCGATGCCTGCCCCGAACCCGAGCAACTGGGCCGCAAACTCAGTGCCAATGGCTTCGAGGACGACGAGATCCGCGACGCCTTGCAATGGCTCGACGGCCTCAGCATGGCGACCCAGGGCATCGCACTGACCCGCAGCGCCGACAACGACCACAGCTTCACCGTCGGCGAGCGCCGCACCGCCGAAGTGGCGCTGGCCCAGTCCAGCGGCGCCATGCGGGTCTACTCGGTGGCCGAACAAGACCATCTGGGCGCGCAATGCCTGGGCTTCCTCAGCTTTCTCGACAGCAGCCAGGCCCTGCCGCCCGGCATGCGCGAGGTGGTGATCGAACGCGCCATGGCCGCGCCGGGCGACCCGGTGGCGCTGGAAGAGCTGAAGATCATCGTCCTGATGGTGCACTGGAGCACCGGCATCGAGCCGGATGCATTGATCCTGGACGAACTCTGCGACGACGCCGACGAGCGCGTCGCGCACTGAGCGCCTGATCAGTCCAGCAGGCGCTCGGGGTTGGCGTCCAGCTTGGCCAGCGCCTCGCGCGTGGCGCGCACGGTGAGCGTTTCTTCTTCCGCCGGCACCAGCAGGCCCGCCTGCAGGTAGGAGGCCAGGCGGCCGACCTGGATCAGGAAGCTGCGCCCGCCGGGCGCCGCGAAAAGATGCAGCTGCTTGCGATCGCTGCGCCAGACAAACTGCACCTGCGTCGGCCGGTTGTTGTGGTCGAGCATGAACCAGTTGCCCACCTGAAGGTCGTGCGCCCAGGCCAGCATTTCGTCGCCGACCTTGGTGCCGGTGTCCGGCACCACCTCGATGGAGGCAGCGTCCACGCCCAGCAGCAGTTCGATGCTGGCGGCGTCCAGCGGCAGATCTGTCGCGCCTTCGTCGCTGACGAAATCTTCCAGGTTGGCCAGGCGCTTGGCCATGGCGTCGATCTGCGCCGACGGAATGGCGTCGGTCTTGGACATGAAGGCATCGGCCAGGGTCTGCCCGATCACCTTGATGTGCTGCTCCTGCGGATCGCCCTCGATGCCCAGCAGCGCCATGCCCTGGCGCAGGCGCTGCAGCAGGTTGGGCAGGTCTTGAATGACGCGGGCGCGGTCGTTGCGGTTGGGCTTGGCACTGGCGGCCCACACCAGATCGGCGGCGGCACGCTTGAGCGTCACGGTCTGCTGGTCTTGTGCGCCGTAGCGCAGCGCGGCCAGGGCCAGCACCTCGGCCCAGATCTTGAACAGGAACTCGCGGATCTCCTCGCGCACCGGCATGTCGTTGAGCATCTTGCGCAACTCGATGGTGTACTGGATCGCCATCGTCTCCTTCTGCTCGACCTGCTGCGCCACGCTCATCAGGCGCTGGGTGGCGTCGCTCTGCGTCAGGTACTTGTTGAGGAAAGCGACGAATTCGTCGAACACCAGCTTGAACACGCGCTGGCCGGTCTCGGGATACTGCTCGATCACCTGCACCACGCGGCGGATCTCGCCTTCGAGCGCGCTGCCGGAAATGGCGGCCGCGTCGAAGCCCATCACGCACGAGCCCATGCGGTCGATCAGCATGCGGGCCGGATGCTGCAGCGTGCCGAAGAACTCGGGCTCGGCGATCGCCACCCGCAGCACCGGCATCTGCAGGCGCGCGAACCAGACGCGCGCCGAAAAAGGAATGCGCTCTTCGGCCAGGATGGCCTGGAACATGAGGGCGACGATCTCGACCGTGGCCTTGTCGGCCGTAGTGGGCGCCTTCTTCTTGAGTTCGGCCGTGCGGCGGCGCATGTCGACCGCGCTTTGTTGGATCGCCGTGGCCTCGTCGCCCACCACATACTGGGACGAGGCGGCGCGATAGGCCACTTCGGCGTCCATGATGGCCTGCACGAACACCGGCGAGGCAGCGCCCGGCTGCACGCCTCGTCCGCCGCCCACGCCGCCGCCGGGCGACATGGCACCGCTGCCGCCGACGAAGTCGCTGCCGATGCGCGCCGTGACAAACCGCTTGAGGCTGCTCAGCACGCCCTGGGCACGCTGACGTGCAACGACGAAGGGCGAGCCGCCCAGGGGAATGTCGATCGCGCCCGGGCCATTGGCTGCGGCGCCCGCCCCGAAGCGGCCGGCGCCGGCGTTCTGCACGCCGATGGCCGCCGGCGCGAACATGGCGCCTTGCAGCGGCGCATCCATGGTCATGCCGCGTCCGGCGCCCGCGCCGGCAAAGTTCATCGGCGCCGACGAAGGCGCGCCGTGGGCGCGCTTGACGAAGCCCTTGAGGTCGATCTCCGGCATCACGCCCTTGCCGATCAGGAAAGCATTGGCGTCCTTGTAGGCAGTCAGGATGACCTCGAGCATCTGCTGCTGCACCACGTCCTGCACCTTGGTCCACATGGCGCGCGTCAGGCCAGCCGCCAGCCATTGATCCACCAGCAGCTTGGCCAGAACTTCGGGACGCAGCACGTCCTTGCTGCTGAGCTCGCTGGTGTTTTCCAGGTGCTGCATGCGCAGGCGCAGGTCGTTCAGCTCGAAGCTGGCCTTGTCCTGGATCACCAGCGCCAGCCGCGAGGACAGGATGTTGTTCTCGACCACCTCGTCGCCGATCAGTTCCAGGCTGCCCAGCGACTGCAGCGAAGAGCTGCCCGATTGCATGCTCTGCAGGGCGCGGCGCCAGCCGGACTGGGCCAGGTTGACCCAGCGCGATTCCTGCTCGAGGAAGGCAACGAAGTCGTCGCGGTGCTGGTGCATCTCGCGCGCGTTGCCGGTCTGGCTGGCCAGCGCATTGAGCCGTTCGCGGATGGCCTGCGCGGTGGGCGCGATCACCCCTTCGGTGGCGGCAACGAAGCGCTCGCGCGTTTCACGCGCAAGCTGGACTGACATTGCGTGGGGCCGCTCTGGGTTGCTCATTGGGGGTCAAGACTACTGGAAAGCAGTCGCGGCCCAAAGCTTGCCTTGTGCGCGGCATCCGCACAAGTGTTGCAGCATGCTCGCCAACCCCAACGTCGCGTCCTGTCCACGACCCGGCTCAGACCACGGCGCCGGCGTTGGGGTCGTCCGGATCGCCGTCTCGCTTGACGGGACCCTTGACCAGGTCTTCGCGCTTCACGCCCAGCCACATGGCGATGGCGGCCGCCACGAAGGCCGACGAGTAGATGCCGAACAGGATGCCGATGGTCAGCGCCAGCGCAAAGTAGTGCAGCGTCGGACCGCCGAAGAAGAACATCGACAGCACCACCAGCTGGGTCGAGCCGTGGGTGATGATGGTGCGGCTGATGGTGGAGGTGATCGCGTTGTCGATGATCTCCACGGTGCTCATCTTGCGGTAGCGCCGGAAGTTCTCGCGGATGCGGTCGAAGATCACCACCGATTCGTTGACCGAGTAGCCCAGCACCGCCAGCACCGCCGCCAGCACCGCCAGCGAAAACTCCCACTGGAAGAAGGCAAAGAAGCCCAGGATGATCACCACGTCGTGCAGGTTGGCCAGCACGGTGGCCAGGGCGAACTTCCACTCGAAGCGGAAGGCCAGGTAGATCATGATGCCGACCACCACCATGCCCAGCGCCTTCAGGCCATTGGTGGTGAGCTCGTCGCCCACCTGCGGGCCGACGAATTCGTTGCGGCGCAGCTGCACCGAGGGGTCGACCGCCTTCAGCGCGCCGATCACCTGCTCGCTCTGCTGCGAGGAGCTCACGCCCTTTTGCGCCGGCAGGCGGATCATGACGTCGCGCGAGGTGCCGAAGTTCTGCACCTGCACGTCCTGGAAGCCCAGCTTGCCGATCGACTCGCGCACCTTGCCGAGGTCGGCCGTCTGCTGGTAGCTCACTTCCATCACCGTGCCGCCGGTGAACTCCACCGACAGGTGCAGCCCGCGGCTGACCAGGAAGAACACCGCCAGCGCAAAGGTGACGAAGGAAATGATGTTCAGCACCAGCGCGTGGCGCATGAACGGGATGGTGCGGTGGATGCGGAAAAACTCCATGGCGGATCCCTAGTCTTACTTGTTGTCAGCCACGGCCGAATCGGTGGCGGGACGCCACACGGTGCCGATGGACACGCCCTTGAGCTTCTTCTTGCGTCCGTACCAGAAGTTCACCAGCCCGCGCGAGAAGAACACGGCCGAGAACATCGAGGTGACGATGCCGATGCAGTGCACCACCGCAAAGCCGCGCACCGGCCCCGAGCCGAAGGCCAGCAGCGCGATGCCCGCGATCAGCGTGGTGACATTGGAATCGAGGATGGTGCCCCAGGCGCGGTCGTAGCCGGCGTGGATGGCCGCCTGCGGCGAGGCGCCGCCCCGCAGCTCTTCGCGCACCCGCTCGTTGATCAGCACGTTGGAATCGATCGCCACGCCGATGGCCAGCGCCATGGCGGCAATGCCCGGCAAGGTCAGGGTGGCTTGCAGCATCGACAGGATGGCCACCAGCAAGAGCAGGTTCACCGCCAGCGCGATCGACGAGAACAGGCCGAACAGCGCGTAGTACAAGCACATGAACACCATGATGGCCAGGAAGCCATAGGCCACGCTCTTGAAGCCCTTCTCGATGTTGTCGGCGCCCAGGCTCGGGCCGATGGTGCTTTCTTCGATGATCTCCATCGGCGCAGCCAGCGAGCCGGCGCGCAGCAGCAGGGCCAGGTCGTTGGCTTCCACCACGTTCATCGAGCCGGAGATCTGGAAGCGCGTGCCCAGCTCGCCGTTGATCGACGGGGCGGTGAGCACTTCGCCCTTGCCCTTCTCGAAGATCAGGATGGCCATGCGCTTGCGGAAGTTCTCGCGGCTGACGTCGCGCATGATGCGGCCGCCCTTGGCGTCCATGGTCAGGTCGACCTTGGGCTGCTGGGTCTGCGAATCGAAGCCGGGCTGCGCATCGGTCAGGTTCTCGCCGGTGACCAGCACCTGCTTCTTGACGATGACGGGGCGGCCTTCGCGGTCCGCGAATTTCTCGGAACCGAAGGGCACCGGGCCGCTGCCGGTTTCGGCGGCGCGGCCTTCGGCCGTTTCGTCGACCATGCGCATTTCCAGCGTGGCGGTGCGGCCCAGGATGTCCTTGGCCTTGGCCGTGTCCTGCACGCCGGGCAACTGCACGACGATACGGTCCAGGCCCTGCTGCTGGATCACCGGTTCGGCCACGCCCAGCTCGTTGATCCGGTTGTGCAGGGTGGTGATGTTCTGCTTGAGCGCGGCGTCCTGCAGGCGGCGCGCCGCCTCGGGCTTGAAGCTGGCGACGAGCTTCCACTCGTTGCCTTCCTGGCTGCTGACGGCGGACAGGTCGGTGAACTGGTCTTGCACGATGCGCTGGGCCGCCTCCAGGCTGGCCGCATCACGGAAGCGCACTTCCACCGTCTGGCCGTTGCGGCTGACCGAGCTGCCGCGAACGCCCTTGTCGCGCAGCGCCTGGCGCAGGTCGCTGGCGGAGGTTTCGGCCTTCTTGTCCAGGGCACCCTTCATGTCGACCTGCAGCATGAAGTGCACGCCGCCGCGCAGGTCCAGGCCCAGGTACATGGGATAGGCATGCAGGGCAGTCAGCCAGCTGGGCGAGCGCGACAGCAGGTTGAGCGCCACCACATAGGACGGGTTGGCGGGGTCGGGCACCAGCGCGTGCTGCAGCACGTCGCGCGCCTTGAGCTGATCGTCGGTGGTCAGGAAACGCGCGCGCACCGAGGTGGCGTCCAGCGTCAGCAGATCGGGCGCGAGGTTGGCTGCCTTGAGGGCCGCGTCCACCCGCTGCTGGGTGCTGGCGTCGACCTTGACGGTCGACTTGGCGCTGGAGACCTGCACGGCCGGCGCCTCGCCGAAGAAATTGGGCAGGGCATAGATGAGCCCCACGAGCAGCACGATCACGATGATCGCGTACTTCCAGACCGGGTAACGGTTCATGATCGCGCTTGTGCGGCGCTAGCCGCCGTAGAGAAAAACGGGAACGGCGAGTTCTTACTTGACGGTGCCCTTGGGCAGCACCTGGATCACGGCGCTGCGCTGCATGCGCACTTGAACGCCGGTAGCGATCTCGAGCGTCAGGTACTGGTCGCCCAGCTCGGTGATCTTGCCCAGCACGCCGCCGGCGGTCGCCACTTCGTCACCCTTGGCCAGGGCCGACAGCATGTTGCGGGTTTCCTTCTGGCGCTTCATCTGCGGGCGGATCATGACGAAGTACAGCACCACGAACATCAAGAGCAGCGGAAGCATGCTGCCGATGGAAGACATCATGTCGCCACCAGAGGCTGCGGGGGCGGTTTGTGCGAAGGCGGAAGAGATGAACAAAGGGGTTCTCCAACTGGGATTCGTAGGCTGCGCGCCTGGGACGCGGCAGAGCGGCGCGAACCGGGGTTCACGCACGGCAATCGCGCATTGTAGGGCGGCGAAACAGCGCCCCCCGGCTATTCACTCCGCTCTGCTACGTGTAATTCGCCACCCCCCGTGCGGGCGACCCCACCTGGGGCCCGGCGAAGCCGGTTCCCCGGTGCGGGACTGGTATGAAGTCAGGTCACGTGGCGGATGTCACGCCGCGGCGCGGGAGGCTGCTTCGGGATGGCGCCACTTTTCCAGGAGCGCCTGCCAGCGCACCCGGGCTGCCGCCAGGTTGCGCTCCTTCACGTGGCCGTAGCCGCGGATCTGTTCGGGCAGGCTGGCGATTTCC
The DNA here is from genome assembly GCF_052871435.1 of Variovorax sp. LARHSF232. Taxonomy (NCBI): domain Bacteria; kingdom Pseudomonadati; phylum Pseudomonadota; class Betaproteobacteria; order Burkholderiales; family Comamonadaceae; genus Variovorax; species Variovorax sp. LARHSF232. The sequence continues at coordinate 446,552 of NZ_JBIXJS010000002.1, read as the reverse complement.
AGCGCCGTGGCGTGGTTCTGCGCGTTCAGGCCGTTCAGCACCTCTTCGACGCTGGCGCGGTATTCGCCGATCAGGGCGCGCTCGGTCTTGCGCTCTTCCGTACGGCCAAAGAGGTCCAGCGGCGTGCCGCGCAGGCCCTTGAGCTTGGCCAGCACCTTGAAGCCTTTCAGCATGGCCGGGCCGAACTTCTGCTTTTGCAGCTCGCCCCTGGCATTGCGCTTGGCAATGACGGGCGGCGCCAGGTGGTAGTTGAGCTGGAAGTCCTTGCCCATCTCGCCCTCGAACATGCCGGCCACCTTGGCCAGGAAGGCCGGGTCGGCATGCAGGCGCGCCACTTCGTATTCGTCCTTGTAGGCCATCAGCTTGAAGAGGTAGCGCGCCACCGCCTCGGCCAGGCTGGTCTTGCCGGTGGCCTGGCTCTCGGAGTTCTGCACCTTCTCGACGAAGTCGCGGTATTGCTCGGCATAGGCCGCGTTCTGGTAGCCCGTGAGGAACTCGACGCGGCGCGCCACCATGCTTTGCAGGGTGTCGCGCTTCTTGAACTCGACCACCTGGCCGGGCGAGACCAGCTTCAGCAGCGAGGCCAGGTCGTGTGCGGCGCGGCGGCCCCACTCGAAGGCGACCTTGTTGTTCTCGACCGCGACCGCATTGAGCTCGATGGCGCGCATCAGCGATTCCAGCTCCAGCGGCACCCAGCCTTTTTGCCAGGCGTAGCCCAGGATCATCGGGTTGACGTAGATGGTGTCGCCCATCAGCGCCGTGGCCAGGGCGTCCGCATCGAAAGTGCCCACGCCGTCGGTCCCTACGGCGCGCGCAATCTCTTCGGCGCAGGCGTCCTGCGGGTTCTGCCAGTTGGCGTTGCGCACGAAGGCGGCTGTCGGCGCGCCGTGGCTGTTCAGCGCCACATGCGTGCGGCCCTCGCGCATGCGCGCCAGGGTTTCGACGTTGGTGGCTACCAGCGGATCGCAGGCCAGGATCAGGTCGGCCGCCGCGGTGCCCACGCGGGTGGTGCGGATGTCGTTCTGGCTGGCGCCGATCAGCACATGGCTCCAGGTGGCCCCGCCCTTTTGCGCCAGGCCCGCCGCATCTTGCGTGACGATGCCCTTGCCTTCCATGTGCGCCGCCATGCCCAGGAGCTGGCCGATGGTGATGACGCCGGTGCCGCCGACGCCCGCCACCACGATGCCCCAGACCTGCGCGGTCGCCAGCGCGGGAACGGCCGGCTCGGGCAGGGCGCCCAGCGATGCCGGCGAAACCTGGCCCTTGGCCTTTTTCTTCTTGAGGCTGCTGCCCTCGACGGTGATGAAGCTGGGGCAGAAGCCCTTCAGGCAGCTCATGTCCTTGTTGCAGCTGCTCTGGTTGATGGTGCGCTTGCGGCCGAATTCGGTTTCCAGCGGCTCCACGGAGAGGCAATTGCTCTGCACGCTGCAGTCGCCGCAGCCCTCGCACACCAGCTCGTTGATGACCACGCGCACCGCCGGGTCCACCGCCGTGCCGCGCTTGCGGCGGCGGCGCTTCTCGGTGGCGCAGGTCTGGTCGTAGATGATGGCGGTGGTGCCTTCGATCTCGCGGAACTCGCGCTGGATCTCGTCCAGCAGGTCGCGGTGCTTGACCTCGACCTTGTCGCCCGGAATCTGAACGCCCTCGTACTTCTCGGGCTCGTCGGTGACGATCACCACCTTCTTCGCGCCCTCGGCATGCAGGCTCTCGGCAACCTGCAGCACCGAATGGCCCTCAGGCCGCTCGCCGACCTGCTGGCCGCCCGTCATGGCCACCGCGTCGTTGTAGAGGATCTTGTAGGTGATGTTGACGCCCGAGGCGATCGACTGGCGGATCGCCAGCAGGCCGCTGTGGAAGTAGGTGCCATCGCCCAGGTTGGCGAAGATGTGCTTGTCGGTGGTGAAGGGCTGCTGACCCACCCATGGCACGCCCTCGCCGCCCATCTGCGTGAAGCCGATGGTGGAACGGTCCATCCAGGTCGCCATGAAGTGGCAGCCGATGCCGCCCATGGCGCGCGAGCCCTCCGGCACCACGGTGCTGGTGTTGTGCGGGCAGCCCGAGCAGAACCAGGGCATGCGCGCGTCGGTTACGCCACCGGCCTGCAGCACCTGCATCGCGCGCTCTTTCGCTTCCAGGATCGCCATCTGCGCGTCCACCCGCGCCGTCATGTCGGCGCCGGCCGCGGCCAGGATGCCGGTCTTCTTCAGACGCTGCACGATGGCCTTGGCGATCAGCGCCGGGTTCAGGTCGGCGTTGGCGCGCAAGAGGGTGTTGGCGGTGGGGTTCGGCATCGACCATTCGCCGCCGGAAAAGTCGCCCTCGGGCTCGTTGAATTTGCCCAGCACGTTGGGGCGCACGTCGGCCCGCCAGTTGTAGAGCTCTTCCTTGAGCTGGTATTCGATGACCTGGCGCTTCTCTTCGACCACCAGGATCTCCTGCAGGCCGGTGGCGAACTCGCGGGTGAGCTGCGCCTCCAGCGGCCACACCACCGCCACCTTGTGCAGGCGGATGCCCAGCTGGCGGCAAGCGGCGTCGTCCAGGCCCAGATCGATCAGGGCCTGGCGGGTGTCGTTGAAGGCCTTGCCGCTGGCCATGATGCCGAAGCGATCGTTCGGCCCCTCGATCACGTTGTGGTTGAGCCGGTTGGCGCGCACATAGGCCAGGGCCGCATACCACTTGTAGTGCATGAGGCGTGCTTCCTGCTCCAGCGCATGGTCGGGCCAGCGGATGTGCAGGCCGCCGGGCGGCATCTCGAAGTCGGTCGGCATGACGATCTCGACCCGGTCCGGGTCGATCATCGCCGTGGCGCTGGATTCGACGATCTCCTGGATCGTTTTCAGCCCCGACCACACGCCCGAGAAGCGGCTCATGGCGAAGGCGTGGATGCCCAGGTCCAGGATTTCCTGCACGTTGGTGGGGAAAAACACCGGCGTGCCGCAGGCCTTGAAGATGTGATCGCTCTGGTGCGCGGCCGTGGAGCTCTTGGAAATATGGTCGTCGCCGGCCACCGCGATCACGCCGCCCCAGGGCGTGGTGCCGGCCATGTTGGCGTGCTTGAAGACGTCGGAGCAGCGGTCCACGCCCGGGCCCTTGCCATACCAGATGCCGAACACGCCATCGAACTTGTTGGTGCCCGGTGGCGCAAAGCCCAGCTGCTGGGTGCCCCACAGGGCAGTGGCGGCCAGTTCCTCGTTGACGCCGGGCTGGAACACGATGTTCTGGGACTTCAGGAACTTGCTCGCCTTCCACAGCGCCTGGTCGTAGCCGCCGAGCGGAGAGCCGCGATAGCCGCTGATGAAGCCGGCGGTGTTCTTGCCGGCCTGCTGATCGCGCAGGCGCTGCAGCATGGGCAGCTTGACCAGCGCTTGCACGCCGCTCATGAAGGCGCGCCCATAGTCGAGGCTGTACTTGTCGTCGAGCGTGACGGTCTCTAGCGCCTTGCGGATGTGCTCGGGCAGTGGGGCGTTCATTTTTCTCAGTCTCCGTATTGGCTGTGCCTTGTGGGCATGGCTTTCACTTGTCGTGTCCGGGTCGGACGCGTGACGCCATGATTGCACGCAAAGTGTATGCCCGCCGGCCAGATAGGTGTTTGCGTTCTTGGTCCAGAAAAGCCCCATCCTGGAAAGACTCTTTCTTAGAATGGCGTCTTATGGAAAGCATTGATAAGTTTGACCTGGCGATCCTGCAAGAACTGCAGGCCGACGCGCGGCTCACCAACGCCGAGTTGGCGCAGCGCGTTGGCCTGTCGGCCGCGCCTTGCTGGCGCCGGGTGCGCGCCTTGGAAGCGCAGGGCTTCATCCGCGGCTACCACGCCGAAATCGACCGCCACAAGATCGGGCTGGGGGTGCTGGCTTTCGTGCGGGTGGACACCGAGCGTGTCAGCAACGACGCCACCCGCAAGCTCGAAGACGCCATCCGCAAGATGCCCGAGGTGGTGGCCTGCCACTACATCAGCGGCACCGGCACCTTCGAGCTGCAGGTGGTGGCACAGGACCTGAACGGCTTTTCGGCCTTCGCCCGCCAGCACCTGATGAACCTGCCCAACGTGAAGGACCTGCACACCAGCTTCTCGCTGGGCGAGGTCAAATCCAGCCACGCGCTGCCGCTTGGGCACTTGGGGAAGCCGACCAACGGACGGACCTAAGGCAAGGCCAGCACAATCGAAGCCAGATGCCGCCGATCTCGACCGAAGAAACTCCCATCGCCAAGCCGCTCGCAGCGCGCGTCGGCGCTCTCGAACCCCTCCGCCTTCCCGTGTTCCGCATGCTGTGGAGCACCTGGCTCATCGCCAACATCTGCATGTGGATGAACGATGTGGCGGCGGCGTGGATGATGACCACGCTCAACAACTCGCCGATCTGGGTGGCGCTGGTGCAGTCGGCCTCCACCCTGCCCGTGTTCCTGCTGGGCCTGCCCAGTGGGGCGCTGGCCGACATCCTGGATCGGCGGCGCTGGCTGGTGGCGACCCAGTTCTGGCTGGCCGGCACTGCCGTCGTGCTGTGCGGCGCCATCGCGATGGACATGATCACCGCGCCGCTGCTGCTGGCCCTGACCTTTGCCAACGGCATCGGGCTGGCGATGCGCTGGCCGGTGTTCGCCGCCATCGTGCCCGAGCTGGTGCCGCGCACCCACCTGCCGGCGGCGCTGGGGCTGAACGGCATTGCGATGAACGCATCGCGCATCGTCGGGCCGCTGCTGGCCGGGGCCTTGATCGCCAGCGCCGGCAGCGTCTGGGTTTTTGCGCTCAACGCGGTGCTGTCGGTGGCCTCCGGTTTCGTGGTGCTGCGATGGCGGCGCGAGCACAAGCCCAACCCGCTGGGGCGCGAGCGCTTGATCAGCGCGATGCGCGTGGGCGTGCAGTTCGTGCGGCAGTCGCAGCGCATGCGCGCGGTGCTGACGCGCATCTCGATCTTCTTTTTGCATTCCACCGCATTGCTGGCACTGCTGCCACTGCTGGCGCGCGGCCTCAAGGGCGGCGATGCCGGCACCTTCACGCTGCTGCTGGCAGCCATGGGCGCGGGCGCCATCTTCGCGGTGCTGTTGCTGCCGCGCCTGCGCCAGGCCATGGGGCGCGACGCGCTGGTGCTGCGCGGCGCCGTCCTGCAGGCGGCGGCGACCGCGGTGATGGCGGTGGCGCCCAATGCCTGGGTGGCGGTGCCGGCCATGTTCTTCGGCGGCATGGCCTGGATCACGGTGGCCAATTCGCTCTCGGTGTCGGCCCAGCTGGCGCTGCCCGACTGGGTGCGCGCCCGCGGCATGGCCACTTACCAGATGGCGATCATGGGGGCCAGCGCCTTCGGCGCCGCTCTGTGGGGACAGGTCGCCACCGTCTCGAGCGTGCAGATCAGCCTGGCAATCGCCTCGGTGAGCGGCGTGCTCTTGATGCTGCTGGCGCTGCGCTACGTGAACGACGGCCCGGGCGAGGACGACGTCAGCCCGGCGCGCGAGGGCTGGTCCGCCAACCCGCCGGTGGCCAAGCCGGAGGAAGAAGGCCGGGTGGTGATCACCATCGAATACCACATCGACCCGGCGCGCAGCGAAGCCTTCCGCGCCGTGATGGAAGAGACCCGGCGCGTGCGCCTCAGCCAGGGCGCGATCGAGTGGGCGCTCATGCATGACATCGCCGAGCCCGACTGTTTCGTGGAGCAGATCGTCGACGAGTCCTGGACAGAGCACCTGCGGCGCTTCGGCCGCGCCACGGCGGCCGACATCGCGCTGCGCGAGCGCCGGCTGGCCTTCCACCTGGGCGAGGGGCCGCCTTCGGTGACGCGCTACATCGTCCAGCGCTAGCGTTTCTCGCTAGTGGAAGAACAGCATGCGCGTCACGAACGTATGCCCGCCCTCCAGCGCCATCAACCCCACCAGGATCAAGAGCGCCAGTGGCGGCAGCAAGATGGCGTAGATCAGCGCAAGTCGCTCCCAGGCCATGTGCATGAAGACGGCCACGATCAGGCCCGCCTTGAGCAGCATGAAGGTGAGGATGAGCCCCCAGCGCCAGAACCCCTGAAACTGGAAGTAGTCCACCATGTACGACAAGGTGCTCAGCACGAACAGCAGGCCCCAGACCCACAGGTAGAGCTTGATGGGATGCTGCTGGTGGTCGCCGCCCTGCTCCGTGTGTTGTTGTGCCGCTTCGGTGGTCTGCATGGCCAGCTCCTTCACTTCACCACAGGTAGAACAGCGCAAAGATGAACACCCACACCAGGTCGACGAAGTGCCAGTACAGGCCGGCGATCTCGACGATCTGGTAGTTGCCCGATTTCTCGTAGTCGCCGCGCAGCAAGCGGAAGGCAACGACGAACAGGTAGATCACGCCGCAGGTCACGTGCAGCCCGTGAAAGCCGGTGATCATGAAAAAGGCCGAGCCGAACTGCGCCGCCCCCATCGGATTGCCCCAGGGGCGTATGCCTTCTTCCAGGATCAGCTTGGACCACTCGAAGGCCTGCATGCCCACGAAGATCTCGCCGCAGGTGGCGGTCACCAGCATCAGGGTGGCGGCATTGATGCGGTCCTTGCGGTAGGCGAAGTTGACCGCCATCGCCATGGTGCCGCTGCTGCTGATGAGCACGAAGGTCATGATGGCGATCAGGAGCAGCGGCACTTCGGCCCCGCCCACGTGCAGCGCGAACACCTCGCTCGCATTGGGCCAGGAGGCCGTGGTCGAGACGCGCACCGTCATGTAGCCGATCAGGAAGCAGCTGAAGATGAAGGTGTCGCTCACCAGGAAGATCCACATCATCGCCTTGCCCCACGAGACCTTGAAGGCCTGGCGGTCGCTGGACCAGTCGGCGATGAAGCCGCGCCAGCCGTGGGCGCCCGAGACTGCATGCGCTGCATGCGTCACATGCGTCACTTGCGGCGGCACGTGGGCGATCGGCGCGGTGCCTGCAAGGTCGGTTCGTGCGGCGATGGTGCTGTCCATGATGACGACGCTCCTTCTTGTTCTTCAGGCCGTGCCGCAGATAAAGCGCGCGACTTCGGGCGTGAGCCAGCGCAGCAGGGCGAAGAGCCCCAGCCACACGGCCAGCATGAAGTGCCAGTAGCGCGCGCACAGCGCGATGCGCCAGGCGCCTGCTGCCGGATAGGCCCAGGCCGCCCACGCCGCCCAGGCCCAGCCCACCAGCCCGCCCGCGAGGTGCAGGCCATGCATCGCCGTCAGCAGGTAGAAGAAGCTGCCGGCCGGATGCGAGGTCGGCTGCACCTGCGCCGCCAGCATCACCTGCCAGGCCCACAGCTGCGACGCCAGGAACGCCAGGGCGCACAGTCCGCCCGCCAGCAGCAAGCGACGCGCGCGCCATGCGGCCGCAATGCCGACGGCCTCGCGCGCCGCGCCCGCTGCCAGCTGCAGCGCCACGCTGCCAGCCAGCAGCAGTGCGGTGCTCAGCCACAGCTGCGCCGGCAGTGACAGCGTGATGGCATCGCTGCCGCTCATGCGCATCACGTAGGCCCAGGTGAACAGCGAGAACAGCGAGGTCGCCACGCCCATGAAGACCCACAGGCCGATGCTGGCCGCCCGCGCGCGCGGATCGCGCGGGGGTGGTCCGCCGGTGGCGACCCGGGGCAGGCTGGCGGTGCCGAGTACTGCGCTCATGCTGGAACTCCTTCGCCCGCCCTTCCGCGATGGTCAGGCTCGATGCCGCCGGCTTCGGGCGGCGCGTTCTGCGCGATGTAGTCCTCCGGCGCGCCCTTCACGCCATAGGCATAGGCCCAGCGGTAGACCACCGGCAATTGCGGCCCCCAGTTGCCGTGCACCGGCGGCGTCTGCGGTGTCTGCCATTCCAGCGAGGCGGCGCGCCAGGGGTTGGCCCCCGCCGGCTTGCCGCGGAAATAGCTCCAGCCCAGATTGAAGATGAAGATGAACTGTGCGGTCGCCACGATCAGCGCCATCACGGTGATGAGCTCGTTCAGCGTATGGGCAGAGGGCGGAATGAAGGCGTAGCCCTCGAAGTGGTGATAGCGCCGCGGCATGCCCAGCACGCCCAGGTAGTGCATGGGGAAGAAGATCAGGTAGGTGCCGATGAAGGTGGTCCAGAAATGGATGTGCCCCAGCCGGTCGTCCAGCATGCGCCCGGTGACCTTCGGGTACCAGTGGTAGATGCCGCCGAAGATCACCAGCAATGGCGCCACCCCCATCACCATGTGGAAGTGCGCCACCACGAAGTAGGTGCCCGACAGCGGAATGTCCACGCTCACGTTGCCCAGGAACAGGCCGGTGAGGCCGCCGATGACGAAGGTGCACAGGAAGGCGATCGCGAACAGCATCGGCACCGTCAGGTGTATGTCGCCGCGCCACAGGGTGAGCACCCAGTTGTAGACCTTGATCGCGGTCGGCACCGCGATGATCAGCGTGGTGGTGGCGAAGAAGAAGGCGAAGTAGGGGTTCATGCCCGCCACGAACATGTGGTGCGCCCACACCACCACGCTGAGGGCCCCGATGACCACGATGGCCCAGACCATCATCCGGTAGCCGAAGATGCTCTTGCGCGCATGCACGCTGATCAGGTCCGACACGATGCCGAAGGCCGGCAGCGCCACGATGTAGACCTCCGGATGCCCGAAGAACCAGAACAGGTGCTGGAACAGGAGCGGGCTGCCGCCCTTGTAGCTGCTGACCTGCCCCATCGAGACCAGCGCCGGCATGAAGAAACTGGTGCCCAGCGTGCGGTCCAGCAGCAGCATGACGCCGCTCACGAACAGCGCCGGAAAGCCGATCAGCGCCAGGATGGTCGCAATGAAGATGCCCCACACGGTGAGCGGCATGCGCAGGAGCGTCATGCCTTCGCAGCGCGCCTGCAGCACGGTGGTGACGTAGTTCAGGCCCCCCATGGTGGTGGCCACGATGAAGATCAGGAGCGACACCAGCATCAGCACGATGCCGCCCGAATGCCCCGGCGTGCCGGGCAGGATGGATTGCGGCGGGTACAGGGTCCAGCCCGCGCCGGTGGGCCCGCCAGTCACGAAGAAGCTGGCCATCAGCACCAGCACCGACAGGAAGTAGACCCAGAACGACAGCATGTTCATGTAGGGAAACACCATGTCGCGCGCCCCCACCATGAGCGGGATCATGTAGTTGCCGAAGCCCCCCAGGAAGAGGGCCGTGAGCAGGTAGATCACCATGATCATTCCGTGCATGGTGATGAACTGGTAGTAGCGCTCGGCGTTGATGAACTCGAACACGCCCGGAAAGCCCAGCTGCAGGCGCATCAGGTTGGACAGCAGCACGCCTATCACCCCCACCGCGATGGCGACGCAGGTGTACTGCACCGCGATCACCTTGTGGTCCTGGCTCCACACATAGCGGGTCCAGAAGCTCTGCGGCCCGTGTTCCTCGGCATGGTCGGCGACATCGGCATGAGCCATGACACTTACCTTTCTCTGTGGCGTATGCGCTTCAGCGCTGCGCCTTCTGTTCGCCCGCGGCAGCCGAGGGCGGCGCATTGCCCAGCGTCTGGATGTAGGCGACCAGCGCGGAGACTTCCTCGTCGCTCAGCTCCAGCTTGGGCATCACCGGCGAAAAGCCCTTCACACGCTTGGCCTGCGGGTTGGTGATGAAGCTGCGCAGGTAGGCCTCGTCGACCAGTTCGGTCGACCCGTCGGCCATGGTCTCGTTCTTGCCGTACAGGCCCTTCCAGGTCGGGCCCACGCGCGGCGAGCCGTCGATGGTGTGGCAGCCGGCGCAGCCCTTGGCATCGGCGACCTGGCGGCCGCGCTCCACCAGCGTGCCGGCGGCGCCGCTGGGCGCGCTGGCCGTCTTGCTGGCGGCTTCCTGCGCCATCGCGAAGGTCGACAGCCCCTCCTGCCAGGCGGCGTAGGTCGGCGCTTCTTCCACCACCACGATGCCGCGCATGTCCGGATGGCCGACGCCGCACAACTGCGCGCACAGCGCCTCGTAGCGGCCCGGCACCTGCGGCGTGAACCAGAAGCGGCTGACCTGCCCCGGCACGGTGTTCATCCGCGCGCGGAACTGCGGCACGAAGAAGTCATGCAGCACGTCATGCGAACGCAGCAGCACGACCACCGGCTTGCCCACCGGCAGGTGGACTTCGTTGCCGTTCACCAGCAGGTCGTCCTTGCCCTTCGGGTCGTCCGGGTCCAGGCCGTAGGGATTGGCGGCGGTGACGAAGCGCGCGTCGGTCGCGCCCAGCTTGCCGTCGGCGCCGGGCAGGCGGAAGCGCCATTGCCATTGCTGGCTCAGCACCTCCAGCGTCAGCGCATCGCGCGGCTCGTTCACGTAGTTGGCGTAGACCAGCAGGCCCGGCGCCAGCAGCGCCGCCACCCCCACGCTGGTGCCGATGATGAGCCAGCGCTCCAGCTTCTTGTTGTCCGCCACGGCCGCCGCCTGGCCGCCGCCGTCGCGGTGCCGGAATTTCACCAGGGCATAGACCACGAAGAGGTTGATGGCGACGAAGAACAGGCCGGTGATGACCACGGTGATGGTCAGCGTGTCGTCCATCGTCTTCCAGTTGGACGCCAGCGGCGTCACCCACCAGGGGTTGAAGATGTGAAAGAGCACCGATCCGAGGACGATCAGGAGGAGCACCCAAGCCATGACCACGGGCTGCCCCCTTTTCCTCAAAGCGCGGCAAGCGCGTCCTCGCCCTCGAAATGGGCTTCAGGATGCGTTCTTGCCAACATGGTTTCGATGGCCTGCACGCGCTCGCGCGGCAGGTCGACCATCAACAGGATCTGGCCGGCGGCCAGCGCGCCTTCGAAGCGCGCCAGCCGCTGGCTGGGGATGGAGATGCCCACCATGCTGGCGGACCAGGCACCCATCAGCCCGCCCAGCAGCACCAGCATGGCCGCGAGCTCCCAGGCCATGTTGTCTTCAACCAGAGGAAAGAGCGCAGCGGCCGCCAGGCCGACCAGCGCACCCAGGGCGCAACCGATCAAAAGGCCGGTCTTGGCCGCATGCACCACGTCGGAGGTCTGCCAGATATTGGCTGCGTGCAGGTCCGCCAGGTCAACGCCCTCGGCGGCGGCAAAATGAATGCGCGCACTTTCCACGTCCGCCTGAAGCAGATCGAGCATTGCCCGCCTGGCGCTTGCCAGGTTCGGCATGAGCCAATAGATGCGTCGCCTCACGTGCCCTCCTTCGGGCCGTCTGGCGATGGCCCAAAAAGAAAACTACTGTTACTTATAGGCCACAGTGCGGCCGGTGGCAAGCGGGGCCCGGCAAGCCCCTGCCGATCCTCAGCCCAGCGGCAGCAGCAGGCGCAGCAAACCCTGGGCGCTCGCCAGGCGGCCCGGGTCCTGGCTTTCGTCCAGGACGCCGGCCAGGCGCGCCGCGACGGCCGGGCAGCGGCGCGCGCGCCAGACCAGGAAATCCACCATCCAGGGGCGCTCGTTGAAACGGTTGGCCAGTTCGTAGGCCGCAAAACGGGGTTTGAGTGCAAGCAGCTCGGCTTCGTAAGCGGCGCACACCTGCGCGTCGCCGCCATGACGCTGCCGGGCGATGGCCTCGCCCGCCGCCAAGCCGCTTTCCATGGCCTTGCCGATGCCTTCGCCGGTGAAGAGATAGGTGCTGCCCGCCGCCTCGCCCGCCACCAGCAGGCCGGGGCGCGAGAACGCGGTGCCGGCCAGGGAGCAGCGCAGCGGCGCGCCCTTCGGCTCGCCCAGCGGCGTGCCGCCTTGCATCAGCGCGCGCGCCGGCTCGTGGACCTGCTGGAAGGCGGCCAGCAGCTCGCGCAGATTGGGCGCGCCCCGGGCCTGCTCGCGGCCCTGGCCGTGCATGTAGCCCACGCCGATGTTGAAGCGCCCGCCCCCGCCCGGAAAGATCCAGCCGTAGCCGCCGCGCAAGGCGCGGTGCCACACCACCTGCAGGCCGCTGATGTGCGCCGCCATGGCCGGGCAGTGCACATGGCCGCGCAGCGCCATTCCGCTGGGCGCGCGGCGCCGGCACACGCCGGCGGCCTCCAGCGCCTTGGCATCCGCCCCGGTGGCCAGCACGGTCCAGCGCGCCCGCGCCTGCCGCACGGCCTCGCCATGGCGCAGCCGGGCGCCGGCCACCCGCCCATCCGCATGAAGCAGCGGCGCCTCGAAGCGCGCCGGGGCCAGCCAGCGGGCACCGGCATCGACGGCGGCCTGGCGCAGCAACTCGTCGAGCTCGCGGCGCGCCAGCACCGCCAGTTGCGCCGGCAAGGCGAGCTGGCCGCCGCGCGGCGCAAAGCAATCGAGCCGGCTGGCGGGGGCGGCGCGCGCCAGCACCGCATCGGCCAGGCCCAGGCGCGCCAGCGCCTGCAGCGCGTCGGGGATCAGGCCGTCGCCGCAAACTTTGTCGCGTGGAAATTCATGCCGGTCGCACAAGAGCACGTCGAGGCCGGCGCGTGCCAGCAGGATGGCGCAGGCGCTGCCGGCGGGGCCGGCGCCGATCACCAGCACGTCGCAATCGAAGGAGGCACAAGCGTCGGACATGGCGGGCAGACCCGTGCGCGACTGCGCCCTGCGTCAGGTCTCGCGCAGCATCAGGCCGACAGCCCTTGTTCGCGGCGCTTGCGCAGCCAGGCCAGGCCATCCGAGCTGCCGTTCGCAACCGCGCCGCGCGCCGGCCGGTATTCGCAGCCGACCCAACCTTGCCAGCCGCAGGCGGCGGCCACTTCATCGATCACCTCGAACAGGTAGTCGTGGTTGAGCTCGCCGATGTCGGGCTCATGGCGCTGCGGCACGCCGGCAATCTGGAAGTGGCCGACCTGGCCGGTGGGCAGGTACTTGCGGATCTTCATCGCCACGTCGCCCTCGACGATCTGGCAGTGGTACAGGTCCATCTGCACCTTCAGGTTGGGCGCGCCGACGGCGCGCACGATCTCGTGCGCATGGTCCTGGCGATTGAGAAAGAAGCGCGGGATGTCGCGCGTGTTGATCGGCTCGATCAGCACGTCCAGGCCGGCCTTGGCGGCCTCCTGCGCGGCCCATTGCAGGTTGGCCACGTAGGCGGGCTGCACCGCGTCGCGTTCCTGGCCTTCGGGCAGCAGGCCGGCCATCAGGTGGATGCGCGGGCAATCGAGCGCCTGCGCGTAGTCGATGGCCTTCAATACGCCTTCGCGGAACTCCGCTTCCCGTCCGGGCAGGCAGGCCAGGCCGCGCTCGCCGCCGTCCCAGTCGCCGGGCGGGCCGTTGAACAGCACCTGCTGCAGGCCGTTGGCCTGCAGGCGCGCCTTCAGCTCGCGCCGCTCATAGGGGTAGGGAAAGAGGTATTCGACGGCGCGAAAACCATCGCGCGCGGCGGCTTCGAAGCGGTCCAGGAAATCGAGCTCCGGATAGAGCATCGACAGGTTGGCAGCGAACTGGGGCATGTCTTTTTTTCCGTGCAAGTCTTACCAGGATGCGCCGAAGGTCTGGCGCAATTCTTCGATCTGCTGCGCCGACAGGGGCGCGACGGCGCGGCCATGCATCCACAAAAGGCGCGCGCTTTCTTCCAACTCTTCCAGCACCGCCATGGCGGCGGCCGGCGAGTCGTGCCAGACGTTGGGGCCCAGGCGATCCAGCATGACGGCGCGAATCGGCTTGGCCTGCGCGCCGTAGAGCTCGATCGCCTTGGCCACGGCGTCGACCGCCTCGCGGGCGCCCGGCCGCTGGTAGGCGATGCGCGGCACATGGCCCACCTTCATCACGAAGTAGGGGGTGATGGCGGGCAGCAGCTCTTCCTGCGCCGACAGCGCATCGTCCAGCGTGAGCGCGACGCAGTGGGTGGAATGGGTGTGGATCACGCAGCGCGTGCCGGCCGTGGCCGCAAAGCGCCCAGCGGCCTCGTAGATGCGGGCGTGCAGCGCGATGGTCTTGCTGGCGCGGTCGCCGCCGGTCTGCGCCAGCCTCGCGTCGAGCCGGGCCAGCCGTGCCGGATCGAGAAAGCCCAGGCAGGCATCGGTGGGCGTGATGAGAAAACCGCCGTCATCCAGCCGCACGCTGATGTTGCCGGCACTGGCATGCACATAGCCGCGCTCGAACAGGCTGCGGCCGATGCGGGCGATCTCGTCGCGGGCTTGGTTCTCGTTCATGCGCCGCCTGACTGGACCGCGAAGGCCTTGCTAAAGAAATCGTCGGTGCCGAAGTTGCCCGACTTCAAGGCCAGGCGCAGGCCCACGCCGCCGGCCGCTTGCGCCGGCGCGTGGCACCACGGCACGCCGGGGTCGATCTGCGCGCCGATCTGCATCTGGGCGATGCCCAGGGCCTGCACGCAAGCGCCGGAGGTTTCGCCGCCGGCCACCACCAGTTGCCGCACGCCGAGCTGGCCGACCAGGCCGCGGGCGATGGCGGCGATGCAGCGTTCGACCAGCGCACCGGCCTCGTCCACGCCCAGCCGGCCCTGCACCGACTTCACCGCGTCGCTCTGCGCGGTGGAATAGACGAGCACCGGGCCGTCCTCGAGCCGCGGCGCGGCCCAGGCCAGGGCCTGCTGCGCCAGCGCGTCGCTGCCTTCCTCTGCGATGCGCAGCGGGTCGAGGGCCAGCGCGGGCCGGCCCGCTTCGTCGATGAAGTGCCGCACCTGCCGGTTGGTGGCCAGTGAGCAGCTGCCGGACACCACCGCTTGAAAGCCGGGCGCCGGCGGCAGCGCGCCGGCGGTGGAAGAGGGCGCCAGGCCGAAGTTGGCCGGCAGGCCGATGGCCACGCCGGAGCCGGCCGTCACCAGGGGCATGCCCGCCAGCGCCGGGCCCAGGCGCAGCAGGTCGTCGTTGGACAGCGCATCGACGATGGCAATGCCCACGCCTTCGGCGCGCAGTTGCGCAATGCGCTCGCGAATTGCATCGGCGCCGCGCGCCACCACCCGGTAGTCGATCAGACCGACCTTGCGCCGCGCCGTGGTCTGCGCCTGCAGCACGCGCACCAGGTTGGCGTCCGTCATCGGCGTGAGCGGATGGTCTCGCATGCCGCTTTCGCTAAGCAGCACGTCGCCGGCAAAGAGGTAGCCCTTGAAGACCGTGCGCTGATTGTCCGGAAAGGCCGGGGTGGCGATGGTGAAATCGATCTTCAAGGCGTCCATCAGCGCCTCGGTCACCGGGCCGATGTTGCCTTCGGGCGTGCTGTCGAAGGTGGAGCAGTACTTGAAGTAGATCTGCTGCGCGCCTTGTGCTTGCAGCCAGCGCAGGGCGGCCAGCGATTGGTCCACGGCTTGCGCGGCGGGGATGGTGCGGGACTTGAGGGCCACCACGATGGCATCGACGTCTGCAGTGGGCGCAGATGGAACGCCGATGGCCTGGACCACGCGCATGCCGGCGCGCACCAGGTTGTTGGCCAGATCGGTGGCGCCGGTGAAATCGTCGG
The DNA here is from genome assembly GCF_052871435.1 of Variovorax sp. LARHSF232. NCBI lineage: Bacteria > Pseudomonadati > Pseudomonadota > Betaproteobacteria > Burkholderiales > Comamonadaceae > Variovorax > Variovorax sp. LARHSF232. The sequence continues at coordinate 431,297 of NZ_JBIXJS010000002.1, read as the reverse complement.
CAATGCAGCCCAGCTTGATCGTCATGAGGTCTTCTTCTTCGTCATCGTCGTCGGGGCGGGCAGCTCGATGCCCGGAAAGATCTTGATCACCGCGCTGTCGTCTTCCCTGGCAAAGCCTGCCGTGGAAGCCTGCATGAACATCTGGTGTGCGGTCGAGGCCAGCGGCAGCGGAAACTTGCTGGCGCGCGCGGTGTCGAGCACCAGGCCCAGGTCCTTCACGAAGATGTCGACGGCCGACAGCGGCGTGTAGTCGCCGGCCAGCACATGGGCCATGCGGTTCTCGAACATCCAGCTGTTGCCGGCGCTGTGGGTGATGACCTCGTACAGCGCATCGGCCGCCACGCCTTCGCGCAGGCCCAGCGCCATGGCCTCGGCGGCGGCGGCGATGTGCACGCCGGCCAGCAGCTGGTTGATGATCTTCACCTTGCTGCCGGCGCCGGCCCGGTCCCCCAGGCGGTAGACCTTGCCGGCCATGGCGTCCAGCAGGGCGCCGGCCTTGGCATAGGCCTCGGGCCGGGCCGACGACATCACCGTCATCTGGCCGCTCGCGGCCTTGGCGGCGCCGCCGGATATGGGCGCATCGATGTAGTGGAGGCCCAGCGCCTGCAGCCGTTCTTCCAGCGCGATCGACCAGTTCGGGTCCACGGTAGAGCACATGACGAACACGCTGCCCGGCTTCATGGCGGCGGCCGCGCCCTGGGCGCCGAACAGCACCTCTTCGGTCTGCTGCGCATTCACCACCACGCTGACGATCAGCTCGCACTGCGCCGCCAGCTGCGCCGGGCTGTCGTGCGCCGTGCCGCCCTCGGCGGCAAAGGCGGCCGCGGCGCCGGGGCGCGCATCGCACACATGCAGCTGATAGCCGGCACGCCGCAAGGTGGCGGCGATCCCGGTGCCCATGGCGCCCAGGCCGATCAGGCCGGCGGTCTTGTTGGCATCTGCGTCAGTCATGGCAAGCGGTCTTTCTGCATGGGAAGGGGCCTGCGCGGAACGCGTGCAGGCCGAAGGCAGTATAGGAGCCGCGCTTGGCCCACGCGCCATCGGCCGGCCCGCAGAAACGGTGTCGGCGCGGGCCGACGTCGCGCAGGTGATTGCGAGCGCCGGCAGGCGGTGGGAGGCTTGCCGCAGGCGCATGAATTGCGCAACCAAGGAGCTTTGCATGAACCAAGCCGAACGGGTGCGGCACGCCGTGCTGGCGATGCCGATGGCCCAGACCCTGCAACTGGCTTTTCGCCGCCTCGAGGCCGGCGAATCGGAAATCGAGATACCGGTGCTCGACGCCTTCTGCTTCCGGCCCGGCCAGCTGCAGGCGACCGCCGTGTTTGCGGTGGCGGATTTCGCCGCGGTGTCTGCAGCGGGCACGCTGCTGCCGCCAGGCTGGATCAACGCCACCATCGACGGCACCCTGAAGCTGCTGGCGCCGGCGTGCGGCAGCCATCTGCGCGCGCGGGGCCGCGTGGTGAACGCCAGCCGCTTGCTGACCATCTGCGCCGCGGAGGTGTACGCGGTGAACGACGATGGACAGGAGCAGCTGTGCGCAACCCTGCTCGGAACCGCCCGCAACATCGACGCCGCTGCAGCCAAGCCCGTGACCATTCATGCCGCGAATTGAGTCCATCAGCGCGGGTCGATAGACAGTGCGTGCCACTCCTTCCTACCCTTCGCGGGTCGCCGGATCGACCGGACACGGATGGAGTGGGACAGCATGGACACATTTCTTCAAGCGTTCGGATCGACGTCTTCGGGACTGTCGCGCCGCAGCGTTCTCCTGGGTGGCGCCGCCCTCGCCGGTACCGCCGCGTTGCCGCGTTCGGTGCGCGCGCAGGCTGCAGCGGCGATGCCCTCGGGCAAGCTGGCGCGCTCGTCGGCCGGCATGGTCACCAGCCCGCACGAACTGGCGAGCCAGGCGGGCCTCGAAGTGCTGCAGGCCGGCGGCAATGCCATCGAGGCGGCCATCGCCATCGGCGCGGCACTGTGCGTGACCTACCCGCACTTCTCGGGCATCGGCGGCGATGCCTTCTGGGTGATCGGTGACCGCAAGGGCAATCTGCGCACGCTCTCCGGCGCCGGGCAGGCCGCGGCGCAGCCGCTGAACTACAGCGGATCGATCCCCGTGCGGGGACCGGGCTCGGCGCTGACCGCCGCCGCGGCCATCGACACCTGGGATCAGGCCTACGATTTCAGCCGCAAATCGTGGGGCGGGCGGCAGGCCTGGAGCGCCTTGTTCAAGCGGGCCATCGAGCATGCGGCGAACGGCTTTCCCGTCACGCCTTCGCAGCGTTTCTGGCAGGCGTTCCGCGCCAAGGAACTGGGCGGCTGGCCGGGCTTCGCGCCGGTCTTCATGCCGGGCGGACGCATGCCCGAAGTGGGCCAGACCTTCCGCCAGCCGCAGTTGGCGCGCACGCTCGACAGGATCGCCGCCAACGGCGCCCGCGAGTTCTACGAAGGCGAGACCGCGTGGCGCCTGGCCAATGGCCTCAAGCAGCTGGGCTCGCCGCTCACCGCGCAGGATCTGGCGCGCTGCCGGGCACGCGACGAAATGCCGCTGCGGGTTGGCTACCGCGGCGGCGAACTGGTCGGCCTGCGCCCGCCCACACAGGGTGTCACGACCCTCGAGATCATGGGCATCCTCGAGCGCTTCAACCTCAGGCGATACGCCGAAGGCAGCGCGGACTACTACCACCTGCTGGTCGAGGCGGTGAAGCTTGCCTTCATCGACCGCAACCGCTACGTCGCCGACCCGGAATACGTGGACGCGCCGGTGATGCGGATGCTCTCCAAGGACAACCTCGATGCGCTGGCCAGGCGCATCCGCATGGACACGGCGATGCCCTGGCCGCAGGTCTTCAAGCCCGCGGACACCGTCTACATCGGCGCCGCCGATCGCGAAGGGCGGTGCGTGAGCGTGCTGCAGACGGTGTATTTCGACTGGGGCAGCGGCGTGGTGGTGGGCGACACCGGCGTGCTGTGGCACAACCGCGGCGCGTCGTTCACGCTCGACCCCAAGCACCACAACGTGCTGCAGCCGGGCAAGCGCCCGTTCCATACCCTCAACCCCGGCATGTACCTGCGCGATGGGCGCCCCAACATCCTTTATGGCACGCAAGGCGCCGATGGCCAGCCGCAGACGCTTTCCGCCGTGCTCACGCGGCTGATCGACTACGGCATGGACCCGCTCACCGCGCTGGCGCGGCCGCGCTTCCTGCTGGGGCGCACCTTCTCCGACACGCGCGACAGCCTCAAGCTCGAGCGGGACGCGGGCGACGAAGTGTTCAAGGCGCTGTCGGCGCGGGGCCACGAGATGAGCCCGATCGACGCGCAAAGCCCGCTGGCCGGTCATCCGGGCGTGATCCGCATCGATGCGGACGGCAGCATGAGCGGCGCGCATGACCCGCGCAGCGACGGCATCGCGCTTGGCGTGTAGGACCGCGGGCTTGCGCCAGCGACTCAGGCGGCGAGGGCGGTCAGTGCCCGCCGGGCAGCCGCCGCGATGCTGTGCGCATCCACCCCGAAGAAGCGGCGCAAGGCAGCGCGCGTATCGCTGCGCCCGAATCCGTCCGTGCCCAGCGTGACGTAGCGCCGCCCTTCGGGCACATACGCGCGGATGCTCTCGGGGACGGCCCGCACATAGTCGGTGGCGGCGATCACCGGCCCCGTGGCCGCAGCCAACTGCCGCGCGACGAAGGGCGTGGCGCCATCCGCCTCGCAGGCCTGTCCATCGCGCGCCAGTTCGCTCCAGCTCGTGACGCTGAACACCTCGGCGCCAATGCCCTCGTCAGCCAGCAGCTGCGCGGCCTTGATGACCTCGGTGAGGATCGCGCCAGAACCCATCAACGTGACGCGCTTCGCCGCCGCATCCGGCCCATGGGCGCCGAAGCGGTAGCAGCCGCGCAGCACATCGCCATGCACCTCGCGCGGCAAGTCAGGCTGCGCGTAGTTCTCGTTCATCAGGGTGACGTAGTAGAAGACGTCCTTCTGCTCGATCAGCATCTCGCGCATGCCGGCATCGACGATCACCGCCATCTCGCCGGCAAAGGCCGGGTCCCAGGCCTTGCAGTTGGGAATGGTGGCGGCCACCAGGTGGCTGCTGCCGTCCTGGTGCTGCAGGCCTTCGCCGCCCAAGGTGGTGCGGCCCGACGTGGCGCCCAGCAGGAAGCCGCGGGCGCGCTGATCGGCGGCGGCCCAGATCGCATCGCCCACGCGCTGGAAGCCGAACATCGAGTAGTAGATGTAGAAGGGCAGCATCGCCAGGCCGTGCACGCTGTAGCTGGTGGCCGCCGCCGTCCAGCTGGCAATGGCGCCGGCCTCGCTGATGCCTTCTTCCAGAATCTGGCCGTCGGTGGCCTCGCGGTAGCTCAGCACCGAGCCGATGTCTTCCGGCGCATAGCGCTGGCCCACGCTGGAATAGATGCCCACCTGCTTGAACAGGTTGGCCATGCCGAAGGTGCGTGCCTCGTCGGCCACGATGGGCACGATGCGCGGGCCCAGGCTGGCGTCCTTCAGCAGGTTGCCCAGCATGCGCACGAAGGCCATGGTGGTGCTCATCTCCTTGCCGGCGGCGGCGACAGCGAACTGCGCATAGCCGGCCAGCGGCGGCACCGGCACCGCGTCACACGCGGTCTCGCGGCGCGGCATGCTCCCGCCCAGTTGCGCGCGGCGCTCCTTCAGATAGCGCATCTCGGCGCTGTCCTCGGCTGGCTTGTAGAAGGTCAGCGAGGTGGCCTGTTCGTCCGTCAGCGGCAGGTTGAAGCGGTTGCGAAAGGCCAGGAGCTCGGCGTCGTCCAGCTTCTTCTGCGAATGCGTGGTCATCTTGCCCTGGCCGGCCGTGCCCATGCCGTAGCCCTTCTTGGTGTGCGCCAGGATCACCGTGGGCTGGCCGCGGTGCGCGGCCGCTGCGGCGTAAGCGGCATGGATCTTCACGAGGTCGTGGCCGCCGCGCTTGAGGCGATCGATCTGCTCGTCGGTCATGCCTTGGGCAAGCCTTGCCAGCGCCTCGTTCTGGCCGAAGAAGTTCTCGCGGTTGAAGCGGCCGTCCTTGGCGGCGAAGGTCTGCATCTGGCCGTCCACCGTGTCGGCGAAGGCGCGAGCCAGGGCGCCGCTGGTGTCGCGGGCGAACAGGCCGTCCCAGTCGCTGCCCCAGACCAGCTTGATGACGTTCCAGCCGGCCCCGGCAAAGAGCTTCTCCAGCTCGTCGATGATGCGGCCGTTGCCGCGCACCGGGCCGTCCAGGCGCTGCAGGTTGCAGTTGACCACCCACACCAGGTTGTCGAGCTTTTCGCGCGCGGCCAGGGTGAGGGCGCTCATCGATTCGGGCTCGTCCATCTCGCCGTCGCCGAACACGCCCCACACCTTTCGCCCATGGCAGTCGAGCAGGCCGCGGTGCGTGAGGTAGCGCATGAAGCGCGCGTGGTAGATCGAGCTGATCGGGCCAATGCCCATGGAGCCGGTCGGGAACTGCCAGAAATCGGGCATCAGCCAGGGATGCGGATAGCTGCAGAGGCCCCGCGCGCCTTCGGCCACCTCGATTTCCTGGCGATAGTGCTTGAGGTCTTCCTCGCGCAGGCGCCCTTCGAGGAAAGCGCGCGAATACACGCCCGGCGCGCTGTGCGGCTGGAAGAACACGAGGTCGCCCTTGTGAGCCGCATCCCTTGCATGGAAGAAATGATTGAAGCCCACCTCGAACAGATCCGCCGCGCTGGCATAGCTGGCGATGTGGCCGCCCAGCTCGCCGTAAGCCTGGTTGGCGCGCACCACCATCGCCAACGCGTTCCAGCGCATCAGCGAGCCCAGGCGCTCCTCGGTGGCAAGGTCGCCGGGGAAGGCCGGCTGCGCCTCGACGGGAATGGTGTTGACATAAGGCGTGCCGAGCTCGGGCTGCCAGCCGATCTGCCGTTGGCGCGCCAGCAGCGCCAGCTCGTCGAGCATGAAGCGGGCACGCTCCGGGCCGTGCGCCTCGACCAGCGCGGCAAAAGCCTCGCGCCATTCCGCACTCTCGGCGGGATCGGGGTCTTCGACTTGCGAGGCAGGCATGTCCATGAGGGCGCGCAGATGCTCGGGGTGCAGTGGGGCGTTCATAGTGCCGCACTTTAGGCCGCTTGCATCGAAATGAGATGCCGATCCAAGCCGCCAGACGCGACCATTGCAGCATAAACTGCCGCCATTCCAGCATCCAAGGAAATGTTGTCGCCATGAAGCTCGACGCGCTCGACCTGCGCATCCTCGATGAACTGCAGCAGGACGGCGCCCTGTCCAACGTGGAACTGGCGCCGGGTGCAGCTCTCGCCCTCGCCGTGCCTGGCGCGGGTGAAGGCGCTGGAGGCGGCCGGCGTGATCGACCGCTACGTGGCCATCGCCAACCCGCAGGCGCTGGGCCTGGGGCTGAACGTGTTCATCTCGATCAGCCTCACGTCGCAAAACAAGGCATCGCTGGCCGCTTTCGAGCAGCGCATCGCCGAGCACGAGGAAGTGATGGAGTGCTACCTCATGACCGGCGACAGCGACTACCTGATCCGCGTCGCGGTGGCCGACATCGCGGCGCTGGAGAAGTTCATCCTGGAACAGCTCACGCCGATTGCCGGCATTGAAAAAATCCGATCCAGCTTTGCGCTGAAACAGGTGCGCTACAAGACCGCGCTGCCGTTGCCGGCGGCGCGGTCTTGAGCGCGATCAGAGACCGATCAGGCCGCCGTCGTCCTTCGTGATCACGACGGTCGCGGAGCGCGGACGCGCCGTGCCGCCCTGCGGCCAATGGCTGTTGAACTTGCTCGGATCGCCGATGGCAGCCGCCGCCGTGTCCTCGCCCGGGTGCTGGATGTTGACGAACAGCGCGCGGCCGTCGCCCGATTCGGCAATGCCGGTGACTTCGCAGTCCTTCGGGCCGACCAGGAAGCGGCGCAGCCCTTCGGCGCCCGGCGCCTTGCCGACGAAGGTGGCCTGCTGGCGCGTGGTGGCGCCATCGACGTTGGTGATGGTCTTGGCAGCGCCGTCGCCGAGCTTGCCGGGCAGGGCGGCCAGCAGCATGCAGTTGGTGACGTCGGTGTAGGCGCCGTCGTCGGTCTGCAGCCACAGCAGGCCGGGCGAGGCTTCGCTGAACCACAGGCCGTCGGGGCTGGAGAAATCGTTGTCCGCCACCAGGCCCGACAGGTTGATGTCGGCGGCAGCCGTGGCACGCGCGCCGAACAGGTAAACGTCCCAGTTGAAGGTGGTGGCCGCCGGATTGCCGCCCGCATCGGCAAAGCGCACGATGTGGCCGTTGGGGTTGCCCTTCTGTGCCGTCAGCGCCGCACCCTTGGGGTCGTTGTAGAAGCGCGGGTTGGCGGCATCGGTCTTGTCGATGGGCCGCGAGCTGGCGTTGGTGTTGGTCAGCGTGAGGTACACCTCGCCGGTCTTCGGGTTGACCGACGCCCACTCCGGGCGGTCCATCTTGGTGGCGCCGGCAGCGTCGGCCGCCAGGCGCACGTTGACCAGCACGTCGGCCTGGTCGGTAAAGGCATAGGCGGCGTTGCCGGCGGTGATGCCGTTCATGCCCATGCTCAGTTCCAGCCAGGTGCCGGTGCCGTCGGCATTGAACTTGGCCACGTAGAGCTTGCCGTCGTCCATGTACTTGTCGCCGGCCGCCATGCCGCCGCCGATGTCGGCCGCATCCCAGGCCTGGGTCGAGACGAACTTGTAGATGTACTCGTTGCGCGAGTCATCGCCCATGTACCAGACCAGCGGCTTGCCGACGACCACCGGGCCCAGGCAGGCGCCTTCGTGGCCGAAGCGGCCCAGCGCGGTGCGCTTCTTGGGCGTGCTGGCGGGCGCGAAGGGATCGATCTCGACCACCCAGCCGTAGGTGTTGACGCCATTGCGGTAGTCGTCCAGGGCGCTGGCGCCGAGCGCTTCGGTGTTCCAGCGGCCGTAGATGTTGTCGGCCGTGTCGGGGGTGACGGTGGCCCACAGCTCGCGGCCGGCGCCGCCGCCGGAGGTGGTCGAGCCGCCCACGCCGTAGCGCTTGAAGGTGGCGAGTTCCTTGGCGCTGCGCTCGGCGTCGTCGGTGGCCGCGGTGCGGCGGAAGTAGCCGGCCCAGTTCTCCTCGCAAGTGAGGTAGGTGCCCCAGGGCGTGGAGCCGTTGGCGCAGTTGTTGAGCGTGCCGCGGGTCTTGCTGCCGTCGGTGGAGTACTTCGTCTTCAGGTAGTCGGTCTTGGCGGCCGGGCCGCCGAAGGCCATCTCGGTCAGCGTATGCACGCGCCGGTTGAAGCTGGAGTCCTGCTTGTAGCTCCAGGCGTTGCCGCTCTCGTTGACCTCGATCACGCTGACGCCGTGCAGGAAGAATTCGCGCTGCACTTCGGCCGCGACGGTGCGCACACCGCTGACCACGGTCTGGCCGGCGGGGTGCAGGAACAGCGGCGTGATGGCCTCGTGGTTCATCGTCAGCAGGCCGCGTTCGGCCGCGGTCTTGCTCCACTTGCCCGACGCATCGGCGCCGAAGAAGGTCATGCCGTCGTGGTGGTCGCCGGCGCGGCGGTCATAGCTGGCCGGGTCGTCCGTGCCGTCGTTCAGGTAGGCGGCGACGCCGGCGGCGATCGGGTCACCCAGGCGGTAGAGCACGCTGGCGGTGTAGCCCGGCGGCACGGTGACGACGTCGTCCATGCTCTTGGCGACCGCGTTGAAGTTGAGCTTCATCGGGGCCGGGGAAGGGGCAGGTGCGGGTGCCGGGGCAGGCGCCGGTGCGGGCGCGGGCGCCGGCGTGTCGTTGCTGCCACCGCCGCAGGCTTGCAGCAGCGCCGCGCCGGCGGTACCCAGGCCCAGGCCGAAGATCTTGCGGCGGCTCAGGCGCGCTTCGATCAGATCGCTGAAAGAAGGGTTGCTGGTCGGGTTGTAGCCGATGTCATCGGGGTCGATGGCGGCGATGAGATCAACGTGGGTCTTGTCGGACATCTCGGAGAACTTTCGTGGGATTGGGGGTTGGAAAAATCAACCCGCGACCCTAAAAGTTCAATGTGACGCCCCGGTGTCACTTGGGCCAGAGCGCCCATAAACGCAGCGGCTGGTCCACCTTCGATGCGAGGCGGCCGGCGTCGGCCCCGGTGCCGGCAAAGTAGTCGGCCCGCACCGCGCCGACGATGGCGCTGCCGGTGTCCTGCGCCACCACCAGCTTCTGCAGTTGCACCGCCGGCCCGCTGGAGGCCAGCCAGACCAGCGTGCCATAGGGAATGCTGTCACGGTCCACCGCGATCGAGCGGCCGGCAGTGAGCGGAACGCCCTGGGCGCCGCGCGGACCAAAGGCGGCATCGACGTCGGTCAGCGCTTCTTCGCGGAAGAACACGTAGCGCGGGTTGCTCCAGAGCAGTTGCGACAGGCGGCGCGGGTTCTGCGCCACCCACTCCTTGGTCGCGTCGGGCCAGGGATTGATGCGCGTCACGCCCTGGCTCAACAGCCACTGGTTGACGCTGCGATAGGGCTGGGCGTTGTGGCCGGCAAAGGCCACGCGCACCATGCGCTGCGTGCCGTCGGGCTCGGTGATGCGCAGGCGCCCCGAGCCCTGGATCTGCAGCATCAGCGCATCGATCGGGTCGGCCATCCAGGCGATCTCGCGGCCACGCAGGGCGGCCTGCGCTTCGGGCAGGGTGTCGATCTCCTGCCGCGTGTACCAGGGGCGGCGCCCGTCCAGGCCGGACGGCGGTGCGTAGAGCGGCACCGTGTTGCTGGCGCTGGGGCGGCGCGTTGCTTCGAACACCGGCTCGAAGTAGCTGGTGAGCTTGCCTTCGCTCTGGCCCGAAAGCGATTCGACGCGGTAGGGCTGCAGCCGCTGCATCATCCAGGCACGCTGCTCGCCGTCGTCGGCCAGGGCCAGCTGGCGCACCTCGGCGCACAGCGGCGCGAAAGCGGCGTTGGGGCGCGCGCAATTGGCCACCAGCGCGATCCAGCCTTCGTGCAGGGCGTCATCGCTGAAGCCAGGCAGCTCGCTCCAGGCGGTGGGTACCCAGCGGCTCTTGGGATGGGCGAGCGAGCCGGTCAGCGGCGGCAGCTCCGGCCGCGCCTGTACCGGCGGCGCGGGTGCGCCGACATCGGCAGGCGGCAAGGAGCGGCTCGCGCAGCCGGCCAGCGTTGCTACGATCACAGCTCCCAACAGCGCAAGGAATCCACTTTTCATATGGCTTTGATTTTGCTCGAAGCGCTGGCTGCACTCGTGGTGCTGGCGCTGATCGTGTGGTGGACCATGTTCTCGGGCCGCAAGGAAGAGGAGGAAGAGGAGCCAGCCTGCGCCGTGCACGACAAGGACGAGACCGCCGCCGAAGAAACGAAGCGCAACACTTGAGGTGGCGGCTGACACGGGACCCGCGTTTGCCTTCTCCATAATCGGCGGTCCATAAAAACTCCTCCCAAGGGACTCGCATGACAATGAAGAAGCTCGTTCTCTCGACCGTGGCCGCAGGCCTGCTGCTCTCCGGCTGCGCCGGCGAGATGACCCAAACGCAAAAGAGCACCGGCATCGGCGCCGGTGCCGGCGCACTGGCGGGTGCGGCCATCGGCTCGATGACCGGCGGCGACCGCGGCGCCATCGGCGCGGGTGCGGCCATTGGCGCCCTGGTGGGCGCGGGCGGCGGCTATCTGTGGTCGCAGCGCATGGAAGCCCAGAAGAAGCAGATGGAGCAGGCCACCCAGGGCACCGGCGTGGGTGTGACTCAAACGGCCAACAACGAGCTCAAGCTGCAGATCCCCAGCGACATCTCCTTCGACGTGGGCCGTGCCGCCATCAAGTCGAACTTCCGGCCCATCCTGGACCAGTTCGCGAGCGGCCTGCGCAACAACCCGAACGCCGAGGTGCGCATCATCGGCCACACCGACAGCAGCGGCAGCGATTCCATCAACAACCCGCTGTCGATCGAGCGCGCCGCCAGCACGCGCGACTACCTGATCTCACGCGGCGTGCGCTCCAGCGCCTTCCGCATCGAAGGCCAGGGCTCGCGCCAACCCATTTCCGACAACAACAGCGACGCCGGCCGCGCGCAAAACCGCCGCGTAGAAATCTTCGTAGGCGAACGTCCCCAGGGTTAAGGGCCGCCCGGGCCTCCCCTCAGCAGGTTGGCCAACTCCACGGCCGACTTCACTTCCATCTTCTCGAACACGCGCGCACGGTGCACTTCCACCGTGCGCACGCTGATCGACAGCTGATCGGCGATCAGCTTGTTGGGGAGGCCTTCCACCACCTTGTGCATCACCAGGCGTTCGCGTTCGGTGAGTTCGGCCACACGGGCGGCGATGGCGGCGCGCTCGCGCTGCGCCACGATGGCGCGGGCCGATGCGCCCAGGGCGTGCTCGATGCGGTCGACCAGCGCGTTGTCCGAAAAAGGCTTCTCGCAGAAATCGAAGGCGCCGCGCTTGACCAGGTCGACGGCGGTGGGCACGTCGGCATGGCCGGTCAGGAAGATCACCGGCATCGCCGCCAGCCAGCCGCGCTCGGCCAGCCGGTCGTACAGCACCAGGCCGCTGGTGCCGGGCATGCGCACGTCCAGCAGCAGGCAGCGCGGATGGCTGGGCGTGGCGGGGTTCGTCTCGGCGGCCAGCCGGGCCTCGAATTCCTCGGCGCTCGCGTAGTGTTCGCTTTGCAGGCGGCGCGAACGCAGCAGCCAGGCCAGGGCCTCGCGCACGCTGGCGTCGTCGTCCACGATGAAGATCAGGCCATCGATCAGGGGTTGCATGGTCTCAGGTCGGCGCGTCGTCCGCCGCCGGCAGTGTGAATCGGAAGATGGTGCCGCGCGGGCGGTTGGGCTCGTAGGCCAGCACGCCGCCGTGCTGCTCGACCACCGTGCGGCACAGGCTCAGGCCCAGGCCCATGCCGTCGCTGCGGGTGGTGAAGAAGGGGGTGAACAGGCGGGTCGCCACCTCGTCGTCGATGCCCAGCCCCAGGTCGGCCAGCGAGAACTCGACCCAGCGGCGCGCCTCGCCGATGCCGCTGCTGATGCCGCTGCTGTTGCCTTGCGCGCGCGATACCGCCAGGCGCAGCTCGCGCTGCGAGACCTGCGGCGTATCCATCGACTGCATGGCATTGCGCGCCAGGTTGAGCAGCACCTGCTCCACCAGCGTGCGGTCGCACAGCACCGGCGGCAATCCGGGCTCGATGGCGACCACGATGCGCACGCCCAGCTTGCGCGCCTGCAATTGGCACAGCGGCAGCACCGCGTCGACCAGGTCCTGCACGCGCATCGCCTCGCGCGTGCGCTCGCGGCGACGCACGAAGTCGCGCACGCTGCGGATCACCCGGCCGGCGCGCCCGGCCTGCTCGGCAATGCGCGCGAGCGCCATGCGCAGGTCGGCCCGGCTGTCTTCGCTGACCACTGCGGCGGTGCCCGCGCTGCCTTCGCCGTCCCCGCCCAGCAGGTTGAGCGAACCGTTGGCATAACTGGAAATGGCGGCCAGCGGTTGCGTCAGCTCGTGGCTCAGCAGCGATGCCATCTCGCCCACCGTGGCCAGCCGCGCGCTCGCCTGCAGGCGCTCCTGCGTGGCGCGCGACAGTTCTTCGACGCGGCGCTGCTCGCTCAAGTCGACGAAGGCGCTCATCCAGCCGGTCTGTTCCTGCTCGGCGTTGATCAACGGGGCTTCGAAGATCAGCACCGGAAAGCGGGTGCCGTCCTTGCGCATGAAGACCGATTCGAAGCCCTCGCGCGGCGGCATGCCGCCGGCCAGGCGCGCGGCCTGGCGCTGCTGGTATTCGTGCGCCAGCTCGGTGGGCCAGTAAGGCGCGTGCGTCGCATCGCCGCTCATCAGCGCTTCGGCCGAAAGGCCCACCATCTCGCAGAAGGCCGGGTTCACGTAGGTGATGCGGCCCTGCAGGTCGCGCGCACGCAAGCCGGTGACCACCGAGTCTTCCATCGCCTTGCGAAAAGCCAGCGAATCGGCCAGGTCGCGCTCGGCCTTGATGCGCCGCTTGGTGTCGCGCGCCAGCAGGATCAGCACCGACACCAGCGCGATCGAGATGAAGGTGACCAGCCCGGTGAGCATGTTGGGGAAAAGGTCAGGCTCGGCGCGCCAGCCGTCGATGCGCAGCAGCACGGCAAAGCCCGGCAGGTCGATCGTCTGCTGCGCGCTGAACACGCGGGTGCCGCTGCGGCGTTGCGCGCCCACCGCCGCCAGCCGTGTGCCGTCGAGTTCCACCAGCGCCACCTCCTGGCCGCGCCGCAGGCTGGGCGTGACCAGTTCGATCAGGATGTCGCGCAGCGAATAGGCCGCCACCAGGAAGCCGCCGCCTTCCAGCGGCAGGCACATTTCGGCCACTTCCATGCCGCCGCCCTCGGCCAGCGCCACGAAATGGCTGGGCGAATAAGCGGCACCGTTCAGCTTGCGCGCGCTGGCGCAGGCCAGGGTGACGTCGGGCTGGTCCGCGCTGCGGCGCGCGGCCTTGTCGAACAGCTGCCCGCGGTAGGGCGTGTCGGCCGCGGCCAAGAGCTGCATGCCCGCATCGCGCCACTCCAGGCGCAGCCATTCGCGGTGCGCGCGCAGCTGCTCGCGGGCGCGCATTTCCCATTGCAGGGCGCCGCCCGACTCGGCCTGCAGCGCGCGCAGGCTCTGGGCATTGCGCTGCAGGCCGCTGCGCAGGTCGGCCGCCGCATCGGCGGTGTCGCGGTCCAGCGCCTCCTGCACCTGCTGCACCTCGTGGCGGCCGGTCAGCCAGACCACGGTGCCCACCAGCACCATCACGAGCGCGGCCAGCAGCACCCACAAGAACCAGCGCTGCCAGGCCGAGCGCAAGCGGGCCAGCACCTTGCCGCCGCGCACCGGCAGCTCCAGCAGCGCGCTCATTCGATGACCTCCGTGCTGCGCACTGCGGTTCGAGCCGCCTTCGGAGCGGCCGGGCGGCGGCTCATGCTCTCGGACACCCCCGTTGTGCCAGCCACTACAGCACGCGGTGCGACAGCGCCGGCAATTGCGTGCGCACGCGCTCAATCTGGTGCGCGTCGACATCGAAAAGCACCACGCCTTCGCCGTCGTCCTGCTGCGCCACGACCGCGCCCCAGGGGTCGACGATCATCGAATGGCCCCAGGTCTGGCGCGCGTTCTCATGCGTGCCGCCCTGCGCCGGCGCCACCACCCAGGCCAGGTTCTCGATGGCGCGGGCGCGCAGCAGCACCTCCCAGTGCGCCGCGCCGGTCGTGCGGGTGAAGGCGCTGGGCACCAGCAGCAGCTCGGCCCCATGGCGCGCCAGCGCCCGGTACAGCTCGGGAAAGCGCAGGTCATAGCAGACGCTCAGGCCCACGTTCCAGCGGTGGCCGTCGCGCGAGGGCAGCTCGAACACCACCGGATGCACGCCGGGCGTGATGACGCGGCGCTCGTCGTAGCGCTCGGCGCCGTTGTCGAAGTAGAAGAGGTGGATCTTGTCGTAGCGCGCCACGCAGTCGCCCTCTGGCGAATAGGCCAGCGAGCTGTTGAAGACATGGTCTTCCTCCTCGCTCTCCAGGGGCACGGTGCCGCCCACGATCCACATGCCGAACTCGCGCGCGGCGTCGCCCAGAAAGCCCTGCACCATGCCGCCTTCGGCGCTTTCGCGCAGCTGCAGCTTGTCGGTGTCGCGCTGGCCCATCACGCAGAAGTACTCGGGCAGCACCGCCAGCTCGGCGCCGGCTTGCGCGGCTTCGCCCAGCAGGCGGTGAGCGCGTGCCAGGTTGGCTTCGCGGGCAATGGCCGAGACCATCTGGATGGCAGCGACTTTCATGGCTTGGTCTCCGTTTGGGCGGACTGCCGGGCGGGCTGCGGCTCGCGCTGCTGCTGGTTGTCGAGCGACGGCCGGCGCGCCGCCTTGCTGATCTTCGGGTCGGCCCAGCTGCCGTCGATCTGGAACTCCTGGGTGGCGGCGGCGGACAGCGGCTTGCTCAGCGCGTACTGGGCCAGGAAGGCGGCGAGGCCGATGGCCGGGTTGATGGCGGTGGCCACCAGGGCCGCGGTGCCGGCATTGATTTCGGGCACCACCACCACGCGCAGATTGGTGGTCTCGCGCCCCAGGTCGGCCGAGCCATCCATCAGCACCGCCGCATTGACACCCTTCATCTGCAGGTTGTTGGTGTTGGCCACGCCCTTGGCGATGCTGGCGTCGCCGCGGATGAAGTCGAAGGCGAAGCCCTGGCTGAAGACGTCGCGGAAGTCCAGCGTGAGCCGGCGCGGCAGCGCCTGCAGGCTCAGCACGCCCAACAGCTTGGCGATGCCCGGCTCGGCCTTGAGGAACTGGCCCTGTTCCACGTCCACGTGCAGCTTGCCGTCCATGCTGGGGTAGTCGAGGGAGAAGGGCGATCCGCGCCAGGCGACGTCTCCCTCCAGCCGGCCGCGGCCGCGCCGCAGCACGTCCTTCATGCCGAAGCGGGCCAGCAGGGCACCGGCATCCTCGATGTCCAGCTTGAAGTTCATGCTGGTGCGGCGCTCTTCGGCGGCGGCGCCGCCCGGGCGTGCACCGCCGACCAGTGCCCAGCTGCCCTGGGCGGCGAAGGTGGCCTCCGGGGTGCTGAGCTTCAGGCGGTTGAGGCGCCATTCGCGCGTGCCGCCGCCGCCGCGATTGGTGGCCTCGACCTCGGCCCGGCCCAGCTTGCGGCCGTACAACTCGAAGTCGTCCACCACCACGTCCAGCGCGGGCAGCGAGGTGGCGCGCTCGTCCAGCAGCGACTCGACCTCGCTCGCCTCGCTGCGCGCGATCTTCAGGCGCGCCAGCCGCGCCATGACGCGGCCGGCCTGGGCCTGGCCGTATTCCACATAGCCGCTCAGCTCGTCGGCATCGACGTTGGCGCGCCAGAGCAGGCCTTCGCGGCTGCCGCCCAGCACCACGTTGCTGAGACGGCGGCCGCCGAAGCGCAGCTCCTGCGCGCGCAGCGCGATCAGGCTGGGCAGGTAGGGCGAGGCTTCCGCGTCCACCGTGCCGCTGGCTGGCGTCGGGACGCCGGCCGGGTCGTGAAACAGCGCGCGCCAGGCGCCGACATCGAAGCGCGCCAGGTTGAGGTTGGCCATCACGTCGCGCTCGGGCGAGACCAGCGCCTCGCCGCTGGGCAGGCCCATGCCGATGCCACCGTTGATGACCTTGGGCTCGGCCCCGGAAATGTCGCGCAGCCAGGTGGCCGAGGCGATGCGGCCCAGGCCGATGGAGATCCGGTCCTGCACGCGGGCCGCCGCGGCGCCCTTGGCCGGCTCGCGCGCCACCACCTTCTTGTCGATGGACAGCGCCAGCGCATCTTCCGGCGCCTTGGCAAGCGGCGCAGGCAGCGCAAGCCCCAGGCCCTGCAGGTTGCTGGAAAAGGAGAACTCGGAGACACCGTCGCGGATGCCGAGCTCGGCCTGGTAGGGGGTGCTGCCGGTCATCTTGCGCCCGAGGTCCGCCAGCCAGCCGAACTCGCGCTGGCTGCGCACGCCCTCGGCCGCCATCACGCCCTGCGCCTTGAAGCTCAGCTCGTGTGTGTTGCCGGCGTAGCGCCCCTTGCCGTCGACACGCACGTCACCGCCCGCCAGCCGCCCGCGCACGCCGGCCAGGCCGAAGCCGCTTTCGCTGAAGTTGAGCTGGCCCCGCAGCTGGGTGAAGGGCGGCAGGTCGGGTGCCAGCTGCAGCTCGTTGTCGATCAGGGCCACGCTGGCCTGCACCTTGGCCTTGTCCATGGCGTCCAGCGGCAGTTCCAGCTGCAGCTTGTAGTCGGCCTTGCCCGTGGCGCGCGCCGCGCCCGCCAGATCGCGCGCCGGGCCGGCCAGCGGCGCGGCCGCCTTCAGCAGCTCGCCCAGCGGGCCGCCGGCCTGCAGGTGCAGCTTGAGCAGCGGCGCGTGATGCATCAGGTCGGCGATCTCGGCTTCGCCCTTGTGCAGCTCGATGCCCGGCGCGCCGGCCAGCCGGCCGCGCGCATTGCGCACCTTCATGCCGACGCGTTCGAACACCAGCTCGCCGCTGGCGCCGGTGAGCGCCGGCCAGTGCGGCGTGGTGCCGTCGCCGCGATTGCCATTGCCGCCGCGGCCGTCGGCCTCCGGTGGCACGTAGGCATAGTGCACGTCCGCCACCTTGGCCGCGATGCGGAACTCGCCCTGTTTGGGATCCGGGTAGGGCATGTCCCAGAGGTCGCCCTTGACGCGGAAGTCGACGCTGTTGGCCACGCCCGCCGTGATCGCCTCGCGCACGTAGTCGCGCGTTTCCTTCGGGATGTGCAGCGGCAGGTAGCGGTGCACGCGGGTGCCGTCGGCGCGCGTGAGCTTGCCGTCCAGCTCCAGCACGCCGGGGAAACGGGCGTGGCTGCTGGAGGTGGCCGGATCGGCGGTGCGCCAGTTCAGCTTGGCTTCGCCCTGGGCGTCGGCATTGGCAAAGCGCAGATTCGCCAGCTGCACCTGGATGCGCGGCCCGTCGATCTTCCATTGGGCGCGGGTGGAAAGCTCGTCGATGGGCAGCAGCGGGTCCTCGAACACGCCCGGCAACGCCAGGGTGCCGCGCGCCAGGCTGATGCTGGCCGAGCCGCCGGCCTGGGTCGCGTCGAAATCGATGGTGGCGCCCGAAAGGCCCGGCTTGCCGGCATGGTCCGGCTGTTCCGCCGGCTCGGAGGCCAGCGACAGGCCGCTCACCCGCCCGCGCGCCTGGTAGCGGCGTGGCGCATCCAGCGGGCCATCCCACTCGCTGTCGATGCGTTCGACCAGGCCGCGCGGGGCGCGCCTGGCCAGCGCCTCGTGCAGCTTGTCTCCCAGCGGCAGCCGATTGGCGATCTGGCTCAGCATGGCCAGGTCGAGCCGGTCGGCCTTGAGGGCGCCGCGCTCCGTCTGGCGCCCACTGGCTGGCGTGTGCGACAGCCACATGTTGCCGCCGGGCCAGCGCACGCCATCGCTGGTTTCGAACTGCAGGTTGGTGGTCGAGACCTCGATCGTGCGGTCGTCTTCCTTCTCTTTCACGGCCAGGCGACCGGTGACCGAACGCAGCACCAGTGGCTGCAGCTTCGCGTTCAGGGTGGCGTCGACGCTGTCGAGCCCCATGTCGAGCACGCCGCCCACCAGCTGACCCTTGCGCACGTCGCCCCAGCCGCGCAGTGCGCCGCGGCCTTCGCGCACCCGGGCGTCGAGCGAGACATAGCGACCGATGCGGCTGACGTCGACGCGCGGCAGGTCGGCGTAGATCTGGCCGTCCCATTCCTGCCAATTGCCGCTGCGGCGAGACAGCAGGGGTTGGCGGAACTGGCCGCGCAAGGACATGCGCTCACCCCAGCCGAGGGGCGGCGTGGCGTCCAGGCCCAGCGCATGCCGACGGGCGCTGTTGCGGGCGAAGAAGTTGACCTCGGTCAGCAACAGCGGCGGCGCGCCGCGGCGCTCATCGCTCCAGCGTACCGTGCCGCTTTCGATGGCGATCTCGCGTTGCGAAAAGACCCAGTCGGCAGATCGTGATTCGCCGCTGGTCTCGGTGCCCGTGCCCATGGACAGCCCGGCCACATGCAGCTTTCCCAGCGCGTCCATCCGCACGTCGACCTCGGGCCGCTCGATGTACAGCCGCTCGAAGGACAGGCGCCACAGCGAGCGCGGCGACACGGTGGCCACCACGCGCGGCAGCTTGAGCGCCTCGCGCCGCTGGGCGTCGTGCAGCGCCACGTCGCGCAGCTCGAAAGAAGGGAACAGCATGCCGCGCCAGCCCTCGGCCTGCGCCCTGATGGAACCGATGCGAACCTCTACCCCGATGGAGCGTGTGGCCTGCGCTTCCAGCGCCCCACGGTATTCGCCGATTCGCGGCACAATCCAGCCGTGTAGGACCAGGACCACAAGTGCGAACAACAGCCATGCTGCGATCAGCAGACCCAGCGCCCAGCGCGCTGTCACAGCGGTGATCTTGAGCAGATGCGAAGGGGAAGACGCCGTGACATTCATTGAGGGCCGCGCTGTGTCAGGAATTATGACTGGCGGCGCCACGGGTGGTTCCGCCGAAGCCCCCGCCCGCAAGGTGCCGCCGCCGTTGTCCTCGTACTCGCGCTTCGTGCAGCGCCTGCGCCGGCGCTATGTGGACGAGTTGGCGCTGTTGCCGCCGGGTGCCCCCGAGCGCGCCCAGATCGAGCAAGCCTACGCCGCCCTGCGCGAGCGCGGCCACGGCGTGGGCGATGCGCTGCGCATCGCGCGGCAACTGGTGATGGAGCGCCTGGTCACGCTCGACTGCGACCAGCAGGCCGCGTTGTCGGTGGTGACCTGCGCCGTCACCCATCTGGCCGAGTTCGCGCTCGATATCGCCAGCCGCCAGGCCGAGGAAGAACTCGTGGCCGTGCACGGCGCGCCCCTGTCGGCCGATGGCAGGCGCGCGCGCCTGTGGATCATCGGCATGGGCAAGCTGGGCGCGCGCGAGCTCAACGTGTCGAGCGACATCGACCTGATCTACGTGTTCGACGAGGCCGGCGAGACCGCGGGCAATGCGCACGGCATGAACCGGGTGTCGAACCAGGAATACTTTGCCAACGTGGTCAAGCGCATCTATGCGCTGGTGGGCGATTTGACCGAGCACGGCTTCGTGTTCCGCGTCGACCTGATGTTGCGGCCCAACGGCAATTCGGGCCCCCCGGTCGTCTCGCTCGACGCGCTCGAAGAGTATCTGCAGGTGCAGGGCCGCGAATGGGAGCGCTTTGCCTGGCTCAAGAGCCGCATCGTGGCCCCGCGCGACAACGCCAAGGACGCGTCGGCGCAGGGCCTGCGCTCGGTGGTGCTGCCCTTCGTGTTCCGGCGCTACCTCGACTACAGCGTGTTCGAATCGCTGCGCACGCTGCACCGGCAGATCCGCGACCAGGCGGCGCGCCGCAGCGCCGGCCGGCCCGAGCGCGCCAACGACGTCAAGCTCTCGCGCGGCGGCATTCGCGAGATCGAATTCATCGTGCAACTGCTGCAGGTGGTGCGCGGCGGCCAGTACCCCGAGCTGCGCACCCGGCCCACGCTGGACGCCCTGCAGCGCCTGGCCGCCGCCGGCCTGATGCCGCAGGCAACCGCCGATGCGCTGGCCGATGCCTACCGCTTCCTGCGCCGGGTCGAGCACCGCATCCAGTACCTGGACGACCAGCAGACCCACGTGCTGCCGGTGAGCGACGAAGACCAGCACTGGATCGCCGCCACCCTGGGCTATGTGGACTGCTGCGACTTCCTCGGCCAGCTCGACACGCACCGCGAGTTCGTGGCGCAGGAGTTCGACAAGCTGCTCGGTGGCCACGAGAAGGCCAACGGCAAGTGCAACGGCGGCAAATGCAATGGCGGCGGCAAGACGAGCGCGCCGACGCCGGAAGACCTGTCCGAACTGCTGGATGAACTGCCGCCGGCCTTCGCCGAGCGGGTGCGCCAATGGAGCGGCAATGCGCGCGTGCTGGCCATGCGCGAAAAAGCCCAGGCGCGGCTGCGCCAGCTGGTGCGCCGCACCGGCCAGTGGTTGGCCGAACCCGATGGCGATGCCGAAGGCCAGACGCCCAACCACGTCGATGCCGCACTGCGCTGGGCCGACTGGATCGAGCCGCTGTTTCGGCGCGAGAGCTATCTGGCGCTGCTGGTGGAACGCCCCGCGGTGCAAGAGCGCCTGCTGCGCATCCTGGGCGCCGCCAAGTGGCCGGCGCGCTATCTGATGAAGCATCCCGGCGTGATCGACGAGCTGGCCAGCGACGAGATGCTGGAAAGCCGCTTCAACGCCGCCGAGTTCGAAGCCGAGCTGGAGCAGCGCCGCTCGGCCCTGCACAGCACCAACGAGGCCGACGAGGAAGCGCAGCTCAATATCCTGCGCCGCGCGCACCACGCCGAGGTCTTTCGCACCCTGGCGCGCGACATGGAAGGCCGCATCACGGTCGAGCAGGTGGCCGACGACCTGAGCGCCCTGGCCGACGCCGTGCTGCGCACCACCGCGCGCTGGTGCTGGCAGCATGTGCGCAACCGCCATCGCAAGGAGCCGCAGTTCGCCATCATTGGCTACGGCAAGCTGGGCGGCAAGGAGCTGGGCTACGGCAGCGACCTGGACATCGTCTTCGTCTATGACGACGAGGACGAGCGCGCGCCCGAGGTCTATGCCGCCTATGTGCGCAAGTTGATCAACTGGCTGACGGTGAAGTTGCGCGAGGGCGACCTGTTCGAGATCGACACCGCGCTGCGGCCCAACGGCAACTCGGGCCTGCTCACCACCAGCTTCGAGGCCTACGAAAAGTACCAGCTGGGGCGCGGCAGCAACACCGCCTGGACCTGGGAACACCAGGCCATGACGCGCGCCCGCTTCGTGCTCGGCGAGCCGGCGCTCGGCGAGCGTTTCGACAAGGTGCGCGAGGCAGTCATCACCGCGCCGCGCGACATCGCCGCGCTGAAGGCCGAGATCGTCGCCATGCGCGAGAAGGTGCGCGCCGCGCGGCCGGTGAAGGCGGATCGCTTCGACGTCAAGCACAGCCCGGGCGGCATGGTGGACGCGGAGTTCGCTGTGCAGTTCCTGGTGCTGTCGGAATCGGCACGCCATCCTTCGCTGATTCCCAACGTGGGCAACATCGCCCTGTTGCAACGCGCCGAGCAGGACGGCCTGCTGCCTGCCGGCGCCGGCCAGCGCGCCGGCGCAGCCTACCGGGAGCTGCGCCGCATGCAGCACCGCCTGCGGCTCAACGAGGAATCGACCCAGCTGCCGATGAGCGCGTTGACGAGCGAGCGAGAGGCGATGCTGGCGCTGTGGAAAGCGGTATTTGACTGAGCGCGCGGCAAGGACGCCGGCAGCGGGCTACGCGCTTGCGCTGATTGTCCTGCTGCTGGCCGGCTGCGCCAGCGGTCCGCGCGGCGGACGCGACGGCGGGCCGGCGCAGGCACCCTCCGATCTGGGGCAGCTGCAGGATGCCCAGCCGCGGGTGGAGACCATCCGTTCGAGCGGCGGCACCGCCAAGCCCTATACCGTGCTGGGCCGCAGCTACATGCCGATCACCGACGACCGGCCCTTTCGCGAAAGCGGGTTGGCCTCCTGGTACGGCACCAAGTTCCACGCCCAATCCACCGCCAGCGGCGAGCCCTACGACATGTATGCCATGACGGCGGCGCACAAGACCCTGCCGCTGCCCAGCTACGTGCGGGTGCGCAATCCGGCCAACGGGCGCGAGGCGATCGTGCGGGTGAACGACCGCGGCCCCTTTCACGAGGACCGTGTCATCGACCTGAGCTACGCCGCCGCCTACAAGCTCGATCTGCTGCGTGGCGTGGCGCCGGTGGAGATCGAGCGCATCACCAATGAGGAGATCCGCGCCGGCAACTGGCAGCGCGATGGCGGAGCCGCGATTGTTGTGGCCGCGAACGGCCCGGCCGATGTGCCCGTGCCCAGCGCGATGGTGGTGCCCGTGGTGGCCACCGCCCGGGCCGAGCCGTCAGCGCTGGCCGCGCTGCCGCCGCTCGACGTGGCGAACGACGCGCCCGGCGCCGGCTTCTGGGTGCAGCTCGGTGCCTTCAGCCAGCCGGGCGGCGCCTCGAGCCTGCGCGAACAGGCGGCGCGCGACCTGCCGGTCCTCGCCACGCAGCTCAAGGTGTTCAGCGAGCGCGGGTTGTATCGGGTGCAGGCCGGTCCCTTCACCTCGCGCGAGGCGGCACAGGGCACGGCCGACCAGTTGCGCGCCAGCCTGCAGCTGTCGCCGCTGGTGCTGGAGCGGCGCTAAGGCTTCAGGCCACCGCTTGCAGCGGCATGCGCATCACCTGGTTGCGCATGCCCACGCCCATGCGGTTCCAGGCGTTCATCATCGCCACCACCACGCTCAGTTCGGCGATCTCGCGCTCGTCGAAATGCGAACGCAGCTGCTCGAAGTCGGCGTCCGGCGCATGCGTGGCCGCGACCTGCGTGAGGCTCTCGGCCCATTGCAGCGCGGCGCGCTCGCGGGCGTCGAAGAAAGACACCTCGTGCCAGGTCTGCAGGCTGTTGATGCGCTGCATGTCCTCGCCCTGCGCCAGCAGGTCGCGCGCATGCATGTCGACGCAATAGGCGCAGCCGTTGATTTGCGAGACGCGCAGCTGAACCAGGTCGATCAGCTTCTTGCCCAGGCCCGAGCCGGCCAGCGCGGCATTGACCCCCGCCATGGCCTTGTAGGCCTGCGGCGCCAGCTGGTGCCAGGGAAGGCGTGGTGCGGTGTTCATGGATGGATGCCCTTCAATTCAGTTTGTTGACATCCACAAGACGGCCAGCTGCCACGGCCTGTGACAGCTTGTCCGGATTTCGCTGCGTATGGATGCGCAAGATCCGTTCGCCGTCGGTCTCGAAAGACTGCACCGACTCCAGCTGGCCGTCCACATAGCGCAGCAGTCCCGGCATGCCGTTCACCTCTGCCAGCACCATCCGCATGCGGCCCGCGGCGCGGCGCGCCACGGCGAAATAAAGATGCGCCAGCCGATCGCGCCCGCGCAGCACCTTGCCGAAACTGGGCACCTTGCCGCCGCCATCGCCGACCAGTTCGACGTCTTCGGCCAGTGCGGCCTTCAGCCCTGCCAGGTCGCCTTTCATGGCGGCCTGCGCGAAGCCCTGCAGCAGCCGCTCATGCGCGCCGCGGTCGACCGGAAAGCGCGGCCGCTCGTCGCGCAGCTGCGCGCGCGCACGGTGCACCAGCTGGCGGCAGGCCGCTTCGCTCTTGTCCAGCACGCGCGCCACCTCGGCGTAGTCGGCGTCGAACACTTCGCGCAGCAGGAAGGCGGCACGCGCCTCGGGCGTGAGGCGCTCCAGCAAGGTAAGAAAGGCGACCGAGAGGCTGTCGGCGCGTTCGAGCAATTGCTCGGGCGTGGCCGGCGCGTCGGTCAGCAGCGGTTCGGGCAGCCAGGTGCCGACGTAGTGCGCGCGCCGCACCTTGGCAGCGCGCAGGCGGTCGATGGAAAGACGGGTGACGACGGCCACCAGCCAGGCCTCGGGGCTGTCGAGCGCTTCGGTGTCCGCTTCGTGCCAGCGCAGCCAGGCGTCCTGCACCACCTCCTCGGCCTCGGCGAACGAGCCGAGCATGCGGTAGCCCACGCCCAAGAGGCGCGGACGCAGGCGGTCGAAGGTTTGGGTGGCGGCATCCATGTCATGCAAGACGCATGAGGACGCCCGCCCGTGACAGCAGCGCGCTCAGGCGCCCTGGTAGGCGGTCTTGGGCGCCAGGGTGGCGGCCAGTTCCTTGCGGTAGCGGTTGAGTTCCTGCACGGTCTTGAAGCTGCGGTTCATGAGCAGGCTCAGGTTGTGCAGGATGCGCTCGCCAACCTTGCCTTCCCAGACGGCGTCGAACTTGATCTGCTTGTCCAGCCAGTGCTCGAGCCAGTCCGGGTCGGGCATGCGGCTCTGGATGGTGTCGTTGGGGAACAGCGCCTTGTTGACGTGCAGGTTGGTCGGGTGCAGCGCTTGCGCGGTGCGGCGGGCGCTGGCCATCAGCACGCCCACCTTGGTGAAGGCGCCGCGCGCCTCGTCGCCGAACTTCTCCATCGCCCGCTTCATGTAGCGCAGGTAGGCGCCGCCGTGGCGGGCCTCGTCCTGGCTCAGGGTGGTGTAGATATGCTTGATGACCGGCTCGGTGTGCCATTCGGCGGCACGGCGGTACCAGTGGTTCAGGCGAATCTCGCCGCAAAAATGCAGCATCAGCGTCTCGAGCGGCGGCGCCGGGTCGAAGTCGAAGCGCACCTCGTGCAGCTCTTCTTCGGTGGGCGCATGCTGCGGGCTGAAGCGCTTGAGGTATTCCATCAGCACCAGCGAGTGCTTTTGCTCCTCGAAGAACCAGATCGACATGAAAGCGGAAAAATCGCTGTCGTGCCGGTTATCGCGCAGGAACATCTCGGTGGCCGGCAGCGCCGCCCACTCGGTGATGGCATTCATCTTGATGGTCTGGGCCTGCTCTTCAGAGAGCTTGGTGGCATCGAAAGACTGCCAAGGAATGTCCCGGTCCATATCCCAGCGGACGGATTCGAGTTGCCTGAAGAGTTCCGGATACAGCATTTTGTGTCTTTCGTTAGCCATCGGATTCTAAACTGCCGCATCTGCGCGCCGGTGACAGCCGCACCCTGAGAACCCGCTTGCCGTCGGAGAATGAACCATGCGCCTTGTCCACCTCTTGCCCCTGATCGCCGCGGCGGCCGCGCTGCTCGGCGCGCCGGCCCATAGCCAGACGAGCCAGACGAGCCAGACGAGCCAGCCGGCTCCCGCTGCCCCTGCCGGGCCGACCGCCCATCCCGCCAATTGTCCGCCGCTGCTGCGCCAAAGTTATGACCGGCTGCAGGACGAAAAGCCTCAGTCGCTGTGCCAATACACCGGCAAGGTGTTGCTGGTGGTGAATACCGCAAGCTTTTGCGGCTTCACCCGCCAGTACCAGGGCCTGGAGGCGCTGGACCGCAAGTACCGCGCCAAGGGCCTGGTGGTGCTGGGTTTTCCGTCCAACGATTTCTCGCAGGAGACCGGCTCCAACAAGGAAGTGGCCGACTTCTGCGAGAACACCTTCGGCGTGAAGTTTCCGATGTTCGTCAAATCGTCGGTGCGCGGGCGCGAGGCCAACCCGCTGTTTCAGGAATTGGCCAAGCAGTCGGGCACCACGCCCAAGTGGAACTTCTACAAATACCTGGTGGCTCGCAACGGCAAGGTGGTGGCCGCCTATTCCAGCCTGATGGAACCGAACGATCGCGAGCTGCTCGCGGCCCTGGAAAAGGAGCTTGCGGCACCGGAGTCAGCTCGGTAGCAATTGTTTACCACCTCATGGGGAACCGTCAAAACATGAGCGCCTCATACTGTGCAAGCAGCGTGGTTCTGCTTACGGTTTTCGTGCTGCGAAGCCTTCCGGGCCATTGAGTCCGGTCGAAATCCCGAGACGACTCTTCTCCTCCTCCCTCCCTCCCTCCTTCGTTTCGGGGCGCTTCGCGGCACTTTTATATTCAGGCCCGCAAAGGGCCGGACCAGCAATAAAAAAAGGCGCCCTGCGGCGCCTTTTTTCGTTTGGAGAAGCGCATCGCCCGGCTTCAGCCCGGCTGGGTGTCGGCGAAGCTGGGCCGCTGCATCAGCTTGTCGTACAGGCGGCCCAGGTTGGCATGCTCGCCGCGCCAGTCGATCTCGGGGAAGCGAAAGCCCAGCCAACCCAGGGCGCAGCCCACCGAGATGTCCGACAGGCTCAGGTGAATGCCGCTGCAAAAGGGCTTGTCACCCAGGCCCTTGGCCATGGCATCGACGCCGGCCAGCACCTTGGTGCGCTGGCGCTCCATCCAGGCCTGGCTGCGCTCGCCATCGGCCCGTTTGGGCCAGGTGGCTTCCAGGCGCCACAAAACACCGGCGTCGAGCACGCCGTCCGCCAGCGCTTCCCAGGTCTTGACCTCGGCCCGCTCGCGGCCCTGGGAGGGAATGAGCTTGCCGACCGGCGACAGGGTGTCGAGGTATTCGACGATGACGCGCGAGTCGAACATCGCCTCGCTGCCTTCCATGACCAGGCAGGGCACCTTGCCCAGCGGGTTGGATTCGCCAATGGTGCTGTCGTCGGCCCAGACGTTTTCCTGGACGAACTGGTAGTCCAGGCGTTTTTCGGCCATCACGACGCGGACCTTGCGGACGTAGGGGCTGGCAGAGGATCCGATCAGTTTCATGCGTTTTCTTCTCTCTCACTCGGTGCTCATTGGCGCTTTGATTCTAGGGGGAACGCCCGATGCGCAAGGTCCAACTTAAAATTGTTGCATGAGCCTTTCCACCGTTTCCGCACTGTCTCCCCTTGACGGCCGCTATGCCGCCAAGCTCGCCGCCCTGCGCCCCCTGATGAGCGAACAGGGCTATATGCACCGGCGCGTCCAGGTGGAGGTGGCCTGGTTCATCGCCCTGTCGGACGCCGGTTTTGCCGAGTTCAAGCCACTCACCGGCGGCGCCCGCAAGTACCTTTTGAGCCTGGTTGCCAATTTCTCCGAAGCCGACGCCAAGGCGATCAAGGAGATCGAAAAGACCACCAACCACGACGTGAAAGCGGTCGAATACTGGATCAAGTCCAGGTTCGAGGCCCGTCCCGAACTGGAGGCGGCCGCCGAGTTCGTGCACTTCGCCTGCACCAGCGAGGACATCAACAACACCAGCCACGCCCTGCAGATCAAGTCGGCGCGCGAGAGCGTGATCCTGCCGGCGCTGGACGGCCTGCTGACCCACCTGCGCGGCATGGCCAAGGAATTCGCCGCGGTGCCGATGCTGTCGCGCACGCACGGCCAGACCGCCAGCCCGACCACGGTGGGCAAGGAAATCGCCAACGTGGCGGTGCGCCTGGCCAAGGCCCGCGCGCAAGTGGCGCAAGTGGAGCTGCTGGGCAAGATGAACGGTGCGGTGGGCAACTACAACGCCCACGTGGCGGCCTGGCCCGATTTCGACTGGGAGGCCTTCAGCGCGAAGGTGGTGGAAACGCCGGCGCCGCTGGGCCTGGGCCTCACCTTCCAGCCCTACAGCATCCAGATCGAGCCGCACGACTACATGGCCGAGCTGTTCGATGCGCTGGCGCGCACCAACACCATCCTGATCGACTTCTCGCGCGACGTCTGGGGCTACGTGAGCCTGGGCTACTTCAAGCAGCGCCTGAAGAAGGGCGAGATCGGCTCTTCCACCATGCCGCACAAGGTCAACCCGATCGACTTCGAGAACGCCGAAGGCAACCTGGGCCTGGCCAACGCCATCCTGCGCCACCTGAGCGAGAAGCTGCCGGTCAGCCGCTGGCAGCGCGACCTGACCGACAGCACGGTGCTGCGCAACATCGGCGTGGCCTTCGGCTATGCCACCCTGGCCTACGCCAGCCTGGCCACCGGCCTGTCCAAGCTGGAGCTGAACCAGGAAGCGCTGGCCGCCGATCTCGACGCCTCGTGGGAAGTGCTGGCCGAGCCGATCCAGACCGTGATGCGCCGCTTCGGCGTGCAGGGCGCCTACGAGCAGCTCAAGGAAGTGACGCGCGGCAAGACCGTGACGGCCGAGGCGCTGCATGGGCTGATCCGCTCGCTCGAGATTCCGCAGGCCGAGAAAGACCGGCTGCTGGCCATGACCCCGGCCAGCTACACCGGCAAGGCGGTCGAGTTGGCCAGGCGGCTGGAAGCCTCCTGAACCTGAGGCTGCGCTCTCTGGAATCGCAGCCTCTTTCGCCCCTCCCAGCCAGCACGGCCCTGGTCGCCGCGCCAGCCAGCAACCCATGAGAAACGAGCGCCACTTCCCGTGCCGCCCATTGCATTGCGACGCCTTTGGCTCCGGCTTCATCGCTGGGCCGCGCTCGGCCTTGGCTGGCTTCTTGCGCTGACCGCCCTTTTCGGCGCGGCGCTCGTTGTCGCGCCGCCGCTGGACCACTGGGCCAACCCACAGCTCTTTCACGCGCGCTCGGCGCCGGGCGTGCATGCGCCACTGGAGCCGCTGCGCCAGTGCCTCATCGCCGAATTCGGCCCGGCCACGGCGCTCACGCTGCGCCCACCGCGCGCGCCGCACGACACGCTGTGGGTGCGCGTGCGCAGCCGCGCGTGGAACGGCACCGTGTACTTCGATCCCGTAGCGGGCCTGGAGCAAGGCCGGCGCGGCGAGCACGAAGGCGCCTTCAACCTGCTGTTCGAGCTGCACAGCTCGCTGCTGATGGCCGACACGGGCAAGGCCGTGCTGGCCGGCGCTGCCCTGGTCTACACCTTCCTGCTGCTCACCGGCGTGGTCCTGTGGTGGCCGGTGCGCTGGCCGCCGCGCCTCTGCATCGAATGGCGCCAGGGCCTGCTGCGCGGCCTGTTCGACCTGCACCGCACCGGCGGCGCGCTGCTGGGCCTCTTGATCCTGGTGTCGGTGCTGAGCGGCGCCTACATGGCCTGGACGCCGCTGCGTGCCTTCGTCAGCCAGCTCGCCGGGCAGACGCCGCCGGGCGCCCCCAAGCTGGGCCAGGCGGCGGCCGGTAGCAGCCCGGCCGTCACGCTGGACACGCTGGTGGAACGCGCGCAGGCGCAGTTTCCCGGCCAGCCGATCGGCTACATCCATCTGCCGGCGCAGGCCACGCGGCCGGCGCAGGTTCGTTTTCGCCTGCCGGATGACCCGCACCCCAACGGCCTGAGCTCGGTCTGGCTGCATCCGGTGAGCGGCCAGGTGCTGGCGGCCCGGCGCTGGAACGAACTCGATGCCGGCGCGCGCGCGGTGGCCGTGATTTATCCGCTGCACATCGGCGCCCTGGGCGGCCCCCTGCATGCGGCGCTCACGCTGAGCACCGGGCTGGCGCTGGGCACGCTGGGCATCAGCGGTATTTGTCTGTGGTGGCGGCGCCGCCGCCGCTGAGCCCGCGCCAGTTTTTTTACTTTCAACGTCCTCTTGAGATCCTCATGTCTTCCTGCCTGACGCGTCCTCCACGCACCCTCGTTGCCGCCGCCTGCGGCCTGATGCTCAGCCTGAACGCCGCGGCGCAAAGCAGCGTCACGAATGTGGAGGCCGCCCAGCTGGGCACCATCCAGGTCAGCGGCGACTGGCTGGGCTCGGGCCTGCAGAACAGCGTGCAGGGCTTTGCGGGTGCCCGCACGGTGGTCAAGCGCGAGGCCATTGCCGAAACCGGTGCAGCCAGCATCAGCGGCGTGATGCGCTTCATCCCCGGCGTGCAGGTCAGCGACAACTCCTCCAGCGGCGGCAGCGCCATCTCGCTCAGCATCGGCGTGCGCGGGCTCGAGGGCCGCTACTCGCCGCGCACCACCGTGCTGCTGGACGGCATTCCGCTGGCCGTGGCGCCCTACGGCCAGCCGCAGCTGTCTTTTGCGCCGGCCTCGCTGGCGAACATCGATTCGATCGACGTGGTGCGCGGCGGCGGCGCGGTGCGCTACGGGCCGCAGAGCGTGGGCGGCATCATCAACTTCCGCACCCGGGCCATTCCCAACCAGCCGCTGGCCGGCGATGTCTCGGTGCGCTACAACGACTTCGGCGAAGGCGGGCAGAACACGCAGTACAGCACCTTCATAGGCGGCCAGGTGAACAAGGAGCTGGGGCTGGCGCTCTTGTATTCGGGTTCGGACGGCTCCGGCTGGCGCGAGCACAGCGACGAGCGCATCGACGACGTGGCGCTGAAATTCCGCTACGAGCTCACGCCCACATCCGAGCTGTACGGCAAGTTTTCCTACTACGAGGCGCGCACCGACGTGCCCGGCGGCCTGAACAGCGCGCAATACGCGGCCAACCCCTTCCAGTCGCAGCGCACGCACGACCTGTGGAGCGGGCGGCGCAGCGGCATCGACCTGGGCTACATCAACGCCATCTCGGATACGCAGGAGTTCGAGCTGCGCACCTACTACAACGACAGCTTCCGCCAGAGCCTGCTGGCCAACAACTTCGATGCAGCGGCCACTTCGGTGAGCAACCAGCCGCGCGACTACGGCGTGTTCGGCATCGAGCCGCGCTACACCCAGCGATTTGCCGCCGGCAGCCTGACGCACGACGTGACGGTGGGCATGCGCTATGTGCGCGAGCGCGCCGACGAGACCAACATCAACACCAACCTGCGCACCGGCCGCGCCACCGTGGCGCGCCAGTCGGACAACAGCACCGACGCCTACGCCTACTACGTCGACGACCAGATCGCCGTGGGCAATTGGCGCGTGACGCCGGGCCTGCGCTTCGAGGATGTGGAGATCGGCCGCGTGAACACGCTGACCGGCTACCGCGAGACGGTGAAGAGCGACGAGCCGCTGCCCTCGCTCAACGTGGCCTACCTGCTGAGCCCGGAGTTGACGCTGTTCGGCAACTACACCACCTCCTTTGCCAGCATCCAGCACCTGCAGCTCAACCTGAATCCGCTGGGCAACCCGCTGCAGCCCGAGACCGCCAAGACGGTGGAGGCCGGCGTGCGCTGGAACAACGGCGCCGGCACCACGGCCGAGGCGACCGTGTTCGACATGCGCTTCGACAACCAGCTGCAGTTCATCGGCGCGTCGAACTACTGGGTCAACCTGGGCGAAACGCGCCACCAGGGCGTGGAGACCAGCGCCAGCTACGCCTTCGACAAGTCGGGCCTGCTGCGTGGCCTCCGCGCCTACGCCACGCTGACTTACACCAAGGCGACGCTGAAGCAGGGCGCCCTTGCCGGCAACGACGTGCCCTTCTATTCGCGCTGGACCGACGCGCTGGGCCTGCGCTATGCGCTCGGTGCCTGGGACTTCGAAGTGTCGAGCACGCATCAGTCCAACCAGTACGCCGACGATGCCAACACGCAGGCGGAGAACGCCGCCGGCACGGTGGGCGTGATTCCCGGTTTCCGCCTGTGGAACGTTCAGGCACGCTGGAAGATGCCGAGCAAGCCGGGGGTGGAGCTGGCCCTGGGCATGAACAACGTGACCGACGAGCGCTACTTCTCGCGCACCACCGACACCAACGCCGGCAAGCTGGTGGGCGCGCCGCGCACGGTGTTCGTGCAGGGGCAGCTCAAGTTCTGAACGGCCTCCAGGGACTTACACTCGCCGGCCCATGGCGCTCAAATCCACCATCTTCAAGGCCAGCCTCGCGGTCGCCGACATCGACCACGGCTACTACGCCGACCACGCCCTGACCCTGGCGCGCCACCCCAGCGAAACCGACGAGCGCATGATGCTGCGCTTGGTGGCGCTGGCCTTCAACGCCCACAAGCTGCAAAGCGTGTGCGCAGGCGATGCCACGCTGGGCTTCGGCGCGGGCCTGTCGAACCCGGACGATCCGGACGTGTTCCTGCGCGACTTCACCGGCCGCATGCGGGTCTGGGTCGAGGTCGGGCAGCCGGAAGACAAACCGCTCATCAAGGCTTGCGGCAAGGCCGACGAGGTGCTGCTGTACTGCTTCAACCACGCGGCCGAAATCTGGTGGCGCGGCATTGAGACCAAGCTCACGCGCTTGTCCAACCTGCACGTGTACCGCGTGCCCACCAGCGCATCGCAGGCCTTGGCCGCGCTGGCCCAGCGCAGCATGCAGTTGCAGGCCACCATCCTGGAAGGCGTGCTGATGCTGGGCGACAGCTCACGCCACGTCGACATCGAACCGCTGCGCTGGAAGTAGCTAGGGCTGCATCATCGCGCCGCAGTGCCAGCACTGTTCGAAGCCGCCTTCCACCAGTTCGCCGCAGGCTGTGCAATGCCAGCGGCGCTGCGGCGGCTGGCGCAGCGCCATCAGCAGGCGTTCGGCGCGCAGCAGCTGCGCGTCGTCGCGCACCCAGACCTCGGGCAAGCACTGGTCCGGCGGCAGTTCGCCGGCAACCCCGGCCAAATATTCGCGCTGCACCGACACATCGATGCCTTCCCCCCGCAACGCATCCGCCCATAGCGTGGCGATCGCCAGATTGGGGGCTTGCGCAAGGCGACGCATGTCTGCCTGCCTGTCAGTCCGGCGCAGCCGCGCCCAGCTTGTCCGACTCGCGCGCCCGCTCCGCGTACTTGTTGAAGCGCCAGGCGGTGTCCTGCATGGTGATGCGGCGCCAGGTGACGCGCTTTTCCGCGGGCGACATGGCGGGCCAGTGCTGCACTTCGTCGAAGCTGCGGCCGCAGCCCTTGCATTCGTCGTCGCCCTGGCTGGTGGAGCAGATGGCGATGCAGGGCGTGTCGGGTGTGCTCTGGTACCAGGCGAACCAGGCGTCCCAGGCCTTGGCGGGGAAGCCGAACTCGTCGGCCTCGTCCTCGTGATGGAAGACCATGAGTGCGTAGACCTCGGCCAACGCACGGATTTCGGCGGCCAGCGTGACGCCGTCGGGCGAGGGCTTGCGCTCGCGCCAGTAATTG
Organism: Variovorax sp. LARHSF232; assembly: GCF_052871435.1. NCBI lineage: Bacteria > Pseudomonadati > Pseudomonadota > Betaproteobacteria > Burkholderiales > Comamonadaceae > Variovorax > Variovorax sp. LARHSF232. The sequence goes on along the minus strand of NZ_JBIXJS010000002.1, from coordinate 398,687 downwards.
ATGGCGGCCTCGATGTCGGTGATGTGGATGGCGGCCATGGAACGGGAAAGAAGGTGGGCGCGAATGATAAGGCGCAGGCGACTGGCACTTCGACCGCTATTAAATGGATAGCATCAGATTCAGCGCGCAAGCGCCTTGCGAGACCATTTTCCTTGAATCTCCAATTTGCGAGGGCTTGCCAGGGCACAAAGCCAATGCTCTAATCGCGGTTTCCGAAGGGGAGTAGCTCCCGTCCGGCGCCAACAGGAATGCAGGCACCGGGCATCGGCAGGTCGTCAATACGAAGCGTACGCTTCCGGCCTGCAGGGTAGGCCGCACAATGCAGAAGATTGTGTGGCCGGCCGAGCAAGACCTTCGATTTGAACCTGCGCCAGGTTTGGTCGAAGTGCCGCTCCCTCTCGAAGCTCGCCAGCTCATCGGCGGCTTCGCAAGAAGAGAATCACTCCCATTGGGCTTGGCGCCGGACCCGCAAAAGCATCTCGTCAAGTCACAACATACGGAGTTTTTCTAAATGGAATTCATGAGCGCCCCCTGGTGGTCGGCCCTGCTGGCGATCATCCTGATCGACCTGGTGCTGGCCGGCGACAACGCCATCGTCATTGCGCTGGCCGCACGCAGCCTGCCCAAGCACCTGCAGACCAAGGCCATCGTCTGGGGCACCGTCGGCGCCATCGTGGTTCGCTCGCTGATGACCATCGGCGTGGTCTGGCTGCTGAAGGTGCCGGGCCTGCTGCTGGTCGGCGGCCTGGGCCTCTTGTGGATTGCCTACAAGCTGATCGCCGCGGGCGACCAGCATGAAGAACACGGCGTCGCCGTCAACACCTTCTGGGGCGCGATGAAGACCATCATCGTGGCCGACGCGCTGATGGGCGTCGACAACGTGCTGGGCGTGGCCGGCGCGGCGCATGGCGCCTTCGACCTGGTGGTGATCGGCCTTCTGATCAGCGTGCCGATCGTGGTGTTCGGCAGTTCGATGGTGCTCAAGCTGGTGGACCGCTTCCCGGCCATCATGTACATCGGCGCGGCGGTGCTGGCCTACACGGCTGCCAAGATGATCGTGACCGAGCCGCTGCTGTCCGGCATCTTCGGCACCAAGGAGACCCCGGTCGCCGTGCTGCGCTATGCGGTCGAAGCCGGTTGCGTCGCGCTGGTGCTGGGCCTGGCCTGGCTGGCGACGCGCAAGAAGCCCCAGCAAGGCGAAAACGCCCAGATCGCGGCAACGCAGGAACCGAAGCGCGAGCACTGATCGAATCGATCGAGATCGGGAACACAGCTTGGAAACCATCATCCTGTTCGTCGACGATGCGGCCCACGCCCGCGAGCAGTTGCGCCGGCATGCGCCGGCCGACCCGGCGCTGGCCGGCGCGGTGCACTGGATCCTGGTGGCCTGCGCACCGCGCATGACGCATCGCATCAGCAAGTGGGTCAGCCACAGCTCCCGCGAGAACTGGCGGGCCAAGTGGTTTGCCAAGACGCAGGAGCAGCTGATGCCGCTCCTGATGCAGGGCGGCAGCCGGGTCACGCCGGTGCTGGCCAAGGGGCCACTCAGCGAACTGACGCGTGAACTCAGGCTGCACCACGGCGCCGCCTGCGCGGTGGTCGATGCACGCCGGCCCAAGGTGGGCGGCGAGCTCGAGCCGCTGGTGCAGCCCGCGGCGGACCAACCATCCGCGCCGGCCCGCTGGAAGGGCGCCCTGGGCAGCATGGGCGGCATGGGCGCGCTGTTCATGCTGGCCCTGCAGTTCGGCGAGTAGCCCGCCGCGCGCAGGCGCTGCTGCTATCCTGCGCCGATGCGACTCGTCCTCAAATGGCTTCTCAGCGCCGTGGCGCTGCTGGCGGTGGCCTACGTCTACAGCGGCGTGCAGGTCAACAGCTTCATTTCTGCACTCATCGCGGCGGCCGTGATCGGCCTGCTCAACGCGGTGGTGCGGCCGGTGCTGGTGATCCTCACCTTGCCGGTCACGGTGGTGACGATGGGGCTGTTCCTGTTCGTCATCAACGCGCTGATGTTCTGGTCGGCCTCCGGGCTGCTCAGCGGCTTCCAGGTGGCCGGTTTCCTGGCGGCGCTGCTGGGCTCGCTGATCTATTCGGCGCTGGGCCTCATCATCGACGCAGCGTTGTCGAAGACGCCCTGAGCACTTCGACTAACGCGGCAGGTCGCGCTCATCCAGCGCCTGCTGGCGCAGTTGCGCATCCACCTCGCGGGCACGGGTGTCAATGATCGACGCCTCGTAGTGGTCCAGTGGCGGCAGGCCCGCCTTGCCCTCCGCCATTTGCCGCGCCAGATCCTGCGCCGCCTTGAAGCGGTCGCGCGCCGCCGCGTAGTCGAGCTGGGCGACGTTGGCCTCGGCCTCGGCCCGCACGGCGCGCAGCGGCTCGTTCTGCGCATTGAAGAGCGTGGCCAGCATGCGCCAGGCGCCGGCGTCGCGCGGATCGCGGGCCACCCGGTCGCGCAGGCCCTGAACGACGGGCGCCAGCTGCGCCGCGCCCTGCTTCGTTGCCACTGCCCACTGGCCTGCCTGGAACTGCTCGGGGCGCTCCTTGGACTTGGCGTCGATCCAGGGGGTGGCACGTGCCGGCGTGCCGGCCGCCAGTTCGACTTCGGCCGACAGCAGGCGCGCCAGCCGCGCGGCGGCGGCATCGCCGTTGGTGCGCGTGACCAGCCGCGCCGCCAGCGTGCGTGCCGCCTCGAAGTCGCGCAGCTGCGCCGCCGACAGCGCCGCCGCGTAGAGCATGCCGGCCTGCTGCGCCGGTGCGCTCCTGGCGAATTCGCCGCTGCCCGCGGCATCGACCCACAGGCGCAGCTGATCGACACCGGGACGCGTCAGCGCGCGGGCCCGCGCGGAGATCATGGCGTGGTCCATCGCCAGCGGCAGTGCGATGTCGGTGCCGGGCGTGAGCTGAAAGCGCCCCTGCATGTCGGCGATCCGTTCGGAGTTCAGCGGGTGGCTGCGCAGGTAAGGGTACGAGCCGTTGTCGGAAAGGCGCGAGGCGTACTGCAGCTTCTCGAACATGGAGGCCGCGCCCTGCGGCGCAAAGCCGGCCTGGGACATGACGCCGAAGCCGACGCGGTCGGCCTCGCGCTCCATGTCGCGCGAAAAGCTCAGCTGCGAGCTCATGGCCAGGGCCTGCGTGCCGGCGATCATGGCCTGGCCCAGGTCGCCGCCGCTGCGGCTGTTGCTCTTGGCCGCGGCGATGGCACCCAGCACCATGGCCGCCAGCATCAGCGGCGTCTGCTTGGACTGCTTGTCCAGCATGCGCGCGATATGGCGCTGGGTGATGTGCGACAGCTCGTGCCCCATCACCGTGGCCAGCTCGTCGCGACTGCTCACCACCGCGATCAGCCCCAGGTTGATGCCCATGTAGCCGCCGGGCAAGGCGAAGGCGTTGATCTCGCGGTCGCGCATCAGCACCACGCGCCAGGCGAAGCGGTCGTCCAGCTCGGGCGTGAGCTCGCCGCGCAAGCGGGCCGCGGCCATCAGGCGCTGCCAGATGGCCAGCACGTATTCCTGCAGCACCGGGTCGTCCATGTAGGAGTTGTCGCGGTACAGCTCGCGCCCGATGCGGTCGCCCAGCTGGCGCTCGGCGGTGGCGGTCATCTCGCCGCCGTCGCCCATGCCGGGCAGCTGGGCTTGCGCCAGCGGCGGCAGCAGGAGCTGGGCCGCGATCAGCAAGGCGGCAAGAAGGGATCTGCAGCAGGATTTCAAAGTCATGCGTGACATGTGCGAATCATGGCCCAGCCCGGAAATGCCCGGCCGTGGCACGTATGATCAACTTTCGTTTCCAAGCGCAGTCCATGAGTTCCCCCCTCACCCACTTTGACGAACGCGGCCAGGCCCATATGGTCGACGTCGCCGCCAAGCCCTCCACCCACCGCGTCGCGATCGCCACGGGCCGCATCGAGATGCTGCCCGACACGCTGGCGCTGATCGAATCGGGCAGCGCCAAGAAGGGCGACGTGCTGGGCGTTGCCCGCATCGCCGGCATCCAGGCGGCCAAGAAGACCAGCGACCTGATCCCGCTGTGCCACCCGCTGGCGCTGACGCGGGTGGCGGTCGAATTTGCCACCCAGGCCGGCGACGAAGCGGCCGGAACCTTGCCGCAGGTGCTGTGCATGGCCACGGTGGAAACGGTCGGTCCCACCGGGGTCGAGATGGAAGCCCTCACCGCCGTGCAGGTGGCGCTGCTGACGGTCTACGACATGTGCAAGGCAGTGGACCGCGGCATGACGATCACCGGCGTGCGGGTGCTGGAAAAGCACGGCGGCAAGTCGGGCAGCTTCGTGGCGGATTGAGGCGCGCGGCGGCGGTGGAGCCGACTGACAGTCGCGAGATGACCACGCAGCCCCCCACCCTGCCCCACCGGCAGTTGCACTGGGGCCTGGTCGCCTGCGCCGTCGTCTCGGTCGCCATTCACCTTCTGCTGCTGATCGGTTTGCCCAAGAGCCGGCTGGCGGCCGACTTCCGGCCGGCGGACTACCGCACGCTGGAAGCGCGAAAGGTGCAGGTGCGTTTGGTCGAAGGCAAGGCCGCGCCCAGACCGGCGCCGCCTGCGCAGAACAAGAAGAAGCCACCGGCCCCGGTTGCCAACGCCCCCCCGAAGGCCGCAGCGCCGGCAACCAGTGCACCCGTCGTCGCAACCGCCGCAACCGCCGCCCAGCCTGAGCCACCCGCGCCCGGCCCATTGCCCGAACCTTCCGAATTCGACGGCTACCTCCCTCGCGCTCTGCTGACTGAGCCGCCGGAGGCATTGACCGAGATCGTTATCGAGGCGCCGCAGGAAGAGGAATTCCCGGGCCGCCGGGTCGGCGTCCTGACCTTGTTCATTGACGAGGACGGTCAGGTGCGCCACGTGGCACCCGACGACATCCTGCTGCCGCCGACCCTGGAGCAGCTGGCGCGCGAGGCCTTTGTGGCGGGCCGCTTTTCACCGGGCCGGGTGGACGGTCAGGCGACCAAATCAAGAATGCGGGTGGAGGTCGTGTTCGAATGAATGGGCCCACTCAAAGTGTGAACAATTGCATATAAACCTTTGGTGTAAGCGCTACAAAGTAAGCACTAACGGGGCTTGAAAGCGCCGATAAGCGTCGGAATTGCTCCGATGGGCGGCGAACCCAGTCTCGTCACATCATGTGACATTTGTCTTCAACTGATACCTGCAGCCGCGCGGGTATTTCTCTGAGTTGAAGAGGGTTCTCGCCAATGCGCAACGTCTATTTCCCGCGCCGCTCGCAGCAGCGCAGCCGTGGCTTCACCTTGATCGAGGTGATGATCACCGTGGCCATCATCGGCATCCTGGCCGCGGTCGCGCTGCCCAGTTATCGCGACTATGTGCTGCGCGGGCAGATCGTGGACGCCACCAGTGCTTTGTCAGCGATGCGGGCGGACATGGAGCGGCATTACCAGGACAACCGGACCTACGCTTCGGTAGGCACTACCTTCCTCACGCCGTGCGCAGTGACGCCCGCCAGCCGGCGCCAAGTAGGCAGCTTCACGCTTTCCTGCAACGGCACGCCCAACGCCACCAGCTTCACGATTCAGGCAGTGGGCAGCGGGCCGACAGAAGGCTTCACCTATACGGTCAACGAGACCAACACACGTGCCACGACGGCCGTTTCGAGCAGTTCCGGCTGGAGCACCTGCACCACTACTTGGATCACCAAGAAGGGGGCAACATGCCCGACCTGACGGCACGCCAAGGCCGCGGCTCACCCGGTTTCACGCTGATCGAAATGATGGTCACTCTGGTCCTGCTGGCGATCCTCTTCACGCTGGCAATGCCCTCGTTCTCCGCCTGGATCCGCAACAGCAAAGTCCGCACCGTCGCCGACTCGCTGCAGAACGGCCTGCGCCTCGCCCAGGCCGAGGCGACGCGCCGCAACCGGCAGGTGGTGTTCACGCTCACCAACGACAGCCCGACCGCAACGGCGCACACACCCGCCACCAACGGCGCCAACTGGTCGCTCAACACGGTCGCGGCCTACACCAACGATCCCGTGGCATTCATCGAAGCCGGCGTGCTGACCGACGTCGCTTCCGGCGTGCAGATCACAGGCCCCGCCGCGATCTGCTTCAACGCCATGGGCCGCATGGTCGACAACCCCGCGCCAGGTTTCGGCAGCGTTGCCTGCAGCTCGACGAATCAGACCTACCAGGTCGGTTTCGCCAGTTCGACGGACGGCGTCGACCGTCCCCTGCGCGTGACGGTCAAGCTTGGCGGCCAGGTGCGCATGTGCGATCCGGCCAAGGCGTTGACCGAAGGCTACGCGGACGGATGCTGATGACTTATTTTCAACAAGTCCCCACCCCACGCAGGCGGCACGCCCAGTCGGGCCTCGCCATTCTCGAAGTGCTGATCGCGGTACTGCTGTTTTCGCTCGGCCTCCTGGGCCTGCTCGGACTGCAGGCGCGGGCCGTGTCCTTTTCCATCGATGCCGAAGACCGAAACCGCGCCGCACTGCTGGCCAATGACGCGGCCAGCGTCATGTGGCTGAAGAAGTCGGTGACGCTCAGCGAGCCGGAGCTTGCGGCCTGGCAGGCGCGTGTAGAGGCCGTCTCTGTGAGCGGCCTGCCCAATAGCGAAGGCACCATTGCTGGCGTCAGCGGCACCACCAACAGCGCCGACATCACCATCACGTGGCACCGGCCCTCGCGCGACTCCGCGCAGGACAGCACCTTCACCACACGGGTCGTGCTGCCATGAGCTTGAACCCTGCCAAAGCACCGCGACCGAGTCAGCGCGGCCTCACGCTGGTGGAACTGCTGGTGGCCATGGCCATCGGGCTGATCGTCACGCTGGCCGTGACCAGCGTGGTGATCACGGGCGAATCACACCGGCGTTCGACCACCTCGACCAACGACATGGGCCAGTCGGGCTCCTTCGCGATCTATCAGCTCGACCGCGCGGTGCGCAGCGCGGGGTCGGCACTGGTCCAGTCGGCCAACAACGGCGTATTCGGCTGCAAGCTCAACGTGGGCACCATCCTGCCGCGCGCCAGCGCCTTTCCCGCGCCCTTCGCCGACAACTTCCTGCAGGCTGACGGCACCAGCAGCTTCGGCAACCTGCGTGTGGCGCCGCTGCTGATCGGCAAGTCCATGTCGGACGATGACGTGTCGGATGTACTGGTGATCATGCGGGGCAACGGCAACGCCGGCGGCGTTCCGCGCCGTATCAGCGACCCGGGCACGGCCACGCTGCTCAAGCTCGAAAGCTCGATCGGCTTTGCCGTCGGCGACGTCCTGCTCATGAGCCAGCCCGGCGTGACCGATTGCCTGATGGGGCAGATCGCCGCGCTCGATCCGGCCGCCAGCCCCGGCGAGTTGACCCTCAACTCGTCCGGCACCTACTACACCGCCGGCACGACCACGACGGCCGCCACGCTGGCCGGCAGCACCTCGACCTACGTTACCGCGCTGGGCACCACGTCGGCCGGCAGCGTGCAATTCACGATGTACGGCGTGGGCGCCAACAACACCCTGTTCAGCTACGACCTGCTGCGCACATCGGGCACCACCGACGCTTCGCAGGCGATGGCCGACGGCGTGCAGGAACTCCATGCCATCTACGGCCTGGACACGACCGGCGATGGCGTGCTCGACGCCTGGGCCGGCCCCGGCGATACCGGCTACGACATCGTCAGCGTGATGACCACGCCGGCCACCCTCCGGCAGATCGTCGCAGTGCGCGTCGCACTGGTGCTCAAGAGCGCCACGCCGGAGAGCACCAACGTTACGCCCACGTGCGACGGCATCACCACCACGGCAGAGGCGGCCTGCGGCCCATACCGCTACTTCACCGGCCTCGCCAATGGAAGCACTTCGCTGCAGGGTGAGGTGAATACATCGGCAGCGCAGAAATTCCGCTTTCGGGTTGTCGAGTCGACGATTCCGCTGCGCAACATGCAACTGGCTCCCGCACCGCTATGAACAAGAAGAACAAGACTCACACGCCCATCCGGCGCTCGCGCGAGCGCGGCGTGGTGCTGATCTTCTGTCTGATCGTGCTGGTAATCCTGCTATCCGGCGGCGTCGCGGTGATCCGCTCGACCAACAGTTCGCTCTTCAGCGCCGGCAACCTGGCCTTCAAGCGCGACCTGCTCAACCAAGGCGAGCAAGCGGTTGCGCATGTGCTGGCGCTGTTCCAGGGTACCGGTGGCCTGGCGAGCTCGAGCAGCACGCAAAGCGACAACATCAGCCTGAACTACAGGGCAAGCCAGCTGGCGACCAACTCGCAAGGCATCCCCACCGCGATGCTGGGCAATGACGAGACCTTCGGCGCTGTAGGCGTGACTACCAACGACCTCACCAGCGAGAACAGCAACGTGGCCAGCGACGACGTGCAGATCCGCTACCTGATCGACCGCATGTGCTCCGCCGCCGGGGTGCCGTCGAGCAACAACTGCGTGCAGGCGCAGTCGGCGCCCACCGGCGGCACCGCCGGCACGGGCGGCCCCGCAGTCACCACCGCCTCCGTCTACCGCGTGACCATCCGCGTCACCGGGCCGCGCAGCACGCAGGTCTTCATGCAGACCTCGTTCAGCAAGCCCGACTGAGAGAGCCACGAAAGACAAGAAGATGAAACGCGCCTTCTCTACCCCCCTATCGCCGGTGAAGTCCGGGCTGCTGCGCGCCGCGCTGGCTGCTTCGCTGCTGCTCGGCCTGTCGAGCACCGCCCTGACGGCGGACCTCGCCGATCAACCCGTGTTCTCGACCACCAGCGTACCGGGCAACCTGGCGCTGGCACTGTCGGTGGAATGGCCGACCGCTTCGCGCACCGCGCATGTGGGCAACTACGCCAGCGCCACCGAGTACCTGGGCTACTTCGATCCGGACAAGTGCTATCTGTACCAGGTCGATACCACTGCCAACAGCACCAACACCGGCGATACGAGCTACTTCTATCCGCAAGGGGCGGCGAGCAACCACACCTGCACCGGCGGCAATGACGCCAAATGGAGCGGCAACTTTCTGAACTGGGCCTCCACGGCCACCATCGACCCCTTTCGCTGGGCGATGACCGGCGGGCGCCGGGTGGTCGACACCGGCCCCAGCGAGCCAGACGGCACACCCCTGAACACGACGATCCTGGAGAAAGCCTGGCATTCGGGTCAGGGCCTGTTCCCCGATAGAGACCTCACCGTCAGCGACATCGCGGGCGCGACGCCATTCGCGGCCACGCGCGTCAACGTGCAGCTCAACGGCCAAGGCTTCAAGATGCGCCTGAACGTCGAAGGCGACTCGACGCGAACCTTCACCGCACGCTACTACAACAGCACCTCGCCTGGCAGCACAGGATCTGTCCTGACCGTCAGCAACGACAACGGCTATCACAACTGGGGCAACGGTTCGCCAGGTGACGGCGTGGATGCTGAGGATTTCTCGGCCCGCCTGACCGGTACCTTTACGGCGCCCGAAACCGGCAACTACCAGTTCCAGACCCTTTCCGATGACGGCATCCGCGTCTGGGTAGACACCACGGGCAGAAACGCCTTCAACGATGGCAATCGCATCATCAACAATTGGACCAATCACGGCTCGACCACCGACACCTCCGGCAACGTCGCCCTCAATGCCGGCCAGAGCTTCAGCGTTCGCATGGACTACTACGACGCCTCCGGCGGCGCCACCATGCAGCTGTCTTGGAAGCGGCCCTCCACCGATGGCTTCGAGCCCTTCCATGGCGGAGTCGGAACGCGCGACTACACCATGCGTGTCAAGGTATGCGACCCGTCGACCGCGGCCGGCGGCGTCGAGGCCAACTGCAAGCGCTACGGCAACAACTACAAGCCCGAGGGGCTGATCCAGAAATACTCCGACAAGATGCGCTTCAGCGCCTTCGGATACCTCAACGATGCGAGCGGCAACAACGGCGCGACCGACCCGGCCAACGCGCCGCGCGACGGCGGCGTGATGCGTGCACGACAGAAGTTCGTGGGCCCGACCTACCCGGTGCCCGGCGCACCCGCCTCGAACAACGCACTGCGCGAATGGGATCCGGACACCGGCAAGATGGCGCGCAACCCTGACACAGCGGACGCAGCAGCCATGGGAACGGACGCGGCCAGCGTCGGGGCAGACGGTACCTTCAACGTCACCGTCAGAGACAGCGGCGTGATGAACTATCTGAACAAGTTTGGCCAGCTGTACCCGGGCAACTACAAGAACTTCGACCCGGTGAGCGAGATGTACTACGCCGCGTTGCGCTACTACCGCAACCTGGGCAACGTGCCTGCCTGGTACGCCATGACAGGCGCCGATCTCGCGACCCGTCGCACCTACATCGATGGCTTCCCGGTCATCAAGACATGGGACGACCCGATTCAGTATTCGTGTCAGCGCAACTTCGTGCTGGGCATCGGCGACATCTACACGCACGTGGACAAGAACGTGCCTGGCAACACGCGCACGGTTGGCGAGCGCGCCATGCCGAGCCAGGTCAGCGACGACACTACCGTGAATGCCGTGACCGCCACCAACAAGGTGGGCGCACTGCAGAACTACCACGCGACGGATCTGGGCAGCTACAGCAGCGGACGCAACAACTCCTTCTACATGGCTGGCCTGGCCTACGACGCCAACACCACCGACATCCGCCCCGACGCAACCCGCGTCGATGGCACCCGCGTGGCCCAAACCGTCGGTAAGCAGACCGTGCAGACCTACTGGGTCGACGTGCTGGAGCGGGCCTTCGAGGCCAACAATCAGTTCTACCTGGCAGCCAAGTTCGGCGGCATGAAGGTGCCGACCGACTTCAACCCCTACGCCACGACGACGACCGCAGCGACGATCCAAGAGTCGTGGTGGCGCACGAACACCGACACCGTCGGCACGGGAACCACCGCCGAGCAGCCGCGCCCCGACAACTACTTCACAGGCGGCCGTCCCGATACCCTGATCACCGGTCTGACCCGCGCCTTTGCCAGCATCGCCGATGCCATCAAGGCCTACACCACCTCGTTCTCGCTTTCGACGGCGCAGGTGTCGCAATCGGGCAGCGCGGCCTATGCGTCGCAATACGACTCCGGCGACTGGAGCGGCGTTTTGACGGCGCGCGAACTCAGCTTCGCCACAGACGGAACGCCGACTGCAACCGATCGATGGAATTCCACCGGCAAGCTGAACGCGCAACTGGCCGGCACCGGCTGGAACACCAATCGCCGGGTCGTGACCTGGAGCGGTTCGGCCGGCGTTCCCTTCCGTGCGACAGACGGAATCACATCGGCGCAATTGACAGCGCTGGCCACCACCTACGGCGGCGATGCCACAACGGCCAACTACCTGGACTACCTGCGTGGCGATCGCTCTCGCGAGGCCGCCAATGGCGGCCCCTATCGCACCCGGACGGTGCCGCTGGGCGACATCGTCAACGCCAAGGTCACGCCCGTGGGGCCACCCAGCGCACCATACGGCGACTCGCTCAACCCCGGCTACGCTGCGTTCAAGAGCGCGAAAGCATCGCGGCCCACCATGGTGTACGTGGGTGCCAACGACGGCATGCTGCATGCCTTCAACGGCAAGCTCGAAAGTACCGACGCCACAGGCGCAGCGACCGATGCGGGCAAGGAGGTGTTTGCCTACGTGCCCAGGGCGCTGTTCCAGGGCCCCAACGGCACGCCGCAGGTGGACGGCCTGGCGCAGTTGGGCAACCCCAACTACGTGCACCACTACTACGTGGACGCCACGCCGCTGGCCTTCGATATCGATCTCAACTACGCCGGCGGCACCAAGACCACCACCAGCGCCGACAACTCCGCCTGGCGCACCATCCTGATCGGCGGCCTGGGCAAGGGTGGCCGCAGCTACTACGCCCTCGACGTCAGCGACCCCGCATCCATCACCAGCGAAGCCTTGGCTGCCGGCAAGGTGCTGTGGGAGTTCACCGACTCGACCATGGGCTACAGCTATGGCCCGCCGGTGGTGGTGCGCACCAAGAAGTACGGCTGGGTCGTTGTGTTCACGTCTGGCTACAAGGACGGCACCACGACGGACAACGGCTATTTGTACTTCGTCAATCCACGCAACGGTGCGCTGCTGGAAAAGGTGAGCACGGGCGAAGCTGCACCGGGGCTGACCTACGCGTCGGCCTACGTGCAGGACTACGCCAAGTATGAATCCGATGCCATCTACGTCGGCGACATGAACGGCGTGCTGTGGCGTTTCGACCTGACCAGCACTGGCACCGGCGCCTACCCGGCACCAGTCAAGCTGGCCACACTGACCGATGGTGCAAGCACGCCGGCGGCACAACCGATCACCACGGCCCCGCTGATCGAGATCAGCCCCACCACGCGCAAGCGCTTCATCCTGGTGGGCACCGGCCGCCTGCTGGCAGTCACAGATATCAGCTCGAGCGCACCGCAGAGCTTCTACGGCATCCTGGATGGCACCGCGGGCGCGTTCTCGAGCGTGAGCAGCCCCATCACCCGTGCAGACCTCACGCCGATCACCGACCTCCTGACCGGCATCTCGCTCTCGGCCACGTCGAAGGGTTGGTACATCGACCTGGGAACCAGCGGCAGCGGCACCAACGTCGTCGGCTGGCGCATGGTCTCGCCGCCTGTTGCCTACAACGGCGTGGTGGCCTTTGCTTCCATGCTCACCACGGGCGACGCCTGCAGCCCCTCGGGCCAGAGCCGCGTTTACGCACTGAACTTCACCACGGGCAAGTCGGTACTGTCACCCGCCGCGCCTTATGAGACTTTCACCAACTCGGTGACCGACCTGCGCTTTGTCAGCCTGAACGGGCGGCCGCTGCTGATAGCGGGGGACAACCAGGGTGGCATCCGCAAAGTTGGAACGGATCTGTCGGGGAGTGCTTCGACGAAGTTGTTGAATTGGAGGGAGTTGCCGACGGTGGAGTGAGGGAAGGCCGCGCAAGCAATGAACGTGGCAGAAAGGTAACGCGCCCGAACAAGCAATCTGCTTGCTGGGGCGAATTTCGACTCGTGGCCAACGTTGCGGCAAGACCTACGTATACACTTGTTGACACCTTTTTCCGAAGGCGCCTGAGGGCTGTTTTCCTGGCGCCGCAGCGGGCCAAAGCCTCAATCCAGTACTTCCTACTTACCATGTTTGACAAGTGGTTCGGCGCCGGCGCCGCAAAGCAGTTCGGCACGCAAATGGCCATGCTGCTGGTTCAGCGAGCCGCGACCGAAGCCGAGAAGAGCGCACGCGCAAAGTCCGCCAAAAAGGGCGAGAAGCGCTTTGACGCCGCGCTCCTTTCCATTGAGAAGAAGCTGGCCGAATTCAGGACCAGCAACAGGCTGAACATCTACTCGAAGGCGCAGTTGGGCAGCGCGTTCAAGTTCGAGCTGCTCGACAACGGCTTCGATCAGGAAGACGCGGAAAAGCTCACCACCTGGCTTCTGCTCAAGTGCAACTAGGCATGTTCAACGCGCTGAAGCGAGTCTTGGGATTGGGTGGCTCGCCAGGTGGCAAGGAGCCTGCGCCACGCGCAACGACCGAGGCGCCAGCATCGCCCAAACCGACGCCTAAGCAAGACCACTTGTCGCTTGGCAACGCTGCCGTGCAGCGCGAGCGTTATGCGGAAGCGGTCGAGCACTACACAAGGCACATCGCGCTGGAGCCCAGCAGTGGCTCCGGCAACGTCGGCCTCGGCTTCTCGCTGTTACAGCTGGGGCGCTTTCCACAAGCCATCGAAACGCTGAACAACGCCGTGGCGCGCGACCCGCAAAGCGGCGATGGCTTCTACATGCTAGGCCAGGCTTATCGCGAAATGGGCCAGCCGCAGGCGGCGCTGCAAGCTTGGCGCAAGGCACACGCGCTGGCGCCCGAACTCGAGCATCTCTATCTCGAATTCTGCTTGCTGCTCTTCAATCAAGGGCATTCCGGCGAAGCCCGGACCCTGATGGAAACAGGCGTTGCGCGCTTTACGGCGAATGCCGACTTCAAGTTCTACTTGGGCAATCTGCTGGCTGAAGGCGGCGACTTCGCGAGCGCCGCCGAGGTCTATCGCGACGCCGTCGCCTTGAATGGCGAAGCGCCGTATCTGCTGTCCAGCTATGCCAACGCGCAGATGCAGGTCGGCGAGCGCGATGAAGCCGCCGCAGCGCTAAAAAAGGCGATGGCACTTGCGCCGGATGATGCGAGCATCTTCAGCAACTACCTGCTGTGCATCCAATACAGCACGAAGCTGTCCAAGGCGGACAAGTTCCAGGTGGCTCGGGAGTTCTCGGAGCGGTTCGAAACGCCCCTCATCGACCAATGGGGTCGCTACGAACAAGACGAAAACCCAATGCGCAAATTGCGCCTGGGCTATGTCTCGGGTGACTTTCGCAATCACGCGCTGGCTTACTTCATCGAGCCAATTCTTGCCAACCACGACCGGTCGAAGTTCGAGCTCTTCTGCTACTACTCGCACCCCACGTTCGATTCGGTTTCGCAACGCGTCCAGGTCATGGCCGATCACTGGGTGGGCTGCCACGGCATGAGCGACGAGGCGCTGGCGGAGCGCATTCGCGCCGATCAGATCGATGTGCTCATCGATCTGTCCGGCCACACGGGCCACAACCGGCTGCTCACCTTTGCACGCAAGCCGGCGCCGGTTCAAATGACCTGGCTGGGCTTCCAGGCCAGCACCGGCCTTCGGGCCATGGATTACCGCATCACCGAAGAGGCGCTGGACCCCACGGGAGCCAGCGAACAATTCCATTCGGAAAAGCTGATCCGCTTGCCGTCGAGCGGCACCTTCAGTCCTTCGCCGGACAGCCCGCCGGTCAATGGGCTTCCAGCCCTGGGCGGCCAGCCTTTCACCTTTGGCTGCCTCAACAATCCGACGAAGATCACGGACGAGGCGATCGCGCTGTGGGCGAGCATTCTGCAGAAGAGCCCAAATTCGAGGCTCTTGCTCGGCAACGCGACGGCGCCGTTGATTGAACGGTTCTCTGCCCAGTTCAGTCGGTACGGCGTCGACCCCGCTCGCCTCGTCTTCCATCCCAAGGTAGGCCTGGTCGACTACCTGGCGCTGCATCTTCAGATCGACCTGGCGCTCGACACCTTTCCCTACAACGGCGGCACCACCACCTTCCATTCGCTATGGATGGGCGTGCCGCTTGTTGCGCTGGAAGGCGACTCCACGCTGTCGAAGGTCGGAGCCGCAGTGATGCGCGGTGTCGGCCTGCCAGACTTCTGTGCCACCACCCAGCAGCACTATGTGGAGCAGGCCGTCTACTTCTCGGACCATCTGGAGGAGTTGAGCGCAATACGCAGTTCGCTGCGCGGCAAGCTGGGAGCGATCACGAATCACCTGGCGATCGAGGTCACGGCCTCGTTGGAAGGCGCTCTGCAGTCCTGCTGGCAGGACTACTGCCGCAGCCGGCAGGCGCAAGCACAGCCGGCCTGAGCCGCACGGCAGCCATGACCCAGCCCATCTACGTCGCCCAGCCGGACCTCCCGCCGCTGGAGGAATTCCTGCCTTACCTGCGCGAGATCTGGGACAACAAGATCCTCACGAACGGCGGGCCTTTCCACCAGCAGTTCGAACAGGCGCTGTGCGAATTCCTGGGCGTGGAGCATCTGTCGCTGTGCTCGAACGGAACGCTGGGGCTGGTGACTGCACTGCAAGCGCTCGGCGTGACGGGCGAAGTCATCACCACGCCCTACTCCTTCGTGGCCAGTGCGCACTCGCTGCTGTGGAACCGCATCCAGCCGGTCTTCGTGGACATCGATCCGGCAACATTGACGCTTGATCCCGCAAAGATCGAAGCTGCCATCACGCCCCGTACGTCGGCCATCCTCGCGGTGCATTGCTACGGGCATCGCTGCGAGGTGGAAGCCATTCAGTCCATCGCAGACAAGCACGGCTTGAAAGTCATCTACGACGCCGCACACGCTTTTGGCGTGCGCGACACCAAGGGCAGCGTGCTGCGTCACGGCGACCTGTCGGTGCTGAGCTTTCATGCGACCAAGGTCTTTCACACCTTCGAGGGCGGCGCCATTGTCTGCCCGGATGCGCATACCAAGCAGCACGTCGACCATCTCAAGAACTTTGGCTTTGTCAACGAAACCACCGTGGTCGAGGCCGGCATCAACGGCAAGATGAGCGAAGTCAATGCCGCTTTCGGCTTGCTACAGCTGCGCCACATCCAATCGTCGCTGGCGCGGCGCCGCCAGGTGGACGCCGCCTACCGGGAAGCCTTGAGCGGCGTTGCAGGCATCCGCCTGCTGCAAGGCGCGGGCGAGCTCGAGGTCAACTATTCCTACTTCCCGGTTCTGGTGGAAGCAAACTTTCCCATCAGCCGCGATGCGTTGTACGAAAAGCTGCGCGCGCACAGCATCTTTGCCCGGCGCTACTTCTATCCCTTGATCGCGAATTTCCCGATGTACAAGGACCTGCCATCGGCGCAGGCAGGAAATTTGCTGGAAGCCAACGCCGCAGCCAACAAAGTGCTGTGTCTGCCCATTTATTCTGCGCTCTCGTTACAGGACGTTACGCGCATAGTTAACATTGTCCGTGGAGCGTGAACGCCCACCTACCGGCCGCAGAAAGCGCGCCTTAGTCCCTAAGTTTGAGAACAGCATGCCAACCATCGAGCAGTTCATTGACAGTTTTCAAGTTGCCGTCGACTTTCAGGAGCCGGTCGAAGTCACGCCCGACACCGAGCTGCGGAGTCTCCCCGAGTGGGACTCGCTGGCAGCTCTGGGCGTCATCGTCATGTTCGATGTCGACTACGGCAAGACCATCGTCGGCGACGACCTGAAGAACTGCGTCACGCTGACCGACCTGTACAAACTGTTGGGGTAAGACGCCATGGGCCTGTCCACGCTTCACAACGTCCGCTTTGCCGGCATGGCGAGCTGCGTTCCACACCGGGTGCTGTCAAATCGTGTGGACTGCCCGCCCAAGATGCGTTCCGAACGCGAGCGCCTGGTACGCAACATCGGCATCGAGCATCGCCGCATCTGCGCGGATTGGCAATGCTTCTCGGACCTGGCCTTCGACGCCACGGAAAGGCTACTGGCAGAACTGAACTGGGCGCGCGAAGAGGTCGATGCCCTGATCGTCGTGACGCAGTCGCCCGACTACATCACGCCGGCCACCGCCATCGTTCTGCAGGACCGTCTGGGCATGGCCAAGACCACCATTGCCTTCGACGTCAACTTGGGCTGTTCGGGCTATCCGTTTGGCCTTCACATCCTGGGCAGCATGATCGCTGCCGGCGCGCTGAGAAAGGGGATTGTGCTGGTGGGTGACAAGTGCGCAACCGTCAAAGAGCCGCTGTTCTCCGACGCCGGCACCGCGACCGCACTCGAGTTTGACCCGAATGCTGCCCCGATGCACTTCGACCTGAACAGCGATGGCAGCGGCTACAAGGCCATCATCCAGCCGGTGGGCGGGCACCGCGAGCCCTTTGGCCTGCAGCACATGGTGCCCTTCCGCGACAAGGATGACGAGCCCTGGCAATGGCCGGGCGCCTTCCAACTGGACGGCCCCGCGGTGCTGAGCTTTTCCACCCAGCAGGTCCCTCCCTCGGTGAATAAGCTGCTGGACTATGCGCAGACGCCGAAGGAGTCGGTTGACTACTTCGTGTTCCACCAGGCCAACCGGATGATCAACGAGACCATCCGCAAGAAGCTGGGCCTGCAGCCCGAAAAGGTCCCGACTTCGCTGCATGACTTCGGCAACACCAGCGGAGCGTCACTGCCTGTCACGATGACTGTGCGCATCCGCGAAGCTCTGGAGGTCAAACGGAATCGGCTGCTGCTGAGCGGCTTTGGCATCGGCCTCTCGTGGGGCACCTGCCTCATCGACATTGAGGGTGCGAAGTTCCCGACCTTGATCGAGTCATGAGCGCCGACTCATCGGCGCTGGGCGCCTTCAGCCTGATCGGAAGGACGATCCTGGTCACCGGCGCCTCTTCTGGAATTGGGCGCCAGATTGCCTTGAGTTGTGCCGAGGCAGGCGCGAACGTGATTGCTTCTGGCCGCGACGAAGGGCGCCTGCAGGCGTTGCTCGGAGATCTTGGAGGCGAACCACACCGATACGTCGTCGCCAACCTGAGCGATGACACCGGCATCAAGTCGCTGGCGGAGCAGGTCGGCAAGATCGATGGCGTCGTCCACAGCGCCGGTGTCTCGGCTTTGGCGCCACTTCGCCTGGCCTCGCGACCACATGTGGAGAGCCAGCTCGACATCAACTACGTGGCCCCCCTGTTGCTGAGCCAGCAACTCTTGGTGCGCAATGCCATCGCACCGGGCGGCGCTATCGTGTTCGTGTCCTCGATTTCGGCTCACATCGGCGTGCACGGAGTAGGGGCGTACGCCGCGAGCAAGGCGGCACTTGAGGCGATGGCGCGCGCCTTGGCAATGGAAGTTGCCAAGAAGAAGATCCGGGTGAACTGCCTGGCTCCCGGATTGGTTGAAACGCCTATGCTGGCCGCCGCTCGCGCGACCACTGGCGGCCTTGACGAGACCCTGGCCAAGTACCCGCTGGGCGTCGGTCTCCCCCAGGATGTGGCGCACGCAGCCATCTTCTTTCTGTCGAACGCCAGCCGCTGGATCACCGGTACCACGCTGATTCTCGACGGCGGACACACTGTCGGTTGATGCCATGCGCAAGAAGCTGGTGATCATCGGAGCGGGTGGCCTGGGCCTGATCGTCTATGACGTGCTCCACAACGATCCCGTCATGCGGGAACAGCTTGAACTGCACGGTTTTCTGGATACCCGTGCCGACTTGCGGCTTCCTCCCGAAATTCCAGCGAAGCTACTCGGCAACCCGCTTCACTACCAGCCGCAGGCGGACGAAGTCTTCATTCCGGCCGTCGGCGATCCAAGCTGGCGTCAAGACCTGGTCGCTCCGCTTGCCGCCCAAGGCGCACAGTTCATCAGCTATCAGCGCCACGCGACGGTAGGTGCGCGGACCCGCATCGGCCAGGGCGTGTTCCTGACCCCCAGCGTGGTGGTATCGACCGACTGCAGCATTGGCGACTTTGCCTATTTGGATACCTACGTCGTTGTCGGCCACAACGTCGAAATTGGACCGCACTGCATGGTTGGCGCAATGACCTTCCTGGCCGGCGATGTGCACATCGGCACCGGGGTCGCCATCCACCCAAGGGCCACGATCGCCAAGGGCGTACAGGTGGGTGACGGCGCCACCATCGGCATCGGCTCGGTCGTGGTCAAAGACGTTCCGCCCGGAGTCACAGTTTTCGGCAATCCTGCCCGCGTCATCTTCTCCTGAACACCATGCAACTTGCGAGCGCCCTCCAGCAATTTGATCGACGAGTCGAAGCCCTGAGAAGCCATGAACTGACGGCCGACACCGCCGGAAGCCTCGAGTCGGCCCGCTCCGTCTACCTGCTGGCGCCCAGTTCGTTCCTGGGTCACGCTTTCGCCGGCGCCATCGCGCTGCGCCTGCTGCAGCAGGGCAAGGACGTGGCGCTGGTTGATGACACGCTGTCGGCTGCGCCCGCCGGGTTGGAAGCCTGCCGCGTCTTGAATACACACGCCTTTCGTGGCGAACGGCCGCTGGCCGGACTCGCCATCAACTTGGCCAACACCGTCTTCGTGCACCGGATGTTCAGCGTTGCCGCGAGAAGTGCGGGCATTCCAATGCTCGATATCGTTCCCGTACTGGCCGAGCTGGGCGTGCCCGTCATCTATCAAGAGGCCACACTGATGCGCACGGCCAGCCTGGCGAGGCTTGACGAATACAGAACCCTTGCGCACGCCCTTGACGACGAATTGAGTGTTCAGACCCTGGCCGCCTTCCTCGAAATGAGGGTGACCCTCGATCGAAACGCCATGCTTCCCGTGCTGTGCAGCCTCGAGGATGAATACTTCTCCCTCTACCCGACGGGCAAGCAGGATCTGACCTTCACGCTGGGGCCGGACGAGGTGTTGTGCGACGTCGGCGCCCACGTTGGCAGTACGGTACGTAAGTTCCTCTCGGCTACCCAGTGGCAGTACTCGGCCATCCATGCCTTCGAGCCGGACACCGCAAATTTTGCCGGCCTGACTCGAGGCCCTTTTGCCAATCTCGCCAACTTCCATCCGCGCAACATTGCGCTTTCGGATCAAAAAGGCGTGTTGAGCTTCGCCGAGACTGGCACCATGGGTAGCCGCCTTGACGCCGGCGGCAATGTGCAAGTGCCGACGTCGAGGCTAGACGATGAAGTGCCGCATGCCAGCTTCATCAAGATGGACGTTGAAGGGCACGAGACCAAGATCCTGCAGGGTGCGCGTCGCCTGATTTCACAGAGCAAGCCGCGGCTGGCGATCACCGCCTATCACTATGCCGATGATCTGCTCGACATCGTTCGCCTGATTCGCGATATCGAACCACGCTACCGCCTGCGCCTGCGGCATCACTCCTACTACTACTACGACACCATCGTCTACGCCGACATCCCATCATGATTGAACCGGCATTGCCACCGGCCTGCTACACGGACGACAAGTGGTTTGAACTTGAGCAACACAGGATCTTCGGACGGCTTTGGCTGTTCGCTGGGCTGACACAACAGCTGGCAACCGAGAACAGTTTTGTCGCCCGTGAGTTGGGCGGGGTGCCGGTGCTCGTGCAAAACCTGGGCGGCGAGTTACGCGCCTTTCGCAATAGCTGCGCGCACCGGGGCATGCCACTTCAGGTCGCACCCTGTGGGACCCGCCGCTTGATCTGTCCTTACCACGGCTGGGCCTACAACGACGACGGCAGTCTGCGCGGCGTCCCCAATGCCAAGATCTACAACATGTGCGATGCGACGAAGGAGAGTATTCGTCTGCAGTCCTACGCGCTCACCACCGTGGGCAACTTCGTCTTCGTAAACCTTTCGCCGAACCCTTTGCCGATTGCGGAGCAGTTCTCGGAGGATCTTCTACGAATCTTGCGAGAGGTGTCGCCATACTTTGCGCCAGACGTGTCGTACACCCACTTCGCTTGCAACTACGACTGGAAGCTGAACTTCGAGAATGTCTTGGACTGGAATCACGCCCAGTTTGTGCACTCGCAGACCCTGGCGCCCTTGTTGCAAATCGAAAGCAGCGGAACGTTCAGCGCAGTCGAATCGAATCAATCGAAGCTCTTTCTTGAAGGTTCGCCGCTGGCCGACATCGTCTTTTCAGGAGACGCGCCGCTTGCCGGCAAGGTCGCGCTCAAAGACGTAAGCCGCATTGGGCGCTCTTCCATGCCCTATTCGGCGCGCTGGTTCTCGTCGTTGTTCGAGGAACCTTGCGATCGCGGCGCTTTCTTTGCCTGCAACATCTTCCCCAACGTGAACTTTGGCTCCATTCATGGAGAGAGCTTCTATTTGCAGCAATACGTTCCGACAGCCGCCGGGCGTATCGACTATCACTCTTGGGTGTTCACCACCAAATTGAAGGCGCGCGTTCCGCCTCAGCCGCATCTTCTATGGGGCATTCACCACGCCGAGAAGCGGGTCATTGACGAAGACGCGGTACTGTTGACTGCGTTGCAAAAGTCGCTGCAGGCAGCCGATTCGATCGGGCTGATGGGCGACCACGAGGCCACCTTGCATGCGATGGGGCGCTGGTACATGCAGGAGCTGAGCGAGGAGGGTGCAGCATGAAGGCTCTGCTGGTCGCTGGACCCGACAGCACCTTGCGCGACGTATTCGCCCTCGCGCGCCAGGCGTATTCAGAACGCACCGTGGCCATGCTCGCGATTCCTTCCAGCGACTATTACCGGTTCGACCTAAGCGGCTTGGCGCAGTATCCGGCGGAACAATGGGACATTTGCATTGCCGTCAACGAGTTCTATATCAATGACGTGCGGCGGGCCTTGCACGGGCATGTGTCAGGTCTAGGCTACCGCGGAACCTCCGTGGTATCGCCTCACGCACATATCGATGCGAGCGTGACAGTCGGCGAAAACGTGATCATTCATCCGGGTTGCGTGGTCGGAGCGGGAACATTCATCGGCCACCATACCGTACTGCGACCCAACGTCGTAGTCGCAGAGGATGTATCGGTAGGCTGTTACGTGACGCTGGAGGCCAATGTGTCGGTGCGCGAGCAGTCGACCATTGGGGACTTCACGACGATCTGTGCGAATAGCAGCTTGGCGAGAACGACGCGGATCGGAACCCATTGCTATCTCAATCTCTCGCAGCAATTTTCGGGCGTGATTGCCGACAGCACGTTCTATTCCCCGTCCTTTCAGAATCCCATTCGAATTCTTGGGTGATGGATCCGTCTGATTTGCGACTATGAGAGCCCACGCCGAGGGTATTTCTTGGGTGTGCGCTTGTCACCAGGATGCCAGCAGCGTGACCCGTCCTGCAATGGGACCCATAACCGGCTTGATCAAGCCGGTCAGAGACGCCCGATGAACCTCATCGGGCGTTTTCAACTTTAGGGATTGGTGCGGTCTTTCCCGGTTGTAGATTTGCACGGCCTGCTGAACCATGCGGCTGGCCTGGCTCAGGTCGGCCGGTCGATGTAGCAGGAACTCCATCTTCAAGATCCGGTTGACCGCTCGGCCAGCGCGTTCTGGTAGCAGTCGTAGCCGTCTGTCATCGAGATGCCGTGACGCTGGTGGATCTGCTGATAGTGTTCGAGCAGTACTGGATACCCCCTGTCGGAGTGGTGCACCAGCGCCTGGTGTGTCTGGCGGCTTTTGAGCGCCACTTTCAGCGCCCGGCTGACCTTCTCTGTGCGCGGGCTGTCGTGAACGTGATGGCCCACGATCTTGCGTGACCAAGCATCCGTCACTAGGCTGGGGTAGACGACCCCCCGATCGGTCGGCAGGTACGTGATGTCGTCCACCCACACCTGCTCGCTGCCCGTAGGTCGCACTTGGTTGGGACCTTCCTTGAGCAGGTAGGCTTGGCGGCTGACGCGCCAATGGTGGCAAGCCCTCGACACGCTCAGCCCCCGGGACGAGCCCTTGCGAGAGGACTTGACTTGCTCAAAGGCTTTTTTTGCGACGCGTACCCTATCCTTCTTCAGGACATCAAGCGCGGCCCGGAACAGCCGGGCCTTCTCGTTGGCCTCCTGAAGTAGCACTTCAAGGACCTTGATCTTCTGCTCTGGGGCAGCGGCGCAACGGGCGCGCACGAGGGTTTCTTGATCGGAACTGGCCTGAGCAGCAGAGATGATGCCGAACCCAACTCTGGCGGCCAATCGCAGCCACGCCAGCACCGTCGAGCGGCCTGGATGCCGTAGCGCTCCTGGGCTTGCTTGCAAGTCTGCTCGCTCTTTTCTATCTGCTCAACCACCGAGAGCTTAAAAGCTAGCGTGTAGTCGCGCTGTGTGCGTTTGACGCCTGAATCCATTGACTTGCCTTTTGAGGAAAAAGGTGTCAACCCAGGTCAGGACGGGTCATGAAGCAAAAAAAGCCGCCCGGAGGCGGCTTTCATTTGAGTACCGAGTTTAGCTACGGCATTCAGCCGGAACGTACTTGGCTTGAATGGTGCCCTTGGTGCCCGGCTTCGATGACGCCACCGAGTTGCAGTTCCACGAAATGGAACCGGCGGTAGGAATCGTCGAGCCGGTGGCGGTGGCGGCGGTGCCAACGAGGCCCGTGGCGCTGGTGGTGCCGCCGTCGCGCGGGGACAAGATCAGAGTGGCGCTATTGTCGATCGCAGGGACGTACGTGATCGTAATTTCGCCATTGAGGTCGTTAATCGCGACGCCGGCGACGTTCTTGGTCGCGCCCGGGGCAGTCCAGCCGGACGAGAAAACGGCGCCATTTGCGGCATTCTCGGCGACGGCAGTCTTGGCAGAACCAGCCATGGCCAAGCCTTCCGATACCTTCGCGCGCACCGTGTAATCCTGATACGCCGGCAGCGCCACAGCAGCCAAGATACCAATGATCGCCACAACGATCATCAGTTCGATAAGGGTGAAACCCTTCTGCACATTGCGTGCAATGGAACGACGGTTCATTTACTTACTCCAGAGGTTGGTTCAGTTCAGTTTTCAAGCTAAGCCCGGGAACCCCCGGAGCCGGACTTGTAACCGCACCATTTGTGCCAACCTGGGCGCCAGAACCTTTAGGCCTCATCCAACAGGACTTTGTTCACGTTCCGGTTACAGTCCGTGACAAATTCTGTTGCAACTGCGCCGACAACACTGACAATTTTGTCACTCGCCAGCACGGAATGTCGCTTCGTCAGAGGACCAGGACGTCGTCGGCCTCAAGCCAGCGGATGTCGTGCTGGGCGATGCCGTCGCTGCTGCCGATCTGGCTCATGATCTCGGCCGTCTCGGCTGGCTTGGTGTGGGTGATGTAGATGGGGTAGTGCTTGTCGGCACCGATGCAGGCCAGCTCTTCGATCAAGGTGGCAGGCGACAGGTGGCGGCTGCGTTCGGCCAGGGCCTGCTCGCGGTTGCTGAAGGCGGTCTCGATGACCAGGGCGCCCACGTCGAGCTGGTTCACCCGGTTCCAGAAGTGCTGGTTGCGCTCGGTGTCGCCGCTGAAGACCCATTGGCGCCCGCCCTGGGCGCAGCTCACGGCATAGCCGCAGGCAGGCACGGTATGAAAGGCCGGCAGCACTTCGACGTTCTTGGCGTTCTGGGTGCCCAGGCGCAGGGTCTGGCCAATGGCGATTTCATGGAAGACGACGAAGGGCGCGTCGCGGCTCGGAATGTTGGAAAAGTCGGGCCAGATGATGTTGTTGAAGATGTGGGTGCGCAGCGCGGCAATGGTCTCTGGCAGCGCGTGCACGCGCAGCGGCCGGGTGCGGCGGCTGGCCACGGCGTCCAGCATCAAGGGCAAAGCGGTGATGTGGTCCAGGTGCGAATGGGTCAACACCACATCGTCGATCTCGATCATCTCGCGCAAGGTCAGATCGCCCACGCCGGTGCCGGCGTCGACCAGAAGGTCGCGATCGATCAAGAACGAGGTCGTCCGGCAATCCTTGGCAATGGCGCCAGAGCACCCCAACACACGCACCTGCATTTGGCAGCGCCCTTTTTATATGAGTTGCTTGAGAGTACTACTTGGATGCGAACCGGGTTGCGCCATCCCACTCGGGATCGAAGGGGCACAAGGACATTGAGGCTAATCGTTCGGCATACCGGCGGTAAAGGACTTTTTTGGCATCTTGCGCAATGAGCGAATCCAGCAGGGGCTGGGCCTTCGCCGGCTGCTGGGCCCGGTAGGCCGCCAGCACTTGTGCCCAGTCGCCCAGTGCCCTGGCTTCCTGCGGGTTCAGCTCGGCGTGCAGGCCCACGGGCGTGTGGATGGTGACGGCTTGTTGCCGGCCCCGCACCCGCACCAGGTCGAGTTCCTGCCAGGCGTAGGCCGATGCCGCCATGGCGGTCGATTCGCTGGCCACGATCGCCACGCCGTAGGCGCCGCCCAGGCCTTCCAGCCGGGCCGCCAGGTTGACCGCGTCGCCGATCACCGTGTAGCTGCGGCGCACGGCCGATCCCATGTCGCCGACGCTCATCAGGCCGGTGTTGAGGCCGATGCCAACGCTCACTTCAGGGCGGCCGGCGACGCGGTTGGCGGCGCTGAGTTCTTCCACGGCTTGCGCCATTTCCACGGCGGCGCGTACCGCGAAGGTGGCATGCAGCGGGTTGTCCACCGGCGCGCCCCAGAAGGCCATGACGCAATCGCCCATGTACTTGTCCACCGTGCCGCCGTGCCGGCTGATGATTTCGGTGAGCCGGCTGAACATGTCGTTGACGAAGGCCTGCAGCTCGACCGGCGGCAGGATCTCCGACAAGCGGGTGAAGCCGCGCATGTCGCAGAAAAGCACTGTGAGCTGCTTGCTTTCGGCGCGCATGCTGTAGCGCTCGGGCTCCTCCTGCATCTGCTCCACCAGCTGCGGCGGCACGTAGGTGCCGAACAGGTTGGCCAGCCCGCGGCGTTGGCGCGCCTCGACAAAGTAGCCCCAGCCCATGTTGAGCGAGAAGGCCGCGATCATCATGAAGATGGCGGACGCCAGCGGCAGCACCAGGCTGTGGGCCATGAAGAGCCAGGTGTTGAGCCCGATGACGGCAGCCGCAACCGCCAGAAAGAGCAGCGTGGCGCGGGTCACCGACAGCAAGGGCAGGCCAATGGCCAGCACCAGTCCGGCCGCGATCAGCACCGAGACCTCGTAGCCCAGCGAATAGTCGGGCAGGGTGAAGAAGCGCCGGTCCAGCAGCGCCGAGATGACATTGGCGTGCACCTCCACTCCCGGAAAAGTGGCACTCACCGGTGTCGCACGCAGATCCTGCAGCCCGGGTGCAGTGGTGCCGACCAGCACGATCTTGTCCTTGAGCTCTTCCGGCGGCAGCCCGCCATAGAGAACGTCAAGTGCCGAGAGGTACTGGAAAGTGCCGCCCTGCGCTCCCCCCCGGCCGAGATAGGGAACGAGCAGGCTGGCACGCGCCGTGAGCGGCACCTGCAGCGCGTTCGGCCCCTGCCCCAGCCGCAGGACTTCTGCCGCATGCCCGGAGCCGTCCGGCGCTAGCAAGGGCGTCACGCCGGACAGCCCGGCTGCCAGGCGGAACACCGCCAATCCCAGCGATTCGTAGTAGCCGGGCGAAGCCGCACCAGCCGAGTAGTAGGCCAGCAGCGGGGCGGCGCGCAGCACGCCATCGCTGCGCGCGCTGATGGCCGCGTTGATGAAACCGGCGGTGCTCGCCGCCTTGGCCAGCGCCGCGATGTTGCTGCCGAAGCCGTTCCACTGGGTTGCGTAGATGCCGCCAGCCGAAAGCGCTGTCGGCGGCAGCACCGGTGGCGGCAGCACGCCCTTGGCCAGCGGCGACTGGCCCTGCGTCAGGTAAAAGCCCAAGGCGACGCGGTGCCCCTGCATCGCACGGGCAAAGCTGCCGTCGTTGTCCAGGGAGGGCGCGAGCTTGTCCAGCTCAGCGTTCAAGGACGCGTTGCCGCGCAGCGGGCCTTGTGCGAGCTCTCGCAACTTCACCAGGCCCGAACTGCGGTCTTCCTCGGCGAAAACCATGTCGAAGCCGAGGACCGCCGCCTTCTGCCGCTCCATGAGCTCGGTGGTCAGGCGCGCCAGTTTGTCCCGCCCCCAAGGCCACTGGCCCACGGCCTGCAAGCTCTCGTCATCGATGTCGACGATGACGATGCGCGGGTCGAAGCGCTCCGGCATGGTCAGGCGCAGGCGCCAGTCGTAGATGTTGAAGTCCAGCCCGTCGGTCGCCGGCCGGCGCTCGACGACGATGGCGTGCCACACCAGCAACGCCACCGGCAGCAGCGTGATGAGGATGCGCGGCCAGCGTCTCAGCAAGGCCGCCATGCTGCCTTTGGCTCAGCCGTAGACGAACTGCATCCGCGTTCCGCCCAGCTCCAGCGTGTCGCCGTCTTGCAGGGCAACGGCCTCGGCGCCCAGCGGCTCGCCGTTGAGCAGGGTGCCGCCGTCGATCGGCGCGACCACATAGCCTTGCAATCGCCGGGTGACTGCGGCGACAGCCACGCCCGGCTTGCCGATGGTGGTGACCACCTTCTGCAGCGAAACTTCGCGCCCGATACCGGCGCCGGACAGCACCCGCAGCACGGCAGCGCCACTGGCTCCGGCCAGCGGCATCTGCGCGGTGGGTGCGACCGAAAGCGGCACGTTGCCCGAGGGCGTGGTCTGTGGCTCGCCGGCGTAGGAAGAATCCACCGGCTCGCTCGAGTTGCCGCGCGCCAGGTAGCGGATCTTGTACTTGCCGACCTCGATGAGGTCGTGATGCTCCAGCGCCTGCTTCTTGACGGCCGTGGCGTTGACGTACGTTCCGTTGGTGCTGTGCAGGTCTTCGATGTAGACATCGCCGCCGATCATGTGCAGCACGGCATGCTCGCCGCTCACGGCCAGATTGTCGATCACGATGTCGTTGTAGGGCCGCCGACCGAGGGTCGTGCGGTCCTTCGCGAGCGTCACCTCCTTGATGACAACTCCATCAATCGAGACGATCAATTTGGGCATGGCCCGCTCCTCAGTCGAACGAGATAGTAGTTATTGTTGTTGTCTGGCGGCTTTGATTGTTGCCGCCAGAAACCATCTAAACCCGCACTTCTACATCGGGAGCCGCGGAAACTCCAGCGGCTTGCGCAAGAACAACAGAAATGTTGTCCCGGCCGCCATTCTCGTTCGCAATTGAAACCAAAAGTGTTGCTTTTTGAGAAAGCGCGGCATCTTGTAACAAAACCGTGAAAAGCTGCTCGTCCGAAACCATCTCGCTCAAACCATCCGAGCACAGCAGGTAGAGGTCGCCCGGCTCGGCGTCGTATTCATGCATTTCCAGCAGAACCTGGCGCTCGATGCCGACGGCCCGGGTCACCAGATTGCGGATGGGCGAACGCGCCGCCTGCTCCAGCGTGAGCACGCCGGCGTCGAGCTGCTCCTGCAGAAGCGAGTGGTCGCGCGTGAGCTGCTCCAAGCTCTGCCCGCGCAGCCGGTAGCAGCGCGAGTCGCCGACGTGGCCCACCACCACGCGCTGCGGGCCGAACACCGCCGCCACCAGCGTGGTGCCCATGCCCTGCAGTTGCACGTTGGCCACCCCGGCCTCCAGGATCGCCAGATTGGCCTCGTCCACCCCGGCCTGCATGGCGCGCCGCACGCCGCGGCTGTTGGCCTGCGGGCCGGCATGCGCCAGCCAGCGGCCGATGCTGGCCTGCAGCAGGGCAATGGCCATGCCGCTGGCCACTTCGCCACCGTTGTAGCCGCCCATGCCGTCAGCCAGGATGGCCAGGCCCAAGGGCGCGTCGAAGGCCACGGCGTCTTCGTTGTTGGCGCGCACGCGCCCCGGATCGGTGAGCGCGGCGAAATCCCAGGGCTGCACGGCAGATCCGCTCTGTGAGGGTATGCCGAGGCTGGACATGTCCATTGAGTGGAGAAAGTAGTTCTTTTGCTTTTACAAAATGAAAAAGCGCTCGCAATTTAACATTGCGAGCGCTTTGCAACGCCTAGGGCGTCAGCGGCTTACAGGCGCGACTTGAGCAGTTTGCCCAGTTCGGAGAAGTTGCGGGTGATGGTGAAGCCGCACTCTTCCATGATGGCCAGCTTGGCCTCGGCCGTGTCGGCGCCGCCGGAGATCAGCGCGCCGGCGTGGCCCATGCGCTTGCCGGGAGGCGCGGTGACGCCAGCGATGAAGCCGACGATCGGCTTCTTCATGTTGTCCTTGCACCAGCGGGCGGCGTCTGCCTCGTCGGGGCCGCCGATCTCGCCGATCATGATGACGGCGTCGGTGTCGGGATCGTCGTTGAAGGCCTGCATCACGTCGATGTGCTTCAGGCCGTTGATCGGGTCGCCGCCGATGCCCACTGCCGACGATTGGCCCAGGCCGATTTCGGTGAGTTGCGCCACGGCTTCATAGGTGAGCGTGCCCGAGCGCGAGACCACGCCGATGCGGCCCTTGCGGTGGATGTGGCCGGGCATGATGCCGATCTTGATCTCGTCGGGCGTGATCAGGCCGGGGCAGTTGGGGCCCAGCAGCAAGGTCTTCTTGCCGCCGGCGGCTTCCTTGGCCTTCATCTTGTTGCGCACTTCCAGCATGTCGCGAACTGGGATGCCTTCGGTGATGCAGATCGCCATGTCCAGGTCGGCCTCGACGGCTTCCCAGATGGCGGCGGCAGCACCGGCCGGCGGCACGTAGATCACCGACACGGTGGCGCCGGTTTGCGAGGCGGCTTCCTTCACCGAGCCGAAGATCGGGATGTTGAAGATCGACTCGCCGGCCTTCTTGGGGTTCACGCCCGCGACGAAGCAGTTCTTGCCGTTCGCGTATTCCTGGCACTTCTCGGTGTGGAACTGACCGGTCTTGCCGGTGATGCCCTGCGTGATGACTTTGGTGTCTTTGTTGATGTAGATCGACATGACTCGTTTTCCTTAGGCTTTGACCGCTGCCACGACCTTCTGGGCCGCTTCCGCCATCGTGTCGGCGCTGATGATGGGCAGGCCCGAATCGGCCAGCATCTTCTTGCCCAGTTCTTCGTTGGTGCCCTTCATGCGCACGACCAGCGGCACTTGCAGGTTCACCGCCTTGCACGCGGCGATCACGCCGGTGGCGATGGTGTCGCACTTCATGATGCCGCCGAAGATGTTGACCAGGATGCCCTGGACGTTCTTGTTCTTCAGCATGATCTTGAAGGCCTCGGTCACCTTCTCGGGGGTGGCACCGCCGCCCACGTCCAGGAAGTTGGCCGGCTCGCCGCCGAACAGCTTGATGGTGTCCATGGTGGCCATGGCCAGGCCGGCGCCGTTCACCAGGCAGCCGATGTTGCCGTCCAGGCTGATGTAGGCCAGGTCGAACTTGCTGGCTTCGACTTCGGCCGGGTCTTCTTCATCGAGGTCGCGCAGGGCGACGATCTCGGGGTGGCGGAACAGGGCGTTGGAGTCGAAGTTGAACTTGGCGTCCAGGGCGACCAAGTTGCCCTTGGAGTCGCAGTTCAGCGGGTTGATTTCAACCAGCGAAGCGTCCGTGTCCATGTAGCACTTGTAGAGCTTGGCGAACAGGTCCACGGCCTGGTCCACCGAAGCGTCGGACAGGCCGATGGCAGCGGCGATCTTTTTCGACTGCTCGGCGGTGATGCCGGTCAGCGGGTCGATCATCTCGGTCATGATCTTCTCGGGCGTGGAGTGGGCCACTTCCTCGATGTCCATGCCGCCTTCGCTCGAAGCGATCACGGCGACCTTCTGAGTGGCGCGGTCGGTGACCAGCGAAACGTAGAGTTCGTTCTTGATGTCGGCGCCGTCTTCGATGTACAGGCGGCGCACCTTCTGGCCTTCGGGGCCGGTCTGGTGCGTCTTGAGCTGCATGCCCAGAATGTCGCCGGCCAGCTTTTTGACGTCATCGATGCTCTTGGCGACCTTGACGCCGCCGCCCTTGCCACGGCCACCGGCGTGGATCTGGGCCTTGACGACCCACACGGGGCCGCCGAGCTTCTGGGCGGCCTCGACCGCCTCCTGAACCGTGAATGCCGGGATGCCGCGGGGTACGGGCACGCCGAACTTGGCAAGGATTTCCTTGCCTTGGTACTCGTGAATCTTCATGAGGAAATCTCTCTCGGGCGGAGGTTGGACAGGGGAGCTGTTGGTGCTGTTGTCCGCGGGCCACTGCGCAGATGAGGCGTGGGCGAAGGACAGCCAGGAACTGTATCATGTTGCGCTGCACCATCCCGGGGCGCCCGCCTGCGGGAACCACGTAGCTTTCCCGCTTGAACTTCACACGAAAGTAAGCCATGGCCAAGGTCTTCATCGACGGCGAAGCCGGCACCACCGGTCTGCAAATCCGCGAGCGGCTGGAGAAGATGCGCGGCGAGGTCGAACTCGTCAGCATCGCGCCCGAATTGCGCAAGGATGTGGCCGCCAAGCGCGATCTGATGGCCGGGGTCGACCTGGTGGTGCTGTGCCTGCACGACGATGCGGCGCGCGAATCGGTGGCGCTCATCGACGAGCTGTCCGGCAAGAAGCCCAAGATCATCGACGCCTCGACCGCGCACCGCGTGGCGCCCGGTTGGGTGTTCGGCTTTCCGGAGCTGGTGGAAGGCCACGCCAAGGCGGTGGCCAGCGCACCGCGCGTGGCCAACCCGGGCTGCTATGCCACCGGCGCCATCGCCATCGTGCGTCCGCTGGTCGATGCGGGCATCCTGCCGGCCGATGCCGCCATCAGCCTGCCCTCGGTCAGCGGCTACTCGGGGGGTGGCCGCACCATGATCGAGGCCTACGAAGGCGGCCAGGCGCCGGCCTACGAAACCTATGCACTGGGCCTCAAGCACAAGCACATTCCCGAAATCATGAAGTACACGGGCCTCACCATGCGGCCGGTCTTCATTCCCTCGGTGGGCAACTTCAAGCAAGGCATGCTGGTCAATCTGCCGCTGCATCTGGATCTGCTGCCGGGCAGGCCCAAGGCGGGCGACCTGCACGATGCGCTGGCCTCGCATTACGCCAAGAGCAACACGCCCGAGCAGTTCGTGAAGGTGCTGCCGCCCACCGAAGACGGCAAGCTCGATCCGCTGGGCCTGAACGACACCAACGTGCTGGAGCTGCGCGTGTTCCCCAACGAAGACCACCGCCACGCGGTCGTCATCGCCCGGCTGGACAACCTGGGCAAGGGCGCCAGCGGCGCCGCGGTGCAGAACCTGAAGCTGATGCTGGGGCTGTGAGCCAGCGGGCTAATCGTCCTCGGCGTCGAATGCGCCGCGGATGACCCGGCTGACCGCCGCCGCGGCAAATCCGCGCGCCAGCAGGAAGCGCGTTTGACGCGCCCGCTCGGCGGGACTCTCCGGCGGGGTGCCGAAGCGGCGCCGCCAGACCTCCCGGGCACGCTCGACCTCGGTGGCCTGCAATTGCTCGAGCGCACCGGCGATGGCTTCGGGCGCAACGCCTTTTTGCTGCAGCTCCTGCCGCACCCGCAGCGTGCCCAGCCGCTTTGCGCGCTGGTGCAGCACCGACTGCACGACCCGCGCCTCGCTGATGAAGTCGCGGGCGGCGAGTTCATCCAGCGCTTGCGCCAGGGTGCCGGGCTCTTCTTCGTACTTGGCCAGCTTGCGCTCCAGCTCGGCGCGCGAGTGCTCGCGCTGCGCCAGCAGGCGCAGCGCGCGGCCTTTGAGGGAAGGAGCGTCGAATGCCATGTCGGTTCCAGGGCCCGCGACAGAGCGGGCGACCTCGCAACTTGAAGCCGGCGGCTTACTTGTCGCCCTTGTCCGACTTGTCGGCCTTCTCAGCCTTCTCGGCCTTCTCGGCCTTCTCGGCTGCCTTGTCCGCCTTCGAGGGCTTGGCGGCAGCGGGGGCGGCTTCTCCGGTGGCGTCCGCTGCCAGCAGCGGGATGCCCAGCGAATCGCGCACCTTGTTCTCGATCTCGTGCGCCAGCGCGGGGTTCTCGCGCAGGAATTCGCGGGCGTTGTCGCGGCCCTGGCCGATCTTCTCGCCGTTGTAGGCGTACCAGGCGCCGGACTTCTCGACGATGCGGTTGTTGACGCCCATGTCGATGACCTCGCCCTCGCGCGAGATGCCCTCGCCGAACAGGATGTCGAACTCGGCCGTCTTGAAGGGCGGGCTGACCTTGTTCTTCACCACCTTGACCCGGGTCTCGTTGCCGATGGCTTCTTCGCCCTTCTTGATGGTGCCGATACGGCGGATGTCCAGCCGCACCGAGGCGTAGAACTTCAGCGCATTGCCGCCGGTGGTGGTTTCGGGGCTGCCGAACATCACGCCGATCTTCATGCGGATCTGGTTGATGAAGATGACCATGCAATTGGTCTTCTTGATGGTGGCGGTGAGCTTGCGCAGCGCCTGGCTCATCAGGCGCGCCTGCAGGCCGGGCAAGGCGTCACCCATCTCGCCTTCGATTTCGGCCTTGGGCGTGAGCGCGGCGACCGAGTCGATCACGATCAGGTCGACGGCACCGGAGCGCACCAGCGAATCGACGATTTCCAGGGCCTGCTCGCCGGTGTCGGGCTGGCTGATCAGCAGGTCGGACAGGTTCACGCCGAGCTTCTGTGCGTACTGCACGTCCAGCGCATGCTCGGCGTCGACGAAGGCGCAGGTGCCGGCCTGGCGCTGCATCTCGGCGATGACCTGCAGGGTGAGGGTGGTCTTGCCCGAAGATTCCGGGCCGTAGATTTCGATGACGCGGCCGCGTGGCAGGCCACCGACGCCCAGGGCGATGTCCAGGCCCAGCGAGCCGGTGGAGACGACCTGGATGTCTTCCAGCGCCTCGCCTTCGCCCAGCCGCATGATCGTGCCCTTGCCGAACTGCTTTTCGATCTGGGCCAGCGCGGCTTGCAAGGCCTTGGCTTTTTCACTGTTGGCGTTGGCGATGCTGGCACCCTTGACGACTGCGTCCATATGGAAATCTCCTTGAAAAATCAACAGGTTGAGTATTCTTCATCGACCTGTTTCAAATCACAGGCTGGATGCTTGAACAGTAGTGTACGGGGCTGTACGGGCGAGTAAAGCTCAAAATTGGTCAGTTTGCTTTACCATCTGAGCCATGCCCGAATACGATGCTTGGCGCCAGACCCACCTGGGCCGGCTGCTCGGCCATGCCATGCGCCGCTTCGACGATCGCGTGCTCACGTTGATGGCACACGACGTCGAGGTGCCCTTGGCGCTGTCCAACCTGGCGGCGCGCGCGCAGATCAGCGCCGCCCATATCCACATCACGCGCCACCTATCGCGCGGCGGCTCGCGCTTGAGCGAGCTGGCCGGGCGGGCCGGCATGAGCAAGCAGGCCATGGGCACGCTGGTGGACCAGTGCGAGGCCTGGGGCCTGGTCACGCGCGGCCCCGATCCGCTCGACGCGCGGGCCCGCCAAGTGCAATTCACCGCCGACGGCCTGGCCTGGCTGGAGGCCTTCCGCCGCGCGGTCGCCCAGGCCGAACGCGAGTTTCGCGCCAGCGTCGGCAACGAAGTTGCCACCGTGGTGGCGTTGGGGCTGGAAGCCTATGCCGGCGATGCCGGCCGACCGGCCTGACGCAGGCCGCCGCGCCGACTCCTAGAATCTGGAAAGAATTGGAGACAATCATGCGCATTCTGATTGCCGAAGACGACCAGGTGCTGGCCGACGCCCTGTTGCGCAGCCTGCGCACCTCGGGCGCAGCCGTGGACCACGTCGCAAGCGGCACCCAGGCCGACGCCGCGCTGCTGACCAACAGCGAATTCGATCTCCTGATCCTGGACCTGGGCCTGCCCGGCTTGCATGGCCTGGAGATCCTCAAGCGTCTGCGCGCTCGCGGTTCGCAGCTGCCGGTGCTGGTGCTCACCGCCGCCGACAGCGTGGAAGAACGCGTCAAGGGCCTGGACTACGGCGCCGACGACTACATGGCCAAGCCCTTTTCGCTGCAGGAGCTGGAGGCGCGGGTGCGCGCCCTCACGCGGCGCGGCATGGGCGCCACCAGCAACGCCATCCGGCACGGCCCGCTGGTCTACGACCAGGCGGGGCGCGTGGCCACCATCGATGGCAAGATGATCGAGCTGTCGGCGCGCGAACTGGGTTTGCTCGAGGTGCTGCTGCAGCGCGCCGGCCGGCTGGTCAGCAAGGACCAGTTGGTCGAGCGGCTGTGCGAATGGGGCGAGGAAGTGAGCCTCAACGCGATCGAGGTCTACATCCACCGCCTGCGCAAGAAGATCGAGAAGGGCCCGATCCGCATCGCCACGGTGCGGGGGCTGGGCTATTGCCTGGAAAAAATCCAGTCGTAGCCTGCCGTTGGCCCCCTGAACAGATTCCCCGGACCCACATTTGAGACTCTTCCAACGCGGCCAGCGCTCGCTCTTCGGCGAGATCCTCGACTGGATGCTCACGCCGCTTCTGCTGCTGGTGCCGGTAAGCATTGGCGTCACCTGGCTGGTGGC
Source organism: Variovorax sp. LARHSF232 (assembly GCF_052871435.1). Taxonomy (NCBI): domain Bacteria; kingdom Pseudomonadati; phylum Pseudomonadota; class Betaproteobacteria; order Burkholderiales; family Comamonadaceae; genus Variovorax; species Variovorax sp. LARHSF232. The sequence goes on along the minus strand of NZ_JBIXJS010000002.1, from coordinate 363,466 downwards.
GCAGGGCATTGCCAACCGGCCCTTCGACCGGGCGCTCGAGTTCAATGCGCTGACGCTGGCCAAGATGGTCACCCTGGAGCAGGGGCTGGTGCATTTCCAACTGCCGCAAGCGGCCGGCGAGATCCTGCGGGCGGACGGCACCGACCGCGTCTACTACCAGGTGCTGGGCGCCGACAAGCGCCTGTTGAGCGGCGATGCCGAGGTGCCGCCGCCCGAGGACGAGGAAGACCCGGGTGTCGTGCTGCTGCGCGACGACAAGCTGCGCGGCGACCTGGTCCGCGTAGCCAGCACCTGGATCGAGTTGCCACAACCCGACGGCCCGCCGCTGAAGGTGTTGGTGCAGATCGCCGAGACGCGCGAAAAGCAGCAGGTGCTGGCGGCTGAGATCATCAAGGGCGTGCTGCTGCCGCAGTTCGCCATCCTGCCGCTGGCCATTCTCTTGATCTGGCTGGCGCTGGTGCGCGGCATCAAGCCGCTGTCGGACTTGGAGGACCGCATCCGCGAGCGCCGGCCCGACGACCTGAGCCCGTTGGACGACAGCGCGGTGCCGGTCGAGGTGGCACCGCTGGTGATGTCGGTCAACGGCCTCTTGTCCAAGCTGAAGGACTCTCTGGCGACGCAAAAGCGCTTCCTGGCCGATGCCGCGCACCAGCTCAAGACGCCGCTGGCGGGCCTGCGCATGCAGGCCGACCTGGCGCAGCGCGAGGGCGCCAACGCCGACGAGCTCAAGCAGTCGCTCAAGCAGATCGGGCGCTCCAGCATGCGCGCCACCCACACGGTGAACCAGTTGCTGGCCCTGGCCCGCGCCGAGGGCGGTGGTGGCGCGCTGGCGGCGCAAAATTGCGACCTGGCGCGCCTGACCATCGAGGTGGTGCGCGAGGCCGTGCCGCGCGCCATGGACAAGGCGCTGGACCTGGGCTATGACGGCCACCAGCCCGGCGCACCGGGCGTGCAGCTGGAGGGCCATCCAACCTTGCTCAAGGAGCTGATCCGCAACCTGGTGGACAACGCCATTGCCTACACGCCCTCATCGCCCGAGCAGCCTGGCGTGATCACCGCGCGCGTGCTGGGCGACCCCTTCGGCCACGTGCTGGTGCTGCAGGTGGAGGACTCGGGCCCGGGCATTTCCGAGGGGGAGCGCGAGCTGGTGTTCGAGCCCTTCTACCGCGTGCTGGGCAACGAGGCCGACGGCTCGGGCCTGGGCCTGCCGATCGTGCGGGAGATTGCGCGCCGGCACGACGCCATCGTGACGCACGAAGAAGCGCATCCCGGCAAGAAGCCGCCGGGCTCGCGCTTCAGCGTGCGCTTTGAGGCGAAGCGCTCGCGGGCCTGATCTGAAGCGCCTCGGGCCGCACCTGCTGCGACAGGCGCTGCGGCTCGCGCTCGCTGAAGGACGCCGGCAGCAGCCCGAAGGCGGCCAGCCCGCCCTGGGTCCAGGCAAAGTACAGGCCGTTGGCCAGCACGAGAGCGAGCAGCAGGATGCGCACGGTCTTGTTCTTTCGCTTCGATCAACAAGCAGCGCGCGGGCGCACGCTGACTTCTGAACTGGTGATGGACGTCATGCCGGCGGCCGTATGCACGAGCAGTTCGCCGGTCCAGCCCACGCCTTCGCATCGGCCGCTGGTGCCGTCGCTCAGCTGCACCTCGCGCCCGCGCAGGGCGTCGCGCGCGGCAAAGCGTTCGGCCAGGGGCGCGAAGCCGGTGTCGGCAAATTCCAGAACCGTCTGCAGCAAGGGGGCCGCAATCTGCAACAGGGCACCGGGCGCGCTCGCCTGCGGGCGCCATTCGCGCAGGCAGGCCGGCGGGGTGCTCATGCCCTGTGCGTCGCGCCGGCCGATGTTGAGGCCGGTGCCGATCACCACATAGCGCCCGGCCGTCGCGTCCGCAGTGGAAGCCTCGCCCTGGGAGATGGCGGTTTCGATCAGGATGCCGCCCAGCTTGCGATCTTGCAGCCACAGGTCGTTGGGCCACTTGAGCGCCAGCCCGGCACGGGCACCCGGATCCAGCGCCTCGGCCACCGCCACGCCGACCGCCAGCGACAGCCCCGACCAGTCGCGCGGCGCCAGCGGCAGGCCCAGCGAAAAGGTCAGCGACGGCGCCGCATCGGCATCGTCCGACTGGCTCTGCCAGGGGCGTCCCATGCGGCCGCGGCCGGCGCTCTGGCGCCGCGCCACCAGCAGCACCGCCTCGGTGGCCCGGCCGCCGCGCGCGCGGCGCATCAGCTCGGTGTTGGTGGAATCGATTTCGTCGACCAGCTCGACACGGCAGCCCGGCAGCACGGCATGGAGCTGCGCTTCCAGTTCGGCAATGGGCCAGGCTTGGGCGGACATGACGGGGCTCAGTCCTTCAGTCCTTCTTTTTGGACTTCTTCTTTTTGTTCTTGGCCTTTTTCTTCTTCTTTTTCTTCTTCTTGCCCTCGTCCTCGTCGTCGGGCGGCGACAGCAGGGTGCCGCGGCAGGCCTCGGCGCCGCACCAGCAGGGGAATTCGGCCAATAGCTTGGGCGTGTACTCTTCGTCGATGATCAGGCCGTAGTCGTAGCTGAGCTCTTCACCGGCCGGGATGTTGCGCAGGGCCTTGATGAAGATGCGGCCGTTCTGCTCGTCAGCCTCGCAGTTCGGGTCGCACGAGTGGTTGATCCATTTGGCCGAATTGCCGTTGATCTTGCCGTCGATCACGCGCTCGTCATCGACGTGGAAGTAGAAGGTATGGTTGGGCTGCGACGGGTCGTGCGGGTGGCGGCGCAGCGCCTCTTCCCAGGTGATGACCTCGCCCTTGTACTCGACCAGGGTTTCGCCTTCGGCAATGTCCTGTACGGCAAACACGCCGTTGCCATGGACGCCGGAGCGTCGCGTCTGAATGCGGCGACCGCTGATCGGGGTGGATTTTGAAGGCATCGCCGAAGTCTGTTAGTTTGAATACAGGCACACATGCGCGTGCGTGCGTACGCGTGAGAAGCGCCAGATTGTAGAGAGAGCCGAGATGACGAAGACATTGGTGATTGCAGAAAAGCCGTCGGTGGCCCAGGACATCGTGCGTGCACTCACGCCCGTGGCTGGCAAGTTCGACAAGCACGACGAGCATTTCGAGAACGAGAAATACGTCGTGACCAGCGCCGTGGGCCACCTGGTGGAGATCCAGGCGCCCGAAGAATATGACGTGAAGCGCGGCAAGTGGAGTTTTGCCAACCTGCCGGTGATTCCGCCCCGCTTCGACCTGAAGCCGGTGGAAAAGACCAAGACGCGCCTGAACGCCGTGGTGCGCCAGGCCAAGCGCAAGGACGTGTCGGCCCTGGTGAACGCCTGCGACGCGGGGCGCGAGGGCGAACTGATCTTTCGCCTGATCGAGCAGTACGCCGGCGGCGCCAAGCCGCTGGGCAAGCCGGTCACGCGCCTGTGGCTGCAGTCGATGACGCCGCAAGCCATCCGCGACGGCTTCGACAGCCTGCGCAGCGAACAGCAGATGCAGGGCCTGGCCGACGCCGCACGTTCGCGCTCCGAGGCCGACTGGCTGGTGGGCATCAACGGCACGCGCGCCATGACCGCTTTCAATTCGCGCGACGGCGGCTTCTTCCTGACCACCGTGGGCCGGGTGCAGACGCCGACCCTGTCGGTGGTGGTGGAGCGCGAGGAACAGATCCGCAAGTTCGTCAGCCGCGACTACTGGGAAGTTCATGCGGCATTCCAGGCGGAGGCCGGCCAGTACCCGGGCAAATGGTTCGACCCCAACTGGAAGAAGGCCAACGCGCCCCTGTTGCCCAGCGGCGAGCCCGACCCGGAGCAACGCGCAGACCGCGTCTGGAACGAGCGCGATGCGCTGGCCATCGCGCAGGCAGCACGCGGCAAGCCCGCCTCCGTCACCGAAGAGAGCAAGCCCAGCACGCAGGCCCCGCCCCTGCTGTTCGACCTGACGTCGCTGCAGCGCGAGGCCAACAGCCGCTTCGGCTACTCGGCCAAGACCACGCTGGCGCTGGCGCAAAGCCTGTACGAGCGGCACAAGGCACTGACCTACCCACGTACCGATTCGCGCGCCCTGCCCGAGGACTACCTGCCGGTGGTCAAAGAGACCATGGGCATGCTCGCCAACAGCGGCATGCGGCACCTGGCGCCCTTTGCCCAGCAGGCCATCGATGGCAGCTACGTCAAGCAAGCCAAGCGCATCTTCGACAACGCCAAGGTGTCGGATCACTTCGCCATCATCCCGACTCTGCAGGCGCCAACAGGCCTGTCCGAGGCCGAGCAACGCCTGTACGACTTCGTGGTGCGGCGCTTCCTGTCGGTGTTCTTCCCGAGCGCCGAATACCAGCTCACCACCCGCATCAGCACCGTGGCGAACGAGGGCAAGCAATACAACTTCCGCTCCGACGGCAAGGTGCTGGTCAAGCCGGGCTGGCTGGCCATCTACGGCAAGGAAGCCGTCAGCGATGACGACGAGAAGGACGGCAAGAACCTGGTGCCGGTCAAGCCCGGCGAGCAGGTGCAGGTCGACTCCTGCGATGCCAAGGGCCTGAAGACGCGCCCGCCGGCGCGCTACTCCGAAGCCACGCTGCTGGGCGCCATGGAAGGCGCCGGCAAGCTGATCGACGACGACGAGCTGCGCGAAGCCATGCAGGAAAAAGGCCTGGGCACGCCGGCCACGCGCGCGGCCATCATCGAAGGCCTCCTGGCCGAAAAGTACATGCACCGCGAGGGCCGCGAGCTGATCCCCACCGCCAAGGCCTTCCAGCTGATGACCCTGCTGCGCGGCCTGGGCGTGGAAGAGCTCTCCAAGGCCGCGCTCACCGGCGAGTGGGAATACAAGCTCGCGCAGATGGAGCACGGCAAGCTCAGCCGCGAAGCCTTCATGCGCGAGATCGCCGAAATGACGGAACACATCGTCAAGAAGGCCAAGGAGTACGACCGTGACACGGTGCCGGGCGACTACGCCACCTTGAGCACGCCGTGCCCCAACTGCGGCGGCGTGGTGCGCGAGAACTACCGCCGCTACGCCTGCACCGGCAAGCCGGGCCAGGAAGGCTGCGGCTTCTCCTTCGGCAAGTCGCCGGCCGGCCGCACCTTCGAGGTGGCGGAAGCCGAGGCATTGCTGCGCGACAAGCGCATCGGACCGCTGGAAGGCTTCCGCTCCAAGGCGGGCTGGCCCTTCGTCTCGGAGATCGTCATCAAGTGGGACGAGGAAGCGAAAAACTACAAGCTGGAATTCGACTTCGGCGACGAGAAGGACCCGGCCGAGACCGGCGAGATCGTCGACTTCTCCGATCAGCAATCGCTGGGGCCCTGCCCCAAGTGCGGCGCCCGGGTGTTCGAGTTCGGCACCAACTACATCTGCGAGAAATCGGTGCCCACCGCGGCGCAGCCTACGCCCAGCTGCGACTTCAAGACGGGCAAGGTGATCCTCACGCAGCCGGTGTCGCCCGAGCAGGTGCACAAGCTCTTGGCCGAGGGCAAGACGGACCTGCTCGACAAGTTCGTCTCGATGCGCACGCGCCGCGCCTTCAAGGCCTTCCTGGTGTGGAACAAGGACGAGGGCAAGGTGACTTTCGAGTTCGAGCCGCGCACCTCCAAGTTCCCGCCGCGCAAGACCCTGGCCTCGACCAAGACGCCCACGGTGACGGCGGCGAAGAAGGCCGCAGCTGCCAAGAAAGCGCCGGCGGCAAAGAAGACGCCGGCCGCCAAGAAGGCCGCCGCGCCCAAGGCGCCGCGCAAGCCCGCGGCCGGGCTCACGCCCAGCGCCGAGCTGGCCGCGGTGATCGGCACCGAGCCGGTGGCGCGCACCGAGGTCATCAAGAAGCTGTGGGACTACATCAAGGCCAACGGCCTGCAGGATGCGACCAACAAGCGCGCCATCAATGCCGACGCCAAGCTGAAGCCCGTGTTCGGCAAGGACCAGGTCACGATGTTCGAGCTGGCCGGCATCGTCGGCAAGCACCTCGGCTGATGAAATGCCCACCCCCGTATCGGCTCACTTCGTGTAGCCGAGTACCCCCTCGAGGGGGCAACACCAGTGGCCCGGCAAAGCCGGTTCCACGGTGTTTCCCGGCTCGGCTGCGCCAGTTTCAGGCGCAGCAGTCGAATGAATCATGCGTACGCTAGCTTCTCCGACTTTCGCGGACGTGCAGGCCGCCGCCGTGCGGCTGGAAGGCCATGCGCACCGCACGCCGGTGCTGCGCTCGCGCACCGTCGACGCGGCCACCGGCGCGCAGTTCTTCTTCAAGTGCGAGAACTTCCAGCGCATGGGCGCCTTCAAGTTCCGCGGCGCCTTCAATGCGCTTTCTTGCTTTGATGCAGCGCAGCGCCAAGCCGGCGTGATGGCCTTTTCATCGGGCAACCACGCGCAGGCGATCGCGCTGGCGGCCCAGATGCTGGGCATTCCGGCCACCATCCTGATGCCCAGCGACGCGCCGGCGATGAAGGTGGCCGCCACACGCGGCTATGGCGGCGAGGTGGTGCTGTACGACCGCTACACCGAGGATCGCGAAGTCCTGAGCCAGAAGCTGGCACAGGCGCGTGGGCTGACCTTGATCCCGCCGTACGACCATCCGCATGTGATCGCCGGCCAGGGCACGGCGGTGAAGGAGCTGCTGGAAGAAGCCGGGCCGCTGGATGCGCTCTTCGTGTGCCTGGGCGGCGGCGGGCTGCTGTCGGGATCGGCGCTGTCCGCGCGCGCCCTGGCACCCGGCTGCAAGCTCTACGGCGTGGAGCCTGAGGCCGGCAACGACGGGCAGCAGTCGTTCCGTGCGGGCCGCATCGTGCACATCGAGACGCCGCGCACCATTGCCGACGGCGCGCAGACGCAGCACCTGGGCGAGCACACCTTCGCCATCATCCGGCGCGAGGTGGACGACATCCACACGGCCAGCGACGCCGAGCTGGTGGAGGCGATGCGCTTTTTTGCCGAGCGCATGAAGATGCTGGTGGAGCCCACCGGCTGCCTGGGCTTTGCCGCGGCACGCCGGCTGGCCCCTCAGTTGGCGGGCCAGCGCGTGGGCGTGGTGGTCAGCGGCGGCAACGTCGACCTGCAGCGCTTCGCACAGCTGCTGGCCTGAGACCGCTCAGCGCGCCGCTTTCTTGTCGGGCTCGTCCAGGAAGCCCGAGATCAGCGGCGCGATCTCCTTCGCCTTGGTCAGGAGGAACAGGTGCCCGTCCTCGATGACGCAAAGCCGCGCGTTCGGCAGCAGCAGCGCATGCATGCGCGCATTGACGAGCGGAATGAGCGGATCGTCGTTGCCCGCCATCACCAGGGTGGGTTGGCGGATGCGCCAGAGCCAGGGCAGGCTGGTCCAGCCCAGCATGGCCAACAGCTGGTAGCGATAGCCCACCGGGTCGCCGCCCTTTGCGTGGTCGGTGAAAAGCTTGATGGCCTCCGGATCGGTGCGCAGCTGGCCGCCGTAGATTTCGGGCGCGATGCGCTTCATGTAGCCCTTGTCCAGGTAGCGCTGCGGGCTGGCCATCTTCATCAGCACGGCCGGACGTCCCGGCACCATGGTGAAGCCGCCCATGGCGGTGGCCGCGAGGATCAGGCGGTGCACTCGCTTGGGGTACTGCATCGCGAATTGCTGGGCCAGGCCGCCGCCCCAGGACACGCCCATCACATCGACCTGGCCGCGGTGGCCCAGCGCATCGAGCAGCCGGGTCGCCAGGCGCGCCAGCCAGAACAGCCGATAGGGCCGCTTGGGTGCAGGTGACTTGCCGGCGCCAGGCACGTCGAACACGATGCTCTCGCGCTCCGGCAGCTGGGCCATCATGGGCCCGCACAGCTCCAGGTTGGCGCCGATGCCGTTGAACACCAGCAGCGGCGCGCGCGCCGGGTCGGCGCCTGGCGCGCGCGGGTGGATCCCTACGCGCAGCAGCTGGCCGTCGATGGTGATGGTGCCGATGTGCATGCCCGAGGCGGCATCCACCTGCACGTCCTGCAAGCGCTCGTGCGAGGCGCCCGCCGCGGCGTGCTGCGGCCGGGAAGCGTCGGATGGCATGAAGAAGGAAAAGGCGCTGGAGCAGGGGGTCAGCGAAGCAAGCTCTTTGACAAGAAGAAGGGGCATCGACTCTATTTTTGGTGGATGTATTCGCCCGGCGCTGCGACGCCCGGCTTGTGGGTGCGACTGCCGAGCTTGGCAGGTGCGGGGACTTCGGGGCCGGAGCGCTGGTGCATCCAGGCCATCCAGTGCGGCCACCAGCTGCCTTCGTTGCGCTGGGCCTTCGCGACCCAGTCATCGGGCTTGGCATCGCTGGCCAGGTCCGACATGAAGAAGGACTTGGCCGAACCCGGTGGGTTTAGCAGGCTTTGCAGGTGGCCGGCGTTGGCCAGGGTGAACACGCTGCGCTCGCCGTAGATGCGCGCCGTGGGGTAGCAGGCCTTCCAGGGCGTGATGTGGTCGGTGATGCCGGCCACGATGTAGGCGTCGACATCGACCTTGCGCATGTCGATGGGCTCGCCCAGCACCAAGAGCCTGCCGTGGTTCACGAAGGGGCTCTCCTGCATGATGTCCAGGATGTTGGCGTGGAAGGCCGCGGGCAGGCGCGTGGTATCGGCGTTCCAGTAGAGCACGTCGAAGGCTGGCGGATCGGCGCCCATGAGGTAGTTGTTGACCCAGTAGTTCCAGATCAGGTCGTTCGGGCGCAGCCAGGCGAACACCTTCGCCATGTCGGCGCCGTCCACGTAGCCCTTGCGCTTGACGGTCGACTTGATGGCCTTGACGCTTTCGGGCGTCATGAACAGGCCCATGCTGGTGTCCATCGCGTTCTCGGGATCGAGCGTGCACACCGGGCTGATGACGTTGACCACCTTCTTCTGCCCGGTGGCAGCCAGCCAGCCCACGTACGAGGCGGCCGTCATGCCGCCGGAGCAGGCCCCCCACAGCGACACTTCGGGGCTGCCGGTGATCTCGCGCGCCACGTCCACGGCTTCGTCGAGCGCCTTCACGTAGGTCGACATGTCCCAGTCGCTGTGCTCGGCGTCGGGGTTGCGCCAGCTCACCGCGAAGATCTGAACGCCATGCTCGGTGGCGAACTTCACCAGGCTCTTTTCCGGCGACAGGTCCAGCGCATAGAACTTGTTGACCTGCGGCGGGCAGATCACCAGCGGCCGCTTGAACACCTTGCCGGTCTTGGGCTCGTACTGGATGAGTTCCAGCACCTCGTTCTTGAACACCACCCTGCCGGGCGACAGGCACAGGTTGCGGCCGATCTCGAACTTGCTCTTGTCGACCGACGAAGGCAGGCCGCCGTTGTGTCGCAGGTCGTGCACCAGGTTCTTCACGCCCTTGATGAGGCTCTTGCCGCGCGTCTCGGTGGCGCGCTTGAGCGCCACCGGATTGATCAGCGAATTGCTGGGCGCCACCGTGTCGACGTAGATCGAGGCCACCAGGTGCGCGCGCGCCTTGTCGCGCGCGCTCAGGTCCGAGGCGTCGATGAAGCGCTTGAGCTCGCCGGACATGGCGGCGTGGTTTTGCAGCAGGCTCTTGTGCAGCTTGCTGCTTTGCCAGGCGGGGTCGGCGAAGCGCTTGTCCTTGGGATCGACCTCGACCTTGGACTTGCCGGCCAGCACCTTGGTCACTTCCAGGGCATACGCGCCCCAATGCCAGGCGGCCTTGACCGGCTGCTTGGTGACCGCGCCGACCAGCGTGCGGAAGGCGTCGCCCAGGTCTTGCGCCCGAAAGCCGGTCATCGGATTGATGGCCAGGGTGTTGTTGGCCGCGTCTTCGGCCAGCCGCTTGACCAGCGACGCCGAGCTCTCGGCAGCCGGTGCGGCCGTGGCCGCTGCCGGCTTGGTGGCGGGCCTGGTCTGCGCCGGCTTGGCTTTGCTGGCCGGCACCTTCCTGGGAATGGCGGCGACCTTCTTCGCGACCTTGGCTGGTGCGGCCTTGGCGGGCACAGCCTTCTTCGCCACCGCCTTTGCCGCGCCCTTCGTCGCTGCTGCCTTTTTCACCGGCGCCTTCTTCCTTGCCGCAGCGGCGCGGGTGCTCATGCCACCCCCACCAGAACGGCCAGGGTCTCGGCGATCAGGGCAGGCTTGTCCTCGCCCTCGATCTCCATCGTGTTGTTGAGCTTCACCAGCTTGCGCCCGCCGCCCTGGTCGGTGACCTCGGCCACCGACACGCGGGCCCGCACGCGGGCACCGGCCTTCACCGGCGCAATGAAGCGCACCTTGTTGAGCCCGTAGTTGAAGGACGCCACCGCATCCTTGGGTACCAGGCCGATCTCCATGCCCATGGCCGCCAGCAGCGACAAGGTCAGGAAGCCGTGCGCCACTGGTGCGCCGAAGGGACTCTCCTTGCGGGCGCGCTCCACGTCGACATGGATCCACTGGTGATCGCCGGTGCATTGCGCAAACTGGTTGATGCGCTCCTGGTCGACCACGAGCCAGTTCGACACGCCCAGCTCCTTGCCGACGAAAGCATCCAGCGTGGACATGGAAAAGTCCGTCTTGTTGTTCATTGGTGCCTCTCCTTTGCCTCTCGTGCGTGCTTGCACGGCAGGCCAGCGTACGCATCCTGATGCGCACGGCACCTCAGGCAAACCCGTAGCCCGGGCCGACACGCCAGGGTGCAGCAGCGTGCTCAGCCGCGCAGCAAGGCCTGGCGCAACATCCGGGCGGCGCGGTCGCGGATCTTGCCCGGCGGCACATATTTCGGCTGCCTGGTACGCAGGCGCGAGGCCTGACAGGCATCGAGAAAGTCATGCAGGATCGGGCGGTCGTCCACGGTGCTGACCGGCGCACCCTCGCGATGAAACTCCGGGTGCCACTGCGTCGCCGCGATGTAGCCGCGCCCTTGGCCCGGCAGGCGCCGGATCGCTTCGGGCACGCGGTCCGGATAGCTCCACGCCTCGATGTCGAAACCGGGCGCCAGATGCTTGATGCCCTGGTGATGGATGCTGTTGACGCGTGCATGCACCACGCCGGGATAGAGCTGCGACAAGCGGGTGCCTTCCACCATCACGATGTCGTGAAAGTTCTGGTCGTAGCTCACCGGATCGCGATGCTGCAGCGCGTGGGGATGCTGGGTCTCGATGTCCTGGTAGAGCGTGCCGCCGAAAGCCACGTTGATCAGCTGCAGCCCGCGGCAGACGCCGAAGATCGGCTTGCCGGCCTGCTCGAAGGCTTCCACCAGGGCCAGGTCGTAGAGGTCGCGGATGCGGTCTCCCTCCCAAGCGGCGCGCAGCGGCATCTCGCCATAGCTGCCGGGCCAGACGTCGGCCCCGCCATGCATGACCACGCCGTCCAGCCACTCCGCGTAGTGCGACAGGCTGGTGTCGCCGCGTGCCGTCTCGCCGGTGGGGCAGGGCACCATCACCACCAGCGCGCCCGCCGACATGAGCCAATGCGCGATGGACTGCTCGACGTACTGGAGCGTCTTGTTGGTGAACAAGGAACGGCTCGGATCGGCATGCTGGAAGCAGGCCGACAGGCCGATCTTGAGGCGGCTGGCAACGGTTTGTGACATCCCTGAATGGCGCGCCCGAGGGACGGCGCCTGAAGTCCTACACGCAATTATTGTGGCGCGTCCGACCGCCGGCTGCTGACGGATTCCCGGGTGACCCTCGCGTTGGACTGGACGCCGAAGCGATGCTGCACACAATAGGATGGCGACGTTCACAGGAGACACATGCCATGAAAACCATCCAGGGCCCGGCCATCTTCCTGGCCCAGTTTGCCGGCGACGAGGCGCCGTTCAATTCGCTCGACGCGATCGGCGCCTGGGCCGCTGGCCTGGGCTACAGGGGGGTGCAGATCCCCAGCTGGGACGCACGCCTGTTCGACCTGAAGAAGGCAGCAGAGAGCAAGACCTACTGCGACGAAGTGAAGGGCACCTTGGCCCAACATGGCCTGTCGATCACCGAGCTCTCGACGCACTTGCAGGGCCAGTTGGTGGCGGTGCATCCGGCCTACGACGCCGGCTTCGACGGCTTCGCGGCGCCCGAGGTGCGCGGCAACCCGGCGGCGCGCCAGCAGTGGGCGGTGCAGCAGCTGCACGATGCGGCGCAGGCCTCGGCCAACCTGGGCTTGACGGCGCATGCCACCTTTTCGGGCGCCCTGGCCTGGCCTTACCTGTACTCCTGGCCGCCGCGGCCGGCCGGGCTGATCGAGGAGGCCTTCGACGAACTGGCCCGCCGCTGGAAGCCCATCCTCGACGCCTTCGACAAGGTGGGCGTGGACGTCTGCTACGAGATCCATCCCGGCGAAGACCTGCACGATGGCGTCAGCTACGAGATGTTCCTCGCGCGCGTGGGCAACCATCCGCGGGCCTGCCTGCTGTACGACCCGAGCCACTTCGTCTTGCAGCAGCTCGACTACCTGGCCTACATCGACCACTACCACGAGCGCATCAAGATCTTTCACGTGAAGGACGCAGAGTTCAACCCGACCGGCAAGCAGGGCGTGTATGGCGGCTTCCAGTCATGGATCAACCGGGCCGGGCGCTTCCGCTCGCTGGGCGACGGGCAGGTGGACTTCGGCGCCATCTTTTCCAAGCTGGCGGCCTACGACTTCCCGGGCTGGGCGGTGCTGGAATGGGAGTGCTGCCTGAAGCACCCGGAAGACGGCGCGCGCGAAGGCGCCCTCTTCATCGCGGACCACATCATCCGCGTGGCCGATCGCGCCTTCGACGATTTCGCCGGCGGCGGCGTCAACAGCGCAGCCAATCGCAAGATCCTCGGCATCGGCTGAGCACGACGGCATGGATGCAGGGCCTGAGCTTCCTCCTCAGATGCCTTGCGGCTTGCGCAGGGTCTGCATGCGGTCGATGGCATGCACGCGCAGCTTGCGTACCTCTTCGCCCTGGCGCAGCGTGAGCTCGACGTCGTCGGTGGGCGCGGGCCGGGCCCAGACCTTCTTGTAGAAGCTTTCCAGCGAATCAACCGGCGCGCCGTCCACCTCGAGCACCTCGTCGCCCACGCTGACGCCGGCCAACTGGGCCGGGCCGCCGCGCTCCACGCGCACGATGCGCACCCGCCCGCCCTCCAGCTGCGAGGACACGCCCAGCCAGGGCCGGCGGCTGGCGCGGGTGCTGCCGGTGGTGCGCATCTCGGCCAGCACTGGCGCGAGCAGGTCCACCGGCACGAACATGTTGCCCGGAATGACGCGGCCGATGTTTGGCGCGTCGGCGACGAACAGGCTGCCGATGCCCAGTAGCTCGCCCTTGCGATTGAACAGCGCCGCGCCGCTGTGGTTGGGCACGGGCGGCACGGTGAAGAGCGCCTGCTCGATGTGATATTCCCAGTAGCCGGAGAAGGCGCGCCGGTCGACCATGCGCACCACGCCGACCTCGGCGCCGCTTTCGCCCGAGATCGACACCATCAGCGCATCGCCCACCTCCAGCGGCGCCACGCTGCCCAGGGGCGCCGGCTCGATGCGCGGGCGCAGCGGCACCAGCGGCTGCACCAGGCCAAAGCCCGTGGCCTGGTCGTAGGCCACCTGGCGCGCCGGCATGCGGCGCTCGTCATGGGTGGTGATCTCGATGGTCTGGGCTTCCAGCAGCAGATAGCCGATGGTCAGGATCAGTCCGTCGCCGTCGATCACGACGCCGCTGCCGCGGCGCTCCTCGCCCAGGGTGCGCGCCGTCGGTGCGCCCTCTGTCGCGCTGACGCGCACGGCCACCACCGCATTCAGGGCGCGCCGCAGAGCCGCCAACTGGGCGTCATTGGCCGCGGGAACGTCGGTGCTGGGGGTGCCAGGGTCATGACGCTGGGGCGCGGCCGCCTCCGCGGGTGACAGTGCAACGCCCAGACCCAGCAGCATCGTCAGCAGCAAGATCGCGCTGCGCCAGGCGCGAGGCAGGGAGGCGAGCACAGATTCGAGGAGGATCGGCATGGGGAAACTCCTTGCCATCGACGCCGGGAACCCCATCGTGCGCCTTCACCGGCGGCCTCGCGGGCGCAGGGGGGATGCTATGTTTTCAATAGCGTCAGAACACGAGCAGATCTGACTCCCGACGCGACTTGCGCAGGCCGAAGGGCTGGCTGCAGCAACTGTCGTGCCACATCGGTTATGATGGAGGGTTCGCTTTCGACAAGGTCCGGCCATTGGCGAAGGGTTTTTCCTTGCAGCATTTCCAAACCCAAGAGCTTTGAGAGCGTCAAGCGCGCCAAGAGCTGCGGCCACCTGTCACTTTCTTGTCCGCCACCCGGCCCAGACTGCCCGGGCAGCCGGCACGAACGGCCAATTTTTGATTGAATCCAAATACGCGCGCACACACAAAAGGCGCGCGCCCCTACGCAAAGGTACTGAATGCCAAAGGAAGAACTGATTGAGATGAGTGGCTCGGTGACGGAAGTCCTGCCGGACTCCCGCTACCGCGTGACGCTCGACAACGGTCACCAGTTGATCGCCTACAGCGGCGGCAAGATGCGCAAGCACCACATCCGCATTCTGGCCGGCGACAAGGTGTCGCTCGAGTTGTCGCCCTACGACCTGACCAAGGGACGGATCACCTTCCGTCACCTGGAGCGCCGTCCCGGCACCGGCCCGGGGCCGACGCCCGGCGGCCAGCGCCGCTAAGCAGCGGACCGCTTCGGCTCGATGAGCGTGAGCGCTACCACCGCCGCGCCAGCCGACGGTTTCGATACCTTGGCGCTGGCCCCGCAGATGCTCGCCAACCTGGCGAGCCTGGGCTATGCGCGCATGACGCCGATCCAGGCGGCCAGCCTGCCCCCGGCCTTGCTCGGCAAGGACCTGATCGCACAGGCCAAGACCGGCAGCGGCAAGACCGCCGCCTTTGCCCTGGCCCTGTTGGCCAACCTCAACATCCGCCGCTTCGCCGTGCAGTCGCTGGTGCTGTGCCCCACGCGTGAGCTGGCGGACCAGGTCACGACAGAAATTCGGCGCCTGGCCCGCGCCGAAGAAAACATCAAGGTCGTCACCCTGTGCGGTGGCGTCGCGCTGCGCGGCCAGACGGCCAGCCTGCAGCACGGCGCTCACATCGTGGTCGGTACGCCCGGCCGCATCCTCGATCACCTGGAGCGCGGCAACCTGGCGTTGTCGGCGCTCAATACCCTGGTGCTCGACGAAGCCGACCGCATGCTGGACATGGGCTTCGCCGAAGACATCGCGCAGGTGGCGCGCCAGTGCCCGGCAGAGCGCCAGACCCTGCTGTTCTCGGCCACCTATCCCGAAGGCATTGCCAGCCTGGCGCGGCAGTTCCTCAAGGAGCCGCTGCAAATCACCGTGCAGGCCCAGCATGAGGAAGGCAAGATCCGCCAGCGCTGGTACGAGGTGAAGGAAAGCGAGCGGCTGCATGCCGTGTCGCTGCTGCTCGACCACTTCCGCCCCGAGAGCACGCTGGCCTTTTGCAACACCAAGCAGCAGTGCCGCAACCTGGTTCAGGTGCTGACGGCGCAGGGCTACAGCGCGATGGCGCTGTTCGGCGAACTGGAGCAGGTCGAGCGCGACCAGGTGCTGGTGCAGTTTGCCAACCGCAGCTGCTCGGTGCTGGTGGCCACCGACGTGGCGGCACGCGGCCTGGACATCGCGCAGCTGGCGGCGGTGATCAACGTCGACGTCAGCCCCGACCCCGAGGTGCACATCCACCGCATCGGCCGCACCGGCCGCGGTGAGGCGCAAGGCCTGGCGCTCAGCCTGGCGGCCATGGACGAGATGGGCAGCGTCGGCAAGATCGAGCAGCTGCAGGGCCGCGAATCCGAATGGCATCCGCTGGCCGAGCTCACGCCCGCCGGCGGCGAGCCGCTGCAGCCGCCCATGGCCACGTTGCAGATCGCCGGCGGCCGCAAGGAAAAGATTCGCGCCGGCGACGTGTTGGGCGCGCTCACCGGAGAGGCCGGTTTTGCCAAGGAGCAGATCGGCAAGATCAACATCAACGAGTTCTCGACCTACGTCGCCGTGGACCGCCGCATCGCGCAGGAAGCGCTGCGCCGGCTCTCGGCCGGCCGGGTCAAGGGCAGGAGCGTGAAGGTGCGCCTGCTCGAAGGGACGTGAGCGCCACCAGCGCTTCCTCCCTGCGCATCACACCCGCCTGGGTGATGCTGGCGGCGCTGTGCAGCGCCTTTGCCCTGAGCCAGTCCTTCCGCACCATGGCGGCCATCCTGGCGCCGCCGCTGCAAACCGAATTCGGCTTGTCGGCCCAGCAGCTGGGCCTGTTTGCCGGCGCCTTCCACTTCGCCTTCGGCGCGCTGCAATTTTTCATGGGCATGGGCATCGACGTGTACGGGCTGCGCCGCACCGTGCTCTTTGCCTTTCCCTGCGCCATCGCGGGCGCGCTGCTTTCCGCCTTTTCCTACGACTTCGGCGTGCTGCTGGCCGGTCAGGTGCTGATCGGCATCGGCTGCGCGCCGGCCTTCCTGGTGTGCACGGTGTTCATCGCGCGGCATTTCCCGGCGGAGCGCTTTGCGCCGGTGTCGGGGCTGGTGCTGGGCCTGGGCTCGGTCGGCATGCTGCTGACCGGCACGCCGCTGGCCTGGCTGGTACAGGCCAGTTCCTGGCGCGCCGGCTTCATCGCGCTGGCGCTGTGCTCGGTGGCGGCCTGGCTGCTGATGGCGTGGAAGGTGCGCGAGCCGGGGCGGCCCGGCATGGCCGCTGCACATCAGCCCTTGTCGATGTGGCAGGCGCTGCTGAGCTACGGCGCGCTGTTCCGGCTGCCGCACACGCTGGGCATCCTGCTCTTGGCCTCGGTGACTTACGCCTCCTTCATCTCGCTGCGCGGGCTGTGGCTGGGGCCGCTGCTGGTGGAGCGGCATGGCTTCTCGCTGGTGCAAAGCGGCAACATCGCGCTCCTGGTCTCGGTGGTCGGGATGTTCGGGCCGCCGCTGGCAGGCCGGCTCGACCCCGGCCCGGCCACCCGGCGCCGGCGCATTACAGCCTGCACCGTGGCGGTGGCGGTCGGCTTCTTCCTGATGGCCTTCGCGCCCAGTGCCACGATGGACGTGGCGGTGATGCTGATCACCGGGTTGCTGTCCGGCTACATCGTGCTGCAGTACGCCGACACCCGCGGCGCCTACCCGCCGGAGATGACGGGCCGCGCCATGGCCCTGTTCACCATGGCGATGTTCCTGGGCGTGGCCTTCATGCAGTGGTTCACCGGCGCGGTGGCCTCGCTGGCCTCGGCCCAAGGGGTCGACCCCTTCATGGCCGTGCTGGCGACCATCGGCATCCTGCTGGCCCTGGGTGCGGCCGGCTTTGCCTGGCTGCCCAAGCCGCCAGTTCAGAACGCGATCGGAAAAGGCTTGCTCCAATAGCGCGAGCCCTTCTCGCCAAAGCGCCAGGCCTTGTCCACCGCCTTCGAGATGCCGATGCGCGGCCCGACGGCCAGCACCACCGGGTGCTCGCTAGCGCTCGCCAGCAGGCGAAACGGCGAGGCATCCAGCCGCTTGCCGTTCAAGCTGTGGTCGATGCCCAGTGCCTGCCCCAGCTTGCCGGGGCCGGAACACAGAAGGCGCAGGTCCTCCACGCCACGCCGCTCGCGCATGCGCGCAATGCCCTCGGTCGGCTCGATGGCCCGGATCAGCACGCCGGCGCCGTGACCTTCCTCGCGGCACACGAAATTGAGGCACCAGTGGATGCCGTAGGAGCGGTACACATAAGCGTGCCCCGGCGGGCCGAACATGACGGCGTTGCGCACCGTCGGCCCCGGAAAGGCGTGCGATGCCGGGTCGTCGCGGTCATAGGCCTCGGTCTCGACGATGCGCCCGCCGACGCCGTCGACCAGCAGGGTGAGGCCAATCAAGCGCTGCGCGACGTCTTGCGCGTCGGCGCTGAAGTCGATGTCGGCCAGCGTGTTCATCGACGCTAGCCTAGTGCCGGAAAGTCCGGCAAGGGCCGGTGCGCGATTTCCTCGGCTTGCGCAAAGGGCACGCCCAAGGCGCGCAGAACGCAGGCGGCCATGTCAGCGCCATGCGTGGCTGGGGCCAGACCCAGGGCGACGCTGCGCATGGCCTGCATGCCGGCGCCATTGATGAAATCCATCGCCACTTCTTCGCTGGCGATGCGAAAGGCCTTCTGCTTCACGCCCAGGCGCAGATCGGCCAGCACGTACTGGCGGATGTGCACCAGCAACTCGGGCGCAGCGGCTGCCACATCCAGCATCAGCAGCGCCCATTGCGGCGCCACCTCGGCCAACCATACATAGCGGCGTCCGCCGATGGCCATGCGCTCGGCGCCTTCCTTCACGCCGGCCTGGCTTTCGGCAATGCGCGCGCTCAGGGTGGCCGCCAGGCGCAGCGCCACTTCGCTCGTCACCTCCTCCTTGGTCCTGAAGTGGTTGTAGACGGTGCCGGTGGTCATGCCGGCGACGTCGGCGATCTCCTGCACGGTAGCGGCCGCCACGCCGCGCGCGGCATACACCTTGATGGCCGCGTCCACCAGTTGGGCCCGAGTGCGCTCGCGCTTGGGCAGGCCCGGCGCGAGGGTGCTCAAACCCGCCGAAAGCGGTATGGGCAAAGGTTGCATTGACGGAGTGAGTACATTGGAATTAACATTCATTTTTGAATGAATCGTTCAATTTTGAATCATCTCATCAATTCTAATGAGTTCGGCCATGCCCCTTCAGACAACGCCTGATCTTCGACTCGGTTACCTGGTCTTCGAGGCCCGCCGCCCGGCCCGCTGGGCCGCCTTCTGCCGTGACACGCTTGGCTTGCCAGCGCCGCTCATCAACCCGGACGGCAGCCGGGGCTGGCAGTTGGACGAACAGGCCCAGCGCCTGATCGTGCAAGAAGGCCCCGCGGACGACTTGTCCGCCCTTGGCCTGATGTGCGCCAGCGACGCAGTGCTCGACGCACTGGCCGCGCGCCTCGCCGAAAGCGGCCATCCGGTCAGCGAAGGCGACGCCTCGCTGTGCAATTCGCGCCGCGTACGCCGGCTGGTGCACACCCGCGACCCCGCCGGCAACGGCGTCGAGTTGTTCGTCGATCCCGACGAAGCGGTGCAGCCCTTCGAATCGGCCGCTTTTCCCGACGGCTTTCGTACCGGCGAACTGGGTCTCGGCCACGCGGTGCTGGTCTCGAACGACCTGCCGGCGATGGAAGCTTTCTACACAGGTCTGCTCGGCTTCGGCGTCACCGAGCGCCTGGCAACCCGGGTGGGGCCGATCAACGTGCGTGGCGTCTTCATGCACTGCAACGCGCGCCACCATTCGATCGCCCTGTTCGACCTGCCGCTGCCCAAGCGCCTGCATCACTTCATGCTGCAGGCCAAGCGGCTGGCCGACATCGGCATCGCCTTCGAGCGGGCGCAACGCCACAAGGTACCGCTCAGCCTGGGCCTGGGGCAGCACCCGGACCCGGACGGCACCTTTTCGTTCTATGGCGCGACACCCTCGGGCTTCGACTTCGAGATCGGCGCCGGCACCCAGGAAATCGACCCGCGCGGCTGGCAGGTGCAATCCACGCAGGTCACCAGCGCCTGGGGCCACAAGCCGCGGCTGCGCCTGCAGCTCAACATGGCGCGGCACCTGGTCGCACGCAGGTTCTTTGCGCGCAAGGCCACTGCAACGGCCCCGGAGCAGCGCGCATGAGGCCCGCCCAGCTTTGGTTCAAGCGCATCGCCATCGCACTGGCCGTGCTGGTGGCGCTGGCCGCCGCGGCCATCTTTGCCGGCGACCAGATGGCCAAGCGCAAGATGCAGCGCCGCGTCGACGTCCAGGTGCAGCCCGTGGCCTACGGCGAGGACGCGGCGGCCGTGGAACGGGGGCGCTATCTGTACACCTCGCGCGGTTGTGTCGAATGCCACGGCGCGCAAGGCAACGGCCGCATGTTCCTGGACGACGGCAAGGGCATGCGCGTCGCCGGCCCAAACATCAGCCCCGGTCCGGGCAGCGTGGTGAAGGGCTACACGCCCGTCGACTGGGTGCGCACCATCCGCCACGGCGTCGATCCGCAAGGCCGCCCGCTGATGATCATGCCCAGCGAGGACTACAACCGCCTGACTGACGAAGACTTCGCCGCCCTGGTCGCCTACATCCGGCAACTGGCGCCGGCCAGCGGCAGCGGCCCAGTGCTCGACCTGCCGCTGCCGGTGCGCGCCATGTACGGCTTCGGCCTGATCCAGGATGCCGCCGGCCGGATCGACCATGCGCTTGCGCCTGAAAAGCCGGTGCCCGCCGGAGTGAGCGTGCAACATGGCGCCTACGTGGCCAACATGTGCCTGGGCTGCCACGGCGACAAGCTGGCTGGCGGCAAAATTGCGGGCGGCCCGCCCGACTGGCCGGCCGCGGCCAACCTGACGCCCGGCCAAGGCACGGCCATGACGCGCTACCCGGACGCCGACGCCTTCGCCAAGATGTTCAAGAGCGGCAAGCGCCCGGACGGCCAGGCGATCCAGGTGATGCCCTTCGGCTCGCTGAGCGAGATGAACGACACCGACGTGCGCGCGCTCTATCTCTACCTCAAGAGCCTGGCGCCGCTGCCGCAGGGCTAGTCCCGCAAGGGCGCGCCTGCTGCGAGACAATCGCGCCCTTATGCAAATCCTCAAAGACACTGTCGTCACCCTGCAGTACAAGGTGACCGACGCCAGCGGCAAGCTGATGGAGCAGAGCAAGGATCCGATGGTCTATCTGCACGGCGGCTACGACAACACGCTGCCCAAGATCGAGGCCGCGCTGGAAGGCCAGAGCACCGGCTTCCAGACCACCGTGGCGCTGGCACCTGAAGACGCCTTCGGCGTGCGCGACGAAAGCCTGGTGCGCACCATCCCCAAGTCGGAATTCCCGCCGGGCGTGAAAGTGGGCGGCCAGCTGCAAGGCACGCTGGACAGCGGCCAGCCGCACGTCTTCCACGTGATGAAGATCAAGGGCGACAAGGTGATGCTGGACGGCAACCACCCCTGGGCCGGCGTCCCGCTGCGCTTCACCATCAAGGTGACGGGCGTGCGCGCCGCCAGCACGGAAGAGATCGCGCATCGCCACGTGCATGGCGAGCACGGGCATCACCACTGACCAGGACCTGAGCAGGCTGCGGGCCACCGCACGTCGTTCCACCGCTGGGCCGGTGTGTTGCACGGCGGGCCCCTTTTGCTCGCCGCGAGGCGCCCCCATCTGCTTGGCATCGACGATCCACCCGCCTTGCAAGGAGCAGCGCCGTGCCCGCAGACCCCATCCTGAAGATCCAGCCCCTGGGCTTCCCCTGGCCCACCATCGACCCTTTCCTCTTCTGCGTACATCACGATGACGCCTATCCGCGCGGCAATGCGCAGATGGGGCCGGATGCCGCGCTGCTGGCCGGGCGTGACATCGGCCAGGACTTCAGCCGCCAGCAAGGCTGGAGCATGTACCACGGCAGCACGGTGCCGGGCTTTCCGGGGCATCCACACCGCGGCTTCGAGACGGTGACCATCACGCGCCAGGGCCTGATCGACCATTCGGATTCGCTCGGCGCGGCGGCGCGCTTCGGCGGCGGGGACGTGCAGTGGCTCACGGCCGGCGCCGGCATCGTGCATTCGGAGATGTTCCCGCTCGTCGACCAGGACGCGCCCAATCCGCTGGAGCTGTTCCAGATCTGGCTCAACCTGCCGGCCGCCAACAAGATGGCGGCGCCGCACTTCACCATGCTCTGGGCCGAAGACATCCCGCGCCTGCGCGCTCTGGACTCCGACGGGCGCGAGACCGAGGTCGCCTGCATTGCCGGCCAGCTGGCGCTGGATGCTGCCGCCGGCCCCGGTGGCGGTGAGCTGCAGCCGCTGGCGCCGCCGCCTGCCTCATGGGCGGCACGGCCCGACTCGGATCTTGCCATCTGGACGCTGCGCATGGCGCCCGGCGCGCACTGGACGCTGCCTGCCGCCGGCGGTTCCGGCACGCGCCGCATGCTGTATTTCTTCAAGGGCGGCCGGGTGCAGGTCGCCGGACGCCGCATCGACGCGCACGCGGCCATCGAGCTGGCGGCCGACGCCATCGTGGCGCTGGTCAATGGGGATGATGAGCCGGCCGAGTTCCTGCTGCTGCAGGGGCGCCCGATCGGCGAGCCGGTGGCGCAGTACGGCCCCTTCGTCATGAACACGCAGGCCGAGATTGCCCAGGCGATGGCGGACTACCGGCGCACCCAGTTCGGCGGCTGGCCCTGGCCCGACGACGCACCGGTGCATGGACGCGACGCGGCGCGCTTTGCCCGCCATCCGGACGGGCGCGAAGAACGGCCTCTTCCATCGCAATAGTCATTCGCGCTTCATCCAACGCGCCTATGCTTCGTATCAAGACAGTCGGCTGGCGCTGGTAGGGGTTGCCTCCCGGCAGCCGCCTCCAAGAGGCGGTACCCCGATGCCGCCGGCTGTCCTCTCTTTCGCTTTCGCGCTGGCTTGCTAGCCAGCACGGTTGGACACGCCCAGCGGCCGTCGCTTGCCGACAATCGCGCCATGACTGCGCGACCCCATCCCGATTCGGCAACGCAGCGCCCGGTGCGCTACCTCGAGCTGCTGGCGCGGGCCGCAGCGCACGTGGACGCCAACCTCGACGCGCCGCTGGACGCCCAGATGCTGGCCCAACGGGCCGCCATGTCGCGCCACCACTTCCACCGGATCTTCCACGCCTACTTCGGCCTGACGGTGAGCGGCTACCTGAGCTGGCGACGGTTGCGGCGCGCCTGCGAGTTGCTCGGCTTGCAGCAGCGCGAGCCGGTGCTGGAGGTGGCGCAGGCCGTGGGCTTTAGCTCTGCCCAGGCGCTGGCCAAGGCCATGCGGCGCGAGCTGGACACCACGCCCACGGCGGTGCGAGCCGGCTTCAGCCCCGACTGGGATGCGTTCTTCAAGCGCCGGGGAATTCCCGACGACGCCCCAGGGCCTGACGACAGCCCGCCCCCGCTGCAACCCCAATGGAGCGAGGCGCCCGCCTTTGCCGCCTTGTGCGCCGCCGGCCGCGGCATGCGCGGCGGCACCATGGGCCAGGCAGCCGCCCAGGCCTTTGGCGAACTCTGGCCTGCCCTGCATGCCGCCGGCCTGGCGGCCCAGGTGAGTCACAGCATGGCCTGCATGCCCGAAGAGCCGCAGGGGCCGGAAGACCCCGACTGCCGCATCTTTGCCGGCGTGCTGTTCGGCCTGTCGCTGCCCGAATGGCGCGGCACGCCTTCCCAACCCGCCATCGCCCTGCACGGCAGCCTGAAATGGCTGCACTGGCCGGCCGGGCGCTACGCGGTGTTCACCCACATCGGTCCCTACACGGGCCTGCACACGATGTGGAAGGCGATCTACCGCCATTGGCTGCCGGCCACCGGCTACCGCTTGCGCGACGTGCCCGGTTTCGACCTCTATCTGAACGACCCGCGCGACACACCGCCCGAGTTGCTGCGCACCGATCTCTACCTGCCCCTGGAGTAGCTCCCGCCATGACAGCCTCTGACTTCACCCACCCCGATTCATTGATCGCCGCCGGCGCCGGCCCTTGCGCCCAGGCAGTGGCCGCCGGCCACATCAGCGCGCTCGAACTCTGCGATGCCGCCATCGCCCGCATCGAGGCGCTGGACGGACCCATCAACGCCGTGGTCGTGCGCGATTTCGAGCGCGCCCACGCACAGGCCCGCGCCGCCGACGCCACCCGCGCTCGCGGCGAGCGGCCGCCATTGCTGGGCGTGCCGATGACGGTGAAGGAATCCTTCAACGTCGCCGGCCTGCCAACCAGCTGGGGCCTGCCGCCTTTCAAGAACTTCATGCCGGCGCAGGATGCGGTGGCGGTGGCGCGCCTCAAGGCCGCGGGCGCCGTGATCCTGGGCAAGAGCAACGTGGCGGCCGGTCTGGCCGATTGGCAAAGCAGCAACCCGGTGTATGGCCGAACCGCGAATCCGCTCGACCTGGCGCGCTCGGCCGGCGGCTCCTCCGGCGGCGGCGCCGCGGCGCTGGCGGCCGGCATGGTGGCGCTGGAGATGGGCTCGGACATGTACGGCTCGATCCGCGTGCCGGCCCACTTCTGCGGCGTGTACGGCCACAAGCCCAGCATCGGCGTGCTGCCGACGCGCGGACACGACTTTCCGGCCACGCAGATGGAGCCCGGCGACTTCCCGGCCGTCGTCGGGCCGCTGGCGCGCAGCGCTGACGATCTCGACCTGGTGCTGGCCGCCATCGGCGGCCCGGACCTGCCGCAGTCCAGGGCCTGGCATCTGGTCATGCCGGCACCGCGCCATGCGCGCTTGCGCGACTTCCGGGTACTGGTGCTGGCCGAACATCCCGCTGCGGCCGCCAGCGCGTCGATGCGCGCGGCGATGGAGGGCATGGCCGAGCGGCTGGCGCGCGAGGGCGCCACGGTAGCCCGCAGCAGCGAACTGCTGCCCGACCTGAAGGACATCGGTGCGGGCTACGTCACCCTGGTCACGACCATGCTGGGCGCCTTCCAGCCCGGCGGCAGCACCCGCCTCAGTGCCCACGACTGGATCCGCCTGATGGGCAAGCGCGAGGCATTCCGCGTGCAGTGGCGCGCCTTTTTCGAGCGCTTCGATGCGCTGCTGTGCCCGCCCTTCGGCTGCGCCGCCTTCGCGCATGAAGACAACCCCGACTGGGAAGCCCGCAGGCTGATGATCGACGAGCAGCCCACGCCCTACGGCGCGCAAGGCGCGTGGGCCACCATGGCGTCGCTTGCCGGCTTGCCGGCCACGGTTGCGCCGATCGCGAAGGAGGCCGACGGCCTCCCGCTGGGGGTGCAGATCATCGGCCCCTTCCTGGAAGACCGGACCACCATCGCGCTGGCGCGCCTGTTGGCGACGGACTGAGCGCGGCCGCTTGCCTTAGAGTCACGGACTCCCAACCAGAGAGTCCCTTCCATGATCCACGTCGTCGCCGTCATCACCGCCAAGCCCGGCCTGCGCGCCCAGGTCCTCGAGGCCTACCGCGCCAACCGGCCCGCCGTGCTGGCGGAAAAAGGCTGCATCGAATACACCGCCACCATCGATGCGCAGGGCATGCCGCCGTCCAAGGGAACGTTCGGCGACGACACCTTCGTGGTGGTGGAAAAATGGGAAACGCTGGCCGACCTGCAGGCCCATGCGGTGGCGCCGCACATGGTGGCCTATGGCACCAAGACGCGAGACCTGACCGCGAGCCGCGTGATCCACGTGCTCGAGCCGGCCTGAACGCAAGGCCTTCCATCCGCATGAGTGGCTTTCGCCTGCCGCGCTGCCAACGCGCCGGCGTGGAGGCCGTGGAAGCGGACACGGCCCTCGCCTTCGGCCGCCACACCCATGAGCAGTTCGGCATCGGCCTGATCGAACGCGGCGCGCAGAAGTCGACCAGCGGCCGCGGCATGGTCGAGGCAGGCGCCGGCGACATCATCACCGTCAATCCCGGCGAGGTGCATGACGGCGCGCCCATCGGCGACGGCGGGCGCGCTTGGCGCATGCTCTACCTGGACCCGGCGATCGTCGGCGAATGCGCGGCGGACATCGGCGCAGAAGGGCGAGCGGCTTCTTCAGCCGGCGAGTTCATTCATCCCGCCGTCGTCGACGGGCGGCTGGCGCGCCTCTTTCGCGAACTGTTCCGGGCCATGACCGGCGGCGATGCGGACGCCGGCGCCCTGCAGGCGGACCAAGCCCTGCTGCTGTTGCTGGACGCCTTGCTGCAGCCCGGGCGTGCGCCGGCGCGCCAGGTTCCGGGCGGGATCGCATCGGCGCGCGCCTGGATCGATGACGATCCGGCCGCGCCGCTGACACTCGACGCGCTGGCAAAGGAAGCGGGGCTCAGCCGCT
The DNA here is from genome assembly GCF_052871435.1 of Variovorax sp. LARHSF232. Taxonomy (NCBI): domain Bacteria; kingdom Pseudomonadati; phylum Pseudomonadota; class Betaproteobacteria; order Burkholderiales; family Comamonadaceae; genus Variovorax; species Variovorax sp. LARHSF232. The sequence continues at coordinate 337,873 of NZ_JBIXJS010000002.1, read as the reverse complement.
ATCAGTTCCTGCGCGGCTTTGCCCGCGAGACCGGGCTGACGCCGCATGCCTACCTCATGCAGCGGCGCATTCATCGCGCGCGGCGACTGATTGCCGGCGGCGCGCGCCTGGCCGACGCGGCGGCTGCCAGCGGCTTTTGCGATCAGAGCCACATGACGCGGCTGTTCGTGCGCAGCTTCGGCATGGCGCCGGGCAGCTATGCCCGGGCGCTTGCCTGAGCGCGTCTGCCGCTGCAATTTCGTTCAAGACGGTGGGATGCGCGCGGCGCGAGGATGCCGCCATGAACATCGAATTTCTCATCACTTCGCTGATCGTCGTCGCGTCTCCCGGAACCGGCGCGCTCGTCACCGTGGCGGCCGGCGTGTCGCGCGGCGCACGTGCCTCGATCGTCGCGGCCCTGGGCTGCACGCTTGGCATCCTGCCGCACATGCTCGCAGCGATCACCGGCCTGGCAGCGCTCATGCATGCCAGCGCCATCGCCTTCGAGGCGGTGAAATATGCCGGCGTGGCCTATCTCATCTACATGGCATGGGCGACACTGCAGGCGCATGGCCCGTTGAAGATCGAAGCCGAGGCGGGTGCTGCCGTTCGCTCCGACCGGGAAGTGATCTGGAACGCCATCCTGGTGAATCTGCTCAACCCCAAGCTCTCGATCTTCTTTCTGGCCTTCCTGCCGCAATTCGTCGGCCGTGACGAAGTTCACCCCACGCTGCTGATGCTGCAACTGTCCTTCGTCTTCATGGCGATGACCTTCATCGTGTTCGCCATCTACGGGGTGTTTGCGGCCAGCGTTCGCGAGCACATCCTTTCGCGCGCCGGTGTTCTGCGCTGGATGCGCCGGGGTTTCGCAGCGGCCTTCGTCGGGCTCGGCGTCAAGCTGGCTCTGGTGCAACGCTGACCAAGCCGGTCTCATTTGCGGTCCAATAGGCCAATGGACGAAACGCAAGACCGCGTCGCACACCGCCTGCGCGAGCTGGAAATCAAGGCGAGCTACACCGAAGACCTGCTCGATCAACTGAACCTGCTGGTCTACCAGCAACAGCAACAGATCGACAGCCTGCTGCGCCAGATCCGCCAGTTGCGCGAGCAGAGTCCGGACGCAGGTGCCGGCACGCCGCGCAACCTGCGCGACGAACTGCCGCCGCACTACTGAGCCCGAGGACGGCTCTCGCGCCGCGCCCATAAAAAAACGCGCCCGCGGGCGCGTTTTCCTCTTCTCGATGGCGTGTGCCGATTACTTGGCGACCACGCGCACCATTTCCAGGCACTTGTTCGAGTAGCCCCACTCGTTGTCATACCAGCTCACCAGCTTGACGAAGGTGCTGTCCAGCGCGATGCCGGCTTCGGCGTCGAAGATCGAGGTGCGCGGGTCGCCGCGGAAGTCGGTGGCCACCACCTTGTCTTCCGTGTAGCCCAGCACGCCCTTCAAGGCGCCTTCGCTTTGCGCCTTGAACTCGGCACAGATGTCCTTGTAGCTGGCTTCCTTCACCAGCTCCACCGTCAGGTCGACCACCGACACGTCGGAGGTCGGCACGCGGAAGCTCATGCCGGTGAGCTTCTTGTTCAGCTCGGGGATCACCACGCCCACCGCCTTGGCCGCGCCGGTGCTGGAAGGAATGATGTTTTCCAGGATGCCGCGGCCGCCGCGCCAGTCCTTGTTGCTCGGGCCGTCGACGGTCTTTTGCGTGGCGGTGGCCGCGTGCACGGTGGTCATCAAGCCCCTTTTGATGCCCCACTTGTCGTTCAGCACCTTGGCCAGCGGGGCCAGGCAGTTGGTGGTGCAGCTGGCGTTGCTGATGATGGCCTCGCCCTTGTAGGTCTTGTCGTTCACGCCATAGACGAACATCGGGGTGTCGTCCTTGGACGGGGCCGACAGGATCACCTTCTTGGCGCCGGCATCGATATGCTTTTGCGCCGTTTCCTTGGTCAGGAACAGGCCCGTGGATTCGATCACCACGTCGGCGCCGACCTCGCCCCACTTCAGCTCGGCCGGGTCCTTCACCGCGGTCAGGCGGATCGACTTGCCGTTGACGATCAGGTTGTTGCCCTCGACGCTCACTTCGCCCTTGAAGCGGCCGTGCACCGAGTCGTACTGGAGCATGTAGGCCAGGTAGTCAGGCTCGAGCAGGTCGTTGATGGCGACCACTTCGATGTCGCTCTTGAAGTTCTGCACCGCGGCGCGGAACACCATGCGTCCGATGCGGCCGAAGCCGTTGATACCGATCTTGATAGCCATCTGTTTGCTCCTTGGAAAAGTTGAGAAATCGAGGAATGAGGTTCAGCGCTTGAGGGCCGCCTCGACGGTTGCCGCGACGTTTTCAGCCGTGAAACCGAAATGCTTGAAGAGCACGCCCGCGGGGGCCGATTCACCATACGAGTCGATGCCGACCACGGCCGAAACACCATACTTCCACCAGCCGTCGGTGGCGCCCATCTCGACCGCGATGCGCTTGATGCCCTTGGGCAGCACGCTCTTCTTGTAGGCCACGTCCTGGCGGTCGAAGGTAGTGGTGGAGGGCATGGAGACCACGCGCACCGCGATCTTCCTGGCCGCGAGCAGCTCCTGCGCCTTCAGCGCCAGCTGCACTTCGGAGCCGGTGGCGATGATGACGGCTGCCGTCTTTTTGGACTTGAGGCCGACGCGCTCGGGCTCGGACAGCACGTAGGCGCCTTTGCTGATGTCGGAGAGGTCGCCCTTGGGTGCATAGGGCAGGTTCTGGCGCGACAGCAGCAGGGCCGTCGGCTTGTCGGCGTTTTGCAGCGCAACGGCCCAGGCCACCGCCGTCTCGGCGGTGTCGCCGGGACGCCAGACGTCCAGGTTCGGAATCAGGCGCAGCGAAGCCGCGTGCTCGATCGACTGGTGCGTTGGGCCATCTTCGCCCAGGCCGATGGAGTCGTGCGTGAACACGTGCACCACACGCTGCTTCATCAGCGCCGCCATGCGGATCGCGTTGCGGCTGTAGTCGCTGAAGGTCAGGAAGGTGCCGCCGTAGGGGATGTAGCCGCCATGCAGGGCCACGCCGTTCATGATGGCGGCCATGCCGAACTCGCGCACGCCGTAGTTGATGTGGCGGCCCAGGAGGCCGTCCGGGTTCTGCTCGTTGCCTTCGCCGCGCAGCACCTCGCCCAGGCTGCCGAAGCGCAAGGCCGGCGTGCTCTTGGTGTTGGTGAGGTTGGAGCCGGTGAGGTCGGCGCTGCCGCCCAACAGTTCGGGCAGCGCGGCGGTGAAGGCTTCCAGCGCCAGCTGCGAGGCCTTGCGGCTGGCCACGGTCTCGCCCTTGGTGTGGGCGGCGACCACCGTGTCGAAGGCGGTCTGGTGGAAGTTCTTCGGCAGCTCGCCCTTCATGCGGCGCGTGAACTCGGCCGCCAGGTCGGGGTAGGCCTTGGCGTAGTCGGTGAACTTGCCGTTCCAGGCGGCTTCGAATCGCGCGCCGGCTTTTTTCGCGTCCCACTCTTCGTACACCGCGGTCGGCAGTTCGAAGGGTGCGTGCGACCAGTTGAGCGCGCTGCGGGTCAGGCCGATCTCGTCGGCGCCCAGCGGCTCGCCATGCGCCTTGGCGGTGTTGGCGCGGTTCGGGCTGCCCTTGCCGATCTGCGTCTTGCAGATGACGAGGGTGGGCTTGTCGTTCTGCTTCTTGGCTTCTTCGATCGCCTTGCTCACTTCGGGCGCGTCGTGGCCGTCGACCGGACCGATCACGTTCCAGCCATAGGCCTTGAAACGCTCGGCCGTGTTGTCGATGAACCAGGGCTTGACCGGGCCGTCGATGGAAATGCCGTTGTCATCGTAAAGCGCGATCAGCTTGCCGAGCTTCCAGGCGCCGGCCAGGGCGCAGGCTTCGTGGCTGATGCCTTCCATCAGGCAGCCGTCGCCCAGGAACACATAGGTGTGGTGGTCGACGATGCTGTGGCCGTCGCGGTTGAACTCGGCAGCCAGCAGCTTCTCGGCCAGCGCGAAGCCCACGGCATTGGTGACGCCCTGGCCCAGCGGGCCGGTGGTGGTCTCCACGCCGGGGGTGATGCCGGTCTCGGGATGGCCGGCGGTCTTGCTGTGCAGCTGGCGGAAGTGCTTCAGCTCTTCGATGGGAAGCTGGTAGCCGGTGAGATGCAGCACCGAATAAATGAGCATCGAGGCGTGCCCGTTGGACAGCACGAAGCGGTCGCGGTCGAACCACTGCGGGTTCGTCGGGTTGTGGCGCAGATGCTCGCCCCACAGTGCAACGGCCATGTCGGCCATGCCCATCGGTGCGCCAGGATGGCCCGAGTTGGCGAGTTGAACGGCGTCCATCGCCAGCGCGCGGATCGCGTTGGCCATCAAGGCTTGGTTGGCCATTTTTGTGGCTTTCTGGGGGGGAGAGGTTGGGGGGAACCCGTAATTTTAACGGGCCCGGCTGGCTGCTAGAGTTCACGGTCATATGCATGGCCTGCACCTCACCGCCGATCTGCACGACTGTCGTTGCGCCATGCAATGGCTGATCGACGCCAAGGCCCTCGGCGCCGTCTGCCGCAAGGCGGCCGCCACGGCCGGCCTGAACCCGGTGGGCGAGCTGTTCCAGAGTTTCCCCGCCACAGCGCAGGGGCCGGGCGGCGTCACGGCCACCGTGCTGCTGGCCGAATCGCATCTGTGCGTTCACACCTGGCCCGAGTTGCGCGCCGCCACGCTCGACGTCTATGTGTGCAACGTGGGCGCCAATCATTCGCCGGCCGCGCATGCGTTGATGGACTGCCTGATCTCCCTGTTCGAGCCGCAACGCAGCGAGCTCAATGCCTTGCAGCGCGGTGCACTCACGCCTGACGACAAACCCACGGCCTTCGCGCCGCACGCGCCCTGATGCGCCCGCCCGCCCAGGCCATGGTGCTGGCCGCCGGTCGCGGCGAACGCATGCGGCCGTTGACCGACCTCACCCCCAAGCCCCTGCTCCCCGTGCGCGGCAAGCCGCTGATGCAATGGACGCTGGAGGCGCTGGGGCGCGGTGGCTTTCGCGAACTGCTGATCAATACCGCCTGGCTGGGCGAGCAGATTCCAGCCCATTTCGGCGAGCGCCTCGTGCTTTCCGAGGACGCAGCGCTCACGCTTTCGTACTCGCAAGAAGGCAAGGACTTCGGCGGCGCACTGGAAACCGCGGGCGGCATCGTGCGCGCGCTGCCGCAACTGGCAAGCGTGTTCTGGGTGGCGGCGGGCGATGTGTTCGCCCCCGAATTCGCCTTCACGAAAGAGGCCGTGGCGCGCTTCGCGGCCAGCGGGCGGCTGGCCCACTTGTGGCTGGTGCCCAACCCCGCGCACAACCTGCGCGGCGATTTCGGCATCGATGCCGATGGCCTGGCCCTCGCCACGGCGCCCGAGGGCACGCCCAGCTACACCTACTCGACCATCGGCCTGTATCGGCATGCGTTCTTCGCGCCGCCGCGCTGCGAGATCGCGCCGGGCAACGCCGGCGGCATCAAGGCCGCGCTGGCCCCGATGCTGCGCACCGCCATGGCCAATGGCCTGGTGAGCGCCGAGCTCTTCGAGGGCGAGTGGGCCGACGTGGGCACCCCACAAAGACTCGCGGCGTTGAACGGGCACGAGGCCCGCGCAACGCCGCGGTAGCTATCCATTGAATGCATGGGCGCAGCGCAAGCTGCCCCATGTCTCAGCGCCCGTCAGGGCACATTCACACTGCTCAGGAAGAAGGGCTTGCCCGGCAGGTACTCAGGCGCCTTGCTGCCATCCGAATACACCAGCGTGGGAGGCAGGGTCAGGTGGCCGCCGTACTCGAAGGCGTCGCTGTTGCTGGAACCCATGCCGCAGCCATTGGGCGGCTGGCATGCGGAGCCGCCACCTTGGTTGGTGTAGAAGACGACGTTGCTGTAGCGGTAGTTGCGCACCGTGCTCGCGCTGTAGTCGGCAACGCTCACCACCAGGCCGTGCGTGCCATGGTTCTCGTTGTCCTCGATGGCGATCGGGTCGACCATGCGCGAGTCCATCAGCGTCTTGGTGATGCTTCCGGAATTGCGGTCCGCGCTCAGCTGGATCCAGTCGATGCGCTTCTCGGCACGCGAGAGCACCAGCAGCTGATCGCTGTGTTCCTTCGTGTCATTCAGGATGCCGCGCGAGAACGACAGGCTGGTCGGGTTCGGACCCACCGCCACCGTGCCGACCTGCGTGATGTCGGCCGGGGTGCTGGCGCCCGAGGGCTGCGCATAGTTGCCCAGGTTGAACAGGCGCAGACGGCCTTCTTGCGTGGCGATCCAGGCACGTGCGTTCGGGCCCCAGGTGGAAGCCTTGACCGCCGTCGGCGCGCTCGGCAGATCCAGCGTCGTGATGACGGTCGGCACCTGCGCCGGCGTGTTGGCGAAGGTGTAGGGCCACTGATTGTCGGCCGCGCCGATGGTGCGGGTCGCATCGAAGTTGCTCTGCGAGCCGAAGTACATCGAGCGGTAGTACTCGAGCAGCGGCTTCAGGTCGACGAAGGTCGCGCGCTTCTCCGACTTCGACACCACGACAGCGACGCCAGCCTTGGCATAGGCGTTCACGTTCGTGCCCGAAATGAAGGTCTGGCGATTGGCCTCGTTCTCGAGCGGCATCTTGTAGGCGCTCGATTCGCCGCCCCAGTCGTTGCGGATGCGGCCGTCCCAGGGATTCCAGCCGGTGGTGGCCGTGATCTCGGTCGGGGCGCGCACGCCTTCGGGCAGATCGATATAACCTAGAACCTTCATGTAAGCCATGTTTCCAAGGTTTGCAAGACCCGGGTGGACGGCGCCCCAGTCACCCCAACCGGTGTCGCCGCAGTCGGGCTGGCTGACCGAGCAGCCGGCGCCCAGCGCTGCCAACGCCACGACGGCGATCTGGCCGCGCGTTCTGGCCGTATCCCAGACCGTCACGAGCGCAAATTCGTTGCCGTTGGTGATGGTGATCGCGGTCGGCACCTTGCCCGGCGCCAGCTTGGTCATCGCCCGGTTCTGGGCGGTGTTGCTGCCGTAGGCGGTGGAAAGCGTCCCGTCTTGATAGGCGACGACCTGCTCCAGGCACCAGCCGGGCCGGCCGTAGCAACGCGCGGCTGCAACCGGCTTGCTCAGCTTGGCTTCCATGGCATGGAAGTCGTCCACGCCGCCGCCCAGGTGGTTGCGCAGGACCCACGGCAGCTCCGGCTTCTGGGCGAAGGTGTTGTGCTGCTGCGAAATGGTCCCGATGTCCGCCACGCCGGTGCGGGCCGACGAGTCGGCCACGTACAGGACGTTGCCCATATTGGAGAAGTAGTCGCCGGCGTCGGTCGTTGCCGGGCCGCCCACCTGCCATTGGCCCATGTTGGTGATCTCGCCGGCAGGGCGCTGCGTCAGGGTGTACGTGGTGCTCGAGCGCTCGTGCCAGGTCGGCGTGCCGGCCCGGGGCGTGGTGGAAGCCGCGCCATAACGGTAGGCGATGCCCGCATCCGTGCTCATCTGCTGGGCCATGGCCGCATAGGCGTTGGGATCGACCTTGCCGGATGCATCGACCACGTCGCCGCTCACGGCCGTGCCGGCCGCGGCCGTCGGAACGCTGGGCGAAGTCGGCGTCGGCGTGGCGCCGGGATCCGTCGACGGTGCGGGGGCGGTTGTACTATCTCTTCGACGCTTTTCCTCGTCGTTCAGGCTGGATGAGTTGCTGGAGTCCGCCACGGTGTCCGAAGGCTGGCCGCTGGCTCCGCCGCCACCACCACAGGCGCCGAGCGCCAAAAGCATCGCAAGTAATGCTGATTTCTTAATTACTTTCAAAACCGAATCCTTAGGTTGACATAACCAGTTTGTACTATTGGCTCTTTGCCCAGGCAAACGTTCTTGCAAACCTTTTCACAGTCGGTGGACCTACAACAGGCACTTGTTACAGACGTATGGCATCGTGACGACCATGACAAACACCTCTCCCTACGCCGAGCGCCGTGCTCGTTTGGCCGCCCAATTGGGCGCGAATGGCATTGCGGTGATCCCCACGGCGCCCGAGCGCCAGCGCAACCGTGACAGCGACTACCTGTTCCGTCACGACAGCTATTTCTTCTATCTGACCGGCTTCGCCGAGCCCAATGCCTGGTTGGTGCTCGAGGGCGATGGGCGCAGCACCCTCTTTTGCGCGCCCAAGGACTTGGAACGAGAGATTTGGGACGGCTACCGCCTGGGTCCCGACGCAGCGCCGCAGGCGCTGGCCGTGGATGCGGCCTGGTCCATTGAAGAGCTCGACAAGCAAATGCCACGCCTGCTCGAGAACCGTTCTACCGTCTGGTACAACTTTGCTACTCACAAAGGGCTCGAAACGAGGGTAGACGAGTGGTTGCAGAGCGTCCGGGCCCGGGTGCGCTATGGCGCAATTTGTCCCGAAGAGCAGCGCGATTTGTGCGGGCCGCTTGACGAAATGCGGCTCGTCAAGGACGCATACGAAGTGGATGTAATGCGAAAGGCCGCAGCCATCAGTGCGCGTGCACACATCCGCGCCATGCAGTTGTCGGCCCGCATGTTGCGCGAAGGCAAAGACGTGCGCGAATACCACCTCGACGCCGAGTTGCTGCACGAATTCCGGCTGAACGGCTCGCAGTACCCGGCGTACGGGTCCATCGTCGCGGCCGGCGCCAACGCCTGCGTGCTGCACTACCGCGCCGATGTGGCGCCGGTGCGCGATGGCGAACTGGTGCTGATCGACGCCGGCTGCGAACTCGACGGCTATGCCAGCGACATCACCCGCACCTTCCCGGCCAATGGCAAGTTCACCGGACCCCAGCGCGCCCTGTACGACCTGGTGCTGGCCAGCCAGGACGCGGCCGTGGCCGCCACCAAGGCTGGCGCGCGCTTCACCGATCCGCACGAGGCCACGGTGGCCGTGCTGGCGCAAGGCCTGCTGGATTTGAAGATCCTGGATGCGAACAAGGCCGGCTCGGCAGAGGACGTGATCGCCCAGCGCGCCTACTTCCCCTTCTATATGCATCGCACCGGCCATTGGCTGGGCATGGACGTGCATGACTGCGGCAGCTACGTGGAGCCCAGCCAGATCGGCGAGAGCAGCGAACGCAAGGACCCGCTCTCGGGCGAAACCATCACCAACCGCCCCAGCCGCATCCTGCGCCCGGGCATGGTGCTGACCATCGAGCCGGGCCTCTACGTGCGACCGACCGAAGGCGTGCCCGAGCAATTCTGGAACCTGGGCATCCGCATCGAGGACGACGCCGTCGTCACCGACACCGGCTGCGAGCTGATCAGCCGCGGCGTGCCGGTGAAGGCGGATGAGATCGAAGCGCTGATGCGCGCCTGAGGCGGCTCTTCGTCAGGACACCACCTGGTAGTACAGGTTCTGCGGATGCCTGGCCTGCGCAAAGAAGAACCAGCGCTCCGCCAGCAGGCCCGGCGCCTGCACCAGCGCCGCCAGCAGCCAGGGCCACGCGGCGACGCTGGCCACGCCCCACGCCAGCAGCAGCGCAGGCAGTGCGAAGGCCAGCAACAGAAAGCCGAGCTTGACGTTCTTGAGCGCGGCCAACGTGGCGCCGTGAAAGAACTCGCGCGTGTTGAACGAGCCGGCCGACATGCCCATCGACTTCTGCACCAGATTCGCGCCGCGGATGCCGGTGGCCGACTGCAGCGTGGACTTCGGCCGCAGGCCCGCGTTGCGGCGCAGCGAAAGCGCGCGCACGGCCCAGGCCGAGAGCGTGGCGGCCAGCGCCCACGGGCCGAAGAACTGCACGAAGCGCGCCTCGCCCGCCCAGGCGCCCATCGCGCAGGCGAGCACCAGGCCCGACGAGAGGCCGATCAGCATGAAGTTGGCGATGGTGAGCGGATGCGCCCATTCCTCGATGAAGCGCAGGCAGGCGTAGATCATCGCGGTGCAGTACCAGAGCCCCACGGCGCCGATCAGCACGAGCACGGGCAGCAGCCCCGCCGCCAGCGCGCCCGCCGACGTGCCGAACCGCAGCGAGAGCCACCACAGCGCGACCAGCGCGATGAAGGCCGGCAGCACGATCACCTCGCGCGACATCCACGAAGTGCGCCACATCAGCACCGCGCGCCATGCGCGCGTCTTGCGGCCCAGGTGCAGGAACGAGGCCGCGAGGCCGGCGACCAGCAGCACTTCCGCCAGGGCCAGCGCCGCGCCGAGGAAACCCGGCGAGAGGCTGATGCCGAACAGCACCGCGAGCGCAAGCGCGACGACCAGGCCCTGCGCTGCGCCAGCGAGCGTGGTGAAGAAGAGGATCGAGAACGCGGGGTGCATCCGGCTACTCCTGCGCGTCCGTTGCCTGCGTGACGCGGCGCGGCAGGTATTGGTTGGCGGGGTGGGTCTCCCACTCGGGCATCAAGGAGTAGCCGCCGCGCTCGCGGATCGCCTTCGACACCTCGGACTCCGGGTCCTTCACATCGCCGAACAGCCGCGCGCCAGTGGGACAGGCCTTCACGCAGGCGGGCTTGCGGTCTTCCTTCGGCAACTGCTCGTCGTAGATGCGGTCGACGCAGAGCGTGCACTTGGTCATGACCTGGCGCTCCTCGTCGAGCTCGCGCGCGCCGTAAGGGCAGGCCCAGGCGCAGTACTTGCAGCCGATGCACTTGTCGTAGTCGACCAGCACGATGCCGTCTTCCTTGCGCTTGTAGCTGGCGCCGGTGGGGCACACGGGCACGCAGGGCGGGTCTTCGCAATGCAGGCAGCTCTTCGGGAAATGCACCGTCTGCGTGGCCGGAAAGCTGCCGGCCTCGTAGGTCTGCACGCGGTTGAAGAAGGTGCCGGTGGGGTCGGCGCCGTAGGGCCTGGCATCGGCCAGCGGGCCGGCGCTGCCGGAGGTGTTCCACTGCTTGCATGAAGTCACGCAAGCATGGCAGCCGACGCAGACGTTGAGGTCGATGACGAGGGCGAGCTGCTTGGCGAGCGTTTCGCCGGGCTCGGCGCGGGCACTGGTCGTGCTTTCGCTCATCAGCGCCAGCGGCTGCACCGCGCCGGTCATCAGGTCTTTCAGCCACTGGATCATTTCTTGTTCCGCCCCGCAAAGTAGGTCAGCACGTTCGCTGCCTTCCCCAGCACCCCCGGCGCACTCGGCATGCTCGCCATCTGCGGAAAACTCACTTCGGGTTCGCCCGGCTCGCAGGGGCGGATGCGCACCCGCACGTCGTACCAGCCGGCCTGCCCAGTGACGGGATCGGAGTTGCTGATGGTGCCGCTCGCCGTGCCCGCGCACGGCAGCTCCTCGCTGATGAGGTGGTTGAGCAGGAAGCCCTTGCGTGCCTCGTCGGCGCCCGGCGCGAGCTGCCAGGCGCCGTCGGCCTTGCCGATCGCGTTCCAGGTCCACACGGTGCCGGGCTCCACGGCCTCGCTGTAGCGCAGCATGCAGCGCACCCTGCCCCACTGGCTCTCGACCCAGCACCAGCCGCCGTCGGCAATGCCCGCGACCTGCGCGGTGCGCGGGTTCACGTGCAGGTAGTTGTGGCTGTGGATCTGGCGCAGCCAGGCGTTCTGCGAGTCCCACGAGTGGTACATCGCCATCGGCCGCTGGGTGATGGCATTGAGCGGGTACGCGTCGAGGTCGGTCGCGGCCTCTTCGAGCGGCGCATACCAGAAGGGCAACGGATCGAAATACCTGTCGATGCGCTCGCGCAGCGCGTCGGGCGGCTGGCGACCTGGGCTCTTGCCCTGCGCGGCAAGGCGAAAGCTCTGCAGCGTGTCGGAGTACAGCGCCAGCTGCACCGGATCGTTGCGCTGGCGCCAGCCCTTGTCTTTGGCGAAGTCGAGGTACTCGCGGTTCCAGTTGCGCATGTAGTGCATGGTCTGCGGCATGTGGTACTGGAACACGCAGTTGTTCTGCGCGTAGGCCTCCCACTGCTTCGGGTTGGGCTCGCCGCGCAGATGCTCGGTGCCGTCCTTGCCGCGCCAACCCATCAGAAAGCCGATGCCCGGCTGCGGCTGGAAGTTGACGACAAAGTCCGGGTAGCCCGAGAACTTCCGCCCGCCCTCGGGCGTGGTGAAGGCCGGAAACTTCAGGCGCGAGGCCAGCTCGATCAGCACCTCTTGAAAAGGCTTGCACTGGCCGGTGGGCGGCAGCACCGGAATGCGCACCGAATCGACCGGCCCGTCGAACTCCGAGATCGGCCGGTCGAGCATGCTCATGACGTCGTGGCGCTCGAGGTAGGTGGTGTCGGGCAGCACCAGGTCGGCAAAGGCCACGGTCTCGCTCTGGAAGGCGTCGCACACCACCAAGAAGGGGATCATGTGCTCGCCGTTCTCGTCCTTGCGGTTGAGCATCTCACGCACGGCCACGGTGTTCATGCTGGAGTTCCAGGCCATGTTGGCCATGAAGATCAACAGCGTGTCGATGCGGTAGGGGTCGCCCTTGACCGCATTGGTGATCACGTTGTGCATGAGCCCGTGCGCCGACAGCGGGTGCTCCCACGAAAACGCATGGTCGATGCGGATCGGCGAGCCATCGGGATTGATGGCCAGCTCTTCGGGGTTGGCCGGAAAGCCCAGCGGCGCGGCGTTGAGCGGCGTGTTCGGCTGGATCATGCCGGGGTCGTTGAAGGCCCGATAGTTGGGCACGATGTGGCGCGGGTACGGCGCCTTGTGCCGGAAGCCGCCCGGCGCGTCGATGGTGCCGAGCACGCTCATCAACACCGCGAGCGCGCGCACGGTCTGGAAGCCGTTGGAATGCGCCGCCAGGCCGCGCATCGCGTGGAAGGCCACGGGCCGCGCCTGCGTGCTCGGGTGCTGCTTGCCCCAGGCATCTGTCCAGGGGATCGGCAGCTCGAAGGCCTGCTGCAACGCGGTCTTGCCCATCTCGCGCGCGAGCTGGCGGATGCGCTGCGCATCGATGCCGGTGATGGCCTGCGCCCACTCGGGCGTGCAGCTGGCCACGCGCTCGCGCAACAGCTGGAACGAAGGTGCGACGCGCGTGCCGTCGGCCAGCGTGTAGTGGCCTTCGAGGGCGGGATCGCAGGCATCGGCGATGCCTTCGGGGTATGCGGGCAACACCCTGCCGGAGGCCTTGTCCCACACCAGCTTGTTGTGCGGATTGCGGCCGTCGCCCGGCGGGCCGCGCTCGGGGTCGAAGGCGAACAGACCTTCGCGTTCACCCTCGCCGAGCACCACCAGCTGCGGCGCGTTGGTGAAGCGCTTCAGGAAGGCATGGTCGATCAGGTTGGCGGCAATGAGCTCGTGCAGCAGCGCCATGAACAACGCGCCGTCGGTGCCCGGCTTGATGGGAATCCACTCGTCGGCAATGGCCGAGTAGCCGGTGCGCACCGGGTTGATCGAAATGAAGCGTCCGCCCGCCCGCTTGAACTTGCTGATGGCGATCTTCATCGGGTTGCTGTGGTGGTCCTCCGCGGTGCCGATCATCACGAACAGCTTGGCGTGATCGAGGTCGGGCCCCCCAAATTCCCAGAAGCTGCCCCCAATGGTGTAGATCATTCCCGCGGCCATGTTGACCGAGCAGAAGCCGCCGTGCGCCGCGTAATTTGGCGTGCCGAATTGGCGCGCGAACAACCCCGTGAGCGCCTGCATCTGGTCGCGGCCCGTGAAAAGCGCAAACTTCTTCGGATCGGTCGCGCGGATCTTGCCGAGCCGGTCGGTCAAGAGCTCGAACGCGCGCTCCCAGCTGATGGGCTCGAACTCGCCGGCGCCGCGTTCGCTGCCGGGCTTGCGCAGCAGCGGCTGCGTGAGCCGCGCGGGCGACACCTGCTTCATGATGCCCGACGAACCCTTGGCGCAGATCACGCCCTTGTTGAGCGGATGGTCGGGGTTGCCGTCGATGTAGCGCACCTCGGGGCCGTGCGCGCCCTCGCGCAGGTGCACGCGGATGCCGCAGCGGCAGGCGCACATGTAGCAGGTGGTGGTCTTGACCTCGGTCTCGGCGGTCGGCGTGGGCGCCGCCAACGGATCGTGCAAGGGCTCGCGGGACAGGAAACTGAACACTGGCGGTCCTTTGTTTTCAAGCGTGGCGCAGCCGATGGCAGGCGCCCAAGATCGAACGGAAAAGCGTCAGGCCGCCAGCACCGCCAGCGCGACGGACGCAATGCGCGACGGCAGCGAGTCGGCACGGGAAGTCAGCACGATCGGCACGCGCGCGCCGAGCACGAGGCCCGCGCACTCGCCGCCGCCGATGTAGGTGAAGCTCTTGTAGAGCATGTTGCCCGCATTGAGATCGGGCACGAGCAGCAGGTCGGCGTCGCCGCTGACGCGGGACTCCATCTTCTTGATGTGGGCCGCCTCCGCCGAGATCACGTTGTCGAAGCCGAAGGGCCCTTCGACCAACGCGCCGGGCCAGGCCCCCGCCCGGGCCAGCGCCACCAGCGCCTGCGCGTCGACGGTGGCCGGGATCGCCGGATTCACCGTCTCCACCGCCGCGACAATGCCGACCTTGGGCTGGTCGATGCCGAGCTTGCCCAGAAGGCCGATCGCGTTGCCGAGGATGTCGCGCTTGGTGGCCAGGGAAGGCGCGATATTGACGACGCAGTCGGCCACGCCCAGCAGCTTGGGGTAGCGCGGCAGATCGAACAGGAAGATGTGGCTGATGCGCGCCTCGCCGCGCAGGCCGGTGTGCTTGTCGACCACGGCCGACATCAGCTCGTCGGTGTGGAGCGAGCCTTTCATCAGCGCGCCGACAAGGCCTTCGCGCGCCATCGAGGTCGCGCGGCGCGCGCTCTCGCTCGGCGCGTCGACGCCGTCGATGATCTCGAAGCGGGCGGGGTCGACACCCGCCGCCCCGGCCGCGCGCAGGATCGGCTCGCGCGGGCCGATCAGCACCGGCTGCGCAAGACCCGCGTCGAGGATGCTGGCGGCCGCATCCAACGCGGCGACATCGCACGGATGGACCAGGCCGATGCGTGGCCGCGCGGTCCTCGCGTGCTCCCGCGCCCTGGCAGCCAGCGCTTCGAGGCGCGGGTGCACGGGCCGATCCTCCGCGACGGTTGCAAGCACTGACGTCATGTGATCCTTCACTCTTCGAGACGGATTCGAGCAAGCACCGGCGCGGAACCGGCCTGGCCGGTCCGGCCGCCGGGGATCAGACGTAGTCCTTGTACTTGTCGAGGAAGCGCACCGGCTTGGACAGCGCATCGCGGCGGAACGGATCGCCGAGCTCTCGCGTGCACATGATCTCGATCACGCAGGTCTTCTTCTGGTTCATCTGCAGGTCGATCGCCTTCTTGAGCGCGGGGCCCACGTCCTCGAGCCGGTCGACCACGATGCCCTCGGCGCCCATCGCCTGGGCAATGCCCGCGAAGCTTTCGCTCTCGAGCTCGCCCGCGATGAAACGGCGGTTGTAGAAATCGACCTGGTTCTTCTTCTCGGCGCCCCACTGGCGGTTGTGGAACACCACGGCCGTGACGGGAATGTCATGCCGCACGGCGGTCATGACCTCGACCATGCTCATGCCCCAGGCGCCGTCGCCGGCATAGGCCACGGCCGGACGGTCGGGCGCGGCGCACTTGGCGCCGATCATGGTCGGCAGCGAGTAGCCGCAGTTGCCGAAGCTCATCGGCGCGAAGAAGCTTCGCGGCTCCTCGAAGCGCAGGTAGCTGTTGGCAATGGCGTTGATGTTGCCGATGTCTGTGGAGACCATCACGCGCGGCGGCATGGCCTTCTCGAGTTCGCGCAGCACCTGGCGCGGATGCAGGTAGCTGCCGCCGGTGGGCGTTTTCTCGCCCTTGGCTTCCTCGATGACGTCGAGGCTGTACGGGTCGCGCTCGTGGGTCCACTCGTCGAGCTCTTTTTCCCACGCGGCCTTTTCGGACTTGATCTTGTCGGCGCGCTCGGCCTTGGTGGCGTCGCAGGCCAGCGCCTTGCCCTGCAGCCGCTTGAGCAGTTCCTTGGCCGTGGCCTTGGCGTCGCCGTGGATGCCCACGGTGATCTTCTTCACGAGGCCCAGGTTGGTGTGGTCGGCTTCCACCTGGATGATCTTCGCGTCCTTGGGCCAGTAGTCCATGCCGTGCTGCGGCAGCGTGCCGAACGGGCCCATGCGCGAACCGAGCGCGAGCACCACGTCGGCCTGCGCCATCAGCTTCATCGCGGCTTTCGAGCCCTGGTAGCCCAACGGGCCCGCCCACAGCGGGTGGCTGGCCGGGAAGGAGTCGTTGCGCAGGTACCCGTTGGCCACGGGCGCGCCCAGACGTTCGGCCAGGGCCTTGCACTCTTCGACCGCATCGCCCATCACGACGCCGCCGCCCGAAAGAATGACCGGGAACTTGGCCGACGCCAGCAACTCGACCGCCGCGTTCAGGCTCATCTCGCCGCCCGCGCCGCGCTCCACGCGCATCGGCTTCGGCACCTCGGTGCTGATCTCGCCGTAGAAATAGTCGCGCGGAATGTTGAGCTGCGTCGGGCCCATCTCGGAGATCGCGCGGTCGAAGCAGCGCGCGGTGTATTCCGCCATGCGCTTCGGGTTGTTCACGTGGCCCTGGTACTTGGTGAACTCCTGGAACATCGGCAGCTGGTTCGCTTCCTGGAAGCCGCCCAGGCCCATCCCCATGGTGCCGGTCTCGGGCGTGATCATCACGACCGGACTGTGCGCCCAGTAGGCGGCCGCGATGGCCGTCACGCAGTTGCTGATGCCGGGACCGTTCTGGCCGATCACCACGCCGTGGCGGCCCGACACGCGCGCATAGCCGTCGGCCATGTGGGCGCCGCCCTGCTCGTGCACCACCGGGATCAGGCGGATGCCGGCGGGCGCGAAGATGTCCATCGCGTCCATGAAGGCCGAGCCCATGATGCCGAAGATGTCGGTCACGCCGTTGGCGACCATGGTTTCGACGAAGGCCTCGGAGGGCGTCATCTTCTGCACGCCGGTGACGGCTTCGCGGGTGGGTGCGGCGGCTTGCTTCTGGCTCATGGAAGGCATCTCCTGAAGGAATGGGGCGGTCGGCGTGTATCAAAAGTCGGAACCTGTTGTTCCGAATTTCTGTTCAGCGAAATATAGGGCGGTCAAGCCGTGGCGTCAAACAATTTACAAAACTCGGTACGTCACGTCTTGTTTTTTGTAAAACGACTATGATCCGCCGCATGAAGATCGTCAAAGGGCTTGCGCCCGAAATCTCCGAATCGGCGCCGGGCGACACGCCCACCATGCGCCTGTTCGGCTTGCTCGAAGTCATGGCCGCCAAGGACCAGCGCTACTCGCTGCAGGGCCTGGTGGAACAAACCGGCATGCCCAAGCCCACCTTGCACCGCATGCTCCAGCAACTCGAAAGCGCGGGCCTCCTGCAGCGCGAGGGCGACGGCCGCCACTACGGCATCGGCACGCGGCTGCGGCGCCTGGCCGAGAACCTGCTGCTCAACGACAGCCTGCATGGCGCGCGCCACACGGTGCTGCGCCAACTCGTGGAGGAGATCGGCGAGAGTTGCAATCTCACCGCCCTCTCGGGCAGCGAAGTGGTGTACCTCGACCGCGTGGAGACCGCCGCGCCGCTGCGCTTCTACCTGCATTCGGGCTCACGCGTGCCGGTGCACTGCTCGGCCAGCGGCAAGATCTTTCTCGCGCAGATGAGCCCCGCACAGCGCCGCCGCCTGCTGTCCAGCGCGCCGCTCGAGGCGTACACCGCCAAGACGCTGACCGACCCGCAAGCGCTTGAAGAGGAGGTACGACGCGTGCGCAAGGACGGCCATGCGATCGACAACGAGGAGTTCCTGCCCGGCCTGCTGTGCATCGCCACGCTGGTGCCTTCGGGCGACGACGCGCCCTCGAACCTTTGCATCGCGGTGCAGGCGCCGATCATGCGGCTCGATGCCGCCAAGGCGAAGTCGCTTCTTCCCGCGCTGCAACGCGCCGCGCTCGCGCTGAGCCGCATCGACGCCGATGCGGGCACCGACCGCGCGCAGGCCTGAACACGCCACCGCCTTCTTCGAAAGCCCACCGTGACCGATACCGCCGAGCTTCGACCCGACCGGATGCTGAGCGTGCGCGAGGTGTTCGGCATCGACACCGACCTGCAGGTGCCCGCCTTCGGCGAGCGCGACGACCACGTGCCCGAGGTCGATGCGGTCTACCGCTTCAACCCCGACGTGACGCTGGCCATCCTCGCGGGCTTCATGCGCGACCGGCGCGTGATGGTGCAGGGCCTGCACGGCACCGGCAAGTCGACGCACATCGAGCAGGTGGCGGCGCGCCTGAACTGGCCGTGCGTGCGGCTCAACCTTGACGGCCACATCAGCCGGCTCGACCTCGTCGGCAAGGACGCGGTGGTGCTGCGGGAAGGCCAACAGGTCACCGAATTCCAGGAGGGCATCGTGCCGTGGGCGCTGCAGCGGCCCGTGGCGCTGATCTTCGACGAGTACGACGCGGGCCGGCCCGACGTGATGTTCGTGATCCAGCGCATCCTGGAGCAGGGCGGCAAGTTCACGCTGATGGACCAGAACAAGGTGCTGCGGCCGCACCCCTTCTTCCGATTGTTCGCCACGGCCAACACGGTGGGCCTGGGCAACCTCAACGGGCTGTACCACGGCGCGCAGCGGCTCAACCACGCGCAAATCGACCGCTGGAACATCGTCGCCTCACTCAACTACCTACCGGCCGATGAAGAAATCGCGATCGTGCAGGCACGTGTGCCGTCGCTGGCCAACGCGGCGGGCCGCAGGCTCGCCGCATCGATGGTGGCCGTGGCCGATCTCACGCGCAAGGGCTTCGCGGCGGGCGACCTCTCCACGCTGATGTCGCCGCGCACCGTCATCACCTGGGCCGAGAACGTCGAGATCTTCAAGGACCCGGCGCTGGCGTTCCGCCTCTCGTTCGTCAACAAGTGCGACGACACCGAGCGGCCGTTGGTGGCCGAGTACTTCCAGCGCTGCTTCGACCAGGAACTGAAGGAGTCGCACCAGCTGTCGCCGGGTTCGCGCGAATGACTGGCACGCCTGCATCGGCCAGCGCGATGCAGCGCCGCGTGCGGCAGGAGGAGCAGGTGGCCGAACTCTGCGCGGGCGTGGTCCGCGCCTTCAGCGGCGAGCGCGACCTGCAC
Organism: Variovorax sp. LARHSF232; assembly: GCF_052871435.1. Taxonomy (NCBI): domain Bacteria; kingdom Pseudomonadati; phylum Pseudomonadota; class Betaproteobacteria; order Burkholderiales; family Comamonadaceae; genus Variovorax; species Variovorax sp. LARHSF232. The sequence goes on along the minus strand of NZ_JBIXJS010000002.1, from coordinate 318,955 downwards.
TTTCGCGGCAAGCGGCTGCACCGCGGCCGGGTCGCGCTGCCGTGGTTCGCGCCGCACCTGCATCCTTGCGCCGACACCGACGACTTCGCCTCGTTCCGCGGCGTGGCCGACGGGCTGGCGCTGCGGCTCACGGTGTCCGATGCGGCGCTGCATGAAAGCCTGCGGCCCGAGGAGCCGGTCGAGCGCATGCTGTTCGAAATGCTCGAGCAGTTTCGCGTCGAAGCCCTGGCGCCCGAGATCATGGCGGGCATGCGCCGCAACCTGCGGCACCGCCATGAACAGTGGTCGCTCGCCTTCCATCACTCGGGCTTGACCGACACCGCGCGCGGCCTGTTGCTCTACGCCGTGGCGCAGATCTGCCGCGCCCGCGTGAGCGGCCAGCAGGTGGTGGAAGAGACCGAGGACATGCTCGAGGCCACGCGCTTCGCGCTCGCGCCGCTGATCGGCCACGCGCTCGCGGGCCTGCGCCGCGACCGCGCCGACCAGGCGGCGTATGCGGTGCATGCGCTGGCCATCGCACGCACCGTCGCCACGATGCTGCACGAGGCTGGCGAAGACAGCAGCGCCGCGCGCGACCCGCACGTGGACGACAAGCGCAGCGTGTTCAGCCTGGTCGCCGACATGGACCAGGAGATCATCGAGCGTTTCACCACCGCCGAGTCGGGCCGCAGCGCGGTGCTCGACGATGCGGGCGGCGTCTACCGCATCTTCACCGCCGCGTACGACCGCGAGCACGACGCCCCTGCGCTCGCACGCAAGGAGGTGCTCGCCGGCCACCGCGAGAAACTCGACCGCCGCATCGCCGCACAAGGCGTGAACATCGCCCGCCTCGCGCGCGAGCTGCGCGCGCTGCTGGCCGACCCCGTGCGCGACGGTTGGGACGGCGGGCAGGAAGAAGGCCTGATCGATGGCCGCAGGCTCGCACAACTGGTGGCCTCGCCGACAGAGCGCCGGCTGTTCCGCACCGAGCGCCTGGAGCCGGTGGCCGACTGCCTGGTGAGTTTCCTGATCGACTGCTCGGGCTCGATGAAGGAGCACGCCGAATCGGTGGCCATGATGGTCGACGTCTTCGCGCGCGCGCTCGAGCAGGCGGGCGTGGCCAGCGAGGTGCTGGGTTTCACCACCGGCGCCTGGACCGGCGGCCGACCGCAGCGCGAGTGGGTGCGCGCCGGCAGGCCTCTTCACCCCGGCCGCCTGAACGAGCGCAGCCACATCGTCTTCAAGGCCGCCGCCACGCCCTGGCGCCGCGCGCGCCCTGCGATGGCGGCGCTGCTGAAGGCCGACCTGTTCCGCGAAGGCATCGACGGCGAGGCGGTCGACTGGGCCTGCCTGCGCCTGCGCCAGCGAACGGAGGCACGCAAGCTGCTGCTGGTAATTTCCGACGGCTCGCCGATGGATAGCGCGACCCATCTGGCCAACGACGCGCACTACCTCGACCACCACTTGCGCGACGTGGTCGCACGCCAGGAGCAGCGCGGCGACATCGAGATCGCGGGGATCGGCGTCGGGCTGGATCTGAGCCCGTACTACAGCCGCAGCCATGTGCTCGACCTTGCCGCCTCGACGGGCAACACGATCTTTCGCGAGGTGATCGACCTCATGGCGGGGCGGCACCGGCGCTGAGGGTCTGCCTGCGGTCTGTCTGTTGAGGAGCCGTTGTTCGGGGCGCTGCTGTTCGGGGCGCGCTCCCGCCGACGGGATACCTTGCTCCGCGAATGTCCCCCGGGCTTCGCCCTCCTCCTTTATTTCGCTGCGCAAGGCATCCCATCGGCGGGAGCGCTGGACAGAGCAGTTTTTGATCAGCGGAACACTACGAGCGTGCCCAGGTGCACAGGCCACCGGGTGCTCCCCGCAGCGAAATAAAGGAGGTTGACAAACCGCTCAACCAGTCCGAGTATCTCGTTTCATATTCAGGAACGACGTTCTATTATTTAGAACCATCAAGAGACACATGGATTCCACGCTAGCCAAAGGCCTCGCCGCCATCGAATGGATGACCCGGCAACAACGCCCCTGCCGCGTCACCGACCTGGCCCAGGCCTTCGGCATGGCGCGCAGCAATGCGCACCGTACCCTTCAGACGCTCGTCGAATGCGGCTGGGCTGTGCAGGACCCGGACACCAGCGCCTACCGGCCGAGCCTGCGCCTGTTCGAACTCGGCGCGCTGGTGTCCGAGGCCAGCGACGTCGGTTCGCTGCTGAGACCCCACCTCGCGGCGCTGGCGCAACAGACCGGCGAGACCATCCACCTCGCCGTGCTCGACGGCGCCGAGATCGTGTACCTCGACAAGTTCGACAGCCCCCTGCCCGTGGCCGCCTATTCGCGCATCGGCGGCCGTGCGGCGGCGTATTGCGTCGCTTCGGGCAAGGCCCTGCTCGCCGCGGCGGCGCCCGACGAAGCCGCGCTGCGGGGGAGCCTCGGCACCCTCGCTGCGCACACCCCCCACAGCATCACCGACTTCGATGCACTTCTCTCGGAACTCGAGCACACCCGCGTTCGCGGCTATGCGGAAAACCGCGAGGAATGGCGCCTGGGCGTCTGCGGTCTCGGCGTGCCGGTGTTCAACGCACGCGGCGAGGCCGTTGCGGCCGTCGGCATGAGCGTGCCCTCGATCCGCTTCGCGCGCACGCAGGCGCGCGAACTCGCCGAGCGCCTCATGGCCTGCGCGCGCGACGCGAGCGTCACGCTCGGCTACCGGACCAGCGCGGTGCCGGTCACGCCGATTTCTGCTTGCACCACCAAGAGAAGGAGACTCGAATGAACCGGCTATCTGCCCCCTGGGTGCGCGCGGTGCTTCTGGCCGCCGCAGCGTTCGCCTCCCTCGCCACGCACGCGCAACCGGGCGGCGGCGACTATCCGGCCAAGCCGATCCGGCTCGTGGTGCCGTACCCGCCCGGCGGCGGCACCGACGTGATCGCGCGCATCGTGCAGGAGCGCTTTTCGGCGCTGCTGGGCCAGCAGGTGCTCATCGACAACCGCGGCGGCGCGGCCGGCTCCATCGGCACCGAGATCGTCGCCAAGTCGGCGCCCGACGGCTACACGGTGCTCTTCACCCTGTCGTCCCACACCATCAATCCGGCGATCTACCCCAAGCTCTCGTTCGACACCGCGAAAGACTTCGCGCCCGTCGGCCTGGTTGCCTCGCTGCCGCAGATCCTCGTGGCCAACACGCAGTTCGCACCCAACACCGTGGCCGAGCTCGTCAAGCTCGCCAAGGACAAGCCCGGTTCGCTCTCGTTCGCCTCGGTGGGCAACGGCTCGCCGGGTCACCTGGCGGGCGAGCTGATGAAGCTGCGCACCGGCACGGAGATGACGCACATCCCGTACCGCGGCGGCGGCCCCGCCGTGACCGACGTGATGGGCGGGCAGGTGCCGCTCTTGTGGGTGTCGATTCCCGCGGCGGCGCAGTTCGTGAAGGCCGGCAAGCTCAAGGCGCTCGCGGTGTCGACCACCCAGCGCAGCGCGGCCTTCCCCGATGTGCCGACCATGCAGGAAGCGGGTATTGCCGATTTCGACGTCGACTCCTGGTACGCGGTATTTGTGCCCGCGAAGACACCGCAGCCCGTCATCGACAAGCTCAACCGCGTGATCAATACGGTGGTCAAGGAACCGGAGATCCGCGAGAAGCTGCTGGCGCAAGGCAGCGAAGGCGTCGGTGGCACGCCGGAGCAACTGGGCAAGGTGGTGGCCACGGAACTCGTGCGCTGGCACAAGCTTGCGAAAGAGGCCGGCATCAAAGTGGATTGACTGCAGACAGGCATGCACATGGAAAACTCTTCGACGTCCCCCTCTTCTCCCATCGCCGAACTCGTGGCGCGCGCACGCGCCGCGCAGCGCATCTACGAAACATGGTCGCAAGAACAGGTCGACACTGCCGTGGTGGCGGCGGGCTGGGCCATCATCGAGCCGGCGCGCAACCGCGAACTGGCCGAGCTGGCGGTGGCCGACACCGGCGTGGGCAACGTCCCGGACAAGGTGCGCAAGAACCACCGCAAGACCCTCGGCCTGCTGCGCGACCTGCGCGGCGCGCGCTCGGTGGGGGTGATCTCCGACGACCCGGCGCGCGGCATCGTCGAGATTGCGCGGCCCGTGGGCGTGGTATGCGCGATCACGCCTTCGACCAACCCCGGCGCCACGCCGGCCAACAAGATCATCAATGCGCTCAAGGGGCGCAACGCGGTCATCGTCGCGCCATCGCCCAAGGGCTGGTCGACGGCGGCACGGCTCATCGAATTCATTCACGCGCAGTTCGACCGCATCGGCGCGCCGCGCGACCTGGTGCAACTGTTGCCCTCGCCGGTCAACAAGCAGTCAACGGCCGAGCTGATGCGCCTGTGCGACCTGGTGGTGGCCACCGGTTCGCAGGCCAACGTGCGCGCGGCCTACGCCAGCGGCACGCCGGCCTTCGGCGTGGGTGCGGGCAACGTGGCGGGCATCGTCGACGAAACGGCCGACGTGAACGCGGCGGCCGACCGCATCCTGCTTTCCAAGACCTTCGACAACGCAACCAGCTGCTCGTCGGAGAACAGCCTGGTCATCGTCGATGCGGTGCGCGCCAGGATGCTTTCGGCGCTGAAGGACCGCGGCGCCGTCATGCTCGCGGCCGCGCAGAAAGCCACGCTGCAGTCGCTGATGTGGTCCGAAGGCAAGCTCTCTGCCGCCGTCATCGGCCAGTCGGCGCGCACCATCGCCGAGCGCGCGGCCGCGCTAGCTGGCGCCAACCGCGACGGCTGGCTGGCCATTGCCGCCGCCGATCCGCGCGTCCTCATGGTGGCCGAGGACGGCGTGGGCCACGACCATCCGTTCTCGGGCGAGAAGCTGAGCCCGGTGCTCGCGATCTATTCGGCACGCGACTTCGACGCAGCCGCCGCCACGGTCGCGCGCATCTATGCCTACGAGGGCGCGGGCCATTCGGTCGGCCTGCACAGCACGGTGCCCGAGCGCGCCCTGACGCTCGGCCTCACGCTGCCGGTGTCGCGCGTGATCGTCGACCAGGCGCACTGCATCGCGACCGGCGGCAGCTTCGACAACGGCCTGCCGTTCTCGCTGTCGATGGGCTGCGGCACCTGGGGCAAGAACAACTTCTCGGACAACATGAACTACCGGCACTACCTGAACATCACGCGCGTGTCGCGGCCGATTCCGGAGCGGGTGCCCAGCGAGAACGACATCTTCGGCGCCTTCTTCGCCGCGCATGGTGCCGCCTGAGAATGGTGGCCTCCACCGTTCATGAACTGATCGAGCTGCAGGCGGCAGCGCAGCCGCAGGCGGTGTATGCGCTTTCCACCGAGAGCGGGCGCAGCATCGGCTTTGGCGAGCTCGCGCGCGGCTGCCGCACGGTTTCGGCGGTTCTGCGCGCGCATGGCGCACGGCCGGGCGACACGGTGTCGGTCGTCATGCCCAATGGCCTGCAGACACTGCGCGTGCTGCTCGGCGCCATGCACGGCGGGCTGTGCGTGAACCCGGTCAACCTGCTGTCGCAGCCCGAGCAGATGCGCTACGTGCTCGCGCATTCGGATAGCCGCGTAGTGTGCGTCGCGCCCGAATGGGAAGCACGCGTGCGCGCGATGCTCGAAGGCATCGGCCGGCAGGTCGAGGTGCTGGTGGCCGGCCCCGATGCCGATGCCCTGCCGGGCGAGACGCAGGCGGCGCCCGCCGACGATGTGCCCAAGCCCGCGGTCGGCGACGTGGCCCTGCTGATGTACACCTCGGGCACCACCGGCATGCCCAAGGGCGTGATGCTCACGCAAGGCAATCTCGCGGCCAACGCGCATGCGATCAGCGCCGAGCATCGGCTGTTGCCCGCCGACCGGGTGCTGGCCGTGCTGCCGCTCTATCACATCAACGCCTTCGCCGTGACCATGCTCGCGCCGCTCGCGCACGGCGGCAGCCTGGCGATGCCGCCGAAGTTCTCGGCCGGTCGCTTCTGGGAGCAGGCGTCGGGCACGCAATGCAGCTGGATCAACGTGGTGCCCACCATGATCTCGTACCTGCTCGAAGGCGACCCGCCGCCGCCCGCGCAGACCGCCTCCATCCGCTTCTGCCGCTCGGCGTCGGCCGCGTTGCCGCCCGAGCACCACCGCGCCTTCGAGCAGAAATTCGGCATCGGCATCGTCGAGACCATGGGGCTCACCGAAACCGCAGCACCTTCTTTCTCCAACCCGCTCGACCCCGCGCTGCGCAAGCTGGGCTCGGTGGGCCGCGCCTCGGGCTGCGAGGCCCGCGTCATCGATGCCGCACTGGCCGAGGTGCCCGACGGCACCACCGGCGAGCTGGCCATTCGCGGCGCGAACGTGATGCGCGGCTACTACAAGAACGACGAAGCCACCCGCGCGAGCTTCACGCTCGACGGATGGCTGCGCACCGGCGATCTGGGCCACCGCGACGCCGACGGTTTCTTCTTCGTGACCGGGCGCATCAAGGAACTGATCATCAAGGGCGGCGAGAACATCGCACCGCGCGAGATCGACGAGGCGCTGATGCGGCATCCCGCAGTGCGCGAGGCCGCGGCGGTGGGCGTGCCCGACCGCCACTACGGCCAGGAGATCGGTGTGTGCATCGTGCTGCGCGACGGCTGCGCCTGCACCGAGGAAGAGTTGCGCGCCTTCTGCGCCGAAGCGCTCGGCCGCTACAAGGCGCCGGGCCATTACCGCTTTGTCACGGACCTGCCGCGCGGACCTTCCGGCAAGGTGCAGCGCCTTAAGCTGCTGCGGCTGTTCGAGGCATGACGTTCGTGTAACTTCTGCTCGCCTACCCAGGCTCTCAAGCAAATGTGGCTCTGCCACTTTGCTTGATCCCCCACGGGGGGCGGGCTGGGCTGGCCCGGCCCTGGGGGCTCAGAGCAGCCCGCCCATGCGCGCCGCCGCGGCTTCGAGCGCGCCGATGCGCCCGACGGCCTCGTCCAGCGACATGCGCGCCGTCGGCGCATGCACCGCGAGCGCCGCACGCACCTGCCCTGCGGCGTCGCGCACCGGCACGGCCACGGCCACCAGCCCCGCGATGAATTCCTCCCGGTCGCGCGAATGGCCGCGCTTGGCGATCTCGTCGCATTCGGCGCGCAGCGCGTCGGCCTTGACGAGCGTGTAGGCCGTCATGCGTTCGAGCGGCAGCCGGTCGATGAGGGCGTCGCGCGCCTTCTTCGGCATCTGCGCCAGGAACAGCTTGCCGCTCGCAGTGCAATGCAGCGGCACATGCGACCCCACGTCGAGTGTCAGCCGCAGCGGCCACTTGGCCTCGACGCGGTCGAGATAGAGCACCTGCACGCCGTCGAGCGTGGTGAGGTTGCAGGTCTCGCCCACCTGCCGCACGAGTTCGGACAGCACCTCGTGCCGCAGGCCGCGCACCGTGCCGTGGTTCAGGGTGTCGAAGGCCAGCTTGCGCAGCGCGGGGCCGACGCTGAACGAACGCTCGTCGACGTCGCGGGCGAGGAAGCCGCCGGCCAGCAACTGGGTGCAGATGCGGTGCGCCGTGCCCTTGGGCAGCCCCAGCTGCGACGCCAGGTCGGCGAGCGTGAGGGCGCGGCCCTCGCTGGCCAGCAAGGACAGCAGGCGCAGGCTGCGCTCGGCCGACGAGCCGGAGGCGGACTCCTCCACGGCGGACGCGGATAACGACGGCGAAGACACGGCGGCTACAGGGCGCGCGGGACGTGGCATGCGGGTAAACCTTAAAAATGGAACGTTGCGTTCCGAAAAACAATAACCTAGGATGCAAGCAAGCGAAGCGATTGTTCCACTGCCGGGGTGCCATGCATGCGTGACGAAGAGTTCGACTACATCGTTGTCGGCGCCGGTTCGGCCGGCTGCGTGCTGGCCGGCCGGCTGAGCGAAGACCCGGCCATGCGCGTGCTGCTGCTCGAAGCGGGGCCGGCGGACAGGTCGCTCTGGATCCATCTGCCCATCGGCTACGGCAAGACGATGTGGAGCTCCGCCTACAACTGGCGCTTCGAGACCGATCCCGACCCGAACATGAACGGCCGGCGCATCTACTGGCCGCGCGGCAAGACGCTGGGCGGCTCGAGCTCGATCAACGGGCTGATCTACATCCGCGGCCAGCGCGAGGACTACGACCATTGGGCCGCGCTCGGCAACGAGGGCTGGGGCTACGAAGACGTGCTGCCCTACTTCATCCGCTCCGAAGGCAACCAGCGCGGCGCCAACGCTTTTCACGGCGGCGACGGGCCGCTCAAGGTGTCGGACATCACGGCGAAGCACGAACTCATCGAGGCCTTCATCGACGGCGCGCGGCAGATCGGCGTGCCGCGCACCGAGGACTTCAACGGCGCCGCGCAGGAGGGCGCGGGCTACTACCAGCTCACCACGCACAAGGGGTGGCGCTGCAGCACGGCCAAGGCCTACCTGGCGCCGGCGAAGAACCGGCCCAACCTGCGCATCGAGACGGAGGCGCTGGCGAGCCGGCTGGTGTTCGAGGGCCGGCGCGCCGTGGGCGTCACCTACCGCCAAGGCGGCGAGATGAAGACCGCGCGCTGCCGCGCCGAAGTGCTGATGTCGGCCGGCTCCATCCAGTCGCCGCAGCTGCTTCAGCTCTCGGGCATCGGCCCGCGCGCGCTGCTGGAGCGCATGGGCATTCCGGTGGTGCACGCGCTGCCGGGCGTGGGCGAGAACCTGCAGGACCATCTGCAGATCCGCCTGGGCTACGAGTGCACCAAGCCCATCACCACCAACGACCAGCTCAACTCCTGGTTCGGCCAGGCGAGCATGGGCATGGAATGGCTGATGCACCGCACGGGACCGCTCGCCGTGGGCATCAACCAGGGCGGCTGCTTCATGCGCGCGCTGAAGGACGACAGCGGCCGGCCGGTGGCCGCCACGCCCGACATCCAGTTTCACGTGGCCACGCTGTCGGCCGATATGGCGGGCGGCAAGGTGCATCCGTACTCCGGCTTCACCATGTCGGTGTGCCAGCTGCGGCCGCAGGCGCGCGGGCATGTGCGCATCCGCTCGCTCGACGCGGCCGAGCCGCCCGAGATGCAGCCCAACTACCTGGCCACCGAGCTGGACCGCACCACCACCGTGGCCGGCGTGAAGGCGGCGCGCGCCATTGCCCAGGCGCCCGCGATGCGGCCCTACGTGAAGCGCGAGGTGAAGCCCGGACCCGAGGCCGCGAGCGACGCCGACCTGCTGGAGTTCTGCCGCAACAACGGCGCCACCATCTTCCACCCCACGGGCACATGCCGCATGGGCAGCGACCCGCTCGCCGTGGTCGACGCGCGCCTGCGCGTGCACGGCGTGGCCGGGCTGCGCGTGATCGATTGTTCGGCCATGCCGACGCTGGTGTCGGGCAACACCAACGCGCCCGCCGTGATGATGGCCGAGAAGGCCGTCGACCTGATCAGAGAGGACGCCAGGGCGTCCATGACCGCGCTTCAGCTTTAGGTTTGGTTGATTCGAGTTTGGAAGTCCGCTGAGCGCGCACGGCCCGCAAGAGCCGCGACGACGACAACCCAAAGGAGACAGACACATGAGCGCAACGACCGAAGAGAGAAAGATCCGCAAAGTCGTGATATCGGCCCTGGTGGGCGCCACCATCGAGTGGTACGACTTCTTCCTGTACGGCGTGGTGGCCGGCATCGTGTTCAACAAGCTCTACTTCCCGGGCAGCGACCCGGTGGTGTCGACCATGCTGGCCTACACCACCTTTGCCGTGGGCTTCGTCACGCGGCCGCTGGGCGGCGTGATCTTCGGCCACTTCGGCGACAAGATCGGCCGCAAGAGCATGCTCATCATCACCCTGATGATCATGGGCGTGACCACCTTCCTGATCGGCCTGGTGCCGACCTATGCGCAGATCGGCATCGCGGCGCCCTTGTTGCTGCTGCTGCTGCGCGTGGCGCAGGGCATCGGGCTGGGCGGCGAATGGGGCGGCGCGGTGCTGATGGCCTACGAGTACGCGCCGAAGGGCAAGCGCGGCTTCTACGCGTCGCTGCCGCAGATCGGGCTGGCCATCGGGCTGTGCCTGGCCTCGGGCGTGGTGGCGCTGCTGTCATGGCTGCTCACCGACGAACAGTTCCTCTCGTGGGGCTGGCGCATCGCCTTCCTGATTTCCGGCGTGATGGTGGGCGTGGGCATGTACATCCGCCTGCACGTACAGGAAACGCCGGAGTTCGCGGCCGTGAAGGCGCGCAACGCCGAGCTGCGCATTCCGTTCATGGACATGCTGCGGCGCTACCCGGGCAACGTGCTCAAGGGCATGGGCGCGCGCTACATCGACGGGGTGTTCTTCAACATCTTCGGCGTGTTCTCGATCAACTATCTCACCGGCACCCTCAAGATCAGCCGCACCGACGCGCTGCTGGGCGTGATGGCGGCCGCGGTGGTGATGATCTTCTTCATTCCCTTCTTCGGCCGCCTGTCCGACAAGATGGGGCGAGGCAAGGTCTACATGTGGGGATCGATCATCACGGCGGTGTCTGCGTTCCCGGGCTTCTGGCTCATGACGCACAGCGGCGGCAACGTGCTCTTGGTGTGGCTCGCGATCATCGTGCCCTTCGGCATCCTGTACGCCTCGGTGTACGGACCGGAGGCGGCGCTGTTCTGCGACCTGTTCGACGCCAAGGTGCGCTACACGGGCATCTCCTTCGTCTACCAGTTCTCCGGCATCTTCGCCTCGGGCATCACGCCGATCATCGCGACCGCGCTGCTCAAGTCGGGCGGCGGCGATCCGTGGCAGATCTGCCTGTACGTGCTGTTCGCGGGCGTGGTGTCGGCGGCAAGTGCGTGGCTCATCGGGCGCAGCGTCTCGCCGGCCGATGCGCCGCTGGCCACCGCGCCGCGCGGCGGCTGAGCGCCTTCACACGAGTCGTGACAGCAGGCGGCCGCCGGCGTAGGCTGGGCGAATGACAACATCTGCTCCTTCGAACGACCGCTACACACTCTACGGCGCGCCCGGCTCGGGCGCCACGCCGGTCCATGCGGCGCTGACGCTGATCGGCGCGCAGGTCGACGTCGTCGACGTCTCCCCCTGGGAGGGCGACGCCGAGCGCGAGCGCATCGCGCCGATCAATCCGATGCGCCAGGTGCCGGCGCTGGTGCTGCCTTCGGGCGAGCTCATGACCGAGAGCGCGGCGATCCTGCTCTGGCTCGGCGACCGCTATCCCGAAGCCGGGCTCTGCCCCGCGCCCGGCGACCTGCTGCGCGCGCGCTACCTGCGCTGGATGGTCTACGTGCCGGCCGCGATCTATTCGATGTTCTGGGTGCGCGACGAGCCCTCGCGGCTCGCGCCCGATCCGGCGGCGCGGCCCGCGCTGCTCGAACGCACTGCCGAGCGCGTGGCCGAATGCTGGCACCTGATGGACGCGCAGATCGGCACGCCCGCGCCCTACCTGCTCGGCGAGCGCCTGAGCATGCTCGACCTCTACGTGGCCGTGGTGTCGCGCTGGACGCCACACCGCGAGCGCTTCTACCGCGAGGCGCCGCGCCTGGCCGAAGCCGTGAAGCGCGTCGATGCCGATCCGCGCCTGGCGGCCTTCTGGGCCGCGCGCTTTCCGTTCGTTCCGGGCTGGGAGCGCGGCAACAGCTGAAAGGCGGCCGCCGCGCAAGCGCTTCCTCGCCTTCCTACATTCGCCCTTTCCAGGGCACCAGGCGCCGCTCGAGCCAGCGCATCAGCAGATCGAACAGATAGGCCACCACGCCAATGACGATGATGCCCATGATGACGATGTCGGTGCGCAGGAAGTTCGACGCGTTGAGCACCATCTGGCCCAGGCCCATGTTGGCCGCCACCATCTCGGCGGCCACCAGCGTGGTCCAGCCGAAGCCGATGGCGATGCGCATGCCCACCAGGATGTCGGGCAGCGCCGAGGGCAATATGACGTGCCGGATCACCTGCATGTAGCTCGCGCCCATGGAGTACGCGGCGTTGATCTGCTCCTGCGAGGCGCTGCGCATGCCCGAGCGCGCGGCCAGCGCCAGCGGCGCGAAGCAGCTCAGGAAGATCAGCAGCACCTTGGGCAGCTCGTCGATGCCGAACCAGATGATGATCAGCGGCAGATAGGCCAGCGGCGGCAGCGGCCGGTAGAACTCCAGCGGCGGATCGAAGATGCCGCGCCAGAAGCGGCTCATGCCCATCGCGATGCCCACCGGAATGGCCGTGGCGCAGGCCAGCAGGAAGGCCGAGAACACGCGGAACATGCTCGCGAGGAAGTGCTGCCACAGCGGCTTGTCGTTGGCCTGGCCCGTGAGGTATTCGTAGAACTGCTGGAACACCGCCTGCGGCGTCGGCAGGAAGAGCGGCTTGACCCAGCCCATGTTGGTGACCAGGAACCACAGCGCGACGAGCGCCACCACGGTGACCACGCTGATGGTCACGCTCGAGCCCTCGCCCGGCACCTTGAAGGCGCTGGTCTTGAGCTTGGCGCCGGCCGTCACGGGCGGCGGCGCGGCGGGCCTGGAAGGTGGCGTCATGGCGGCGGCAGGCGTTGTTGCGATGGTGGCCTCAGGCATGTGCAGCCTCGCGATGATGAATGATCGAAAGAACCTCTTCACGCATGCGGATGAACTCGGGCTCCGACTTCACCTTGCGCGAATCGCCGTGGGACAGGAACTGGCGCGAGAACGGAACCTCGTCATAGATGTGCGAGATGCGCCCCGGGCTCGGGCTCATCACGATCAGCCGCGTGGCGAGGAACAGCGCCTCTTCGACTGAATGGGTGATGAAGAACACCATCTTGTTCGACTTGGACCAGGCCTTGAGCAGGATCTCCTGCACCTGTTCGCGCGTGAACGCATCGAGCGCGCCCATGGGCTCGTCCATGAGCAGCACGGCCGGATCGCTGGCCAGCGCGCGTGCGATGCCCACGCGCTGCTGCATGCCGCCCGAGAGTTCGTACACGGCGCGGTCGGCGTACTGCTGCAGGCCGACGAGCGCAAGTTTTTCTTCCGCGATGCGGTCGCGTTCGGCCTTGCCTGTGCCGGCCAGGCGCAAGCCCAGCGCCACGTTGTCGCGCACGTTGAGCCAGGGCATGAGCGCATGCTTCTGGAACACCACGCCGCGATCGGCGCCGGGGCCTATGACGGGTTTTCCGTCGAGCAGTATGTCGCCCGTCGAGGGCGGCAGGAAGCCGGCGATGCTGTTGAGCAGCGTGGTCTTGCCGCAGCCCGAGGCGCCGAGCGCAACGACGAAGTCGCCATCGCGCATGGTGAGGTTGACCGGCGCCAGCGCCTGCAGCGTGCCGCCCTTGACGGCGTAGTTGACCGTGAGGTCGCGGATGTCGAGCGTGGGCATGCTGCTGCGGCCTACTTCGCCATCGCCTTGTCGACGTACACCGTGGTCACGAAGGCGCTGTAGTCGGACTTGACCTCCTGCACCCGGCCCTGCTCCTTGAGGAAAGCGGCCGTGCCCGCCATGGCCTTGGCCGCGCCGCCGCCGAGCCAGGTCGGCGAGACCTGCTCGGCCATGGTCGGGAAGGTGTAAAGCGCCATCGCCGGGCCCACGTCCTTCGGGTCGGCCTTGGTCCACTTGGCCATGGCCTTGGTCTGCGGCGAATCTGGCGTCCAGCTCTTGCCGCTGGCCTTGTACTCTTCGTTGGCGCGGTTCAGCGCCTTGACGAAAGCGATCATGAACGGCTCGTTGGCGGCCGCCCACTTGGCGTTGACCACGATGCCCTCGAACGTGGGCGCGCCACGCTTGCCGATGCTGCCCGAGGTGGCGATGGTCTTGCCCGAGCCCTTGATCTTGGAGAGCACCGGGTCCCAGATGAAAGTGGCATCGATGTCGCCGCGCTCCCAGGCCGCCGCAATTTCTGGCGGGCGCATGTTCATCACGTTGACGCTCTTGGGATCGACGCCGTCCATCTTCATGCCGGCCATGAGCTGGTAGTGCGCGGTCGAGACGAAAGGCGTGGCCACCTTCTTGCCAGCCAGGTCCTTCATGCTGTTGATGCCCGACGCGTTGCGCGCCACGAGCGCCTCGGCGTTGGCGATGTCGGCCGAGATCCAGAACAGCTTGATGTCCTGCCCCTGGCTGGCCGCGGCCGTGAGCGGGCTCGACCCCGTCTCGCCCATTTGCACGTCGCCCGAGGCCATGGCGCGTATCACGTCGCCGCCGCCCGAGAACATGCGCCAGTTGATCTTGTAGCCGGTGGCTTTCTCGACCTCGCCCGATTCCATGACAAGGCGCAATGGAACCAGCATGTCCTGGTGGGCGAAGGTGAGCTCCTTGGCCTGCGCGGATGCCGCGCCGGCGCACAGCATCGCGGCGGCGACAACTGCGCATTTCAGGGAAAGACGTCGGGGCATGGTCATCTGTTTTCTCCTGATGGTGAACCTGGGCGGACTGTGCACCGGTTGGCTGCCGGCAGGAAGTACCAGCCCGTTCACGGGCGTGGAGCCAGTGGATCGGGACTTACCCTCGTTCTGGTGCAGGGTTGTCCGCCGTGCACGCGGGAGGTGCATTTCCTCGCTCAGTGCGCCCGGACCTCGCCCCGAGCCAGCGCCAGTTCCTCGAACGCCGCCCCCAACGCCTGAATCCCCAAGGGAATCTGTCCCGCAGCAATCGACGACAAGCGCAGCCGGAAAAAGGGACACGGATAGGGCGGCTTCGCAAAGAACACATCCCCCGCCTCGATCAGCACCCCATGGCTGCGGGCCATCAAGGAGAGCTCGCCCGCATCCACCCACACCGGCGCCCGCACCCAGATCGATGCCCCGCCTTGCGGCAGCGTGAACTCGAACTCGGGAAGATGCTCGCGCAACGCCTTGGCCGCGATCGCCAGCCGCTCCTGCATCGCATGGTTCACACGCCGCGCATGCGACTCGTGGTGCCCGAGCGAAAGAAACAGCGCATAGGCATGCTGCAGGAAGGCGCTCGGATGCCGCACCATCGCATGCCGGATCAACCGCAGCTCCTTGATCAGCGCGCGCGGCGCGACGATGAAACCCAGCCGCAGCGCGGGCGACAGGCTCTTCGACACCGATCCCACGTAGATCACGCGCCCGGTCTTGTCCAGGCTCTTGAGCGCCGGCATCGGCGTGCCTTCGTAGAGGTTCTCGGCCTCGTAGTCGTCCTCGATGATGACGAAGTCCTGCAGCTCGGCCTTGCGCAGCAGCCATTGCCTGCGCTCCAGGCTCATCGTGGCCGTGGTCGGACTCTGGTGCGACGGGGTCACGAAAAGGTAGTCGGCGGCGGGCAGCGCGTCGACCACCAGGCCCTCGTCGTCCACCGCCACCTCGACCCACTTCGGGTTGCGCATCGAAAAGCTGTTGCGCGCATGCGGATGGCCGGGTTCCTCCAGGCCGACGCGGGTGTTCTCGCCAAACAGCGCATCGGCCAGCAGGTAGTACGCATGCTGCGCGCCCAGGGTGACGAGGATTTCTTCCTTGAGCGCGAACACGCCGCGCTTGGGCAGAAGGCGCGTGCGGATCTGCTCGATCAGGTCGGGCACGTCGTCGGTCTCGAAGTCGGGCGTCCAGTGCGGCAGCTGCGAGCGCGCCAGGCTGCGCGCGCAGCATTCACGGAAGTCCTCGGTCGGAAAGAGTTGCGGGTCGTAGTTGCCGTAGACGAAGGGATAAGGATAGTCGCGCCAGCGATCGGGCTTGGAGAGCATGGGCTTGCCCTGCAGCGAGCGCAGCACGCGCGCGGACCAGTCGGGCGCCTGGCTGGGCTGGCCGCTGCGTCCCACCAGCGGCTCG
Organism: Variovorax sp. LARHSF232; assembly: GCF_052871435.1. Classification (NCBI taxonomy): domain Bacteria; kingdom Pseudomonadati; phylum Pseudomonadota; class Betaproteobacteria; order Burkholderiales; family Comamonadaceae; genus Variovorax; species Variovorax sp. LARHSF232. The sequence continues at coordinate 303,311 of NZ_JBIXJS010000002.1, read as the reverse complement.
GCATGCGCGGCCGGCTGCGGCCGCGCGTCGTGCGCCACGAACACGCCGCTGCGCGGACGCGCTTCGAGAAAACCTTCATCGATGAGCTGCAGGTAGGCCGAGGTCACGGTGTTGCGGCTCAGGCCGAGCAGCGCCGCGAGCTCGCGCGACGACGGCAGCGAGGCGCCCGGGCTCAGGTGCCCTTCGAAGATCGCCTGCACCACGGCGGCCCGCAAGCGGGCCTGCAGCGGCAGGGCGGGCTGGTCGGGCAGCGCGAAGAGCTGCGCCCATTGGATCGCTCTGGGATTGGCCATGGTGTGCGGCAGTTTAGGGCCGCCCGCTGATTTCTGGCTCGGTCGAATCCCCGGATCTGGCCCTATCGCGCGAACGGCGGGCTGCCTACGCTTGGCGGCATTCATTTCCTGGAGCCGCCGCGTGACCGCACAACCTTCTTCCTCCGTCACCACCGACACCCTCGCCGCCTTCAGCGACGCGTGGAACCGCCACGACATCGACGCGCTGATGGGCTTCATGACCGAGGACTGCATCTTCCAGACCGCCGCCGGCCCCGAGGCCTGCGGCACGCGCCACGTGGGCACCGAAGCAGTACGCCGCGCCTTCGCCACGGCCTGGGAGGCGGTGCCCGATGCGCAGTGGATCAACGGCCGGCATTTCGTGCACGGCGACTTCGGCACCTCGCAGTGGACTTTCACGGGCACCGCGGCCGACGGTAGTCGCATCGAGACCGACGGCATCGACGTATTCACCTTCCGGGGCGGAAAGATCCACCTGAAGAACGTGTTCCGCAAGGCGCGTCCCAACCTGCCGGCCACCAAGTAGACAGACCGCGGAGCCCTCCCATGAACATGCCGTCCGGCACCGCCGCGTTCTCCGCCGCCCCGCCCTCGCTGCCCGCGAACAGGCCCTACGACCCGCGCTACGACCCGCTGGTCGCGCCCGATCCCGGCGCGGGCCGCGCCTATGCGCCGACCTGGTGGGTCGCGAGCGCCGGTGCGCCGCCCGAAGACGACGGCCCGCTCGTGCGCGACATCGATGTCGACGTGGCCATCATCGGCTCGGGCGCCACCGGCATGTCGACCGCGCTCTACCTGGCGCAGGAGCACGGCATCCAGGCCACGGTGCTCGAGGCCAACCAGGCATCCTGGGGCTGCTCCAGCCGCAGCGGCGGCCAGGGGCAGAACGCGAGCGGCCGGCTGAAGCGCTCGCAGTGGATCCAGCGCTGGGGCCTGGACACCGCCAGGCGACTCGATGCCGAGATCCGCGGCGGCTTCGAGAACTTCAAGCATCTCACGACGCAGATCGACTGCGACGCCTTCGACGGCGGCCATCTCCACGTGGCGCACCGTCCCGAAAAGCTCGCGGTGCTCGAAGCCGAGGCGCGCCTGATGCGCGAGCAGTTCGGCTATGCCACGCGCATGCTCACGGCCGAAGAGGTGCGGCGCGACTACTGCGACGAGCGCGAGGCGGCCGGCGCCATGTTCGAGCCCGAAGGCGTGGGCATCCACCCGCTGAAGTTCACCTTCGGCCTGATGCGCAAGGCGCGCGCGCTGGGCGTGAAGGTGCATACCTCCAGCCCCGTGCAGGGCTGGCAGACCCTCAACGGCGTGCACCACCTCCAGACGCCCGGCGGCGTGGTGCGCGCGCGCCGCGTGGCGGTGTGCACCGGCGGCTACACCGGCCAGGCATTGAGCCCGCTGCTGAAGAACCGCATCATGCCGATCCTCTCCAACTCGGTCGTCACGCGCCCGCTGACCGAGTCGGAACTGCAAGCCACCAACTTCAGTTCGCTGACCTTCCTGACCGACACGCGCACGCTGCGCTTCTACTACCGGCTGCTCAAGGGCAACCGGCTGCAGATCGGCAGCCGCAGTTCGGTGAGCGGCGCCGACGCCGAGCACCCGGTGCACCTGAAGCTGCTCACCGACGCGATCGCCCGCAAGTTTCCGCCGCTGGCGGGCATCCGCATCGACTATTCGTGGTGGGGCTGGGTCGACATGAGCCACGACATGATGCCCCGCATCACGCAGCCCGAGGCCGACAAGACCATCTGGTATGCGGTGGGCTACGGCGGCAACGGCGTGTCCTTCTCGACCTGGGCCGGCAAGCGGCTGGCCGAACGCGTGGCCGGCAAGGACGACGGCCGACAGGTGTTCGAACTGCCGATCTATCGCTCGCCGCTGCCCTTTCCCAACATGCTCGGGCTGGTGGAGTCGCCCGCCTTCGCGCCGTTTCGGCGCATCGGCCAGCGCATGCTCTACAAGTGGTACTGGCTGCGCGACGAGAAATAGCCGCGCGCCGACGGTGCGCATTCACCGAAGTGGCGCATCGCGCCGCCACACAACGGGGCAAACCCGCGGCTTCTGGCCCCTCGATTTGCATGCGATTGGCTCTTCGCCGCGGATCACCCTTGGCCTATCTTCTGCCTGCGGCCCAGCGGGGCCTTTCACCCGTCGAAGAACCCAAGGAGGTCAGTCCATGTTCCGTCTTCTCTCCAGCCGCCGCGGCGCCTTGCTCTCGGCCGCAGTGCTCGGCGCCAGCGCGCTCCTGTCCCTGCCCGCCCTGGCGCAGACACCCAAGCGCGGCGGCACGCTGGTGGTGGGCTACACACAGGTGCCTCGGCACCTGAACGGCGCGGTGCAATCGGGCACCGCCACGGCGATCCCGTCGGCGCAGCTGTTTGCGAGCCCGCTGCGCTTCGACGACAAGTGGAACCCGCAGCCCTACCTGGCCGAGTCGTGGAAGCTCGCGGACGACGGCATGTCGCTCACGCTGAACCTGCGCAAGAACGCGGTGTTCCACGACGGCAAGCCCGTGACCTCGGCCGACGTGGCCTTCTCCATCATGGCCATCAAGGCCAATCACCCGTTCCAGACCATGCTGGCCCCGGTCGAGAAGGTCGACACGCCCGATGCGCACACGGCCATCATCCGCATGAGCTCGCCGCACCCGGCGATCCTCCTGGCCATGAGCCCCGCGCTCGCGCCCATCCTGCCCAAGCACATCTATGGCGACGGCGCCGACCTCAAGACCCATCCGCGCAACAGCACCGGCGTGGTCGGCTCCGGGCCCTTCAAGCTGGTCGAGTTCCAGGCCGGCCAGCGCGTGGTCATGGAGCGCTTCGACAAGTTCTTCCTGGCCGGCAAGCCCTATCTGGACAAGGTCGTCCTGAACATCGTGCCCGACGCCTCCAGCCTCCTCCTGAGCCTGGAGCGCGGCGACGTCCAGATGCTGCCCTACGTATCCACCGCCACGGATCTCAAGCGGCTCAAGTCCAACGCCGACATCGCGCTGACCGGCAAGGGCTACGAGGGCATCGGCGCCATCAACTGGCTGGCGATCAACACCGCCAAGAAGCCGCTGGACGACGTGCGCGTGCGCAAGGCCATCGCCTACGCGATGGACAAGAAGTTCATCACCAAGGCGCTGATGGGCGGCTTCGCCACCCCGGCCGACGGCCCCATCGTGGCCAGCAGCCCGTTCGCCACGGACGACCTGGCACGCTATCCGCTGGACCTGAAGAAGGCCGCGGCACTGCTGGACGAGGCGGGCCTCAAGCCCGGCGCCAACGGTGAACGCTTCAAGCTGACCATCGACTACCTGCCCGGCGCCGACGACCAGCAGAAGAACGTGGCCGAATACGTGCGCGCCCAGCTCAAGAAGTTGGGCGTGGCGGTGGAGGTGCGTGCCTCGGCCGACTTCCCGGCCTGGGCCAAGCGCCTAGCCACGCACGACTTCGATCTGTCGATGGACGTGGTCTTCAACTGGGGCGATCCGGTCATCGGCGTGCACCGCACCTATCTGTCGACCAACATCAAGCCCGTCATCTGGACCAACACGCAGTCCTACGCCAACCCCAAGGTGGACGAATTGCTGAACACCGCCGGCGGCACGCTGGACCCCACCAAGCGCAAGGCCTACTACGCCACGTTCCAGAAGACCGTGACGGACGAAGTCCCCATCGTCTACGTCAACAACACGCCCTATCACACGGCCTCGCGCAAGAACGTGGAGAACGTGCCCGCGACGATCTGGGGCCCGGCCGCGCCGTATGACGACGTGTTCCTGAAGTAGGCGCGGCAGCCACGACAACACTCACGATGGGAGTTCTCCGCCTCTTCGCTTCCCGCCTCGCCCAGGGCCTTCTGCTGGTGCTGGCGGTCGTGGTCCTGAACTTCGTGCTCGTGCATTCCGCGCCCGGCGACCCGGTGGAAACCATCGCCGGCGCCTCGGGCGGCATGAGCCCGGAGCTCATGGCCGACCTGCGCAAGCAGTACGGCCTGGATCTGCCGTTCCACACCCAGCTGGGCATCTACCTGGCCAAGGTGGCCAGCGGCGACCTGGGCTACTCGTACTACTTCAACCTGCCGGTCTCGCAGATGATCCTCGAGCGCGTTCCGGCCACGCTGCTGCTGGTGCTCAGCGCCGTGTTCACGGCCTTCGTGGCCGGCACGCTGCTGGGCGTGCTGTCCTCGCGCAAGCCCAACGGGCTGCTCTCGCAAGCCATCACCGTGCTCTCGCTGGTCGGCTTCGCGGCGCCGGTGTTCTGGACCGGCATCATGCTGGTGCTGCTCTTCGCATCGGTACTTCCGATCCTGCCGGTCTCGGGCATGCGCTCGCCCGATCCGGCCACCGGCAGCCTGGCCGACATGCTCGACGTGCTGCACCACCTGATCCTGCCCATGGTCACGCTGGCCGTGATCTATCTCGCGCAGTACAGCCGGCTCGCGCGCTCGTCGATGCTCGACGTGCTGGGCTCGGACTACATCCGCACCGCGCGTGCCAAGGGCCTGGCCGAAGGCGTGGTCCTCTACAAGCATGCGCTGCGCAATGCGCTCTTGCCCGTGGTCACGGTGCTGGGCCTGCAGTTCGGCAACGTGCTGGCCGGCGCCATTCTGGTCGAGACGGTCTTCAACTGGCCGGGCCTGGGCCGCCTGGCCTTCGACTCCGTGTTGCGGCGCGACTACCCCACCATCCTCGGCGTGCTGCTGTTCTCCTCCATCGTCGTCATCGTCATGAACATGGTCACCGACCTGTGCTACCGGCTGATCGACCCACGCATCAAGACCTCATGAAACAAGACATCAAGGTCGAACATCCCGGCGTCGAGGCGCTGCGCATGTTCATGCGCAACCCGGCCGCCATCGCCGGCATGGCGATCCTGCTGGTCGTCGTGCTGGTGTCCGTGGCGGGTCCCTGGGTGTATCCGGCCGATCCCTTCGAAATGATTACGGCGCCGATGACCCCGCCCTTCACTGAAGAAGCCTGGCTGGGCAGCGACCAGCTCGGCCGCGACGTGCTCACGGGCCTCATCCACGGCGGGCGCGCCACGCTGGCCGTGGGCGCCATCGCGGCGCTGCTGTCGGTCACCATCGGCGTCACGCTGGGCGCGATGGCGGGCTACTATGGCGGCCGCGTCGACGCGGCGCTGATGCGCGTGACCGAATTCTTCCAGGTGCTGCCGTCGCTGCTGTTCGCGATGGTGGTGGTCACGCTGTTCTCGCCCTCGCTGGTCACGGTCACGCTGGCCATCGGCAGCGTGAGCTGGCCCTCGACGGCACGGCTCGCGCGCGCCGAGTTCCTGAAGATCCGCGGACTGGAGTTCGTGCGCGCCGAGCGCGCCATCGGCGCGCGCCACGCGCGCATCATCTGGAAGGTGATCCTGCCCAACGCGCTGCCGCCGCTGGTGGTGTCGGCCACGCTGGCGATCGGCGCGGCCATCCTGTTCGAGGCCGGCCTGTCGTTCCTGGGCCTGGGCGACCCCAACCAGATGAGCTGGGGCCTGATGATCGGCTCGGCGCGGCAGTACGTGCTGTCGGCCTGGTGGCCGGTGGTTTTTCCGGGCGCGGCCATCTTCGTCACGGTGCTGGCCGTGAGCCTGATCGGCGACGGGCTCAACGACGCGCTCAACCCCAAGCTGAGGGAACGCTGATGACGCAGGCTGCCTTGCTGCGGGTCGAGGACCTGCGTGTCGAATTCAGCGGCCGGCGCGGCCAGGCCATGGTGCTCAACGGCGTGGACTTCGAGCTGCGCGCCGGCGAGACGCTGTGCGTGGTCGGCGAGTCCGGCTGCGGCAAGAGCATGACAGCGCTGGCGCTGCTCAGGCTGATCCCCTCGCCGCCGGGCCGCATCAGCGACGGGCGCATCCTGTTCCAGGGCGAGGACCTGGTGACGGCCGACACGCAGCGCATCCGCGAGGTGCGCGGCAATCGCATCTCGATGATCTTCCAGGAACCCATGACCTCGCTGAACCCGGTGTTCACCGTGGGTGAGCAGATCGCCGAATCGCTGCGCCTGCATGCCGGCCTGGACGCCAGGGCCGCGCAGCAGCGCGCGGTCGAGATGCTGCAGCAGGTCGGCATTCCGGCGCCGGAGCGGCGCGTGCACGAGTACCCGCACCAGCTCTCGGGCGGAATGCGCCAGCGCGTGATGATCGCGATGGCGCTGGCCTGCCGGCCCGACATCCTGATCGCCGACGAGCCCACGACGGCGCTCGACGTGACGGTGCAGGCCCAGATCTTCGACTTGCTGCGTGACCTGCAGCGCGAGAAGGGCACGGCCATCCTTCTCATCACGCACGACATGGGCGCCGTGGCCGAGATGGCCGACCGCGTGATGGTCATGTACGCCGGCCGCGTGATTGAACAGGGCAGCTGCGAACAGGTGCTGGGCGCGCCGGGCCACCCCTACACGCGCGGTCTGATCGACTGCCTGCCCGAACTCGGCAGCAGCATCGGCGGCGGGCGCGCCGATCTCGCCGAGATCGACGGCGTCGTGCCCTCGATCTGGGAACTGGGCCGGGGCTGCGCATTTCGCGAACGCTGTCCGCAGGCCATGCCGCGTTGCGCAACCGACGTGCCGCCCATGTTCGAGGTCGGCGCGAACGGGGCCACGTCACATGGCGCGGCCTGCTGGCTGCATGCCGAGGAGGCAACGGCATGAACGCGATGACCCCCGACACCCTGTTGCAGGTCGACGACCTGAAGGTCCATTTCCCGCGCGCCAAGTCCGGCTGGTTCAAGCCGGCCGAGGTGGTCAAGGCCGTGGACGGCGTCTCGTTCAAGGTGCGCCGCGGCAGCACGCTGGCCGTGGTCGGCGAATCCGGCTCGGGCAAGACCACGGCCGCGCTGGCCGTGATGCGGCTGTCGCCCGTGACGGCTGGGCAGATCCGCCTGGGCGACACCGACCTGGGCGCGCTCGGAGGCGAGGCCTTGCGGCAGGCGCGCCGGCGGCTGCAGATCATCTTCCAGGACCCGTATTCCTCGCTCAACCCGCGCGAGCGCGCCGGCGCCGCCGTGCGCGCGCCGCTGGACCTGATGGGCATCGGCACGCCGGCCGAGCGCGAGGCGCGCGTGGCCGAGCTGTTCACCCAGGTGGGCCTGCGGCCCGAGCAGCAGCACCTGTTTCCGCACCAGTTCTCGGGCGGCCAGCGCCAGCGCATCAACATCGCGCGCGCGCTGGCCACGCAGCCCGAGCTCGTAGTCTGCGACGAACCGGTCTCGGCGCTGGACATCGCGATCCGCGCGCAGATCCTGAACCTGCTGGCCCGGCTGCAGCGCGAGTTGGGCCTGACCTACCTGTTCATCTCGCACGACATGGCCGTGGTCGAGCACATCTGCGACGACATCGCCGTGATGTACCTGGGCCAGATCGTCGAGCGCGCGCCGCGCCAGGCCTTCTTCGCGCGGCCGCTGCACCCCTACAGCGTGGCGCTGATGTCGGCCGTGCCCACGGTGCACGGCGGGCGCCAGCGCGCCGCGCAGCGCATCAAGCTCACGGGCGATCCGCCGAGCCCGATCAACCCGCCGCCAGGCTGCCGCTTTGCCGGCCGCTGCCCGGTGGCCGAGCCCGCGTGCGCAGCCGAGCTGCCACCGCTGCGCGAAGTGGCGCCGGACCACTGGGTGCGATGCCGGCGCGTGGACAGTGTTGACGACCAGCCGATCGCGCCGCTGCAACTGCCGTCCTAGTGTGATCACGCCAAGGAGCTACCACACCCGCAGCGGCTGGAACGCGATTGCACGCCACCGCGCGCCGCCGCGTTGGCCCGTGCAGACTGACCTGCAGGCGCGCTTCGTCGTCGTCGGCGCCGGCTACGCCGGGCTGGCGGCAGCCCGTGCGCTGGCGCTGCGGCATCCCGACGAACGCATCGTGCTGCTCGATGCGGGCCAGCCGGCCGAGAGCAGCTCGGGCCGCAACTCGGGCTTCATGCTCGACTTGCCCTACGCCAAGATTTCCAGCGGCAGCGACCCGGCCGTGCGCGACTGGCAGGTCCGGCTGCTCGCGCATGGCATGCAGCATCTGCGCGCCGCCATCGAGGCCGGCAACTTCGATTGCGGCTGGCAGCCGAATGGGCACTACAAGGCCGCCACCACCGCAGTGGGCGCGCGGAACCTGGAAGCCTTGACGCAGACGCTGGACGCGCATGGCGTGCACTACCGGCGCCTAGCGCCCAGCGAGATCACGGACGAACTCGGCACGCCGCGCTACACCGCGGCGCTGTGGCTGCGCAACTGTACGGTGGTCCAGCCCGCCGAACTCATGCACGGACTGGTTGGCACGCTGCCGCCCAACGTGGACCTGCACACGGACAGCCCCGTCAGCGGCCTGCGACGGCGCCAGGGCTACGAACTGCAGGTCGGCCCGCACTGCGTGCGCGCGCGCCAGGTGCTGCTGTGCGTCGGCGCCGAGCTGCCCGCCTTCGGCCATGCCGGTTCGCGCCAGCTCACCGTCTTCACCTACGCCGGTCTCACGCGCGCGCTGACGGACGGCGAGGCTGCCGGCCTGGGCAGCGCGACCGACTGGGGCGTCACGCCGGTCGAACGCCTAGAAGCCACCAGCCGCAAGGTCGGCGGGCGGCGCTACATGCTGCGCCTGGGCTTCTCCTACAAATCAGAACTGGCGCCGGAACAGGTGCAGGCGATGCTGCAGACCGGCCTGCGCGAACGCTACCCCGGCCTGCCCGCCGATGCGTTCGAGCACGTCTGGGGCGGCGCCGTCGGCATGACGCGCAACGACGTGCCCATCGTGCGGCAGCTGGCCGAAGGCCTGCATGCCGTCGCCGGCTGCAATGCCTCGGGCATCCTGAAGATGACGGCGCTGGGCAGCCTGCTGGCCGAGTACGCCGCAGGCCAGCACTCGCCGCTGCTGGCCGAGACTTTGGCGCGCAGCCGTCCGGGCTTCATCCCGCCGGAGCCGATCCGCCGCCTGGCCTTCGAGTGGTCGCTGCGCCGGATGCGGCGCGAGCTGGCCGAACACCAGACCTGAACCCACCACCCATCCACACACCCATGACCACCACCGTCTACGTCGCCAAGAGCATCCTCACCATGAACCCCATGCAGCCGCGCGCCACGCACGTGGCCGTGCGCGACGGCCGCATTCTCGCCGTGGGCGACCTCGCACGCTGCGCCGAATGGGGCGCCCACACCCTCGACGAGCGCTTCGCCGACAAGGTGCTGATGCCTGGCCTGGTCGAAGGCCACTGCCACCTCAAGGAAGGCAGCATGTGGGAGTGGACGTACACCGGCTGGTTCGACCGGCGCGATCCCGACGGCAAGGTCTGGGCCGGCCTGCGCTCCATGGACGAGGTGGTCGCGCGGCTGGCGGAGGTCGACGCGCGCCTGGCGGCCGAGGGCGCGCCGGCCACGCAGCCGCTGATCGCCTGGGGCTTCGATCCGATCTACTTCGGCGGCGAGCGCATGACGGTCGAGCACCTGGACCGCACGAGCGCCACCCGGCCGGTCGTGATCTCGCATGCCAACGGCCACCTGATGAACGTCAACAGCGCGATGCTGCGGCTGGCCGAGATCACCCGCGACAACGACGTCGAGGGCGTGGTCAAGTTCGCGCCCGGCCATCCCCAGGCCGGCGAGCCCACGGGCGAGCTGCAGGAGCCCGCCGCCATGTTCCTGGTGCTGCGCCGAATCAACAACGCCGGCCTGCTCGCGCCCATGACCGAGGCCGGCGTGCGCTCGTTCGCGCGCCTGGCCTGCCGCCAGGGCGTGACGACCGCGACCGACCTCGTGAACAAGCTCGGCGAGGACGATATCCAGGTGCTCGAACGCACGCTCGCCGACGACAGCGTCTCGATCCGACTGCTGCCGGCGTTCCAAGCCTTCCACGGCACGCATGCGGCGCCGGCCGGCGCCGAGCACGTCAAGTCGCTGATGGCGCGCAATACCGACCGCCTGCGCTACGGCCTCGTGAAGATGATGCTCGACGGCTCGATCCAGGGCTTCTCGGCGCGGCTGCGCTGGCCGGGGCATTTCAACGGCGCGCCCAACGGCATCTGGGTCACGGCGCCGGCGCAGTACGAGGCCGATTTCGAGACCTACCACCGCGCGGGGCTCACCATCCACACCCACACCAACGGCGACGAGGCGAGCGAAGCGGCCATCGACGCCATCGAGCGCGTGCTCACGCGCGCGCCGCGGCCCGGCCACCGCCACACGCTGCAGCACGGCCAGATGATCGATGCGCCGCTGTTCCGGCGCATGGCCTCGCTGGGCCTGTGCGCCAACCTCTTCACCAACCACCTCTGGTACTGGGGCGACCAGCACTACGAGATGACCATGGGCCCCGATCGCGCGAACCGGCTCGACGCCTGCGGCAGCGCGCTCGCGGCGGGCGTGCCGCTGGCGATCCATTCCGACGCGCCGGTCACGCCGCTCGGGCCGCTGTTCACGGCCTGGTGCGCGGTGAACCGCATCACGCCCAAGGGCCGCGTGCTCGGCGAGAGCGAGAAGCTCACGGTCATGCAGGCGCTGCACGCCGTCACGCTCGGACCGGCCTGGACGCTCAAGCTCGACGGCGAGATCGGCAGCATCGAATGCGGCAAGCGCGCCGACTTCTGCGTGCTCGAGGACGATCCGCTCGAGGTCGGTCCGGCGGCGCTCAAGGACGTGCGCGTCTGGGGCACGGTGCTCTCCGGCCGCGTGTTTCAGGCATGACGACGAGACGCCGGCTACCGCTCACCGTCGTTGGCGGTTTTCTGGGCGCGGGCAAGACCACGCTGCTCAACCGCTGGCTGCGCGAGGCCGGGGGGCTGCGCATGGCGGTGCTGGTCAACGACTTCGGGGCGCTCAACATCGACGCCGACCTGATCGCTGCGACCCACGGCGACACGCTCGCGCTGACCAACGGCTGCGTGTGCTGCCAGATCGGCGACGACCTGGGCCGCGCGCTGGTGCAGGTGATCGAGTCGGCCACGCCCTTCGATGCGGTGGTGATCGAAGCGAGCGGCGTGTCCGATCCCTGGCGCATCGCGCAGATCGGCATGGCCGCGCCCGAGCTGAGCCTCGAGGCCGTGGTGGTGCTGGTCGATGCGAGCGCGGTGGCGCAGCAGTCGCGCGACGCGCTCTTGGCCGACACGCTGGCGCGGCAGCTCAAGTCGGCCGATCTCGTGGTGGTCAACAAGGCCGATCTGGCCGATGCCGCCGCGCTCGCGGCCGCGCACGCCTGGGCCGAGCGCGCCGCGCCGGGCACGCCGCGCATCGAGACCGTGCAATCGGCGCTGCCGCTCGCGCTGCTCTCGGGGCTGCCGGCGCCGAGCGCCGCCGCATGCGGCGTCTGCGGCACGGGCGCGTGCGGGCACGATCACGCCCCCGACCACGGCGCCATGTTCCAGACCTGGAGCGCGCAACCCATGGCCGCCATTCCGGCCGACACGCTGCGCGCCTGGCTGCGCGCCATGCCGCCGGGCGTGCTGCGGCTCAAGGGATGGCTGCGCACCGGCGATGGCGCCGAGGGCGACGAATGGTCCGAGGTCCAGTTCGCCGGCCGCCACGGCAGCGTGCGCCGGGCGCCGCCGCCCCGCGACGCGCGCGCCGGCGTGGTCGCGATCGGCCTGCGGAGGCAACTGCCTGAAGAGGCGCTCGACCGCTTCTTCGCACGCTGAGGCTGCGGCGCTTCGTCTTCATCAGGCCGCGTGGTGCCCGCGCGTGAACGCTTCCTCGAAGATCGAGTAGCCCGACCAATCGGCATGGGCGAAGGCCAGGCGCCCGGCCTCGATGCGGCGTTGACCCGCACCTAGGCGCGCCAGCTGGCCCGGGACGGGGATGGCCATGGCATGGCCGTGGCGCGCGATCTCGATGCGGGTCGCCAACTCGGGCAGGTCGGGATGCGGCAGCGAGAGCTCGGCCAGCAGCTGGTCGCGCCAATGGGTCCAGGGGCGCTCCAGTAATTGGCGGCGCCCATCGGGGCCGTCGTGGCGACTGGGGCCGAGCGGGCGGTACCAGCTGAGCACGGTCTCGCGCGGGGTCGGATCGAGTCGCTGATGCCCCGCATCCACGTAGCCCAGGCCGGCGCTGCCGAAGACCACGTTGTCCCAGCTCGGCGCCGCGCCGGGCGGCCGGTCGGCCAATGGCGCGCGCAGGTGCACGTTGGCCACCAGCCAGGGCGCGTAACGCAGCTGCGCGGCCGCCTGGCGCAGCCGCTCGGGCGGGTTCTGCACCACCCGTGCGGCCACGAAGACGGGCAGGGCGACGATGCAGCGCTCGGCCTGCCAGCGTTGCAGGCGCTGGCTCTGAATGTCGAAGGCATCGACCTCGACGCCGCCGCGCAGATCCGCGATGCGCGTCACCACCTGGCCGCAACGCAGGCGATCCGGACCGAGCGGCGCAGCCAACTGGCGCGTCAGCCAGCCATTGCCTTCCGCCCAAGTCAGCACGCCCTCGCGCTCTTGCGCCTCGTCATGCGCACGGCCCGGCGCCTGGAAGCCGTGCCGGCTGGCGAAGTAGTGGATGCCGGCCCAGGCCGACACCGCGCCACTGTCGGCGCCATAGTCGTCGCGGCAGCAGTAGTCCAAGTACCAGCGCAGCTGCGGATCGTCGAGGCCCTGCCGATCCAGCCACTCGTCGAAGCGCAGGGCATCCAGCGCCAGCAGTTCCGGTCCCGGCGCGAACTTGGCCAGCGGGATGGAAAAGCGCGCACGGCGGCGCGCGCCTTCCACCAGTTCGTCGAAGCGGCGGTACTGCGCGAGGGTGCCGGCCTCCACGTCCTGCACCGGCAACAGTCCTTCCTGCCACTGGCCCTGGAAATAGAGGCGCTCCTGCGGGCTATGGCACAGGTGCCGATCGTCGTAGACCCAGCGCCCGGCCACGCGGCGGCGCAGGCCCAGTTCTTCCAGCAGGTCCTGCACCTCGCTGGCGGCGTCGCCGGGCACGGGCAGGTAGTGGGCGCCGAGCGGACAAGGCAGCCCCTTCAAGCTGCCGGCGCGGCTGTTGCCGCCGGCGCCGTCTTCCAGCTCCAGCAGCACGAAGTCTTCGATGCCGGCCAGCCGCAGCGCGCGCGCTGCCGCCAGCCCGGCCACGCCGCCACCGGCGATGACGACGCGGGTGCGCTGCACGCGTTCGGGCGCCTTGCCGGCAAGGAGGCCGTCGCGCAAGGCATGGCCGCGCTCTGCCGTGGCGCCATGGAAGCCCCCTTCGATGCGCGCCGTCGTCGACGGCGCTTCGCAGGCCGCGAGGGCCAGGCTGCCGGCCGCCGCGCCCAGAAAGCCGCGCCGATGGATCACGGCTTGCCCCACTCGTGCTCGTAGGTCGTGACCAGCACCTGGTTCGACAGGCGGTTCACCGGGGTGGGCACGCGCGCCATGTCCGTCGGAAATGCGAAGAGCGGGGGCAGGGTGTCCAGCGTCAGGAAGCGCAGCCCCGGCGGCAGCGCATCGGGCATGCGCCAGGGCCGGCGGCTGGCGACGATGAAGCCCCATTCGCCAAAACTGGGCACATGGGCGTGATAGGGCGTGGCCGTGAGGCCCACCGATTCGATGGTGCTCGCCACCGTCCAGAAGCTCTTGCGCGCAATCAGCGGCGAGGTGGTCTGCACCACCGCGTAACCGCTGGCCGCCAGGCGCTTGTCGAGCAGGGCATAGAAGGAGTTGGTGTACAGCTTGCCGATCGCGAAGTTGGTCGGGTCTGGAAAGTCGACCACGATCACGTCGTACATCTCGCCATCTTCCTGCTGCAGCCACTGGAAGGCGTCGGTGTTCACGATCTTGAGCCTGGGCGACGACAGCGCGCCGCCATTCAGTGCCGACAAGGTCGCATGGCTGGCGAAGAGCTGCGTCATGTGCGGGTCAAGCTCGACCAGCGTGATGCGCTCTACCGAGGGGTACTTGAGGATCTCGCGCACCGCCATGCCATCGCCGCCACCCAGCACCGCCACCTTCTTGGGCGCGCCATGGGCCGCCATGGCCGGATGCACCAGGGACTCGTGGTAGCGGTATTCGTCGCGCTCGGCGAACTGCAGGTTGCCGTTGAGGTAAAGGCGGTGCCCGGCACTGCTGCGGGTGACGACGATGCGCTGATAGGGGGAGCTGGCGCTGAAGACGATGCGGTCCTGGTAGAAGCGGTCTTCGGCCACGCTGGTGATGCGGTCGGCCAGCAGGAAGGCGGCGCTCAAGAGCAGCAAGGTGGCGGCGCAGGCGATGGCATGCGCTCCCAGCTGGCGCAGCTCATGTCTAAAGAGCCACAGCGCCCACAGCGCCACGGCGGCGTTCATCCAGCCGAACAGGAGGCCGGTGCGGATCATGCCCAGCTGCGGCACCAGGACGAGCGGAAAGGCCACCGACACCGCCAGCGCACCCAGGTAGTCGAAGGTGAGCACCTGCGAGACCAGGTCCTTGAGCTGCACGTGGCGGCGCAGGATGCGCATGACCAGCGGAATCTCCAGCCCCACCAGCGCGCCCACCACCACCACCAAGCCATAGAGCAGCAGGCGAAAGGCGCCCGGCACCCAGGCATTGGCCAGGTAGAGCAGCGCCGGCATCAGCCCGCCGACGCAAGCCACCAGCAGCTCGATGCGCAGGAAGTGCGCCGGCAATTGCCGTTCCAGGAAGCGCGACAGCCAGGAGCCCAGCCCCATGGCAAAGAGATAGGTGCCGATGACGGTGCTGAACTGCAGGATCGAATCGCCCAGCAGGTAGGAGCTCAGCGCCGCCGCGCTCAGCTCGTACACCAGCCCGCAGGCCGCCACCACGAAGACGCTGGCGAGCAGCGCCACATCCACCGGGCCGGGACGGCGCGCGGTGGCCTGCATCGTCATCGTCAATGGATCGCCGCGGCCACGATGATGGAAATACCGAGGCTGATGGCCGCCACCACCAAGGCCAGCGCCTTGTTCTGCTTCTCGACGATCTCAAGCCACAGGTCGTAGGGCGTGAGCTTGTCGATGATGAGGAAACACACGACGAACACCGCCACGCCGATCAGCGCGTAGAGCAGGGAGCCCAGCACGACGGCCGGTTTCAACCATTCGATTCCCATGATGAGGACCTCCTTCTTCTGACGTTGAAGTGATTCACTTGTGGCCACCGCCGCTGGAATAGCCGCCGTAGGAGCCGCCGGACACGCGCGAGGAGCAGTTCTCGTAGCGCGGATCGCAGCGCGAACTGCAGGTGCTCAGCATCAGCAGCAGCACGATGATGAGGATGACGATCAGGATGATCGTGCCGCAACCCAGCTTGCGCGCCCCGCTCAGCGGCGCGGCATCGGAGCGCTTGAAGAGTGCCTTGCTGTCTTCGAGCTGGAAGGCGGCTGCCACCGTGCCGCTGTCGACCTTGGCGCCGCCCGACCAGGTCAGCTCGTTGGCCGATTGCTCCAGCGACAAGAGCGAAGCGCCCAGCGCGAAGTCGCGGTTCTGCGTCTTTTGGCCACGCTCCACGCGCCAATAGAACTCGCCCGCCACGTAGCTGGTGACCGCCTCGTAGCTGTATTGCAGCGGGTAGCGCTGGCCCAGATAGTTGGCGCTCTGGCCGCCGGCCGCCAGGCTCGCGCCGCCGGTGACCGGGCGCACCAGACTCCAGCCGTCTTCGGCGTCCACCAGGAAGGAGAAGCCGCGCTGCTGGTTGTAGAGCAGGTACTCGCTCCAGCCGAACTGCTCGTCCTCGCCCGGCGCCTGGCCCATGCGGTGCTGGAAGCCCAGCACCTGCCATTGCACGCCTTGCAGCTGGCCGCTGGAACCGAGCGCGATCAGCGGGCGCACCGGCTCGTCCTGCGTGGCGTGCCTGAGCTCGCCGCCGATGCCTTGGCTCAAATCGATGAGGCTGCTGCAGTTGCGGCAGGTGATGGACTTGCTGTCCGCCAGCAAGGGCGTCACCGAAGCACCGCAGTTGGGGCAGTCGAAGCGGCGCCCCTTCTCCTCTTTGGCCGATTCGTCGGCGAGCCCGGTCAGCGCAAGCTCTTCGAGCCGCACGCCCCGACCCAGGTAGGCGCCGGGCGGATCCTGGTCGTACTCGAGGCTCAGCACCTCGCCCTGATCGTTGCGAAGCTCGACCACGGTGAAGGGCTGCCCCAGCGCGGGCAGGCGCGGCAGCTCGCCCTGTGCCGATACCAGGCTGACCTGCTGGTGCGAGCTGACGGTGAAGCGGCGCCCGTCGATGGCCGTGGTCAGCCCGACGCGCAGGCTTTCTGCGGCGGGCGCGGCGCGCTGCAGCGCATGGGGCAGGGCAAAGACGAAGGCGCCGTTGTCTTCTGCCAGTACGCCGACACGGCCATCGCCCAGCGCCGCGATCCACTCGGTCCAGTGGCCGCCCTCGTAGCGGTACTGCAGGCGGCCGACCAGCGTGAAGGACTGGTCCTGGATGCGGCCCGAGGCAAAGAGCTGCAGCGGGCTGAAGTCGTCGAACAGCTCCGCCATCTTGCCGATGCGCGCGAGCGTCTCGCCCTGGCGCACCACCGTGCTCTGGCAATAGGCGCAGATGGCGTGGGTGGACTGCGCCGATCGAAACTCGACCGGCGCGCCGCAGCCGGGGCAAGGCGCCCGGTAGGCACGCTGGGGGCTGCCGGCGCCCTCAGCCATGCGGCATCGGCGCCGGCGTCATGACGCGCAGTTCTGGCAAGGGACTGCGCCGATCAGACCAGTTTCTTGAGCAGCTCGGCCTTCTTGGCGTCGAACTCTTCCTGCGTGAGGATGCCCTTGGTCTTGAGCTCGGCCAGCTTTTCCAGGGTGGCCATCAAGTCCGCCGGGCTGACCACTGCCGTCGCCGGTGCGGCAGCGGGGGCGCCTGCGCCCTGGCCACCTTGCAGACCCTGCGCCAGGTTCTGCGCCAGCACCTGGCCCAGCGCCACGCCGGCGCCCAGGCCCATCGCATCGCCGGCAATACCGCCGCCCTGCGAAGCGCCTTCGGCGAACTTGGGGATGGCCTGCGCCGTCTGGTACTGCATGAACTTGCCCATGTCGTTGCCGACCATGCCCATGCCGATCTTCTGGTCCAGGATCTTCTGCAGCTCTTCGGGCAGCGACACGCTCTGCACCGTCATGCCGTCCAGCTGCAGGCCCAGCTTGGCGAATTCGGGCGCCAGTTGCGTCGCCAGCGCCTGGGCAAACTGGATCTGGTTCGCCGCCAGGTCCAGGAAGGGCACGCCGCTGGCGGCAATGGCATTGCTGATGTTCTGCAAGACCAGGCCGCGCAGCTGGCCGTCCAGGTCGGCCACGGAATAGATGTCGCGCGTGCCCGAGATCTCGGTGTGGAAGCGCTTGGCATCGGCGATGCGGAAGGCGTAATTGCCGAAGGCGCGCAGCCGCACCGCGCCGAAGTCCTTGTCGCGGATGCTGATGGGCTGCGGCGTTCCCCACTTCTGGTCGATCTGCTGGCGCGTGCTGAAGAAGTAGACGTCGCTCTTGAAGGGCGACTCGAAGAGCTTGTCCCAGTTCTTCAGGTAGGTGAGGACCGGCAGCGTCTGCGTGGTCAGCTTGTACATGCCCGGAGCGAACACGTCGGCCACCTGGCCTTCGTTGACGAACACCGCCACCTGCGATTCGCGCACGGTCAGCGAGGCCCCGTTCTGGATTTCCATCTCCTGCATGGGGAAGCGCCAAGCCAGGGTGCCGTCGCCGGTCTCGGTCCACTGGATGATGTCGATGAACTGCTTCTTGATGAAATCCATCAGGGCCATGTCGCTGCTCCTCTTGGGCGGTTGGTTTTTTGCCCGGCGGCGATCTTGCCATAGCGCAACCGTGCGCTGACCCCGGGGCCGCGGGGCGCCTTGCACACGCGAGGTCTACAATCGGCGCCCCTTACAACGACACCGTGGGCTCGCGCCAACCCATCTTCACGCGTGCACCGACGGCAGCAGGAGTCAAGTAGTCCATGTCCGATCCCACGTCCACCAGCACCCCGGCGGCCACGCCCATCAGCGCGGAAGACAAGCGCGCCCAGCTGCGCCGCGCAGCGCTGGAGTACCACGAGTACCCCGTCCCCGGAAAGATCGCGATCGCCGCGACCAAGCAGGTGCTCAACCAGCGCGACCTGGCGCTGGCTTACTCGCCCGGCGTGGCCGCGCCCTGCGAAGAGATCGTCAAGGACCCGACGAACGCCTTCAAGTACACGGCGCGCGGCAACCTGGTGGCCGTCATCACCAACGGCACCGCGGTGCTGGGCCTGGGCGACATCGGCCCGCTGGCTTCCAAGCCGGTGATGGAAGGCAAGGGCGTTCTGTTCAAGAAGTTCGCCGGCGTCGACGTGTTCGACATCGAGATCGACGAGAAGGACCCGGCCAAGCTGGTCGAGGTGATCGCCGCGCTGGAGCCGACCTTCGGCGCCATCAACCTGGAAGACATCAAGGCCCCGGACTGCTTCTACGTGGAGCGCGAGCTGCGCAAGCGCATGAAGATTCCGGTGTTCCATGATGACCAGCATGGCACCGCCATCACGGTGGCCGCCGCCATGCTCAATGGCCTGAAGGTGGTGGGCAAGGACATCGCCAAGGTGAAGCTGGTGGCCTCGGGCGCCGGCGCCGCCGCGCTGGCCTGCCTGAACCTGCTGCTCAAGGTGGGCCTCAAGCGCGAGAACGTGTTTGTGACCGACCTGGCCGGCGTGGTCTACGAAGGCCGCACCGAACTGATGGACGAGGACAAGGCGCAGTACGCGCAGAAGACCTCGGCCCGCACGCTGGCCGAAGTGATCGAAGGCGCGGACGTGTTCCTGGGGCTCTCGGCCGGCGGCGTGCTCAAGCCGGCGATGGTGGCCAAGATGGCGGCCAAGCCGGTGATCTTCGCGCTGGCCAATCCCAACCCCGAGATCACGCCGGAAGACGCGCGCTCGGTGCGCGACGACATCGTGATGGCCACCGGCCGCACCGACTACCCGAACCAGGTCAACAACGTCCTGTGCTTCCCCTACATCTTCCGCGGCGCGCTCGATTCGGGCGCCACCACCATCACGGACGAGATGGAGATCGCGGCAGTGCATGCCATCGCCGAGCTGGCCCAGGCCGAGCAGAGCGAGCGTGTGGCGGCTGCCTATGTGGGCGAGAAGCTCAGCTTCGGCCCCGAGTACCTGATCCCCAAGCCCTTCGATCCGCGCCTGATGATCAAGATCGCGCCGGCGGTGGCCCAGGCCGCGGCCGACAGCGGCGTGGCGCTGCGCCCGATCAAGGACATGGATGCCTACCGCGACAAGCTGCAAAGCTTCGTCTACGCCTCGGGCACCACCATGAAACCGATCTTCGACGCCGCCCGCCGTGCGCCGAAGAAGCGCGTGGCCTATTGCGAAGGTGAGGAAGAGCGCGTGCTGCGCGCCGCCCAGATCGTGGTGGACGAAGGCGTTGCCCGTCCCACCCTGATCGGCCGCCCGGCCATCATCGCCCAGCGCATCGAGAAGTTCGGCCTGCGCCTGAAGGAAGAGCTGGACTACGACGTGGTGAATGTCGAATGGGATGCGCGCTACCGCGACTTCTGGCAGACCTACCACCGCATGACCGAGCGCAAGGGCGTGACGGTGCAGGTGGCCAAGATCGAGATGCGCCGGCGCCTCACGCTGATCGGCGCCATGCTGCTGCACAAGGGCGACGTGGACGGCATGATCTGCGGCACCTGGGGCACCACCGCCCTGCACCTGCGCTACATCGACCAGGTGATCGGCAAGCGCCCCGGCGGCTGCCCGAGCACCCCGCAGGATGTGCCGATCTATGCCTGCATGAACGGCCTGCTGCTGCCCGATCGCCAGGTCTTCCTAGTCGACACGCACGTCAACTACGACCCCACCGCGGTCGAGTTGGCCGAGATCACCACCATGGCGGCCGAGGAAATGATGCGTTTTGGCCTCAAGCCCAAGGCGGCGCTGCTGTCGCATTCGAACTTCGGCACCAGCGAACAGCCGAGCGCGGTGAAGATGCGCCAGGTGCTGGCCCTCCTGCGCGAGCAGGCGCCGTGGCTGGAAGTCGACGGCGAAATGCATGGCGACGTGGCGCTGGACGGCAAGCAGCGCGCGCAAGTCATGCCGCACAGCGCGCTGGCCGGCGATGCCAACCTGCTGGTGTTCCCCACCATCGACGCTGCAAACATTTCTTACAACCTGCTCAAGACGGCCGCGGGCGGCAACATCGCCATCGGCCCGGTGCTGCTGGGCGCCGCCAAGCCCGTGCACATCCTGACGCCGAGCGCCACGGTGCGGCGCATCGTCAACATGACGGCCCTGACGGTGGCCGACGCAAACGCCGACCGTTAAGGCAACAACGGGAAGCGATCGCTAACTTTCGGAAGCGGTCGCGCCCCGCACCTCTGCTCAACTTTTGGGCAGAGGCTTGCTATTTGCGCGCGCCTGGTGCACACTGGCGGGCTTGAATTCGCGGGTAAACCCCAGGGTCCAGGCTCCCAAGCCGACCCCACGTTTTCCCGGACCGGCTGAATTTTGACTCGGCCCCACCCGCTCTTTTAGTTCGCGTTGTCCCATCGTGGCGTTCGCCTCCCTCAGGTCAGTTGTTTCGAAGTTTGCGCTCACCGGGCTTGTGCTCGCAGCGCTTTCCACCGGGGCCCAAGGATTTGAATGGCCCGGCCGCGATGCCGGCGGCGCCACGAAGCAGCAGCAATCGACGATTGCGCTGATCGAACTGCCGGCGGAGGGCCAGCGAACCTACAAGGCCATTTTCAATGGCGGGCCGTTTCGATATGAGAAGGACGGCAGCGTATTCGGCAATCGCGAACGCATCCTGCCGCGCGAGCCGCGTGGCCACTATCGCGAATACACGGTTGAGACCCCGGGCGCGCGCAACCGCGGCGCGCGGCGCATCGTGTGCGCAGGCGAGCGAGTCGCACCAGCGGCCTGCTGGTACACGGCGGACCACTATGCGAGCTTCAGCCGCATCGTGCCTTGAGCAAGGTTTGGCAAGTACAAGTATTGGAGAGGCGCAGCAGCGTGCCTGACGAAGAAATGTTGACGACTATGGAAAGACCACCGGAGATGAACGTATCCCTTCGTGGCGTGCGCCCGAACATCGTGCAGTCGATCCGCGCGTTCCGCGTGAGCGACCTGCAGGAGGCGGCGCATGCGGCAGGCCAGCATTTTCTGTATGCGAACCTGGGCAATGCCCAAAGCAAGCAGGACGTGCTCGACCTGATCGCACAGCAGTTCATGTTCCCGACGCACTTCGGCAAGAACTTCGACGCGCTGTACGACTGCATGACCGACCCGCTGCACAAGTCGGGGCCGCAGCCCGGCTTCGTGGTGGTGCTCGAGCAGATCCCGGCCAATGCCAAGTTCGACAAGGAAGCACGCGAGCAGCTGCTCGATATCTTCCGGGACGCCGCCGACTACTGGGGCGACCGCAAGATCCCGTTCCGCTGCTTCTATTCTTTTCTGTAGCCCGTTCTGCACAAACCAGCCAAGCAGAACGGGCGAACGAGGCTAGCGACGGCACCACGATCGAAGCACTCGCGGCAATTGCACCCCAAGTCCAGGAAGATCCGTCGGGGGAAAAGATGCCCACCGACAAGCTGCTCGACGTGTCGCCCCTGGCGCTGCGCATGAGCAGCCCCTTCAACGCCGGCTACTGGCTCGCGGCAGCCTGAAGCTCGCTTTTCGGCATGAACCAAGCCCGCTTTGGCGGGCTTTTTCATGGGCGTCTGGTGGCGCAGATCCAGCGCCCGCGCAACGGCTCGATTCCAGCCCCACACCGCGGACCCGGCTTCGCCGGGCCGCAGGTGAGGTCCCCTCCTCGGGAGGTGGCGAATTACACGAAGCGCAGCGGAGTGAAAAGCCGGGAGGCTAAATGCTCTGCGCCAGCGCCACGTATTCAGGCACCGGCACTTCTTCAGCGCGGCGCTGGGTGTCGAAGCTGCCGCCAAAGCCCTTGGCCTCCAGCCACTTGCCCAGGGTGTGGCGCAAGAGCTTGCGGCGCTGGCTGAAGGCCACCTGCACCAGTTCCTCGAGCAGCTTCGGATTCACGGGTGCCGGCTGCGCGCGCGGCACCATGCGCACCACGGCGCTGTCCACCCGGGGCGGCGGATCGAAGCTCTCGGGCGGCACGAACAGGACGTTCTCCATCGCATAGCGCCACTGCAGCATCACCGACAAACGTCCGTAGTCGCTGCTGGCCGGCGGCGCGACCATGCGGTCGATCACTTCCTTTTGCAGCATGAAGTGCTGGTCGGCGATGACGGGCGCAAAGCCCAGCAGGTGAAACAGGATCGGCGTGGAGATGTTGTAGGGCAGGTTGCCCACCACCCGCAGCGCGGCACCCTGGCCAGGCGCCAGTTGCTGCGCCAGCGCGCCGAAATCCACCTTCAGCACGTCCGACTCGATCACCTTCAGCTGCCCGTGGCCGCGCAGGCGGGCAGCCAGGTCGCGATCCAGCTCGACCACGGCGAGCTGGCCCAGGCGCTCGACCAGCGGCTGGGTGAGGGCCGCCAGGCCCGGCCCGATCTCCACCATGGCATCGCCCGGCCTGGGCGCGATCTCGCGCACGATGGCCTCGATGATTCCGGCGTCGGACAGGAAATGCTGGCCGAAGCGCTTGCGCGGGATGTGCTTCATGGCCGGGCGCGCCCGCGCGGATTGATCGGCATCAGGATTGCGGCGGTTCGCGATATTCGACGTAGGCGCGGCCGCGCACTTCCTGGGCCCAGGTTTCGTAGGCCTCTTCCATGCGCTTCTCGCGCAGCACGGCACGCGCGGCGTCGCGCTGCTCGGTCTGCGACAGCTTGGCCTCGCGGCGCGCCTCGACCTGGATCAGGTGCACGCCGAAGCGCGACACCACCGGGTCGCTGACCTGGCTCGGCGCCAGCCGGTTCATCGCGTCCTCGAACTCCGGCACGAACATGCCCGGGCGCGACCAGCCCAGGTCGCCGCCGTCCTTGGCGCTGCCGTCCTGCGAGTTGTCGCGTGCCAGGCCGGCGAAGGTGGCCGTGCCGCCCTCGATGCGCTTCTTGAAGCCGGTCAGCTCGGCCACTGCCTGGGCGGTGGTGCGCTTGTCGTCCACCCGCAGCAGGATGTGGCGCACCCGGCTTTGCGTGACGGTGGTGGCGGCCTCCCCCGGCTTGGACTTGGACAGCAGCTTCAACACATGGAAGCCGGCGCCCGAGCGCACCGGGCCGGCAATGCCGCCCACCGCGGTGTCCTTGAGGGCATCGACGAAAAGGGGCGGATAGCGGTCGGCGCTGCGCACGCCCAAGGCACCGCCGTTGAGGCGGTCGGGCGCGTCGGAACTTTCACGCACCAGCGTCGCGAAATCCTCGCCGCCACGCGCGCGCTGGGCGATGCCATCGGCCTTGCGCTGCAGCTCGGCCACCTTGGCCGGCGGGGCGTCTTCGGGGACGGTGACCAGCACATGGGCGATGTTGATTTCCAGCGAAGCCTTGTCGGCGGCGTTGGGGCTCTCGCGCTGATCGCGCAGGTACTGGTCGACTTCCAGGTCGGAGATCTTCACCCGCGGCTCCACCTCGCGTTCGCGCAGGCGTGCCAGCGTGATCTGGGTGCGCAGGTCCTGCCGATAGGCGTCCGGGGCAACGCCCTCGGCCGCCAGGCGGCGACGCAGCTCGGTCACCGTCATCTGGTTCTGCCGCGCCACCCCTTCCTCGGCCTGATCCACCTGCAGTTCGTCGACCTTGATGCCGACCTCCTTGGCCTGCTGCAGCTGCGCCTTCTCGGTGATGATGCGCTCCAGTGCCATGCTGTTGAGTTGCGGGCGAGGAATGCGCGAGACCTCGGTGCCGCCCTGGCGCAGCGCGCGCTGCACGCGCATCTGCACCTCGGTGTTGGTCACCGGCTCGGAATTGACCAGTGCCACGATGTATTCGGCGATGCGTTGCCCGCTTGGCGTGGTGTTGGGGACGGGCGTCGGGGCCGGCGCCGCACTCGGCGGCGCCACCGGCGGCGGGCCGGCACGCATGATGTCGGTGATGCCGCGCGGCGGGGAAGCCGCACGGATGCCTTGCGCCTGCGCGCTGCCGGCCGCGGCCAGGGCCGCCAGGCAGAGCGCGCTGAGAGAAATTCGAATGTGGCTCATGGCGGGCCTTGCAAGGTGGTTCAGTCGTATTGGGTGAATCGGCTCGGGGATTCGATCCGTTGCCGCAGCGGCTGGTAGCGCTGGATGTTCGTCTGCAGGCTGCGCAGCGGGCTGGTGCCCACCGCGGCAAAGCCCACGAACTCCAGCTGGAACATCAGCCGCGTGTTGGCGGTGGCCAGGCCGGTGGTCAGGCGCTCGAGCACGATGCGGCCGATCCAGCAGCACGCATCGTATTCCAGTCCGATGATGCCGTCGGTCAGCTTATTGTCGACCATGCTGTAGTTCATGCGTCCTACGGCGTACCAGCGGCCCCCGCCCTGGCCCCGGCCTGGGCCCAGGTCCTGGCCCTTGTCGCCCCACAGGTCGTTCAGGGGCCATTGCCAGGCAATGTCGATGGACTTGCTGCCGTCAGCGGCCGCGGGCGTGGAGTCGGCCTGGTAGCGGTAGGCGGCGGCAATCGAGCGGTAGGGCCCCGGCTGATAGCGCGCGCCCAGGGTGATGCGGTTGGAGCGCTGGGTGTCGGGGTTGTACTGCACGGTGCCGTCCATGCTCCATTGCGGCGTCCAGTTGATGGAGCCGCCCAGCAGGATGTCGCTGAAGCGGTCGGTCACCGGCGCCTGGCCGGGCAAGGTGACCAGCTGGTCCTTGAAGCGAATGCGCTGGGCAATGCCCACACGCGCCGCCTCGGCGCCGGTGTCCGGGTCGATCAGGCGCGAGGTCACGCCCACCGTGGCCATGTTGTTGTCGGCGATCCGGTCGTTGCCCGAGAACACGTTCTCGGTATAGATGGTCGCGAAGTTGAAGTCGTTCTGCGCCGTGTCGTAGATCGGCAGCTGGTTCTGGTCCTTGAACGGCGTGTAGGTGTAGAAGGCGCGCGGCTCCAGGGTCTGGGTGAAGGCGCGCCCGAAGAAACTGGCGTCGCGCTCGAAGATCAGGCCCGAGTCCAGGCTGAAGGTGGGCAGCACCCGGTTCGCGCTGGCGCGGCCGAAATAGTCCGTATCGAACTGGTAGGTGGTGCCGTTGAGCATCAGCTTCGGAATGACGAAGGTGCCCGGGGTCAGGAAGGGCCGGCTCAGCGCGCCCACCGCGAACATGCGCTCGCCGTTCGGCTGGTCGGGCCGGCCGGGGTAGAGCAGGCGCTGCAGCACCGGATCGCCGTGAAAGCGCGTGTAGTCGGCGTCGAAGGTGAAGTCGAAGCCGCCCGCCAGATCGAACTTGGTGTAGTTGGCGGTGAGCTGCGGCAGCCGGTCGTACGGCGGAACGATGATCGAATCAGAGGCCTGCAGCGTCTGGTAGGACAGCGCGCGCACCTTGCCGCTGAAGTCGCCCTTGGCCCAGTTCAGCGTGGCGTCGGAAGCCAGCAGGCGCTGCGTCAGCGAGGGCGTGCGGTTGAAGTCGCTCCAGTATTCGTCGTCGCTGACCCGGTTGATGTTCAAGCCGCCCGAGAGGAAGTCCAGCCCCAGGCTCTTGGCGTCGAAGGTCTGCGAGTGGCGCGTCCAGATGCCCCAGCGGTCGGTGTCGCGCAGGTTGTCATTGGGCATGTAATCGACGCGCGCCTCGCCGCTGTAGCCCTCTTCGAGATAGCGGAACTCGGTGCCCAGGTTGACGCCGCGCTTGCTCATGATCGTCGGGACCAGGGTCAGGTCGCGGTTGGGCGCAATGTTCCAGTAGTAGGGCAGGGTCATCTCCAGCCCGTTGGTGTTGTCCAGGCCGATGATCGGCGGCAGCAGGCCGCTCTTGCGCGCGCTCGACAGCGGAAAGCTCAGCTTGGGAAAGGGCGGCGTCGAAAAACCCATGAAGGTGAGCTGCGCGTCGGTGGCGACGCCGACGTCTTCCTCCTTGTCGGTGTGGATCGAAGCCGCCGACAGCACCCAGTCCGGCGTCCAGCCGGGGAAGTCCTCGCGCCGGCAGGTGGTGTAGCTGGCATTGCGCGCCACCGAGACGTTCTCGTCGATGAAGTCGATTCGCGAGGCTTCGCCATGGCCGCCGGTGGCCAGGAACTGGTAGCGCACGCGCTCGAAGAAGCCCTCGAAGGTCTCCAGCCTCAGTTGCAGCGCCGGGCCTTCGTAGACGTTGCCGGCCTGGTTGATGCGCACGTTGCCGGTGGCCTTGGCGGTGTCGGTCGGCTGGTCGTATTCGAGGCGGTCGGCATTGATCACGGTGTCGCCCTTGCGCAGCGACGCATGGCCTTCGATCACGGTCTCGAGATCGGGCCGGCCGGTGATCTTGTCGCCGCCGATGAAGCTGGGCAGCTCGCTGCCGCGCGGCAAGACCTCGGGCAGCTGCGGCGTGCGCCGCAACTGCAGCGGCGCGGACAGGGGATCAGGCGCTGCGCTCTGGGCCTCCTGGGCCATGGCGATTTGCGCGTGCAGCAGGGCGATCGAGAGCAACGCCAGCGGCAGGGGCGGGCGGCACCGACGCCGAGTGGCACGGGTCAATTCAAGCATCGGCGGGAGAAGGTACTTCTGGTGAGCGATGGGACGAAGGGCGCGGCACTCGCTGCCGGCAGCCTGGCGCGTGGGCCAACTGCCTGCCGCGCAGCGGCCGCTGTCAGGGCGGATTTGTAGAATCGATTATCCATGACAGCACCTTCGACACCGGGCCCGCTTGCCGCCGCGCCCGTCCTCTGGAACGACGCGCGGCGCGAGCAGGCGTTCGCGGCCTGGCTGGCACGCGTGTCCGCAAGCCACGGGCTGCTGCCCGGCACCGTCCGCCTGGCCTCGGCCGACGCCAGCTTCAGGCGCTATTTCCGCGTCGACGCCAGCGGCGAGACCGCCGCCACCCGCATCGTGATGGATGCGCCGCCCGACAAGGAGAACAGCGCGCCTTTCGTCCAGGTGGCCCAGCTGATGGCACAAGCGGGCGTGCGCGCGCCGCGGGTGCTGGACTGGGACGAGGCCCAGGGCTTCCTGCTCTTGGACGACCTGGGCCACCAGACCATGCTCGACGTGATCGATCCGGGCCAGCCCGAAGCTGCCCGTCCGCTGTACGAGCAGGCCATCGACGCCCTGGTGCACTGGCAGCTGTCTTCCAGGCCCGGCGTGCTGCCGCCCTATGACGAGGCCCTGCTGCGGCGCGAGCTGACGCTCTTTCCCGACTGGTACGTGGCCAAGCACCGCGGCATCGCGCTGGAAGGCACGCTGGCCGAGACGCTGGCGCGCAGCTTCGAGCTGATCGTCAAGAGCAACCTGGCCGCGCCCAGCGTCTACGTGCATCGCGACTTCATGCCGCGCAACCTGATGGTGGAGCCGGCCAGCGGCGCGCTCGGCGTGCTCGACTTCCAGGACGCGGTGTACGGCCCCATCACCTACGACATCGCCAGCCTGATGCGAGACGCCTTCCTCAGCTGGGACGAAGAGTTCGTGATCGACGTCACCGTGCGCTACTGGGAGAAGGCGCGCAAGGCCGACCTGCCGGTTCATGAAGACTTTGGCGACTTCTACCGCGCGGTGGAATGGATGGGCCTGCAGCGCCACCTGAAAGTGGCCGGCATTTTTGCCCGCCTGACCCTGCGCGACGGCAAGCCGCGCTACCTGGCGGACACGCCGCGCTTCATCGGCTACATCCGCGCCACCGCCGGCCGCTACCGCGAGCTGACCCCGCTGCTGCGCCTGGTCGACCAGATCGAGGGCATCCAGGCCGCCAGCGGCTACGCCTTCGGCCGCGTCTAGCCGTCGCAGCAAGCACGCACACGAATGCCCCGCTTTCATTGCCCCGGTGCGCTGCAGACCGGCACCACGCTGATGCTGCCGGCCGGGGCCGCGCGCCACGTGCAGGTGCTGCGGCTGCAGCCGGGCGATGCCATCACCCTGTTCAACGGCGAGGGCGGCGAGTACGCGGCCAGCGTCGAGCGCATGGGCCGCAGCGACGTCAGCGTGACGGTCGGAGAACATGCGGCCTTGGAGCGCGAAGCCCCGCGCGCGGTGCACCTGGCGCTGGGCATGCCGGCCAACGAGCGCATGGACTGGCTGGTCGAAAAGGCCACCGAACTCGGCGTGGCGAGCATCCAGCCGCTGGTCACCGCGCATGGCGTGCTGCGCCTGTCGGGCGAGCGCGCCGAGAAAAAGCGCGCGCACTGGGAAGCCATTGCCAGTGCCGCCTGCGAGCAATGCGGGCGCAACCGCGTGCCGACGGTGCATCCGGTGCAGGGCTTCTCGAAATGGCTCGAGCAGGAGGCGTCTGGCGCACGGCGCCTGGTGCTGAGCCTGGCCGAGGGCACGCGCGGCATCGCGGGCCTCGCTGCCGCGCTGCCGGCCGAGCAGGAGGTGCTAGTGCTCAGCGGCCCGGAAGGCGGCCTCAGCCGCGATGAAGACCAGCAGGCGCGCGCCGCCGGCTTTGCCGCCGTCACCTTGGGCGCACGCGTGCTGCGCGCCGAAACCGCGGCGCTCGCGGCGCTGGTGCTGCTCGCCGGCGAAGCCACCGGCGCGGCGTGACATGCGCGTGACGGCGCGCGCGGAATCCATTTCTCACGGCGCCCAAGGGCAGTCTCCTGCACAATGCGCGCCTCTGTCACCTGTCTGGGGGTTCATCATGGGATTGCTTGATTCGGTTCTGGGCCAAGTCCTTGGCGGCGCGCAACAACAGCAACAACCCGGCGGCGCGGGTGGCGGCCTGGAGGGCCTCGGCGCCTTGGCCGGCCTGGGCGGCCTCGATGCGCTGCTGGGTGGAAGTGGTGGCGGCGGTGCAGGCGGCGTCAATGCAGGCGGCAGCCTGGCTGGCGCACTGGGCGGCTTGCTGGCCAACGACGGCCAGATGGGCGGCCTGGGCGGGCTGGTCTCCAAGTTCGAGCAGGCTGGCATGGGCGACGTGATCGGCTCCTGGGTGGGCAATGGCGCCAACCAGCAGATCTCGCCAGACCAGGTGCAAGGCGCGCTCGGCAACGACGCGATTTCCGGCATGGCGTCCAAGCTGGGCATCAATGCGCAGACCTTGCTGCCCCTCTTGGCCAGCGTGCTGCCGCTCTTGATCAACCAGCTGACGCCGCAAGGCAAGGTGCCCGAGCAGGGCCTGGGCAATCAGCAGGACCTGATGGCCTCGCTGGGTGGCCTGCTGGGCCGCGGCTGACGCGGCGCGCCGGCCTGCATGAATCGCCACCTGTGGCTGCTCACGGTTTGCCAGGGCCTGTTCCTGACGAACAACGTCGCCTTCATCGCCATCAACGGGCTGGTGGGGCTGGCCTTGGCGCCGCAAGCCTGGATGGCGACCTTGCCGGTGATGAGCTACGTGGTGGGCGGTGCGCTGTCCACCGGCGTGGTGGCGCGCACGCAGCGGCGCTTTGGCCGGCGCATTTCCTTTCAGATCGGGTTGGCGGTGGCCTTCGCGTCGGCGCTGGCCTGTGCCGCGGCGGCGATGTACCAGGCCTTCTGGCTGCTGTGCGCGGCCACCGTGGTGGCGGGCTACTACAACGCCAACGCCACCCTCTACCGCTTCGCAGCGGCTGAACTGGCCGCGCCCGCTTGGCGCGAGAAGGCCGTCTCGCTGGTGATGGCGGGCGGCCTCATCGGCGCGGTGGCCGGTCCGAACCTGGCGTCCTTCACCCGCCAATGGCTCAGCGTGCCCTTTGCCGGCGCCTACGTGGCACTGGCCGGCGTCGCGCTGCTGGCGGCGCTGCTCATGAACTTCATCCGCTTTCCGGCGCCGCCCGCGGCACATGACGGCAAGGGAGGAAGGCCGCTTTCCGAGATCGCGCGACAGCCGGTCTTCATCGTGGCAGCGATGGCAGGCGCGCTGGGCTTCGGCGTGATGAACCTGCTGATGGCCGCCACGCCGCTGGCCATGCAGGTGTGCGGCCTGCCCTTCGAGGACACCGCGCTGGTGCTCGAGTGGCATGTGATCGGCATGTTCGCGCCCGGCTTCTTCACCGGGCATTTGATCCGCCGCTTCGGCGTGCTGCCGGTGATGGCGGTGGGGCTGTTGCTCAACTTCGGCTGCATCGCGGTGGCGCTGTCGGGCGTGGACTTGCACCGCTTCCTGATCGCGCTGTTCCTGCTCGGCGTGGGCTGGAACTTCCTGTTCACCGGCAGCACCACCTTGTCGCTCTCGGCCTATACGCCGCAAGAGCGGCACCGGGCGCAGGGCTTTCTCAACTTCTGCATCTTTGCCACCCTGGCCGTCAGCTCGCTCGCTTCGGGCGTGCTGGTCACGACCCAGGGCTGGCAGTGGCTGAACCTGGGCTCGCTGCTGCCGGTGACGCTCACCGGACTGGGCCTTCTGTGGCTGGCGCGGGTACGGCGCCTCGCGCCCAAGACCGCCTGATCCGCTCAGGCGAGGGCAGCCGCCCGCCGGGTGTCGAATCCGAAGCGCTCCACCAGCCACTGCTCGAGCGCCTCGAACACCACCTCTGCCTCCCGTTCGTTGAACAGCTCGTGGAAGTGCCGCTCGAAAGCCAGCGCCTGCACCTGTCCGCTTGGCGCCGCGGCGGCGGCAAAGGCCCGGCTGCCTTCGGGCCGGACCAGCCGGTCTGCGCCGGCATACAGCAGCAGGGTCGGCACCTTCCAATGCGGCGCGGCGGCCATGACCTGCGCGCCTTCATCGGCCAGGAAGCGCGCCAGGCGCGCGCCGATGCGGTCGTGGTTGAGCGGATCACCCAGGTAGGCCGGCGCCACGACTGGATCGTGCGACAGGTCGTTCGCGTTCACGCCATTGCCCACCCGCAATCCGGGCGCCAGGCGTGACAGCAGCGCGATCAGGCGCTTCTGGCCGGCGCTGAGCGTCGGCTCGAGCGCCGGCGAGGACAGCACCAGCGCATCCACCGGCCGCACGCCACGCGCCACGAAGCTGGCGGCCACCAGCCCGCCCATGCTGTGCCCCAGCAGCACCAGCGGCAGGCCGGGGTAGGCAGCGCGCGCCTCGTCGGTCAGCAGCGCCAGGTCATCGAGCAGGCGCAGCGGATGCGGCAGGCCGCCGCGCGGCCCGCTGGATTCGCCATGACCGAAATGGTCGTGGGCGCGCACCGCAAAGCCCAGCGCGTTGAGCCGCTGCGCCACATGCGCATAGCGCCCGGCGTGTTCGCCCAGCCCGTGGGTGATGTGCACCAGGGCCCGCGGCTGGCCCGCCATGGCCAGCCATTCGCGCACCGCCAGGGTCTGGCCGTCGGCCGTGCGCAGGATCTTCTTGCCGCTCACGCGGCCGCGGCCTGCTGCTGGGTAGCACGCTCCACCGGCAGCGCGGCAATCACTTCCGCCACGGCGGCGGTGAGCTTCTTGGCGTAGGGCACGTGCAGGAACTCGTTGGGGCCGTGCGCGTTGCTCTTGGGGCCGAGCACGCCGCAGACCATCATCTGCGCCGTGGGAAAGCCTTCGCTCAGCATGTTCATCAGCGGGATGGTGCCGCCCTGGCCGATATAGCCGCAGGGCGCGCCGAAATGCGCCTGCGAGGCCGCGTTGAGCGCGCGCTCGAACCAGGGCACCATGCCTGGCGCGTTCCAGCCGGTGGCGCCGCCGTTCGACTCGAAAGTCACCTTGGCCTGGTAGGGCGCGTTGTCTTCCAGCAGGGTCTTGAGTTCATCGACTGCCTTGGCCGCATCGATCAGCGGCGGCAGCCGCAGCGAGAGCTTGAAGGCGGTGTAGGGTCGCAGCACGTTGCCTGCGTCCTTCAGCGCCGGAAAGCCCTCGGCGCCGGTCACGCTCAGGGTCGGCTTCCAGGTGCGGTTGAGCAGGGCCTCGACCGGATCGGTCGTCACCGGCAGGGCGAAACTGGTGGCGCCGCCGCAGTCGTAGTGGGCCCAAGGGAAGCGCTTGTAGACCTCTTCGCCCAGGATGGCCGCCGTGGCCCTGGCCTGCGCCACGCGCTCGGCCGGCACTTCGCAGTGAAAGCTTTGCGGCAGCAGGCGTCCGGTCTTGCTGTCTTCCAGGCGATCCAGCACCTGGCGCATGATGCGAAAGCTCGAGGGCACCAGGCCCGAGGCGTCGCCCGAATGCACGCCCTCGGTCAGCACCTCGACCTTGAGCGTGCCGCTGGCCATGCCGCGCAGCGAGGTGGTGAGCCACAGCTGGTCGTAGTTGCCGGCGCCCGAATCCAGGCAGATCACCAGGCCCACCTCGCCCAGGCGGTCGCGCAGCGCGTTCACGTA
Source organism: Variovorax sp. LARHSF232 (assembly GCF_052871435.1). Taxonomy (NCBI): domain Bacteria; kingdom Pseudomonadati; phylum Pseudomonadota; class Betaproteobacteria; order Burkholderiales; family Comamonadaceae; genus Variovorax; species Variovorax sp. LARHSF232. Next base: position 271,022 of record NZ_JBIXJS010000002.1, on the reverse strand, counting down.
GGGCAGCAGGTCGTAGGAGCCCGATTCCTCGCAGGTTTCGATCAGGCCGACGATGCGCGGATGGGCCGCGCCTTGCGCCTTCAGCGCCTGGATCGCCGCCGTGCTGGCATACACCGCATAGCCGTCGTCGGCGCCGCCGCGGCCATAGAGCAGTCCGTTTTCATACTTGGGCGTCCAGGGTCCGAGGTCGTTGCGCCAGCCGGTGAATTCGGGCTGCTTGTCCAGGTGGCCGTACATCAGCACGGTTTCCTGCATGTCGGTGCCGGTGGCCGGCACTTCGAAGAACAGTACCGGGGTGCGGCCTTCCAGGCGCACGATCTCCAGCTTGAGTCCTTGCACCTTCTGCTGCTCGACCCAGCTGGCGGCGTTGCGCAGCACGGTTTCCAGATAGCCATGCGCCTGCCAGTCCTTGTCGAAACCGGGCGACTTGGCCGGGATGGCGATGTAGTCGGTCAGTTGCTTGACGATGTCGCCGTCCCATTGGCGGCTGACATCGGACAGGGCGCGTTCGGCGTTCAGGAAACCCGCCGGCATTTCGCGGTGCAGGGGTGCGTTCATCGTGAGTTCTCCGCGTGAGAGGCAAAAGCCGCATTTTGCGCCTGCGGGCCAGCCCGCGTAGAGTGCGCCGGAAAGCGAAACCAAAGGCACAAACCGTGAGCAAATCAGGCATTCACGTCGGCGTGGGCGGCTGGACCTTCGAGCCCTGGCGCGACAACTTCTACCCCAAGGGCCTGGCGCATGCGCGCGAGCTGAGCTACGCCAGCCGACACCTGAGCGCGATCGAGATCAACGGCACCTACTACAGCGGCTTCAAGCCGGAGCACTTTCGCAAATGGGCCGGCGAAGCGCCCGAAGGCTTCGTCTTTTCCATGAAGGCCACGCGCTTTGCCACCAACCGCAAGCTGCTGGCCACGGCGGGCGATTCGATCAAGCGCTTCATCGACAGCGGGCCCACCGAGATGGGCGACCGGCTCGGCCCCATCGTCTGGCAGTTCATGCCAACCAAGAAGTTCGATCCGGAGGACTTCGAAGCCTTTCTGGCGCTGTTGCCGGCCAAGGAAGGCAGCCACGTGCTGCGCCACGTGATGGACGTGCGGCACGAGAGCTTCATCACGCCGGCCTACCAGGCGCTGGCAAAGAAGTACGGCGTGTCGACGGTCTTCACCGACTCCGACAAGTACCCCTCCTTCGAGGAACCCGACGGCCCCGTGGCCTATGCACGACTGATGATGGCGCAGGCCGACCAGCCGGCCGGCTATGCGCCCAAGGCGCTGGACGACTGGGCCGTGCGCGCCAAAGGCTGGTCCGCCAAGCGCGACACCTTCGTCTACTTCATCAACGGCGCAAAAGAAAAGGCACCGGCAGCGGCCGGTGCCTTGCTCGAGCGGCTGGGCTGGAAGCCAGCGCCCGATTGAGCGAGGCGCGCACTGCGGCGCGCCTCATGCCCCACGTCAAGCAGCTGCTTGCAGCGTGGGCGCAGAAGCCGGCTTGCTCGCCGACTTGTCGGCCGAGGCGCCGACGCTGATTTCGCCGGACAGCTGGCCGCCTTCTTCGATCACCACCTTGCCGTAGCGGATCTTGCCGCTGACCTTGCCGGTGGCATGGATCACCAGTCTCTCGCGCACGGTGAGGTTGCCCTCGAAGATGCCGCGGATCTCCGCGATATCGATGCCGGCCGAGCCCTTGAAGGCGCCGGTTTCGGCGATCTGCATCACGCGCGAATCCATGGTGGCCTCGACCAGGCCTTCCACCACCAAGGTGTCGCAATCGGTGATCTCGACGCCCTTGAGCTTGATGTTCGGGCCGACGGTGAGCTTGGCGCCGCCGCCTTCCTTGGCCGCCGCATTCGCGGCTGCATTGCTGACCGAGGCGGGGATGGCGGAACTGCTGCTGCCGACGGGCGTTCCGGAGAGATTGGTACCGGAGCCCATCAGCGGCGCGGGACGAGAGGTGAGCGGTTCGGGATCGCGATCGCGCTTACCGAAGAAGGGGGACTGTGATGCCAATGTGAACTCCTGAAAACGCGCATCGTAGGAGCGCATCCATCCCCCGCCCGACTTCATTACGCAAGAGACGTAACCAAATAAGGCCGGGACGTCAGGGAGCGAATACCAAGGCACTCATGTCTTCGGGTCTTCCCATACGACGCGGCCTTGCGTGGCGTCCTGGATCCGGCGCACGAGCGCGTCGCTGCGATCGGCCGGCAGGCTGAACGCCAATCGCACCAGCGTCTCGTGCCGCACGTCTCCCAGCGAAGCGCCCGCGGCGGCAAGTTCGCGCCGCACCGCGCCTTCAGCGTCATAGGGCACCGAACAGCACAGCGTGCTTTGCGCCACCCGCGGCTGCAACGGCGCGTCGATCAGGGCCTGCGCCACCGCATCGGTGTAGGCGCGCACCAGCCCGCCGGCGCCCAGCTTGACGCCGCCGAAGTAGCGCACCACGGTGGCCAGCACGCCCTCCAGTTGCTGATGCCGCAACACTTCCAGCATGGGCCGGCCGGCGGTGCCGCCGGGCTCGCCATCATCGTTGGCCGCCGATTGGCCGCCCGCCATGAAGGCCCAGCAGACATGCGCGGCCGCCGGATGCTGCGCGCGCAGCGCCTCCACCACCTGCTGCGCCGCCGCGCGGTCGGCCACCGGCCGCACGCAGCCTATGAAGCGGCTCTTCTTGATCAAGAGCTCGCTGTGAACCGGTTGAGCCAGGGTGAAGGCCATGTCCTCAGGCCCGCGCACGAAGGCGCGGCTTGCTTCAGCTGCCGTTGCGCTCGAACTTGAAGACGGCCGTGCCCGCGCGCGCATTGGGCAGCCAGCGCACTTCACGCTCGCCCTGCAGGCCGAAGGCATCGAGCACGCGCAGCCGGTTCTTGTGCGCCAGCACCTCGAAATCCTTGAAGGTGCCCACGCGAATGTTGGGCGTGTCATACCACTGGTAGGGCAGGCGGCGCGTCACCGGCATGCGGCCGCGCGCAATGCTGATGCGGTTGGGCCAGTGCGCGAAGTTGGGGAAGGCGACGATGCCGATGCGGCCCACGCGCACGGTCTCGCGCAGCATCACTTCGGCATTGCGCAGGTGCTGCAGGGTGTCGATCTGCAGCACGACGTCGAAGGAGGCGTCCTGGAACAGGGACAGGCCTTCGTCCAGGTTGAGCTGGATGACGTCGACCCCGCGGCGGATGCACTTGAGCACATTGCCGTCGGCGATCTCCACGCCATAGCCGGTGCAGCCGCGCTCGCGCTGCAGCAGGTCGAGCAGCGCGCCGTCGCCGCAGCCCAGGTCGAGCACGCGCGCGCCTTGCGGGACCAGCTGCGCGATCAGGCGCTGGGTGCTCTCGTCGCTCATTGAAGATCCTCCGCGGCGATCCGCTCGAAGTAGGAGCGCACCACGCCGGTGTAGCGCACGTCATCGAGCAGGAAGGCATCGTGCCCATGCGGTGCGTCGATCTCGGCGTAGCTGACGTTGAAGCGGTTGTCCAGGAGCGCGTTCACGATCTCGCGGCTGCGCTGAGGCGAGAAGCGCCAGTCGGTTGTGAAGCTCACCAGGAGGAACTTGGCCTTGGCCACCCGCAGGGCGGCAGTCAGGTCGCCGCCGTGCCCGCGCGCCGGATCGAAGTAGTCGAGCGCGCGGGTGATCAGGAGATAGGTGTTGGCGTCGAAGTACTCGCTGAACTTGTCGCCCTGGTAGCGCAGGTAGCTCTCGATCTGGAACTCGATCTCCTGCGTCGAGTAGCGGTAGGCCGCGCCGACGGCGGCGTCGCGCAGCGAGCGGCCGAACTTCTCGTTCATCACGTCGTCGCTCAGGTAGGTGATGTGGCCGATCATGCGGGCGATGCGCAGGCCCCGCTTGGGCACCAGGCCGTGCTCATAGAAGTGTCCGCCGTGAAAGTCGGGGTCGGTCACGATGGCGCGCCGCGCCACCTCGTTGAAGGCGATGTTCTCGGCCGTGAGGTTGGGCGCGCTGGCCACCACCACCGCGTGGCGCACGCGCTCGGGATATTGCAGCGTCCACGACAGCGCCTGCATGCCGCCCAGGCTGCCGCCCATCACCGCGGCAAGCTGCTCGATGCCCAGCGCATCGAGCAGACGCGCCTGGGCATCGACCCAGTCTTCCACCGTGACGACCGGAAAATCGGCGCCCCAGACGCGTCCGGTCTCGGGGTTCACGTGCATCGGACCGGTCGAGCCGAAGCAAGAGCCCAGGTTGTTGACGCCGATCACGAAGAAGCGGTCGGTGTCCACCGGCTTGCCCGGGCCGATCATGTTGTCCCACCAGCCTTCGGACTTGGGCTGCCCGGCATACACCCCCGCCACGTGGTGCGAGGCATTGAGGGCATGGCAGACCAGTACCGCGTTGCTGCGCTGGGCATTGAGCGTGCCGTAGGTCTCGTAGGCAAGCGAGTAGCCGGCGATCGATGCGCCGCTGCGCAGGGCCAGCGGCTGCGCAAAGGACATCGACTGCGGCGTGACTTCGAAAGAAGGCATGGAAGAAAAAGAAAAACCCGGCCTCGCCAAAAACGAGCCGGGTCGGGCATCCGTCTTTAGCTGTACTTGTAAAGCGCCCGCAAGCTGGAGCAAATCGGCGCGGGGCGAGTATAGCCCCGCCTTTTTCAGCCGACGATCATGAGCACACCGAGCACCACGAAGATGGCGGCCGAGGCGCCATGCACCCAGCGGATCGGCACGCGCCGCATGATCCGCTCGCCCAGGAAGACCACCGGCGCGTTGGCCAGCATCATGCCCAGGGTGGTGCCGACGACCACCCAGACGTAGTCCTGCACGAAGCGCGCGGCCAGCATCACGGTGGCAATCTGGGTCTTGTCGCCCATCTCGGCCAGGAAGAAGGCCAGCACGGTGGTGCCGAAGACGCCGAACTTGCCACGGGCCGCGCCGTCCTCCTCGTCGAGCTTGTCAGGCACCAGCATCCAGAGGGCCATCGCAATGAAGGAGCCGCCCAGGATCCAGCGCAGTGCCGTGGGGCCGATCCAGTGGGTGACAAAGCTGCCGACCGCGCCAGCCAGCGCATGGTTGACGATGGTGGCGACAAAAATGCCGGCGACGATAGGCCAGGCCTTGCCGCGATAGCGCGAGGCAAGGACGAGCGCGAGAAGTTGGGTCTTGTCGCCCATCTCGGCCAGGGTGACGATGCCGGTGGCGACGAAAAATGCCTGCATGCGAGAGTAATCCTGGGCCGAAGGACACGATTGACCATGCAGCCCTTCGGCCATATTCCCGAAGCTGCATAGTCAATGGTCTCGCCAGGTGGAACACTGCGCGCGCCATGTCCTGCTGGGGGCAGGAGCAAGTCTGTTGACGCGGGCCCTTCTCTCAACTTTCGCAAGTCGGAAGGCGGCTACTCCCCAATGACAGTCGCAAATTGTAGCAGGCGCTGATACGGGGCCTCAGGCGTTGTAAGCAAGTACAAACTTTTTCTTTTTTAGTACATGGCCTGATCCAAACGTCAATTTTCCGCTTGCAATTTCGATAAATCACCCATAATGCGCGAGCCCACCCCCTGATTTCCGGCGGGGAAGGGGAATCGGTGATCGGACAGTTTCGCGAGGCTTGCATAGCGAGTCACGCTCTCGGGACTCCATCGCTTTTATTGATGTGTTTATAGGAGTCCCTTGATGGGCAACAAACTGTACGTCGGCAACCTGCCTTACTCGGTGCGTGACGGTGACCTAGAACAAGCCTTCGGCCAATTCGGTTCCGTGACCAGCGCAAAGGTCATGATGGAGCGCGACACTGGCCGCTCGAAGGGCTTCGGCTTCGTGGAAATGGGCAGCGACGCGGAAGCGCAAGCTGCCATCAACGGCATGAACGGCCAGCCGCTGGGTGGCCGCAGCGTCGTCGTGAACGAAGCACGTCCCATGGAAGCGCGCCCGCCCCGTAGCGGTGGCTTCGGTGGTGGCGGTGGTGGCGGCGGCTACGGTGGTGGCGGCGGCGGCTACGGCGGCGGTGGCGGTGGCCGCAGCGGTGGTGGCGGCGGCTACGGCGGTGGTGGTGGCGGCTACGGTGGTGGCGGCCGCAGCGGCGGCGGCGGTGGCGATGGCGGCTTCCGCAGCCCGTACGGCGCTGGCCCACGCGGCGGTAGCGGCGGCCGTGGCGGCTTCGGCGGCGGCAGTGGCGGCAACAGCGGCTACTGATCTGCTCACCCCCTAAGAAAGAAAAGGCTCCCTCGGGAGCCTTTTTTGTTTCCTTTTTCTATTGCTCGCCGCGACGCTTCTTGCGTCCGCGCCCCTGCACGGCGCGGTCGTAAAGCGTGTCGGGCAAGAGGCGCAGCACCTTGGCCACCACGCCCATCTGCCAGGGAATGACCCGGTAGCTGCGGCCGGCCTCGATGACGCGGTAGGCGCGTTCGGCAAATTCGGAGGGCTGCAGCAAAAAAGGCATGCCATAGCGGTTGCCCTGGGTCAGCGGCGTGTCGACATAGCCCGGGCAGACCGTGACCACCTTGACACCGCTCGCTCGCAGTTCGCAGCGCAGGCTTTCGCAAAAGCTGACCACACCCGCCTTGCTGGCGCAGTAGGCCCCGTGCCCCGGCAGCCCGCGGATGGCGGCCACGCTGCCGATGCCCACCAGCCGCCCGCCGCCGCGCTCGCGCATCGGCGCGACGAAAGGGTGGAAGGTGGCGGCCAAGCCGAGGTTGTTGATGGCAAAAGTCTGCGCCATCACACCGAGGTCGTCGCGCTGGGCCGTGTCCATTCCGACGCTGATGCCGGCATTGGCGATCACCACGTCCGGCAGACCCTGGCGCGCGATACAGCTTTGGCCGGCGGCCACGATGCTGTCGACCTGCGCCACGTCGGCGCCGTAGATCTGCAGGCGGCCGCGATCGATGCCCTGTTCCAAGGCCCATGCTTCGATCTCGGACGTGCGGCGGGCGCTCAAGGCCAGGCGGTAGCCGGCGCGGTAGTAGCGCGCCGCCAGTGCCTGGCCGATGCCGCTGGAGGCGCCGGTGATGAAGACCAGCGGGGCTTGCGTACCGCTCATGGCTTCCTGCCGCCGGCCGGCGTCGGCGGCGGCTGGATCACGCCGCGCACGCGGCCCTTCAGGTTGGCCACGCCGGATATCTTGTCGTAGTCCATGGAGTCCGCGGTGAAGCGGTCATCGCCGCGCGTCAGTTCGACCGGCTTGTTGGAGCTGACGCGCTCGGCGTCGGTGAAGGCATGCAGGAACTCGCCGCGAAACTCCAGCCGCGGAATCGACTCGCCATCGGCCCCGCGCGCCGCTTCGCGCACCACGATGGCATTGCCGAACAGCTGGATCTCGCTGGCATCGCCGTTGGACAAGCCGCGATTGGCGGAAGCCCGCGTCACCAGGCCCTGGGGCGAGACGGTGCGCACCCGCACGTCGTCGACTTCCAGCGTGTCGGTGTCCGGATAGTGCCGTCCCTCCTTGCCGCGCAGCTCACTACGCAGCTCGCCGTCGGCGAAGAAGCGCTTGACCACGAAGCCACGCATGAAATAGTCGGGGTCGTGCGTGACCACGGCCGGCGCGCGCGGTTCCATCAGCTTGGGCGCATTGCGCACCAGCCAGTAGGTGCCCATCGCGAGCGCCGCGGTCAGGATGATCGGCAAGTAGATCGTGACGCGATCGAGGCCGATGCGCAGCCATTGCAGGGTGCGACTCAAGCCGAGGGCCCCCGGGCGGCGTCGAGCATGCGCTGGTAGTGGCCGCCGGCCGTCAACAGCAGATCGCAGAACTCGCGCGCCGCGCCTTCGCCGCCGCGCGCGCTGGTGACGTGATGCGCCAGCGCGCGCACTTCCACATGCGCGTTGGGCGGCGCCACCGCCAGGGCAACGCGCGAAAGCACCGGCAGATCGGGCCAGTCGTCACCGACGGCCGCAGCCTGTGCCCACGCAAAACCCAGCTGCGCCAGCAGCGCCTGGGCGGCGGGCAGCTTGTCCTCGGTGCCGTAGCGCACATGCTCCAGGCCCAGGGCCTCGAGGCGCACGCGCAGCGGCTTGGAATCGCGACCGGTGATCACCACCGGCGTGATGCCCGCGCGCCGCAACAGCTTGAGGCCGTAGCCATCCAGGATGGAAAAGCGCTTGAGGGTCTCGCCGTGCTCGCTGAAATAGACGCCGCCATCGGTGAGCACGCCGTCGACATCGAAGAAGGCCACGCGCACGTCCTGCGCCATCAGCAGGGTCTCGGGCTTGAAGCTTTGCACCGCCATCAAATGACCTTCGCGCGCATCAGGTCGTTGGTGTTGAGCGCGCCGACGATCTTGTCCTCAGCGTCCACCACGAACAGGCGCGTGATGCCATGCTGCTCCATCAGCTCGGCCGCTTCCACCGCCAGGGCGTCGACGCGGATGGTGCGCAGGCCGCGGTGCATCACGTCCTGCGCGCGGGCGGTGCGAAGGTCGACCCCGCCTTCGACCAGGCGGCGCAGGTCGCCGTCGGTGAAGATGCCGGCGGCGCGCCCGTCGGGCTCGAGCACGGCGGCCGCGCCGAAGCCGCCGGTGCTCATGGCGCGCATCAGCTCGCTCACATTGGCCTGCGGCGTGGCGCGCGGCACCTGGTCACCGCCGCGCATGACGTCGCTGACATGGGTGAGCAGCTTGCGCCCCAGCGCGCCGCCCGGGTGCGAGCGCGCGAAGTCCTCGGTACCGAAGCCGCGTGCGTCAAGCAGGGCAACCGCCAGCGCGTCGCCCAGCGCCATTTGCGCGGTGGTGCTGGCAGTGGGCGCCAGGTTGAGCGGGCAGGCCTCTTTCTCGACACTGCTGTCGAGCACCACGTCGGCGTGCCGGGCCAGGGTCGAGTCGGTGCGGCCGGTCATGGCAATGAGCGGCACGCCCTGGCGCTTGACCACCGGCAGGATGGTGGTGAGTTCCTCGACCTCGCCGCTGTTGGAAATGGCCAGCACCAGGTCGACCGCCTTGATCATGCCGAGGTCGCCGTGGCTGGCTTCGGCCGGGTGCACGAACATGGCCGGCGTGCCGGTCGAGGCCAGCGTGGCGGCGATCTTGCGGCCCACGTGGCCGCTCTTGCCCATGCCCATCACGACCACGCGGCCGCGCACGTGCAGGATTCTTCGCACCGCCTCGACAAAGCTGGCGCCCACGCGCTCCTTCAGGCCCAGCACGGCCTGCGCCTCGATGTCGAAGGTCACGCGGGCGCGTTGCAGCATCGCATCGGGTTCGAAGGCCGGGGTGGAGTCGGGCGTAGGGGTGCTCATCGCCTGGATTTTAGGCGCCCGCCGGGATTGCGCCCGGCCGGCGCGGCCGCCTGATTCATGCGGAGCAACAGCCCGATTCGTCGAATTGGTCGACTAGGATCAGCCCATGTCCTCCTTCGACCTCACGCTGTTGTACCTGCTGGCTGCAGTCATCGGCGTGGTGGCCTGCCGCTCCCTGAAGCTGCCGCCCATGCTGGGCTACCTGATGGCGGGCATTCTGATCGGCCCGCATGCGTTCGCGCTGGCGCAGGACGTGGAGGCGATCCGCCACCTGGGCGAGTTCGGCGTGGTCTTTCTCATGTTCGTGATCGGGCTGGAGTTCAGCCTGCCCAAGCTGCGCGCCATGCGCAAGCATGTGTTCGGCCTGGGCCTCCTGCAGGTGGCGCTGACCATCGTGATCGCCACCGCCGGCACGCTGCTGCTGGCCCGGCTGCTGCCGCCGCACTGGCGCTTTTCCTGGCAGACGGCGCTGGCCCTGTCGGGCGCACTGGCCATGAGCAGCACGGCAGTGGTGGTGAAGCTGATGGCAGAGCGGCTCGAGCTGGAAAGCGAGCACGGCAAGCGGGTGATGGGTGTGCTGCTGTTCCAGGATCTGGCCGTGGTGCCGCTGCTGGTGCTGATTCCGGCCCTGGGCGCGCCGCCCGAGATGCTGCTCAAGGCGCTCGCATTCGCCCTGCTGAAGGCAAGCTTCCTGGTGGGGCTGCTGCTGTACGGCGGGCCGCGCGTGATGCGCTGGTGGCTCACCTTGGTGGCGCGCCGGCGCAGCGAAGAGCTGTTCATGCTCAACCTGCTCTTGATCACGCTGGGCCTGGCCTGGCTGACCGAGCTGGCCGGGCTGAGCCTGGCACTGGGCGCCTTCATCGCCGGCATGCTGGTGTCGGAGACCGAGTTCAAGCACCAGGTGGAAACCGACATCCGGCCTTTCCATGACGTGCTGCTGGGTCTGTTCTTCATCACCATCGGCATGTCGCTGGACTGGCATGTCGTGGTCGAGCGCTGGCGCCTGGTGGGCGTGCTGCTGATCCTGCCGCTGGCCTTCAAGCTCGGTCTGGTGACCCTGCTGGCGCGTGGCCTGGGCGCCACCACGGGCGTCTCGCTGCGCACCGGCCTGTACCTGGCGCAGGCCGGCGAGTTCGGCTTCGTGCTGTTGAACCTGGCGGGACAGCGCGACCTGACGCCGCCCTGGCTAATCAATCCGGTGTTGGCCTCAATGGTGCTGTCGATGCTGGCCACGCCCTTCATCATCCTGTACAGCAACGCCATCGTGCGCAAGCTGGTGGCCAGCGACTGGCTGCAGCAGTCGCTGCAGATGACCACCATCGCGCGCCAGACCATCAACACGGCGCAGCACGTGATCATCTGCGGCTATGGGCGCTGCGGGCAGAACCTGGCGCGCATCCTGGAGCGCGAAGGCATTCCCTACATGGCGCTGGACCTGGATCCGGACCGGGTGCGGCAAGCCGCTGCCGCCGGCGACTCGGTGGTGTTCGGCGACGCCGCGCGGCTGCAGGCGTTGATGGCCGCCGGCCTGGCGCGCGCCAGCGCGGTGGTGGTGACCTACCTGGACGTGCCCGGCGCCCTCAAGGTGCTGGCCAACACGCGCGCCCATGCGCCGCAGGTGCCGGTGATCGTGCGCACGCAGGACGACCGCGACCTGGAAAAGCTGCAGGCGGCCGGCGCCGCCGAAGTGGTGCCCGAGGCGATCGAGGGCTCCCTGATGCTGGCCAGCCATGCGCTGGCGCTGGTGGGTGTGCCGATGCGCCGCGTGATCCGTGTGGTGCAGGACCAGCGCGACGCGCGCTACGACCTGCTGCGCGGCTATTTCCACGGTGCCGATGACGACCATGCCGACGAAGTCGATCACGAGCGCTTCAACAGCTTCACCCTGACGCCGAACGCGCGCGCAGTGGGCTGCAGCGTCGCCGAGTTGGGGCTCGAGGCGCTGGGCGTGCGCGTCGCCAGCTTGCGCCGTCGCAATGGCCAGCGCTGCGAGCTGGCGGGGGACACCGTGCTCGCCGATGGCGACACGCTGGTGCTGTCGGGCAAGCCCGCCGCGCTGGCGGTGGCCATCAACCAGTTGCAGCAGGGCTGAAGCGGCGCGGGCCCTAGTTGGCCAGCGTCGGATTGCGCTTTTCTTCCTCGAGGCGTTGCTGGCGCCGCACCGCCTCGCACTGCGCGTGGCCAGTCACGTCGGGGCGGGCGCACTGCGCCGCCATGCACTGGGCCTTGGCGATGAAGTTGAGATTGCCGCACGTTTCCTGCGGCGAAGGCACACGCACCGGCGCCGGGACGGGCGCCGCGGGCAGAGCGATTTCAACAGCGGGGGCGGCGGCCGGCACGAGCTGCTTCTTGACCGGCGCCTTGCGCGGCTTGGCCGCGGCAGGCAGCATCGGCTCGGAGGGCGTCGGCGCGAGTTCGATCTTTTCGGCGATCACGGCCGGCGGCACCGCGCTCGGTGGCGCCTGCGCGACGGGCGGCGGCAGGACGGGTGCCAGGGTCGGCGCGGGCGCCGCAGTCCCCGGCCCGGCTTGGGCGGCCGGCGCCGGCTCGGCAATCTCGGGGCTTCTGTTACGGTGGCCCCACCAGGCGGCCGCCAGCACCAGCAGCGCAACCAGCAAGCCCAGCGCCGCGATCCAGCGGCCATTGCCGATCTGGGGACGCAGCGGCGCGGGCGCCGGAGGCAGTTCATCGACAGCCCACGATGGCATGCGCGACTTGGCGGCGGGGGCGGTGGGGGCGGCAGGGGCTGCCACTGCGGTCCCAGCGCCCAGCAACAGGGCAGCTTCGCCGCCTCCACCCAAGGCGGCGGCGGCCGCCGGCTGCGGCCAGGCCTGCGCGATCTTGCGTCCGCAGCCCTTGCAGAATTTGGCCGCGTCGCGATTTTCGGCGCTGCAGACGCCGCACAACACCGTCATGCGCGCAGGCTCCTCAAGTGACCGCAACCCGCTTGGGCTTGTTCACCATGCGCTTGGCAATCACTGCGCCCAGGGCCAGCGTCATTTCCAATGCGAGCGCGGGCTGGCGATTGGCCATTTCCGAAAAGCGGATGGACGTCATGCGCCAGAGCTTGGCCGGCGCGGTGGCGATCACATTGGCCGAACGCGGCAGGCGCGAAAAGAATGCGCCTTCGCCGACCACCGAGCCGGCATTGAGAATGGCCAATTGCATTTGTCCGGAGGTACCGATCACATGCACGCTGAGCGCGCCACTTTCAATGAAATAGACGGTGCGATCCTGCGATCCCTGGTCGATCAGGATCTGCCCGGGCGGCAGGTCCATCGGCTGCAAATAGGTGGCCAGCATCTCCCATTGCTGGGCGCTCAGAGCAGGGGCAAACGCGTCATAGCTGGTGTTCTGCGATATCGCGCGGCACAGATCTTGGATCGTGGAGGACATATCGAGGAATTCCTTGCGTGACCCGCCAGTATGAGCGATCCAAAACTTGTTCGCACATAAATGCAACAAATGTAACCAAGATGTGCTACTTACCGATGCAAAAGCGCGAGAAGATGACGCCCAGCAAGTCGTCGGCGCCGAATTCGCCGGTGATTTCATTGAGCGCCATTTGCGCCAATCGCAGCTCTTCGGCCAGCAGATCGAGCATTTGATCTTGCGCGGCCAGGTGCTGCACGGCCAGCGCCAGATGCTCGCCAACCCGCGCCAGCGCCTGCACGTGGCGGGCCCGGGCGAGATAAACGCCCTCTGGCACGGCCTGCCAGCCGGCCAACTCCAACAGACGCTCGCGCAGGTTCTCGAGACCCAGGCCCTGCTTGGCCGACAGGGCAATGCCGGGGCGCCCATCGCTTCCCAATCGCGCTGCCGGCACAGCGTCACTCTTGTTCCAGATATGCAACACCGGCACGCTGACCGCCAGCTTGGCGGCGATCGACTCCAGGATGGCGGCGTCGCCGGCGGCGTAATCCGGCGCATCGGCCCGGGTCAAGTCGTGCAGGAACAGGATGGCGTCGGCACTCTCGATCTGGCCCCAGGCGCGGGCAATGCCGATCTGCTCCACCTCGTCGCTGCTGTCGCGCAGGCCGGCCGTGTCGGCCACGTGCACTGGCACGCCGTGGATCTGGATCGTCTGCGCCACCACGTCGCGCGTGGTGCCGGGCACGCTGCTGACGATGGCCAGTTCGGCCCCGGCGAGCGCATTGAGCAGCGAACTCTTGCCTGCATTGGGCTGCCCGGCGATCACCACCTTGATGCCTTCGCGCAACAGCGCGCCCTGGCGCGCGCGCCGCTGCACCGCCGCCAGCTGCCGCTGAAGTGCCGTCAACTGGCCTTTGGCGTCGGCTTTTTGCAGGAAATCGATCTCTTCTTCGGGAAAATCCAGAGTCGCTTCCACCAGCATGCGCAGGTGGATCAGCGCGTCGCGCACGGCATGGATCTCGCGCGAGAACTCGCCCGATAGCGAGCGGCTGGCACTGCGCGCCGCGGCCTCCGTGCTGGCGTCGATCAGGTCGGCGATGGCCTCGGCCTGCGCCAAGTCCATCTTGCCGTTGAGGAAGGCACGCTGGCTGAACTCGCCCGGCTGGGCCACGCGCAAGCCGGGCAGCCGCGGCGCGTCAGTGACCTGATCGCGTTCGGCTGCCGCCTCCAGGCAGCGCGCGAGCAGCAGTTGCAGCACCACCGGGCCGCCGTGGGCCTGCAGTTCCAGCACGTCTTCGCCGGTGAAGGAATTGGGCGCCGGAAAACGGATGGCCAAGCCGCGGTCCACCGCGCCGCCCTGCGCATCCAGGAAGGGCAGGTAGTGGGCTTCGCGCGGGCGCAAGGCCCGGCCGCACAGCGCCAGCACCAGCGGCGACAGGTTGGCGCCGGACACGCGCACGATGCCCACCGCGCCGCGCCCGGGCGCGGTGGCGATGGCGACGATCGGGTCGGTGGTGCGGGCAAGCATGGTGGTGAAGGATTCTTCCAGCAAAAAGGGCCGCTTTCGCGGCCCTTTGGTTTTTGGCGCGTGCAGCGCGCGCCAGGTTTACTTCTTGACGTCGCCCAGCACACCCAGGCGCTTGTTGATGAACCACTGCTGAAGGATCGACAGCGCGTTGTTGGTGATCCAGTACAGCACGAGGCCGGCCGGGAAGAAGATGAACATCACGCTGAAGGCCAGCGGCATGATCCACATCAGGCGGGCCTGCATCGGGTCCGGCGGGGTCGGGTTGAGCCAGGTCTGCACCAGCGAGGTGGCGGTCATGATGACCGGCAGGATGAACCAGGGGTCCGGTGCCGCGAGGTCCTGGATCCACAGGATCCAGGGCGCGTGGCGCATCTCGACCGAGGACAGCAGCACCCAGTACAGCGCGATGAACACCGGGATCTGGATCAGGATCGGGAAGCAGCCGCCCATCGGGTTGACCTTTTCCTCGCGGTAGATGCGCATCATTTCCTGCTGCATCTCCTGCGGCTTGTCCTTCAGCCGCTCGCGCATCTCCATGATCTTGGGATTGATGGCCTTCATCTTGGCCATGCTGGCGTAGGCCTTGGCATTGAGCCAGTAGAAGGCCGCCTTCAGCAACACCACCAGCGCCACGATGGCCCAGCCCCAGTTGCCCAGGATGCCGTGCAACTGGTCCAGCAGCCAATACAGCGGCTTGGAGATGATCGCGAAGATGCCGTAGTCCTTGACCAAGTCCAGGCCGGGCGCGACCTGTTCCAGCTTCTTCTCTTCTTCGGGGCCGGCAAACAGGTTGCTTTCCAGCGTCTGGGTGGCGCCCGGTGCCAGCTGCGGCAGGTTCAGCACCATCGCCGCTGAATAGAGGTTGTTGCCCAGGTCGGCCAGGCGGAACTCGCGCTTCACGCCTTCGCTGCCCGGCACGTTGAGCAGCCAGGCCGACACGAAATAGTGCTGCACCATGGCCACCCAGCCGTTGTCGGACGCCGGCGGCACTTCGGCCTTCTTCTTGGCGATGTCGGCGAACTCGACCTTGTGGAACTTCTTCTCCGCCGTGTAGAAGGCCGGGCCGGTGAAGGTGTTGGTGCCGAACATGGTGGTGCCCGCCACGGTGCCGTGGCGCACCAGCTGGAGGTACAGCTGGGCATCGCGCGGCTGGTCGCTCACGTTCACCACCTGGTGCTTGACGCGGATGGAATAGTCACCACGCTTGAAGACGTAGGTCTTGACGTACTTCAGGCCGCCTTGCGGCTCGGACTCGAAGGAGACTTCCAGCGTGTCCTGGCCATCGGCCAGGGTCAGCGGGCCTTCCTTCAGGCGCATCGGGCTCAGGTGCGTGGGAAAGCGCGGCCCCTTGTCGTCCGGGTTGAGCAGGCCGGTCTGTGCGACATAGCGGGTGGCGGGCGAGCCGTCTTCCATCAGCGTGACGGGCTTGACCTCGTTCACCGGGACCGGCTGGCCGATCAGCTTCTTGAACCATTCCACCAGGCCATGCTGGTTGGTCTGGTCCAGATACTGCAGCAGCTCGAGGCGCGACAGGGTTCCGCCGTCGCTGTTGATCACCGCCTTGAAGACGTCGGTCTTCACCTCGGCCTTCAGGCTGGCCGGTGCGGCCAACGCCTGCGTCGGAACGCTGGCGGCTGCGGTGCCGCCCGCGGCGCCCGTGCCACCGGCCGCGGCCGACGGGACGTCATTGGCAGCGCCGGCCGCCGGGGCCACCGGCTTCTTGGCATCCTCGTGAGCCACCTGGGACGAAGGCATGAAGGTCGGCTTGCGCCCGTTGTAGACCTGCCATTGGTCCCACAGCAGCACCAGCGAGAAACCAAAGATCACCCAGAGGATGGTTCGGCGGATATCGTTCATGGAGAAGGCTTCTTGTCGGAAGAGAAAAAGGAGAACAGCGCGCCGCCCTGGCCCTTGGCGGGAACCGGGTCATGGCCGCCTTCGCACCATGGTTGGCAGCGCGCCAGCCGGCGCAGGGTGAGGTAGCTGCCGGCGGCGGCGCCGTGAGTTTGCAGCGCCTGGATCGAATAGACGGAGCAGGTCGGCTCGAAACGGCAGGCCGAGCCCAACCAGGGGCTCAGCAGCAGCCGGTAGCCCTTGACCAGGAAAATGAGTGGACGCGCCGCCAGCGAGGGGGCTTCGGGACCAACGCTCATCGCGCATGCCCCTGCCGAGCACCTTGGCCTGAATGAAGCAGGCGCTCGAACAATTGGTGGAGCTCGGCGCGCACGGCGGCCTTGAGCGCGTCCGAGGTGGCGCTGGGGAAAACCTTGCGATCGAAGCCGGAACGCAGGCGCACCACGTAGGCGGCCTGCGGCATGGCAGCTTCGAAGCCGGCGCTCACGTTGTAGATCTGTCGCTTGATGGCATTGCGCGTGACAGCACGCTTGGCCCAGCGCTTGGGCACCATGGCGCCCAGCCAGGCCGCCGCCGGCTCGAAGAGAGCGGGCGCAGCCGGTTCGCCGGCGCGCGCCGGCCCTTCGAGTGCACAACGGTGCAAGGCGAAGTGGGGAGTGCGCGCCACGGTGGAACCTGCAAGAACAGCCTGGAACTGCGCGCGGGTCTGGAGCCGCTGCATGAGGTCCTGGCGCAAGACGACGGTCGGCAGTGTTGCTGGCAGGCAGCCAGTACCGGCGCGTCGCTCCGGGAAATGTCCAGGCGGGGCCGTCAGACGGCCAGGCGCTTGCGGCCCTTGGCGCGGCGTGCGTTGATCACGGCGCGGCCGCCGCGGGTCTTCATGCGGACCAGAAAGCCGTGGGTACGGGCGCGGCGGACTTTGGATGCTTGATACGTGCGTTTCATGATGACTTTCCTGATTGCCTTGGCTGCGGCCCGCCGCGCGCACCTCTAGTGGGGTAACTAGTGGGTACACCGCCTGGACGCCTTGCCAAATGTTGAGGCAGCTTTTCGAAGCTAAGAAAGCCGGCTGCCTGGCCCCGATGGCCATTTTCCTAGTTCTCCCCGCGCCGCCGCTCTTTTCGATTGTGGCCCTGAGGAAAACCCGCAATTATCGCAGACATCCGGCAAAGAGACAATGCCGAGCAGTTCCGTACGTCTTTTCCGGGGCCCGCCAGGCGATGTGGATAAGGTTTTGACAAGTTAGAATGCGAGGCGCATCGCGCAAGCAACTATCCACAAAGCAAGAACGACAAATGATCGAGGGACAAACCCTGTATCCACACGCCCATGTCCAGTGACGGCATCGGCGACAGCCTGTGGCAGGCCTGCGTCGACCAGCTCGCGCAGGAGTTGTCCGAACAGCAGTTCAATACCTGGATCAAGCCGCTGACCGCACAGGTCGCGGACGACCTTTCGCGCGTGACCGTTTTCGTCGCCAACCGCTTCAAGCTGGACTGGATCCGGGCCCAGTATGCAGGCAAGATTGCCGCCCTGGCGGAGAAGCTTTATGGTCAGCCCGTGATCATTGAGTTAGCGCTTGCTCCTCGTGAAGCGCCCGTACGGCCTATGGCTGTCGCGACCCTTGTCGAAACCGACGTGCCACGCGAAGTGGGTGGCCTGGGCGAGGAGCCGGCAGCGGCCGGCTTCAAGAACCGCCTGAACGCCGGCCTGACTTTCGACAACCTGGTGGAAGGCACGGCCAACCGCATGGCGCGCGCCGCCGCCATGCACGTGGCCGGCATGCCGGGGCACCTGTACAACCCCCTCTTTATCTACGGCGGCGTCGGCCTGGGCAAGACGCACCTGATGCACGCGGTGGGCAACCGGCTGCTGGCCGACCGCTCCGACGCCAAAGTTCTCTACATCCATGCCGAGCAATTCGTTTCGGATGTGGTCAAGGCCTATCAACGCAAGACCTTCGACGAGTTCAAGGAGCGCTACCACTCGCTCGACCTGCTCCTGATCGACGACGTGCAGTTCTTCGCCAACAAGGACCGCACGCAGGAAGAGTTCTTCAACGCCTTCGAAGCCCTTTTGGCCAAGAAGTCGCACATCGTGATGACCAGCGACACCTATCCCAAGGGCCTGGCGGACATCCACGAGCGGCTGGTTTCGCGCTTCGATTCGGGCCTGACGGTGGCGATCGAGCCGCCCGAGCTCGAGATGCGGGTGGCCATCCTGATCAACAAGGCGCGCGCCGAAGGCGCCGAGATGCCCGAAGAGGTGGCCTTCTTCGTGGCCAAGAACGTGCGCTCCAACGTGCGCGAGCTCGAAGGCGCGCTGCGCAAGATCCTGGCCTATTCGCGCTTCAACCAGAAAGAGATCTCGATCGTGCTGGCGCGCGAGGCGCTGCGCGACCTCTTGTCGATCCAGAACCGGCAGATCTCGGTGGAAAACATCCAGAAGACCGTGGCGGACTACTACAAGATCAAGGTCGCGGACATGTACAGCAAGAAGCGCCCGGCCTCCATTGCGCGGCCGCGCCAGATCGCCATGTACCTGGCCAAGGAACTCACGCAAAAGAGCCTGCCCGAGATCGGCGAGCTCTTTGGCGGGCGCGACCACACCACCGTGCTGCACGCGGTGCGCAAGATTTCCGGCGAGCGCCAGCAGCTGACCGAACTCAACCAGCAGCTGCACGTGCTCGAGCAGACGCTCAAGGGATGACGCAAGCCCACCCCCGAATCTGCGCGCACTTCGTGTCGCTTCGGATCCCCCCTCAAGGGGGCAACACCAGCGGCCCGGCAAAGCCGGTTCCGCGGTGTTTCACGAAAGGGTTAGGCTCGTTAGGTACCCTCGCAGGCGGCGGCGCTGGGCCGTGGCACTGAATCGAACAAAGAAGGAAGAGAAGAGGTAGACACATGATCGTCCTGAAGGCAACTCAAGACAAAGTCCTGGCCGCACTGCAGTCGGTGGCAGGGATCGTCGAGCGTCGGCACACGCTGCCGATCCTGGCCAATGTGCTGATCCGCAAGGCCGGTGGCCAGATCCAGCTCACCACCAGCGACCTGGAAATCCAGATCCGCACCAGCGCCGAGCTGGGCGGCGACGAAGGCGCCTTCACCACCACGGTCGGCGCACGCAAGCTGGTCGACATCCTGCGCACCATGCCGGCGGATCAGACCGTCAGCCTCGAATCCAGCCAGAACAAGCTGGTGCTCAAGGGCGGCAAGAGCCGCTTCACCCTGCAGAGCCTGCCGGCGGAAGACTTCCCGTTGGTGCAGGAATCGGCCAACTTCGGCCCCGCTTTCAGCGTGCCGCAAAAAACCCTGAAGGACCTGCTGAGCCAAGTGTCCTTCGCCATGGCGGTGCACGACATCCGCTACTACCTGAACGGCATCCTGTTCGTGGCCGAAGGCAAGCAGTTGAGCCTGGTGGCCACCGATGGCCACCGCCTGGCCTTTGCCTCCGCCATGCTGGACGTGGAAGTGCCGCGCCAGGAAGTGATCCTGCCGCGCAAGACGGTGCTGGAGATGCAGCGCCTCCTGTCCGACGCCGAAGGCGCGATCGAGATGCAGTTTGCGAACAACCAGGCCAAGTTCAGCTTCGGCGGCATGGAGTTCGTCACCAAGCTGGTCGAGGGCAAGTTCCCCGACTACAACCGCGTGATTCCCAAGGGCCACAAGAACAGCGTGACATTGGGCCGCGCGCCGCTGCTGGCCAGCCTGCAGCGCACCGCCATCCTGACGTCCGAGAAGTTCAAGGGCGTGCGGCTGAACATCGAGCCGGGCACCTTGCGCATCGCCTCCAACAATGCCGAGCAGGAAGAGGCGCAGGACGAGCTCGACATCGACTACGGCGGCGATGCCATCGAGATCGGCTTCAACGTGAGCTACCTGATCGAGGCCCTGGCCAACATGAGCCAGGACATGGTGCGCATCGAGCTGGCCGATTCCAACAGTTCCGCACTCGTGACGATCCCCGAGAACAGCACGTTCAAGTACGTCGTGATGCCCATGCGGATCTAAGCCCATCGCCCCGGCGTTGGCGCCATGCCCGCGGCCCGTCGCAGCCGGCCGCGAGTTGATTTTTGCAAGTGAAGTGATGAATGTCGGCACCTCCCAGGGTGCCCAGAGAGTTAGAGGAAAGATTGATGAGCAGCGAAGAAATCAAGCCCGATGTGCCGCACACCGAGCCGGTCTACGAGGCTGATATCGAAAGCGCCATTCCCGTGGAAATCACGCCGCCTTCGGCCGACAGCTATGGCGAAGGCTCGATCACCATCCTCGAAGGTCTGGAAGCGGTGCGCAAGCGCCCCGGCATGTACATCGGCGACACCTCTGACGGCACCGGCCTGCATCATCTGGTGTTCGAAGTGGTGGACAACTCCATCGACGAGGCGCTGGCGGGTTTTTGCGACGACATCGTCGTCACAATCCACACCGACAACTCGGTCTCGGTGGTGGACAACGGCCGCGGCATCCCGACCGGCGTGAAGATGGACGACAAGCACGAGCCCAAGCGCAGTGCCGCCGAAATCGCGCTGACCGAACTGCACGCCGGCGGCAAGTTCAACCAGAACAGCTACAAGGTCTCGGGCGGCCTGCACGGCGTGGGCGTGAGTTGCGTGAACGCGCTGTCGAAGATGCTGCGCCTGACGGTGCGCCGCGAAGGCAAGGTGCATTCGCTCGAGTTCAGCCGCGGCTTCGTGCAGAACCGCATCGTCGAGACGGTGAGCGGCGTCGAGGTCTCGCCGATGAAGATCACCGGCGCCACCGAGAAGCGCGGCACCGAGGTGCACTTCCTGCCCGACACCGAGATCTTCAAGGAGAACAGCGATTTCCACTACGAGATCCTCTCCAAGCGCCTGCGCGAGCTCTCGTTCCTGAACAACGGCGTGCGCATTCGCCTGGTCGACGAGCGCAGCGGCAAGGAAGACGACTTCTCCGGCGCCGGCGGCGTGCAGGGCTTCGTCGAGTTCATCAACAAGGGCAAGCAGGTCCTGCACCCCACGCCGTTCTACGCCGCAGGCGAAAAGCCGGCCGAGACCTACGGTGGCATTCCGGGCACCCACATCGGCGTCGAAGTGTCGATGCAGTGGAACAGCGGCTACAACGAGCAGGTGCTGTGCTTCACCAACAACATCCCGCAGCGTGACGGCGGCACCCACCTGACCGGACTGCGCGCGGCCATGACGCGCGTCATCAACAAATACATCGAAGAGAACGACTTCGCCAAGAAGGCCAAGGTCGAAGTCACCGGCGACGACATGCGCGAGGGCCTGTGCTGCGTGCTGAGCGTGAAGGTGCCCGAGCCCAAGTTCTCCAGCCAGACCAAGGACAAGCTGGTCTCCAGCGAGGTGCGCGCGCCGGTCGAGGACATCGTCGGCCGGTTGCTGTCGGACTACCTGCAGGAACGCCCGGCCGACGCCAAGATCATCTGCGGCAAGATCGTCGAGGCCGCCCGTGCCCGCGAAGCCGCGCGCAAGGCCCGCGATATGACGCGCCGCAAGGGCGTGCTCGACGGCATGGGCCTGCCGGGCAAGCTGGCCGACTGCCAGGAAAAGGACCCGGCGCTGTGCGAGGTCTACCTGGTGGAGGGCGACTCCGCCGGCGGCTCGGCTAAGCAGGGCCGCGACCGGAAGTTCCAGGCCATCCTGCCGCTGCGCGGCAAGATTCTGAATGTGGAAAAGGCGCGCTACGAGAAGCTTCTCACCAGCAACGAAATCCTGACCATGATCACCGCCCTGGGCACCGGCATCGGCCGGGCCGGCGACAGCGGCGCGGGCGGTTCGGACGACTTCGACGTGAGCAAGCTGCGCTACCACCGCATCATCATCATGACCGACGCCGACGTGGACGGCGCGCACATCCGCACGCTGCTCTTGACCTTCTTCTACCGCCAGATGCCCGAGTTGGTGGAGCGCGGTCACATCTACATCGCGCAGCCGCCGCTCTACAAGGTGAAGGTGGGCAAGGAGGAGCAGTACCTGAAGGATGCGTCTGCGCTCGACGCCTTTCTGCTGAAAGTCGCGCTCAAGGACGCCAGCGTTGCCACCGGTGGCGACAAGCCCGCGCTGATCAGCGGCGACACCCTGGGCGAGCTGGCGCGCAAGCACCAGTTGGCCGAAGCGGTGATTTCCCGCCTGGGCAATTTCATGGACGCCGAAGCGCTGCGCGCCATTGCCGACGGCGTGGCGCTGGATCTGGACACCACCGCCGCGGCCGAAGCCTCGGCAGTGGCGCTGCAAGCCAAGCTGCGCGAGCTCAACACCACCGGCGTGCCGGCGGAAGTGGCGAGCGAGTTCGACGCCCGCACCGACAAGCCGCTGCTGCGCATCAGCCGCCGCCACCACGGCAACATCAAGAGCAGCGTGCTGACGCAGGACTTCGTGCACGGCGCCGACTACGCCGCGCTGGCCGAAGCCGCCAACACCTTCCGCAACCTGCTGGGCGACGACGCCACGGTGCGCCGCGGCGAAGGCGACAAGGCCAAGGAAGAGAAGGTGAGCGATTTCCGCACCGCCATGCGCTGGCTGATCGGCCAGGCCGAACATGCCACCGCGCGCCAGCGCTACAAGGGCTTGGGCGAGATGAACCCCGAGCAGCTGTGGGAAACCACCATGGACCCGAACGTGCGCCGCCTGCTTCGCGTCCAGATCGACGACGCCATCGAGGCCGACCGCGTGTTCACCATGCTGATGGGCGACGAGGTGGAGCCGCGCCGCGAGTTCATCGAGCAGAACGCGCTGCGGGCGGCGAATATCGACGTCTAGTTGTTCTTACTGTCGACGCGCGCATCGCTTTGCCGCTTCGAACTGAAATAGCGAGGACCTGACAGCGACCCAAGTGGTCGCTGTTCTCTTTCTGAGCCCCGCGGAGGATCAAGCAAAGTGGCAGAGCCAGATTTGCTTGAGAGGCAGAGAAATTCTTCAGCCGAAAAAGCCTGCGCTGAGAAGCTCCTATAAGTGAAAACTGCGCGCTGGCGTATCAGCCGGCGCCTACACGCGCTGGCATGCGCTTGTAGCCATGTCCTACTTTCCTGTGCGAATGTCACTTGCGACGGCCACGCACAGCGCTGGCCATGCTTGCTCCCACGTGTTCAACAACTTGAGGAGCCTTGCCATGTCGAACTTTCCGAACCGCCGCCGCCAACTCATCACCTACGGAGCCGCCGCACTCGGCGGATCCCTTTTCCTGCCCGGTTGCGGCGGAGGGAGTGACGATGAAACCATTGGCACCCAGCTGGACGAGCGCAAGAACCTCATGAACCTCGCTGAATCCAAGCCGGAACTCAGCGTGTTCGTCGAGGCGGTCAATGCCTGCGGCCTGCGCGGAACGCTCGAGGCCTCGGGCACCAACACCGTGTTCGCGTTCACCAATGACGGCTTCACCGCGTTCCTGGGCGAAACGGGGCGAAGCAAGGACCAGGTCTTTGCCGACAAGGCGACGCTGACCGTGATCCTGCGGTTCCACATCCTGGGCAAGGTGCAGTTCACCGAGGCCATCGTCGAAGGCCATGCCATCGAGCCCATCGGGGGCGGCTTCTTCAAGATCGACAAGGAGAACAATGTCTTCAAGGCCACGGACGGCCGAAATCGCGTCTGTACGCTCGTTGGCACCGACTCGGTGGCACTGAACGGCGCGCTCCATACGATCGATCGTGTGATGCTGCCGGCCAACAAGGACATCGTGGTGACCTGTGACGAAACGCCGCAGGTCGACATCTGCGTGCAGGCGATCGCTGCGGCGGGTCTTACCGAAACGCTCAAGCAGCCCGGCCCCGTCACCTTCTTCTGCCCGACCGACGCAGCGTTCACTGCGGTGTTCATCGAACTCAACATCACGCTGCAGGTCTTCCTGGCCGACGCTGCGCTGTGCCGAAGGATCATGACCTGCCACATGGTGCCTGCGCGCAAGTTCAAGAAGGAGTTCCAGACCGACGCAGCCGTCGCCACCGTGCAAGGCTCGACCATCCGGGTCAACGCCAGCTTCCAGGTGATCGACGTGCGCGGCCGCGTCTGCAACCTCACGCAGGCCGACGTGCTCAACACCAACGGTGTCGTTCACGTTTGCGACAAGGTGATCCTGCCGGCCGCCTGAGTTCCGGCCCTTCGACGAAGGTTGCTCGCCTTCGCCAACCAGAACGCCACCTTCGGGTGGCGTTTTTTTTTGCCACCCAGCTTCTCCCCACAAATCTTGGGCAAGTCTGTGAACAACTCCAGGACTACTGTGTAAGGCGCTTCCAAGTTGTTGATTTACAAGGACAAAGAACAATCTGCTCAATTGTTGGGCAGTTGATTTTTCGACCCGAAAAGCGCCTTTAACGATTCCGCTTCGCCCTGTCAAAGCACAAGTCTGGGGACAGTTCCGGCACAAGCAGGCCGTTGTCCACAGGGCGATGGCATCGGCGAATCTTGTTCCTTTTTGCGGCGCAGTTGCGAAGCAGGGCTGCGCACAGTGGTCGAGTGCAGGCAAGTGCTTGATGCAGAAGGAAAAAAGACGGATTTCCACAGAAAGGTGCGTCCCTTACTACTACTACTAATTTGAAATAGAAGAATAAGAAGAGATAGCAAGAACAGACGCGCCACGTGGACAGTTTTGTTCACCTTGGAAAAAGCCCAACACCATCCTCGTGCCCGGAAGGCCGCGTAGGCCTGGAAAAAGCGGACCACTGGATATCCAGTACCGCCCGTCCGCGCACCGCAACGGGTTTGTCCTCTCGAAGAAACGTTTCCCGAGCGATACAAACGGTGGCCCTTGTTCTGCCTCCGATCAGTCGGCCAGACCAGGTGGATCCGGGAAGGGGAGAAGCGCGCATCAGTCTTGCTTTGACAGGTGGAGCCCTCCCTGATTGAAGAAGAGATAGCGAGTCCAGATGATGAAAACCACTGCCTTGTCGTTGCGCCCCCTGGGGCTGGCCTTGGTACTTGGCAGCTGCCTGGCCCCCGGCCACGCAGCCGTGACCGGCAATCCGCCGATCCGAATGGCGCCCCAGGGCATCGAGTACATGTGCGGTGGCAGCGGCCAGGCGGAGGCCGCCTTCATGGAAACAGTGGCGCCGCGCTGGGCGGCCAGCTTCCAGTTCTCCATGAACCGGCCCGGCGATGGCCGAAACCGGGTGACCGGCGTCAAGTTGCGGGTGCGCGATGCCTACAACGGCTACCAGGTGCTGGAAGTGATGGCAGACGCGCCGCATCTGCTGGCCCGCCTGGCGCCCGGCAGCTACACGGTAGAAGCCACACTGGATGGCCTGACCCTGATCCAGCCGATGAACGTGGTGCATGGCAGCGCCGCCAGGGCCGTCTTTGTCTGGCCGTCGAACCTGAGCGCCCCTCCGGCGGCTCAGGCGGCGCTGCAATAGACATCTGAAGGGGACCCCAGGCCTCCAGCTGCCGCGGCTCGCCAAGGGCCTGGCAAGCAATCATTGCTGCGCTGCAGCATACTCACCGCAATGGCGCTTTGTCCGCTCACCACTCTCATTGCCTTGCTGCATGCGCTGATCGCCGTGCGCTTGCTGCCGGCACTGGCCGACGTCACGCCGGCCTGGCCGGCTTTTGGCCTTCTGCTCCTGGTGTCGGCGCTGAGCATTCCTTTGCCTTTCCTGTCGCGCCGGCGCTGGCAAGCGCCCAATTGGCTGAAATGGACCGGGCTGGTCAGCATGGGCTGGTTCTCGTCCCTCTTGGTGCTGACCCTGCTGCGCGACCTGCTGCTGCTTGGCGGCTGGTTGGCATCGGTCGCCGACGCCCAGGCCTGGCGCACGCTGAGCGCGCTGGCGGTGCCTGGCCTGGCCACGCTGGTGACCCTGGTGGGCTTTTTCAATGCCCGGCGCACCGCCAGCGTGCGGCGGGTGGATATTCCGATTGCCCAACTGCCCAGCCAGCTGGACGGCTTCACCATTGCACAGCTGAGCGACATCCACGTCGGGCCGACGATCCGGGTGCGCTACATCGAACGCATCGTGAATGCGGTGAACCGGCTGGGTGCGGACATGGTGGCCATCACCGGCGACCTGGTCGACGGCTCGGTGAGCGAGCTGCGCACCCACGTGGCGCCGCTGGCGCGCCTGAAGACCCGGCACGGCACCTTCGTGGTGACCGGCAATCACGAGTACTACGTGGGCGCGCACGACTGGATCGACGAGCTGCGCCGCCTGGGCCTGAAGGTGCTCCTGAACGAGCATGTAGTGCTGCAGACCCGCAACGTCTACGGCGCGCAGACCGACGAGGAAGTGAACGACAGCGCGCTGGTGGTGGCCGGCGTCACCGACTACACGGCGGGCCATTTCGACGCCAGCCATGCCAGCGACCCGGAAGGCGCAGTGCGCGACGCCCCGCCGCAGGTGCACACGCGCCTCTTGCTGGCGCACCAGCCGCGCAGCGCCATTGCGGCGGCGCAGGCGGGCTACCAGCTGCAGATCTCCGGCCACACCCATGGCGGCCAGTTCTTTCCCTGGAACCTCTTCGTGCCCTTGCAGCAACCTTTCACCGCCGGCCTGCACCGGCTGCACGACATGTGGATCTACGTCAGCCGGGGCACTGGCTACTGGGGACCACCCAAGCGCTTTGGCGCCCCTTCGGAAATCACCTTGCTGCGGCTGGTGCCTGCGCCTTGACGAGGCGGCTGGCGTTGGAGGTTGCGCGCGTGTAGATCGGCCGCAGCCCGCGCTGGGCAATGCGCGCGGCCGCGCTCGACAGTTGGCTGGCGGTGGCCGCCGTCCGGTTGCTGGCTTTCAGCAGCCGCTGCGCCTGCGCCGCGGCCTGCGCAGGCGAAACGCTCACCATCAGGGCGGCCAGCGCTTCTACCGCCTGCAGCGACTGGCGCACCACGCGGTGGGTCAGCGCAAACTGGGTGGCATGCAACTGGCTCACCATGGCGGTGCCGGATTCGCTGACGGCTGCCACCTTTTCATGGTTCATCAGCCCGAATTCGTGGATATCGGCCTCGCTGGGGTTCATGCCACTGCGCAGCATGCGGTCGGTACGGATCTGCACCACGGTGCTGGAAGACAGGAGCATGTCGCCGGTCTTGGCGACGACGTCGGCCCAGAGTGCGATGGGGTTGAAGTAGCGAGAGGTCATGACCCATTTTGCTGCACTGCAGCATTCAAGCCAAGTCCCAGGTAAAGGGCGTTACACGTAGCCCTTTTGCCGCCGCTTGGCGGACGAAGGCGGCCGCAGGCGCCGCGCCCGCATTTCAGTGATGGCGTAGGCGATGGTGGCCAGCATCAGCGGCAGCAGGTAGTAGATGCCGCGGTAGGCCAGCAAGGTGGCCAGCAGCTGTCCTTGCGGCACGCGGTAGGCGAGCAGGGCGACGAACACCGCCTCCAGCACGCCCAGGCCGGCCGGGACGCGCACGATCAACCCGGCCAATGCCGAGCTCAGCAGCACCGCCAGCACATGCAGATAGCCCACCTTGCCCTGCAGCAGTACCCACAGCACGCCGCCGATCAGCGACCAGTTGGTGCAGGACATGGCGAGCTGCAGCACCGCCATGCCCGGCCCGGGTGGCTCGATCTTGTGGCCGCGCACCGACCAGCTGCGGCCATGTGCCCAGATGCAGAACAGCACGTAGCCGGCGGCCGCCAGCAAGGCGGCGGCGCCGACGATGCGCAGGCCCTCGCCGCTGAGCTTCCAGTCCGGCGGCAGGGCCGGCGGCCAGAAGCAGAAGGCGATGCCGGCCGCCACCAGGTAGCCGGCCCAGTTGGTGATCAGGCTGATACCCAGGATGCGGGTAATGGTGCCGGTCGCCAGGCCCAGGCGCGAATAGAGGCGGAAGCGAAAGGCGACTCCGCCTACCGTGGAGCCCAGGTTCAGGTTGAAGGCATAGCTGATGAAGGTGACGCCCATCACCGTTCGCGTCCCCAGCGAGTGGCCGGTGAGGTGCCGCCCCAGCAGGTCGTAGCTGCTGTACAGCAGGTGGCTGCAGGCAGCCAGGGCGGCTGCCGTCAGCAAAGTGGGCAGCGGCAGCTCGCGGATGGCTTGCAACACCTCCTGCCAGTCGATGCTGCGGGCCTGGTGCAGCAGCAGGGCGGCGACGCAGACAAAGAAAAGCAGCGCCGCCATCCGCTTGGCCACCGGCCACCAGGGGCGCTGGGTCAGGGGATGAGCGCTGGCGGTCATGGTGTCTGCGTTCCAGGGGCAGCTGGGCCTGTCGCCTGGTCCTTGTCCTGGCTCACCAGCGTCTCGGCCGGCAGCAGCCGCGGCGCGTGGCGCGGCAGCCAGCCGGCCCAGCGCGGATACCAGCGCAGGAAGTGAAAGATGAAGAAGCTGCGCACCAGCCGCCAGCCACTCCATTCCGACAGATCGGCCGGGTCGATCTTCTTGCAGGCATCGCGCACCAGCTGATCCAGCCGCTCGGCCAACACGCGGTTGAAGCCTTCGTCGCGCACGATCACGTTGGCTTCCAGATTCAGCGACAGGCTCAGCGGGTCGAGGTTGCTGGAGCCCACCGTGCTCCACCGGCCGTCCACCAGCGCCACCTTGCCGTGCAGCGGCCGATCGCAGTATTCGTAGATCTGCACGCCCGCATGCAGCAGATGGTGATAGAGCATGCTGGCGGCGGTCTTCACGATCGGCATGTCGGGCATGCCCTGCAGGATCAGCCGCACGTCGACCCCGCGCCGGGCTGCGCGCCGCATTTCCTTGATCAGGCGATAGCCAGGGAAGAAATAGGCGTTGGCGATCACGATGCGCTGGCGCGCGCTGCGGATGGCGGCCCGGTAATGGCGTTCGATGTCTTCGGGATGGCGCCGGTTGTCACGCGACACGAACATCACGTCAGCGCCGCCGGCCGGCGCGATCGCTGCCGGTTCGGCCGCGCGCACGCGCCGGCGAAACCAGGCCGGCGCCTTGGCACCTACGGCAATGGCGCGCAGCACGAAGCGATGAATCTGCGTCACCACCGGCCCGACCACTTCCACCGCATAGTCCTGCTTGGCCATGGGCCCGAAGCTTTGCAGCTGGTCGGCCGAGAAATTGATGCCGCCGACAAAGGCGCGCTCGCCGTCGATCACCACGATCTTGCGATGCATGCGCCGGATCAGGTTCAGGCGCTGGCCCATCAGGCGCGTGCCCGGGTCGAACACGCGCAGCTTGACGCCGGCCCGGGTCAGCGACAGCACATAGTCGGCTGACAGGTCGGGCGAGCCGAAGCCATCCACCATGATGTCGACCCGCACGCCGCGCTGCGCCGCCTCGATCAGCACCTGACGCAACTGTTCGCCCACCGGGTCCTCCAGCAGGATGAAGGTCTCGATGATCACTTCGCGCCGGGCCTGGGCGATGCACTCGACCAAACGGGGAAAGAACTGCTCGCCGTTTTCGAGCAGCTCGACCCGGTTGCCCGGCACCCAGCGCTGGCGGCTTGAACCGTTCATAACTCGATCTCCGCCACCAGTGGCGTGTGGTCCGACAGATGCGACCAGGGTTTGCGCGGCAGCACCACCGGCGCATGCACGCCGGCATTGCGAACGTAGATGCGGTCCAGCGGCAGCACCGGAAAGCGGGCCGGAAAGGTCCGCGCGGCGCGGCCGTGGGCCCGCACGAATACCTCGTGCAGTGCCGCGCCTTCAGCCAGCAGCTGGTGGGCGCGGCCGCGCCAGTCGTTGAAGTCGCCGGCCACGATCAGCGGTGCTTGCGCCGGTACCTCGTCGCGCACGATGCGGCACAGGAGATCGAGCTGCTGCTCGCGCTGGATCTCCGACAAGCCCAGGTGCGCGCAGATGGCATGCACGTCCACCGTGCGACCCGGCAGGCGCAGCACGCAGTGCAGCAGGCCGCGCTTTTCCACGCCGTTCAGCGACACGTCGTGATTGCGATAGTGCACGATCGGAAACTTCGACAAGAGCGCGTTGCCATGATGGCCGCGCGGATAGACCGCATTGCGGCCATAGGCAAACTGCGGCCACATGGTGTCGGCCAGAAATTCATAGTGCGGCGCCTGCGGCCAGTTCTCGATCTTGCGCGAGTGGCGCGAATGCGTGCCCAGCACCTCCTGCAGAAAAACCAGGTCGGCGCCCACTGTTCGCACCGCATCGCGCAACTCGTGCAGGATGAAACGGCGATTCAACGCGGTGAAGCCCTTGTGCGTGTTCACCGTCATCACCTTCAGGGAGACAGGCGAGGCTTGCATGGCGGGCAGGGCGGATGCGCTTGGGATCTGCACTTTGACAGTTGTAGTGCTGCCCCGCCGCCGTGCCTGTAGGACGGGCACCGAGTTTCAAAGACGTGACCTGCGCGCAACCGTGGCGCGTTCCTACAGGTAAAGCTGGGCCCTCTTACAGCCCATGCGCAGGGGCCTTCGTAGCATGGATTTCACGCGTCATCACGACGCAAGGAGACCGCCATGAAATTGGATTCACGCAAGACGAGCCTGATGGTGGCACTGGTGCTGTCCTTGGGCGGTGGTGCTGCGCTGGCACAGAAGCCGGAGAAGCCGGTCGACACCGGGCAGATGGCCAACTCGCGCGAGGAAGTTCGCGCCGAGGCACGCGCCGCGGTTCGCAATACGGCGAACACGCCGGTGCCGTCCGCGGCTGGCGAAGCCAGCACCATGACCAACAATCAGCCCAACATGCAGACGCTGCCCAGTGTCGAGGCCTCGCGCGCCGATGTGCGCCAGGGGCTGTTCGCGTCCAGGCCGCGTTTCGGCGAGACGGGCGAACGCTCCACCGTGCCGACCAACCCGGACGGCAAGGTCGCTACGCCTGACTGACGGCGCAAAGCGCTGCATTTGTTCCGCAACGAACAAAAGCCCGCAATCGCGGGCTTTCTTCTGTACGGCGCGGGCCGGCGGGTCAGCTCTTGGCTGGTGCCTGGTGGCCGTGCGGCCCATGGTGGCGCTCGCCATGCGGGCCGAAGCGCAGGGTCTCGGCGTCGAAGGTCTTTTGCTGCTCCGGTTTCAGCGCAGCATAGAAGCCGCGCGTGGCGTCAGCACGCTTGGAAAAGGCGGCCGTGCGCTCGGCCCGGCGTTGTTGCATGAGGTCCAGGCGCTGCGGCGTGGTCATCTTCGCCAGTTCTTCGCGGCTGGGGCGCTGCATGGGACGTGCGGCAGGCTGCTGGGCCGCGGCAAAGCTGCCCCAGGCCGATTCCTGTGACCCATCGAGCTTGAGCTTTTCCTTCAGGGCCGCCAGGTGCTGCGCGCGCCTTTGCTGCATCTGCTCGAAGCGCTTGGCCGGATCGCCGCCGTGCCGCTGCTCCATGCGGGGTGCCGTATCGGGCGCGCCGGCGGCCGGTGCAGGTGGCGGCGTCTGGGCCGAAGCGGCAAAGGCCGCGCTGGCCAGCAGGCCGGTCCACACGATTTGTCGAGTCTTCCTGGAGATCATCATGAAAGGCTTCCTTTCCTTGGAAATCCGCCGCCAACGGGCAGCAGGTGAAGGAAAGTGTGGTCCGCGCGCGTATACGAACTGTGAGCCGATCGATGGAATTGCGTAAAGAAGGATGAAGGCGGCTGCGGCCGGCTTCGAGCTCATTTCGGCCTGGGGGCCGAGAGGCCATCGCCGGGTTCGGGCAGGCGCCCGGCGCGCAGCAGCGCCACGGCATGCGCGACGGCACGCGCCACGTTGCGCACTTCTTCCTGCACGCCTTCGTCGCGATCGAGTTCCTCGTGGCTGCTGGCATAGGGTCGGTAGTAGCCGATGTAGCGGTCCAGCCGCGCCTGGTCGCCGGCATCGATGAGGCCCATCCAGTCCAGCCAGTCGCACAGGTTGCGGCGCAGGCTCTCGACGCCGCCCACGTCGCCGTGCACCACCACGCCATAGACGCGGCCCGCCAGGTGCTTGGGATAGGGCCAGCCCTTTTCCTCCAATGCCTTGGCTTCCGCCGGCCGTTTGCCATGCGTCGAGGTGGGATCGGGGTTGCCGCCGTCGGCGCACACCAGCCGATCCACCATGAGCTTGAGCGCGCTGGTGGCCTGGTACCAATGGCTGGGCGTGAAGACGATGACGCCGTGGGCCGCCACCCAGCGCTCGTAGATCTCGGCCATCCAGTCGCCGGTCTGTCCCAGCGCATGATTGGGATAGCAGCTGCAGGGCCAGTGGCACAGCGGCATGGCGGTCGACACGCAGCCCTTGCAGGGATGGATGTGCAGGTTGTAGCCGGAAGTGAGCAGGCTCAGGTCCAGCACGTCGGCGTGGATCTGCGCCGCCTCGATCTGCTCGCGCGCCAGTTGCAGCAGCCGGTAGGTCTTGGAGATCTCGCCCGGGCAGCTGCCGTCGTTGCGCGGGGAGCCGTTGACGAGCAGTACGCGCGAAGGCGTGGCCGGATCCTTCCAGGCGGCTTGCGCCTGGTCGATGCGTGCCTTGGTCTGCAGCCACTCGACGGAAAGCTCGTAGCTCGGGTCGGCATAGCCTGGCCCGGCCGCTTGCGTCAGCGGCGCCTTGCGGCCTTCCTGATAGGCCTCCCAGGCGATCAACGCGATGCGCGACAACGCGTCGGATTCGCGCTTGAAGGCCGGATCGCGAAAGGCGCCCATGAAGCGTTCGTGAAAGGCGGCGCGTTCTAGCGGGGCCGGCGCCTGGCCCTTGCGGACGGAGGTCATTCGGCCAATCTATGGCGGCCCGCGCCGCTTCGCGATGGGGCGATGGCGCAATGCGCGGTAGGCCTGCGCCGCAAGAAGAAATCGAATGTCGGATTCAGCCCAGCTTGCCGCTCTGGAAGTCGTGCACGGCCTGTACCACCTGGTCGCGCGTGTTCATGACGAAAGGGCCGTATTGCGCGATCGGCTCGCGCAGCGGCTTGCCGGCAATGAGCAGCACGCGCGCCGGACTGTGGTTGGTGCGCGGGGCGCGCAGCCGAACGCCATCGCTGTCGGCTTCGTTGGCCAGGATCGCCATGCGCTTGGTCGGCACCTCGCTGCTGCCGATGAAGATCGATTCGCGAAACACGTAGATCAGCGCGTTGTGCTGTGGCGGCAGCGCCTCTGCAAATTCGCTGCCGGGCGGCAGCTGGATGTCCAGGTACAGCGGCTCGGTGTGTTCACGCTGCACCGCGCCTTGCACGCCGTTGCTGATGCCGGCGATCACGCGCACCTGCACGCCGCTTTCGCCGATGTATTCGGGGATTTCGGCGCTCTGGATGTCGCGATACCAAGGCTCGCGCATCTTGTCCTTGGCCGGCAGGTTGAGCCAGAGCTGAAAGCCTTCCATGCGGCCGTGATCCTGCTCCGGCAATTCGCTGTGCACCAGCCCGCGTCCCGCGGTCATCCATTGCACGCCGCCGTTTTCCAGCAGGCCTTCGTGGCCGGCGCTGTCGCGATGCCGCATGCGGCCGGCGATCATGTAGGTCACGGTCTCGAAGCCGCGGTGCGGATGGTTGGGAAAGCCTCCGATGTAGTCGCCCGGGTTGTCGCTGCCGAAGGCGTCCAGCATCAGGAATGGGTCCAGGCGCTGCTGCAGGGTCTGCTGCAGCACGCGTGTGAGCTTCACGCCGTCGCCGTCGCTGGTGGACACGCCCGCCACGATGCGGTCGATGCCGCGCGGCCGTGCCAGGGCGGGAAGCGTCACATGAGAGGGGTGGTGTGCGCTGGTCATGAGCGCGATGGTGGCACCGTTGGCCCGACCGCGCGGGCCTTGTGGATTCAGGGCAGCGCGCCCATTTCCCAGGACAGGTTTTCCCACGCGACACCGAAGCGGTCCGGGCCCGCCACGGTGTCACGCGCCTGATGCAGTCGCTGCAGCGCCCACTGAGCGCCGGCCTGCACGCTGTCGATCAGCGGGACCGCCAGTGCGCCTTCGATGTCGGCCGCAATGCCTGCCAATCCGGCGCCACCCAGCACAACGGCTTGCGCATCGAAACGCTGCGCCGCGTCCTGGCAGGCCTGCGCCAACAACTGGCGTGCGCCTTGCGGATCGGCCGCCAGTTCGGCGCCGCTGGGCACCACCGTGTGGATGCCGGCCAGCGTGTGGCCATGGCCCAGTGCGCCGGCCAGGCGCGAGAGCATGGGCCCCCAGCGCTCGCCCCCGGTGACGACGGCAAAGCGGCCGTGCGCGGCGCCGGCGGCAAAGGCAGCTTGCGCGAGGCTTCCCACCGGCACGCCCGCGCCTTCGCGCAACGCAAACAGGCCCGGATCGCCAAAGCAGCCGATCAGCACCGCGTCGGGCCTGGGGGCCTTGCTCAGCGCCACGGCCCAGGCATCGAGCACCGCGTGCTGGGCCACTGCATAGCTGGCTTCCGAAGCGATGTAGGCGGCGCCGAAGCGCGCGGTGAGGGTGCGCACCTCGGCCGCCTTGCCGATCGTCTGCTGCACGTGCGACTGCAGCAGCGCGCTGACCGCACTCGAGGTGTTGGGGTTGATGACCAGCAGCGAAGGCATCGCGCGCCGCCGATCGTTCAGGCCTTGCCGCGCGACCTGGCGCGCCGCCCGAGCCATGCCGCCGCGCCCAGGGCCGCGGCCATCACCAGCAGCGAGACGATGGTGGTCACCGTGCCCAAGGCGTAGATGGCCGGCGTGGTCACGGTGGAAGTCAGGCCCTGCAGTTCCAGCGGCAGCGTGTTGACGTCGCCGATGGCTTGCGAGGTGCGGGCGATCTCGTCCCAGCTCAGGGTGAAGCCGAACATGCCGATGCCCACGATGGATGGCCCGATCAGCGGCAGCACCACGTGGGCGAAGCCCTGCCACGGGGTGGCGCCGAGGTCGCGCGCCGCTTCCTCGAAGGCCGGGTTGAAGCGGTTGAACACCGCGAACATGATGAGCAGGCCGAAGGGCAGGGTCCAGGTCAGGTGCGCGCCCAGCGCCGAGCTCATGAGGCCCAGCGCCGTGCCATAGCCTTCCAGAAGGTCCTCGGCGCCCAGCGCGCCCAGCAGTTCCTTCACGCCGGTGTCGAGCAGCCGGAACTGCAGCCCGATGCCCAGCGAGACGATGATGGACGGCATGATCAGGCTGGCCACCGCGATGTAGAACAGGGCATCGCCGCCGCGCAGGCGCTTGCGAAAGGCCAGGCCCGCCAGCACCGACAGCACGATGGTGAAGGCCATCACCACCGTGCCCAGCATCAGCGAGCGGCGAAAGGCCGCGCCGATGTCCACCGTGCCCAGGCCCTCGGCCAGCTTGTGGAACCAGTGCAGCGAGACGCCGCGCAACGGGAAGGTGAGGCCGCCCTCGGGCCCCTGGAAGCTGAGCACGAAGATGGTGATCATCGGCCCGTAGAGGAAGAGCAGGAACAGGCCGAAGACCAGGGCCAGGGGCCAGAAGCCGGCCGGGCGCGGGTCGCGCAGGTGGTAGGCCCTGGTGCCGCTCATAGCTCTTTGCGGATATCGACCATGC
Source organism: Variovorax sp. LARHSF232 (assembly GCF_052871435.1). Lineage (NCBI taxonomy): Bacteria > Pseudomonadati > Pseudomonadota > Betaproteobacteria > Burkholderiales > Comamonadaceae > Variovorax > Variovorax sp. LARHSF232. The sequence goes on along the minus strand of NZ_JBIXJS010000002.1, from coordinate 235,842 downwards.
GGGTCAGCGCCCAGATGATCATCAGCACCACCGCCAGCAGGATCACCGCATTGGCCGCTGCCAGCGGGAACTGCAGGTAGGAGGTCTGTACCTGGATGATCTTGCCCACCGAGGCGATCTGCTGCCCGCCCATCACGCCGATGGTGACGAAGTCGCCCATGACGATGGTGATGATGAAGATCGAGCCGATCACGATGCCCGACTTGCACAGGGGAACGATCACGTTCCACAGCGTCTGCCAGCCACTGGCGCCGGCATCGCTGGCGGCCTCCAGCAGCGAACGGTCGATGCGCATCATCGAGTTGAAGATCGGTACGATCATGAACATGGTGTAGAGGTGAACGAAGGCCAGCACCACCGAGAAGTCGGAGAACAGCAGCCATTCCACCGGCTCGTTCACCAGCCCTACGCTCATCAGCCCCTGGTTCACCAGCCCGTTGCGGCCCAGGAGCGGCACCCAGGAGATCATGCGGATCACGTTGGAGGTCCAGAAAGGGACGGTGCACAGCACGAAGAGCGCCGTCTGCACCGTGCTCGAGCGCACGTGAAAGGCCAGGAAGTAGGCCACCGTGAAGCCCAGCGCCAGCGTGATGGCCCACACCAGCAGGCAGAACTTGAGGGTGCTGAGGTAGGTCGACAAGGTGACGCAAAGGTCGCCGTTGTCGGTGAGCTGCGAGCAGCCCTCGAAGATGCTCAGGTAGTTGCGCAGTGTGAGCGCGGGAATCAGCTCGTACTCGTTGAAGTTCCACAGGCTGACCATGGCGATCAGCCCGAGCGGGACCAGGAAGAAGAGAAGGAACACCAGCGCGAACGGCGCCGCCTGCCACCACGCGGCGACGGTGTTCGCGTCAGGCCGCGACAAATTCATTCCACTTTTTCACCATGTACTCGTTCTCGTCCATCACCGCGTTCCAGCAGGCGATGCCGCCCATGCGCTGCTCGTAGCTGCCGCCGTCGCGCAGCGCGCCGGCCTTGGCCAGCAAGTCGCCGTTCGGGCTCTTGATGTCCTTGGCGGCGGGCTTGCCTTCCATCCAGTAGGCCCACTCGTAGGCCTCCATCTTGGCCTTGGCGGTGTCCAGCACGGCGCTGTAGTAGCCCTGGCGGTTCAGGTAGGCACCGGCCCAGCCGTCCAGGAACCAGTTGATGAATTCGTAGGCGCCGTCCAGCTTCCTGCCCGACAGCGTGGCCGGCAGGCCGAAGCCGGCGGCCCAGGCGCGATAGCCTTCCTTGAGCGGCTGGAATGTGCAGGCGATGCCCTTGGTGCGCACGGCGGTCACGGCGGGCGACCACATCGACTGGATCACCACCTCGCCCGAGGCCATCAGGTTGACCGACTCGTTGAAGTCCTTCCACAGTGCGCGGAACTGGCCGGCCTTCTTGGCCTCGATCAGGGTCTTGATGGTCAGGTCGATCTCGGCCTTGCTCATGTTGCCCTTGTCGGCGTACTTGTGGATGCCCTTGGCCTCCACCACCATCGCCGCGTCCATGATGCCGATCGAGGGGATGTTGAGAATCGCCGCCTTGCCCTTGAACTCGGGGTTGAGCAACTCGGCCCAGGAGCCGATCGGGCGCTTGATCAGATCGGGCCGAATGCCCAGCGTGTCGGCGTTGTACACCGTCGGAATGAGCGACATGTACTGCGTCGGCGTGGCCGAGAACTTCTTGCTCTTCTCGCCTTCCAGGAAGATCACCTTCTTGGGCGCCGTGCCCTGGTCGCCCACCTTCTGGCCGCCCACCTCGCCCTGGGTGAACAGGGGCGTGATCTTGCCGGCGTTCTTGATCTTCCTGGTGTCGATGCCCTTCAGGTTGCCGGTGGGCACGATCTTCTTGAGCGAGAAATACTCGGTGTCGATCAGGTCGAAGCTGTTGGGCGCTGTCACGGCGCGCTTGGTCACGTCGTCGGTGGTGACGGCCACGTACTGGATCTCGATGCCGGTGTCGGCCTTGAACTTCTCGGCAATGGCCTTGTCCTGGTTCACCGCCGTGCCCAGGTAGCGCAGCACGATCTTTTCCTGCGCATGCACGAAGGGCGCGATGCCGGTGGCCAGGATGCCGGCCGTGCCTTGCAGCAGGGCGCGGCGCTGGATGCCGGAAGAAGAAGTGTCGAAGGCGTCGTCGGACATGGATGGAGTCTCCAGGTGTTGATGATTCGGTGGGGTGGGTGAAGGTGTGCGCGCGCGATGCACGCTGGGATTCAGGCCGCCATGGCCGCCAGTTCGTCTCGTCGGGGTTTTTGTGGTTGCGACGTCCGCATGGCCGGCCGCTGCGCGCCGGGGCCGAGCAGGCGGGCATGCGCCTCCTCCCAGGACAGCAGCACCTGCTGCCCCAGTGCAAAGGGCCGCGCCAGGAAATGGCTCTCGTGCAGCAGCACCGAGACCGACTTGAGCGAAGGTGGGGCCTCGGCAAGTGCCAGGCCTAAGAGCACATAGATGCCCTGGTATTCAAGGTCGGTGATGGTGGCTCGCAGGCCGCTGTCGCCGGGCTCCGTGGCAGGCACGATCCTCATGTGGTCGTTGCGTACCGCCACCTGGCCGGCCGGCGTTTGCAGCACGTTGTGCCCGCCCATGAAGCGCGCCACGAACTCGCTGGCCGGGTGGTTGTAGACCTGGTGCGGCGAGCCGACCTGCTCGATCAGCCCATGGTTCATCACCACCATGGTGTCGGCCAGCGCCATCGCCTCTTCCTGCGAGTGGGTGACGTGGATGAAGGTCAGGCCCAGTTCCTTCTGCCAGCGGCGCAGCTCGGCGCGCATCTGCACGCGCAAGAAGGGGTCGAGCGCCGACAGCGGCTCGTCCAGCAGCAGCACCTTGGGCTCGGTGATCAGGGCACGCGCCAGCGCCACGCGCTGCTGCTGGCCGCCCGACAGCTCGCCCGGCTTGCGCTGCGCCAGGTGACCCATGGCCACGCGCTCCAGCAGCTCGGCCGCGCGCCGGTGCCGTTCGGCCTTGGCCACGCCCTTCATCTTCAGGCTGAAGGCCACGTTGTCCAGGGCCGAGAGATGCGGGAAGAGGGCAAAGCTCTGGAACATCATGGCGGTGCCGCGGGCAGCCGCCGGCAGCCGGGTGATGTTGCGGTTCTCCAGAAGGATGTCGCCATGCGTCACCGTCTCGTGGCCGGCGATCATGCGCAAGGTGGTGCTCTTGCCGCAGCCCGAGGGACCCAGCAGGCAGCAATAGCTGCCGCTGGCGATGCGCAGGTCGATCTGGTCGACGGCGGCCGGGATGTCGATCGCGTACTGCTTGGTCAGCGCGACGATTTCAACCGCGATGGTGTTGGTGGTGGCTGCTGCTGCGTCCATGCGGACGGCTTCGCAAGACATGTGCCATCGCCTTCGCACCAGGCTGGGGCGGCAGCCGAGTTCAGGGCGGTGCGCTGCGCTGCCAGTAGCGGTAGGCCCAGGCCGGCTGGAAGCCGGCGCGGCGGTACAGCGCCAGGGCGGCTGCATTGCCGGCCTCGACCTGCAGGAACACGCGTTCGTAGCCGCGATCCAGCGCCACCTGCGCCAGCCCTGCCAGCACCCGCCCGGCCAGGCCGCGGCCGCGTGCCGAGTGGTCGGTGCGCATGCCGTGCACGCTGGCCCAGCCATGGCCGAAGGACATGGCGCCGGCTGCCAGGGTGAGCCCGTTCTCGCGCACGCTGGCGTACAGGTTGCCGCTGGCCCGCGTCAGCGCCTGCACCCGGCTGGCGCCGTCGATCGGGTCGAAGCCGGGGCCGAGGAAGACGCCGGCCCAACCGGCATCCGGTGCCGCATCGACGTCGGCCAGCATGCCGGGGCTGACAGCACGCATGGCACGGGTGCTGCCGATCTGCGTCAGCGTGGGCTTGGTGCCCCGATAGCCGCGCTGCGCCAGGCCGGCGCGCAGGTCGTCGAAGCAGGGTGCGTCGGGCAGCCGCAGCATGGTGGGCAGATCACGGGCGGCATAGCGGGCCTCGATGCGCTCCAGCAGCCGGGCCGGCGCCATCGAAGGAGCCGCATGGCGCAAGGGCGCGGCGCTCTTGGCACGGCCGACGGTGCCGCTGTCCATGGGGAGCAGCCAGCTTTCATCGTCCAGCGCTTCCACCCACTGCGGCGCCACGGCGGCCAGGGTGGCGCGTTCGATGGCCTCGATCTCCAAGTGCTGCAAGTGCATCGTCATGGCGCCGGCGGCGGCGCAAAGCGGGCGTTGGCCACGCTGCGCAGCAGCGCAACGCGCTGGCCGGCGGAGATCTCGCGCACCGCCTCGGCCACGTGGCGGGCCCTGGGCTTGTCGATCTGGCCCTCGGCGCGCCACTTCTCCAGCAGGGTGTCGGGCTCGCGCAGCAGGGTGGCCATCCAGATCGCCTGGGCCGGCTCCAGCGAGCGGGCGCTGCGCTTGAAGTAGCGGCGCGCCGCCGACTCGGCCCCGCACAGCTGGCCGCCCCAAGGCGCCATGTCCAGGTAGGCCTGCAGCAGGCGGGCCTTGCCGGGCGTGCGGTCCAGTTCCGCCGCGTAGAGCAGGTCGCGCAGGCGCTGCGCCTCCGGCTGTGGGATCGGCGGCAGCAGCAGGCGGACCATCTGTTCGTCGAGCGTGCCCTGTGGCGCGGGACCGGCCGCGCTGCGGGCGGCGCTGACCTTTTCCGGCTTGGCGCCGGCACTGGCGATCGCGCTCGCGCTCGCGTTGCCGGCGCCGCCGCTGCGTGCCAATCCGGTGGGCTGATAGCCGGCATGCTGGAAGAAATCCGGGTCCAGCGCCGCCACCGTGCCGCGCGTCAGCCAGGCATCGCTGGCCAGCCGGGCGGGCGCGCCGCAACTGCTGGCACGTGCCTCGATCAGGCCTTCGGCGCCCAGGCCGTCCACGGTGAATTTGGCCAGGCGCGGCTGCAGGCTGTAGCTGCCCTCGGGCAGGCTCAGTTGGCCGTGCACCGAGGCTGTGCCGCCGATGCGGGCGCGCGCCAGTTCCGGCAGCGCCGGCACCAGCAGCTGGTACCACTGGCCGATCGGCGCGTCCTCGATGTCGGCGGACAGCTGCAGGTTCTTTTGCGTGAGACGGCCGCTCCATCGGCCGCGCAACTCGCTGCTGGTGGCGCCCAGCGGGATGGCACGCACCGTGCCGAACATCGAATCCACATCGCGCCGCACGGTGAGCAGCAGGCGCTCGACCTGCACCGGCTTGTCGCCCAACGCCGGCACCGCCACGCTGCAGGGCGCGCAGTCGAGCTCCAGCAGGTTGGCCTGGCTCCAGCCGAAGCGCAAAGTGCCGAAGCGGGTGTCGAAGGAATGGCCAGTCAGCTGTGGCGCGAACCAGGAGGCGGTGGCAAGGCGCAGCACTGTGGGCACGCCGACGTCGAAGCCGATTGGCCCGGCCTTCACCCGCTGCGACCACTCCCCGGGCGCCGGCGCGAGCACCAACTTGACGATCAGCACGATCGCAATGGCGGCCGTCACGAACAAGGCGGCCAGAACAAACAGCACGAAGCGCAACGCGACTTTCAAAGGCTCCCCCGGGACAGTTGTGCCCCGAGTGTGCGCGATCGGGCGGGCCTTCGCGTTGCGCGCGCGCAGCAGGCTGCAAGAATGGCGAGTGGCCGCCTCAGCCGCCCAGGTGATCCGGGTCGTCTTCCTCGGTCTCGCCCTGGCCGCCGCTGGGCGGCACGCCATTGGCGGGCACCACCAGCACGTCGGCCAGGTCGGGGCTGAAGCCGCCCAGCGTCGGGTCCTTGGCCAACTCGTCCAGGATGGCCATGGAGGCGTGGTAGCCGATCTTCTGGATGTAGCCGCCCGACTTGGTGGCGATGCCGCCGCGCAGTTCCAGCAGCACCGAGCCTGAGCCGAGCAGGCCATAGGCGTTGCGCGAGATGCCGGGCTCGGTGCCGCCGGGGTAGCGGCTCAGGTTGGCATAGGGGTACTGCGCCAGCTTCTGCGCAATGACGACGACCACCCGCTTGGCCATGGTCTGGCCGGCGTTGAAGCGGGCCAGCGCCGTCGGGTCCACCGCTTGCAGGCGCACGGCCGTGTCGACCGCGGTGGGATAGAGGGTGGAGGCCGTCACCATCTGGCCGTCATGCACCCGCGTGCCCTGGTGGTGCATGTCCAGCGCCATCACCGGCTTGTACTGGTCGTTGAGCCAGCGCACGTTCTTTGCCTCGGGCACCGGGTTGCCCTCGGACACCAGGTACGGGCCCTTGCTGTCGATGTCCTTGGTTTCGCAACTGGTGACGCCGGTCGTCAGGTTCGGGTAGTTCGGATTGTCGAAGGGGCACTCGGGCCGGAAGGCGTGGTAGCGGTTGATGTCGTAGCCGCGCCCGCGCGTGTAGAAGGCCGGCAGCGGGTTGACGGTGAAGCGCGGGTCGTAGTTCTGCCGCCAGGGCACGGTGTTGCCGCTGGCATCGGTGAGCGGCGTGCCGTCGGGCTTCTCGCCGTCGAAGCCGTCGACATTCACGCGCGGCACCACGACCACGGTGAGCGAGTTGCGGATCACCTGCGAGGCTTGCGAGTTGTTGGCCAGGTCGCGCACCAGGTTCACGGCCGAGTCGCTGGTTTCCATCTCGTCGCCGTGCTGCTGCGCGATGATCAGCGCCGCGGTCGGGCCCTTGCCGATCACCACGTAGGGCACCTTCCGGCCGGTGTTGCTGGTGTACGGCGCGTAGTGCAGGGTGGCGGCGCCTCCGGAGGTGTGCACCGCGCTCTCCAGCGCCTTCAGCAATTGGTCGTAGCTTCGCAGCGAAGCGAGGCTGCTGTTCTCGCCGCTCGGACCGTTCGGAATGGTGCTGGGCTGGGCCCACCCAAGGCCGGCAAGCAGCGCCGTGGCGGCACCGATGGCGGCGATTCGTACAACTTTACGCATCACGAACTCCTCTTGGACTTGCTCTTGTTGCCCGGCCGGAGCGGCAGGGTGACGGATGCTAGGCCGGCCGCCGGGCCCGGCCATCAAAGCCCGGGACCGTCAAATGGTCGAATTTCACATTCGAATGGCCGACTGGACATCGTGGTATTTGTCACGGGTGCTTGTAGCAAACATCACGTAGTGTGATACTTGTTGCATGAACTCCTGGCTGGTCCTCACCGCCTCCCTGCCCACCTCGCCGAGCGGGTTGCGGGTGCGCATCTGGCGCTCGCTCAAGGCCACCGGCTGCGCCACCTTGCGCGATGGCGTGTACATCCTGCCTGCGCAGGCGCCGACAGCTCCATGGCTATGGCGCATCGAGCAGGCGATCCGCGAAGGCGGCGCCGAGGCCCACATGCTGGAAGTGAAGGCGCGCGACGCGGCGCAGGAGGCGCAGTTCCTGGCCCTGTTCGACCGCGCCGAGCAATACGCCGACCTGGCCCAAGCCATCAAGGAGGCGCGCAAGGCGCTTGCCAGGGCGGCCGAGCCGGACACGCGCAAGACCCTGCGCACGCTGGCCCAGCAGCTGCAGTCCATCCAGGCGCTGGACTTCTTTGGGGGCAAGGCCGCGGCCGCCGCGGCCGATTCATTGGAAGCACTGCGCCTGGAGGTGGAGCGCCGCTTCTCGCCCGGCGAGCCGGCAACGGCGCAGGTGCGCGGCATCGAGCGGCTGCGGCGCGAGGATTTCCAGGGCTGCAGCTGGGCCACGCGGCAACGCCCCTGGGTCGACCGGCTGGCCAGCGCCTGGCTGATCCAGCGCTTCATCGACCAGGCGCCACGCTTTCTCTGGCTCAAGGATCCGGCCAAGGCGCCCAAGCGCGCACTGGGCTTCGACTTCGACGGCGCCCGCTTCACGCACGTGGACGGCAAGGTCAGCTTCGAGGTGCTGGCCATGAGCTTCGGCCTGGCCGAAGACGCCGGGCTGCGTCGCCTGGGCGAGCTGGTGCACTACATCGACGTGGGCGGCAGCCCAGTGGACGAGGCCGTCGGCATCGAGACCCTGGTGCGCGGACTGCAGGCCCAGCATCCGGACGACGACGATGCCCTGCTGGCCGCTGCTTGCAGCCTGTTCGACACTCTTTACACCGGGCTGGCCGCACTGGCGAGCCGTCCTTCATGAACACCACCACCACAACGACCCCAGCCGACGGCAGCGAAAAAAGCGAGCAGGCACCCGCGGCAGTGAGCTTTGCCGAGGCCTTCCGCTTCTGGCTCAGGCTGGGCTTCATCAGCTTTGGCGGACCGGCCGGGCAGATCGCGATCATGCACACCGAGCTGGTGGAGCGCCGCCGCTGGATCAGCGAGAAGCGCTTCCTGCACGCGCTCAACTACTGCATGGTGCTGCCGGGGCCGGAGGCGCAGCAGCTGGCCACCTACATCGGCTGGCTGATGCATCGCAGCTGGGGTGGCATCGTGGCCGGCGCATTGTTCGTGCTGCCTTCGCTCTTCATCCTGATCGCGCTGTCCTGGATCTACCTGCGCTTTGGCGATGTACCGCTGGTGGCCGGCATCTTCTATGGCATCAAGCCGGCGGTGACGGCGCTGGTGGCGCATGCGGCGCATCGCATCGGCAGCCGCGCGCTGCGCAACGGCTGGATGTGGGGCATCGCGGCCGCGGCCTTCGTGGCGATCTTCTTCTTCGACACGCCCTTTCCGGCCATCGTGCTGGCGGCCGGCCTTGTCGGGCATTTCGGCGCACGCTGGGCGCCGCAGGTTTTTGCGCTGGGCGGCGGCCATGCGAACGGACTACAGCGCTATGGCCTCGCGCTGATCGACGACGACACGCCCACGCCCACGCATGCGCGCTTCTCGCGCGGCCGATTGCTCCGGCTCGTCGCCTTCGGCCTGGGGCTCTGGGCGCTGGCGATGGGCGCGCTGCTGGCGACGCAGGGCTGGCAGGGCACGCTCACGCAGATGGGCTGGTTCTTCACCAAGGCGGCGCTGCTCACCTTTGGCGGCGCCTATGCGGTGCTGCCGTACGTCTACCAGGGCGCGGTGGAGCAGCACCACTGGCTCAGCGGCGCGCAGATGATCGACGGGCTGGCGCTGGGCGAGACCACGCCGGGGCCGCTGATCATGGTGGTGGCCTTCGTCGGTTTCGTCGGCGGCTGGCTGCAGCAGGTGCTGGGGCCCGATGCGCTGTTTCTGGGCGGCGCGCTGGCGGCCAGCGTGGTGACCTTCTTCACCTTCCTGCCTTCCTTCCTGTTCATCCTCATCGGCGGGCCGCTGGTGGAGGCCACGCACGGCAAGCTGGGCTTCACCGCGCCGCTGTCGGCCATCACCGCCGCGGTGGTGGGCGTGATCCTCAACCTGGCGCTGTTCTTCGGCTACCACGTGCTGTGGCCCCAGGGCTTTGGCGGGCGCTTCGACGCGCTGTCGGCCCTGATCGCGCTGGGCGCCGCCGTGGCGCTGTTTCGCTTCAAGGTCGGCGTGATGCCGCTGCTCGGCGCCTGCGCGGCCGTCGGGCTGCTGGCGACCTTGCTGTTGCCGCGTTGACGATGAGGAGTGTGGCGATGAACGCCCTTGTGCAACAAGACGACAGCACGCGGATGGAGCCGGCCATGGCGCTGGCGCTGTCTGCCAACTTCGGCAGCGTGCAGCGCTGGCGCGAATCCTTTGTCGCGCTGGGCCGGGCCTTCGGCGGCGGACCCGGCTGCCTGGCGCTGGTCTTTCTGCCGGCCCAGGGCACGCTGGAACATCGGTGGGCGGCGGACGCCCAGCATGCGGCAGGCGACGGAGACGTGATCCTGTCGTGCAGCTTCGCGGGTTCGCCGCTGGATGAATTCGTCGACGCCATCGACTGGGCCCAGGTGTATGCGCGCTACCAGCAAGCGGTGCATGCGGCGAGCGAAGCCTTTGGCGCTGCCCAGGAGGAGCTGGCCGAGGTGGCGCAAGCGCCGCTGCTGCTGGACGTGCGGCGTGCCGGCGTGTTCGAGAACGCTGCATCGGTGATCCCCGGTGCCAGCTGGCGCGACCCGGCCGCCGTGTCCGCCTGGGCCGCCGAGCTGCCGCGCGATCGCACGCTCATCGTGTACTGCGTCTATGGCCACGAGGTCGGCCGCAGCACCGCGCTGCGCCTGCGCGCCGCCGGTGTGCCGGCGCGCTTCCTGCGCGGCGGCATCGACGGCTGGCAGGCCGCAGGCCGCGCGCTGGCCCCCAAGGCCGTGGTGGGAGAGGCGCCGTGAAATGGGTGACGCGCGAGCGGCCCAAGATCGACCGCATTGCCTGCCCCTGGCTGATCTTGCGCTTCATCGATGCGAAGGCGCAGTTTCTCTTCGTGCCGGCCAAGGACGTGATGCGCGTGGCTGCCGAAAGCGTGGCGACGCCCTACGACATTCCCGGCGTGGAGATGAGCCACGTCGGCGAGTCGTGCAGCTTCGATGCCTTCGTGGCGAAGTACCAGCTGGCCGAGCGCGAGCCGGCCCTGGCGCGGCTGGCGGCCATCGTGCGGGGCGCCGACACGTCGCGGCTGGACCTCACGCCGCAGTCGGCCGGCCTCTACGCCATCTCGCTGGGCCTGTCGCGCGTGTTCGCGGACGACCACGAGATGCTGCGGCACGGCCTGGTGCTGTATGACGCGCTCTTCGCCTGGTGCCGCGAGGGGCAGGGCGAGACGCACAACTGGCCGCCGTACGGATGACGCTCACTCCTGCAGCGGCTGCGCCACCGTCACCGCCTGCCAGGGCCCGCTGGACCGGCCGGCCAGGGCGGCCCAGTACCAGGCCGAGCTGTCGGTGAAGGCGCTGCCATCGGCGCCGGCGATGTGCTCGCATACCTTCAGGCGCTGGCCGCCGGCGCGCTCGGCGATGAAACAGCGCGAAAGCCGCGCACCGCCGTCGCCCTGCCGCACGAGGCGCTCGTCGCGGATGCGAAAGCCCAGGGCGCGGTAGCAGTCGCTGGCCGGATGCAGCATGCGCGTGGGTGCATCGACCCGGCGCAGCACCACGGTCTGGTGGCCGTCGGTCAGGCGCGCGATGGTGCCGGGAAAGTGCTTGGCAAAGCGCTGCTCGACATCGCTCAGCGCCAGCGGACGCAGCGGCGCGCCGTCCCATTGCGCAGGCCATTCCTGAAAAAGGGCGCGCGCCTCCTGCACGGGGGCAGCGGGAGGCGCACGCCAGGCATGGACGGCCGACCAGGCGATGCACAGCAGCATGGCCAGCGCAAAGGCGGCCTTGTGGGTGATGCGGTTGATGAAGCGGTTGCCGAACAGCTGTTCGAAGGAGGTGCCGAGGTTCATGACAAGCGGCGCCTTCAGTGTTGTGCGGCGTGGGCCGTCAGGCGCTGCGCCGCCATTGCGCGTCGGGGCGTCGACACCGGCAACAGGAGCCAGGCGATCGCCGCGCACACCGCTGCCAGCAGCGCCAGCCCGATCGCTTCGTGCAGCCAGGGCGCCAAGGCGAGGCCAGCGCCCTCGAAGGCCACCAGCACGCTGTTGCGCAGGATGTTGCCGGCCAGCACGACGAAGCCCACCAGCGGCAGCCGCGCGAGGAAGTGGCGGTTGCTGCGTCCGGCCCACAGCGCCAGCGCGCAGGCGACGAAGTAGCCGCACCAGGCCATCTGCACGCCGGAGCAGGGCGCGTCGACGATCACCAGGCGACCGTCGACGATCAGGCTGGCCGCTTCGCGCTGCACCTCGAAGGCAGGTGCCAGCAGCCAGCGGCTGGCTTCGGCAGTGATGACGCGCAGCGGAAAGCCGGCATAGAACTGCAGCGAAGACAGCAAGGGCAGCGCCAGCACTGCCAGGCCGAGCACCGGCGCCGCCGCCACGCGCCTGGGCAGCAGCGCCAGAAGGCATGCGGCGAGCGCCAGCACGGCGACCAGGCCAACGGCCAGCGGCGGCAGGGCGGGCAAGGGGCCGATTCCGCTGCGCAGCACCGTGGCGGCCAGGGTGCCCAGGCTGGCCAGTGCCAGCCAGCCCAGGCGCGGCGCGCAGCGCAGTTCAAGGCGCAAGGTCCAGACCAGCCCGGCGAGCGCGGCCAGGGCCAGCAGGCCCAAGGGGTCGTCGGCGCCATCGGCCAGGCGGCGCGCCATCCACCACCAGGTGGGAATTAGTGCGGCCGCCTGCAGGGCGATCCAGCCGAAGGCGGGGGCGCGGTCGATGCGGATGAGTTCATCGAACAGGCGCGGATGGCGCTGGGCCAGGGTGGAGAGAGTCATCTTTTTTTCCTTCAACTCGTCAGTCGTCGTTCGTCGTGGCGGCGTGCGCGCCGACGCAGCATGGCCAGCATCGACAGGAGCACGGCGAGGGCGCCCAGGCTTTCGGGTTCCGGCGTGCCGGGCACCTCGGCGCCGCTGGCGGCACTGGGCAATGCGAGCTCGCTCACGCCCTTGGGCAAGGGCAGCGGCTGGTCGACGCGGGTGCTGTCTTGCGGCGCCGTGTTGCGCACCCGCTGGTCCACCGCGATGAAGCTGGTGTATTGCGTGAGCAGGCCGTAGCGCAGGCCCAGCTCGGTGATCGACTCGCGCAGATTGCTGCCGCCTTCCAGCGCCTCCTGGTCCGACAGCGCGGCGATGCGGTGGCGTGCCCACAGGCTGCGAAGCGCTGCCGCGTCGGGCCGCAGGCTGGCGGCGTCCACCGCGAGCTGCTGGCGCCAGGGGCCTTCGGCGCTCTGGCCTTCGATCACCAGCCGACCCTGCGGCTTGCCGCGCCACTTGCCGAACAGCACGACCGGGCGCTCGCCCAGCACATCGGGCAGGGCTTGCGGCTCCACGTCGTAGACCTCCAGGCCCTGGAAGCGGGCGCGCACGTGGGTGAGCAGGGGCGACTCGACCATGCGGCGAAAGCGCGCGGCCTCGCGCGGCGCCTGCATCGGGTCGGTGATGACGAAGGGCTCGCCCATGCCGGCGCGCGCCAGCCCTTCGATGAGGTGCCGGTTCACCGAACTGCCGATGCCGAAGGCAAACAGGTTGGCCTGCGACAGGTTCCTGCGTACCAGCTCGAAGGCCTCGCGCTCCACCGTCACGTAGCCGTCGGTCACCACCACCACTGTGCGCGACACCTTGTCGGCCTTGGGCTCGTCGTAGGCGCGGCGCAGGGCCGGGACCAGTTCGGTGCTGCCGCCGCCGCTGTAGCGCGTGATGACTTCGACCGCCTGCTCAATGTTGGCGCGGCTGGCCGGTACCGAATGCGGCGACAGCATCCGGCTGCTGCCCGAGAAGAGCAGCACGTTGAAGGTGTCACTGGGCCGCAGGCCGCTGAGCAGGCGCTCCAGCATGGCCTTGGCGGTGTCCAGCGGAAAGCCATGCATCGAGCCCGAGATGTCGACCACGAAGATGTAGTCGCGCGGCGAGACGGCTTCGGCCGCCACCGAGCGCGGCGGTTCGACCATCGCGAGGAAGAAGTTCTCGGCGCCCGGGCCCTGGCCGGGGTAGAGCATCAGGCCCGATTCGATGCGCTCGCCGGCCAGCCGATAGTGCAGCACGAAGTCGCGGTTGTTTGCGGCCTCGGCTGAAGGCGCCAGCGCGATCTGCGCGCGCTTGTCGCCCTCGCTTTGCTGCACCTCGATCGCATGGGTCAGCGAGCGCACGTCCTGCAGCGCGATCGGGGAGTCGATCGCCGCCTTCAATGAGAAGGCGGTGTTGGAGGCTTCGCCGGCGCGCAGGATCGGCTGCGCCACCCACTGGGCTTGCGCCAGTTCGGAGCGCGGGCTGTTGTAGCGCGGCCCCACCACCGTCGGAAAGACGAACTGGTAGCGGCCCGCCTGCGGCACCAGGAGCTCGTTGTAGCGCAGCTCCACCTGCACCTCGTCGCCCGGCAAAATGCTGGCCACCTTCATCTGGAACACGTTGGGCAGGTGCTGCTCCAGGAGAGCGGCGGTCTTGCCCTGCTGACGGGCAGCGTCGTAGTCCTTGCGGGCCTGCTGCTTCTCGCGGATCTGCGCCTCGATCACGCGGTCGGCCAGGCGCACCGTGAGCCCGTTCACCGCGGCGCGGGTGGAGCCGGGAAAGACATAGCTCGCCTCGACGGTGCGCGTGCCTTCATTGCGGTAGGTCTGGGTGACGCGCACGTCGGCGATCACGCCGGCAAGCTTCACGTCGACGGTGGTGCGCTTGAGCGGCAACGCGTCCACCGAGGGGTCGTCGCTCTTGACGAAGAAATAGGGGCTCTCGGTCTTCTGGCGCGGGGCCTGGCGCTCTTGTTGCGCATGCAAGGGCCTGGCGACCAGCAGCGCAAAGCAAAGGCAGGCCAGGGTGAACGTGGTCAGCCAGAGCCGGCGGCCGTGGCGTTGTGGAGATTCCATTTCTTCGTCCTCTTCTTCTTGTCCATGGAAAGCCGTGCAACGGTGCACGGATGCCACTGTGGAAGCCGGATTCGAAGGCCGTAGGAAGGCTTTTTGAAACGCCTTATCCTTGTGTGAAGTCTGTGTGAAGTCCAGCCGCCAGAGACTTCACACGAGCTTCGGGCGGCGCGGCGAGCATCGATGCCTCGGAGAGAGATAGAAAGTACCCAAGCTGTGCCCGACCAAAAAGCAAAACCCAAGGCTAAAAAGGCCTTGAACAACAACAAACCCATCCTGAAGTGGGCCGCCCTGGCGCTGGGCGGCCTCGTGCTGGCCTGCGTGCTGGTGGTGGGCGTTGCGGTGGCCCTGATCTACCCCAGCCTGCCGGACGTCAAGCAGCTGGCCGACTACCAGCCCAAGCTGCCATTGCGCGTGCTCACGTCAGATGGCGTGGTGATCGGCGAATTCGGCGAGGAACGGCGCCAGCTGGTGCCGCTGGATCAGATTCCCAAGGTGATGAAGGACGCGGTGATCGCGGTGGAAGATGCGCGCTTTTACGAGCATGGCGGCATCGACACCATCGGCCTCGCGCGTGCCGTGCTCAGCAACATGCTGCATGGCATGCGCCAGGGTGCATCGACCATCACGCAGCAGGTGGCGCGCAATGTGTACCTCACATCCGAGCGCACCTTCAGCCGCAAGCTGCGCGAGGCGCTGATCGCGCTGCAGCTGGAGAACGAGCTCAGCAAGGACCAGATCCTGGAGATCTACCTCAACCAGATCTACCTGGGCCAGCGCGCCTACGGTTTTGCCGCCGCGTCGGACGCCTACTTCGGCAAGCCGCTGAAAAGCATCACGCTGGCCGAGGCCGCCATGCTGGCCGGGCTGCCGAAGGCGCCGGGCGCGAACAACCCGGTGGTCAACCCACGTCGCGCACGGGCCCGCCAGCTCTACGTGCTGGACCGCATGGAATCGCTGCGCTTCGTCAGCGCCGAACAGGTGAGCCAGGCCAGGGAAGAGAAGCTGCAGCTGCGCGGCGTGAACGATCCGGATCGCCCGCACGCCGAGTACGTGGCCGAGATGGTGCGCCAGCAGATGGTGGCGCAGTACGGCGACAGCGCCTACACGCGCGGCCTGACGGTCAGCACCACGCTGGTGGCGAGCGACCAGGCCGCGGCCTACCAGGCGCTGCGCCGCGGCATCCTGGACTACGAGCGGCGCCAGCCCTGGCGCGGCCCGGAACAGACGGTGAAGGTGCCGCAGGACGCCGCCGGGCAGGACGATGCGGTCGAAGACGCGCTGGCCGCGCATCCGGACGATGGCGAGGTGCTGGCGGTGGTGGTGCTGGAAGCCAGCTCCAAGCAGCTGGTGGTGGTCGGCCGCGATGGCGAGAGCCTGAAGATCACGGGCGACGGCCTGCGCCTGGCGCAGGCAGGCCTGTCGGCCCGGGCCGATGCGCGTCAGCGCATTGCGCGCGGCGCCGTGCTGCGCGTCAGCAAGAACGCCAAGGGCGCCTTCGAGGTGGTGCAGCTGCCGGAAGTGGAGGGTGCCTTTGTCGGCCTCGATCCGCGCGACGGCGCCATCAAGGCGCTGGTGGGGGGTTTCGATTTCGGCCAGAACCAGTTCAACCACGTGACCCAGGCCTGGCGCCAGCCGGGCTCCAGCTTCAAGCCCTTCATCTATTCGGCCGCACTGGAAAAAGGCTTTGCGCCTTCCACCGTGGTGAACGACGGGCCGCTCTTCTTCGACCGCGGCACCACCGGTGGCCAGCCCTGGGAGCCGAAGAACTACGACGGCAATTTCGAAGGGCCGATGACGGTGCGCCATGCGCTGGAGAAATCCAAGAACATGGTGACCATCCGGGTGCTGCAGTCGATCGGCACCAACTACGCGCAGGAGTGGTCGGGCCGCTTCGGCTTCGATGCCGACAAGCAGCCGCCCTACCTGCCGATGGCGCTGGGCGCAGGCTCGGTCACGCCGCTGCAGATGGCGGTGGCCTATGGCGTGTTTGCCAATGGCGGTTTTCGCGTCAGCCCCTACCTGGTGAGCAAGGTGGTGGAGCGCGGCGACAAGGTGCTGTTCGAAGTCAAGCCGCCGGTGCTGGACGAGAGCATTCGCGCCATTCCGGCGCGCAATGCTTTCGTGATGAGTACGCTGCTGCAGAGCGTGGTGCGCAGCGGCACGGGCTCCAAGGCCTACCAGGCCCTGCGGCGCGACGACCTGTACGGCAAGACCGGCACCACCAACGATTCCTTCGATACCTGGTTCACCGGCTTCCAGCCGAGCCGCGTGGGCGTGGTCTGGATCGGCTACGACCAGCCACGCCAGCTGGGCGTGCGCGGCGAGACCGGCGGCAGCCTGAGCCTGCCGGTGTGGACCGGCTACATGCAGCGCGCGCTGCGCGGCGTGCCGGTGGCCAAGTCGGGCGTGCCGCAGGGCGTGGCCTTGATCGACGGCGACTGGTACTACGACGACTACCCGCCGGGCCGGGCCGTGGCCACCCTGGATGTGGAGACGGCTCCGGGCTTCGGCGGCCCGGGTGTTCCGCCGGGCGCGGTGCCCGGTTTTGGCGGCAATCCGCCGGCCGAGGCGATGGTGGGAGCGCCACCGTCTGCGCCTGCGCCGGCGCAGGCGCCTGATCGCAACTGGATCCTGGACTTGTTCCGCCGCTAAGGGCCGTTACAGGCCGCTCGAGGCCGCCTCGCGGGAGCGCCTTCAGCTCAGGTGCTTGCCGACCAGGCCGGTCATCTCGAACATCGTGACCTGGTCCTTGCCGAAGATCGGGCGCAGCTTGGCATCGGCATTGATGTTGCGCTTGTTGGTGGCGTCCTGCAGGTTGTTCGCCTTGATGTAGACCCACATCTGCTTCACGACCTCGGTGCGGGGCATTGGCGTGGAGCCAATCACGGCGGCCAGCGCAGGGCTGGGCGTCAGGGCCTTCATGAAGGCGGCGTTTGGCGCGCGCTTTGCTGCGGGCGAAGTCTTCTTGTCAGCGGTTGTCATGGCAGGAATATCTTTCAGATGGCCTTGGCGTCGGTTGGACGTTGAGGCGAGGGTTGCGCAAAGTGTCTTGCGAAAAGTGAGCTCCACCGCGAAAGATGGCGCTTGCGATCGGCCGAGGATACCAAGGGTGCGGCGTGCGGCGTTCCGGCCGCATCAGCCGTGCGACAGCAGCGGCAGGCTCAAGGTTGCAATGGCGCCGCCGCGCGGCGCATTGGCCAACTCGATGCGGCCGCGGTGCAGGATGGCGATCTCCTTGACGAAGGCCAGGCCCAGGCCGGTGCTCTTCTTCTGGCTGTGCGGGCGGGCCAGCGAATAGAACTTCTCGAACACCTGCTCGCGCGCGTAGTCCGGAATGCCCTGGCCGTGATCGCGCACCGTGATGCGGGCCTCGCGCGCGCCCACGTGCAGGGCCAGCGCCACCTCGGCGCCGGGCGGCGAGAAATCGATGGCGTTGTCCAGCAGGTTGCTCACCGCGCGCCGCAGCAGGAAGGGGTCGCCCTCGACGTTGGCATTGCTGTCGATGGCGACATGCAGGCGGATCTGGCGCGCTGCCGCCGCTCCTTGTGCGCTGGCCGCCACGTCGTGCAGCAGCGGCGCCAGCGATACCGTCTCGCTGCGCTCCAGCGCGCGCTGCGTTTCCAGCGTGGTGAGCTCCATCATGCGGTCGACGATCTCCTGGATGCGCTGCGTCTCGCCGGCGATGTTGGCCAGGAAGTGCTCGCGCTCGGCCTGCGGCATGGAAGGCTCCTGCAGCAGCTCGGCCGCCCCGCGGATGGCCGACAGCGGGCTCTTGATCTCGTGGGTGAAGGTCTGGACGTAGTCGGCCACGTAGCTGCGGCCGGTGAAGGCGTCGCGCATTTCGCGCAGGCCGCCGCGCAAGGTGTCGACCGCGCGCCGCGTCATGCGCGAAACGCTCCAGCTGCGCTGCTGCCGCAGCCAGCGCAGGTAGTCCGAGATCAGGCCGAAGGGCCGCACCAGCCAGACCGACATGATGAGCGCCAGCATCAGCAAGGCAACCGCCGAGCCCACGCCCACCCACAGCGTGCGCGCCCGCGCGTCCTGCACGAACTGGCCGAAGCTTTGCACCGGCTTGCCCACGCTGACCACGCCGACGATCTCCTCGCCCCAGCGGATCGGCGCCGCCGCATACATCACCGAGGTGAGCGGATCGCCGGCCAGGTCGCGCGTGGTGCGCGCGCCGTACAGGCCGCTGAGCGCGCGGCTGACGTCGCTCCAGCTGGAATAGTCCGCGCCCAGGTCGCGCCCGGTGGAATCGAAGATCACGCGCCCGCTGCGGTTGGTGACGTAGACGCGCAGCTCCACTTTGGTCTTGTGCAGGTTGTAGATTTGCGCCGAGAACTCGCGCGCGTAGACCGTGCGAAAGAGCGGCTCCAGCCGCTGCGTGTTGATGGCGCCGGCGATCACGTCCTGCTCCACCAGGCTGGCCATCAGCTGGGAGATTTCGACCAGCGATTCCTCGGCCGATTCGCGGTAGCGCGGATCGATGTCGGCCACCACGCGGTACAGCAGCAGGGCGATGCCGGCGAAGTAGATCAGGAGGATGGCGATGAAGATGCGGGTGCGCCGCGACAGGGCGCCGGCGCTGGCCTGCTGGCGCTTCCTGGCCGGCGTCGGGCTGCTCATTGCGCTTGCGCGGGCAGCTCTTCGTTGAGCGCGTAGCCGGTGCCGCGCAAGGTGCGGATCGGCTCGATGCCCGGCGCCACCTCGCGCAGTTTGGCGCGCAGGGTCTTGATGTGGGCGTCCACCGTGCGGTCGAAGCTGTCGCTGGCGTCGTCCCACACCAGTTGCAGCAGCTCCTCGCGGGTGAAGACGCGGCCGGGGCGCTGGATCATCAGGCGCAGCAGGCCGTACTCGTAGCGAGAGAGTTCCAGCAGACGTCCGTAATAGCGGATCTGCATGCGTTCGGCGTCCAGCACGAAGGGGGTCGGTGCTGCCGCGGCGGGGGGCGCGGCAGGCGGCGCCGGGGTGGCTGCTGCGCCGGCCAGCGCGCTGCCGCCGCTGCGGCGCAGGATGGTGCGCACGCGCGCCACCAGTTCGCGCGGCGAGAAGGGCTTGGCGATGTAGTCGTCGGCGCCAAGCTCCAGGCCGACCACGCGGTCGATTTCATCGTTGCGCGCCGTCAGGAACAGCATGGGCACGTCCGGCCCGCCGCTGGCGCGGCTCATGGACTGCAGGCGCTTGAACAGCTCGAAGCCGTTCATGTCGGGCAGGCCGATGTCCAGGATCGCGATGGCCGGCGGCGCGGCCTGGAACTGGGCCAGCGCCTCCTGCGCGGTGGCGCACCACACCGGCTCGAAACCGTCGCTTCTGAGCACGTACTGCAGGGTGTCTGCGATGCCGGGCTCGTCTTCGGCGATGAGGACGCGTTGCTTCAACGAAAGGGACATGGCCGGATGGTAGCGGGCGCCCGGCCGCCGCTGCGCTTAGGGCCTGTGAACAGGCCCTAACGCAGGTCGAAACAGCATCCCGCGTAGAAGGGCTTGTCGCCGCCCTCGACAAAGGGCACTTCGATGGGCTTGCCCTCGTTGCGCCAGCCATCGCGCCGCTTGTAGCCGGCATCGGCGAGTTCTGCCAGGAGCTCGTCATGGTGCTGGATGCGATAGGGGCAGACGGCAAAGCCGATGCTGTTCAGGGTGAACAGGGTGCGTTCGGGATGCACCGCGGCCGTGTTGACGATCACGCGCTTGGGCTTGACGGGCAGCGACGCCAGGATCTCGGAGATGCGCTGCGGCAGGTATTGCAGGCTGCCGGAGGCAAAGAGCACGTCGAAACCACTGGCATCGTGGAAATCGGTGGTGAAGGTCAGTTGCTCCGCGCTGCCGCGCTCGGTCGCCAGTTCGCGCCCGGTCTTCACCACGCCGGGCACGTCGCACACCGTCCAGCGCAGGTTCTCGGGGTGGCTGAGCACGCGCCGAAAGGCGTAGTACTTGATGCCGACGTGGCCGCCCAGGTCGAAGATGCTGCGCATTCCGTCTTCCAGCGAGCGCCCGATCCAGAACAGGGCCGGGTAATCGTAGAAGTAGATCTGGTGAGAGTAGAAGTCCCTGGCCTTCTCGGCGTTGTCGTAGCCGACGGCCTTGGCCGCCGGTGCGCCGGCCTGCGCCGCGGCAAAGCTCTCGAAGGAGCCCATGAAGAGGTGCTCGTGGGTGTTCTCGATGAACTTCTTGCGGTAGGCGGCTTGGCGGACCGCCGTCGGCAGCAGGCTCGAAAGCATGGGGACCTCCGGTGCAGGGTGGCCAAAGCGCCGATTCTGCAATCGGAAACAAAAGTATTCAAGCGATACGCGCGAGGTCGTCCAGGATGGGGCAATCAGGGCGCTGGTCGCCGTGGCAGCAGTGCACCAGGTGGGCCAGCGTGCGCTGCATGCCCTGCATGGCCGCGATGCGCTGCTCCAGCTCGTCCAGGTGGCTTTGCGCGATGCGCTTGACGGTAACGCTGGTGCGGCGCCGGTTGTGCCAGAGGCTGACCAGTTCCGCCACCTGCTCCATCGAAAAGCCCATGTCGCGCGAGCGCTTGATGAAGCGCAAGGTGTGCACTTCGGCCGCGCTGTACTGCCGGTAGCCGCTGTCGGTGCGATGCACCTCGCCCAGGAGGCCCAGGCTTTCGTAGTGCCGCACCATGCGGGTGGAGATGCCCGACAGGCGCGCCGCTTCGCCGATGTTCACCGGGGCGCTGCTGGTCATTGGGGTGCGTATCCGGCGGAGGCGATGGCTGCGGCCAAGGCTTCGCGCGGTTGCGCGCTGTCGACCTCGACCCGGCTGCGCGCCAGTTCGATCTGGACACGGGCCTGCGGGTCGAGCGCCAGTAGTGCATTCTGGATGGCGCTGGCGCAGTGGCCGCAGCTCATGCCGCTGACCTGGAATTGATGGTTGCTGATCATGGCGATACTCCTTTGCTGTGATTGGATGACTGGCAGTCTCAACCATGACATCGTGTCAAGGTCAAGCAATTTTCCATACGAGATGTCGGGGCTTGACATTCACATGATGTCAACGTTTAGCCTGAGCGCATGACAACATCACAACAAGCAACCCTCTTCAGTTCGGACCTGTCGGTCGGTGGCATGACCTGCGCCTCTTGTGTCAGCCGGGTGGAGCGCGCATTGCTGCGCGTGCCCGGCGTGCAGGAGGCGACGGTGAACCTGGCCACCGAATCGGCCCGCGTGATCGCCGCGGCCGCGCCCGACCTGGATGCCCGCCTGCGCCGCGCGGTCCGCCAGGCCGGCTACGAGCCGCGCGAAGCGGCCAGCGCCGGGGCTTCGGCGCCGGCGTCGCCCTGGGCCGGCTTCGCGCCGGTGGCCATCGGTCTGTTGTTGTCGGTGCCGCTGATGGCGCCGATGTTGCTCGAGCCGCTGGGCGTGCATGTGATGCTGCCCGCATGGCTGCAGTTCCTGTTGGCGGCGCCGGTCCAGTTCTGGCTGGGCGCACGCTTCTACAAGGCCGGCTGGCATGCGCTGCGCGCCGGCACCGGCAACATGGACCTGCTGGTGGCACTGGGCACCAGCGCCGCCTTCGGCCTGTCGCTGTGGCTGTGGTGGCGAGCGCCCGCGGATGCCATGCCGCATCTTTACTTCGAGGCGGCGGCAGTGGTGATCACCCTGGTCATGCTGGGCAAGTGGCTGGAGTCGCGTGCCAAGCGCCAGGTCACGTCGGCCATCCGCGCCCTGCAGGCCCTGCGCCCCGAGCTCGCGCACGTGATCGATGCCAAGAGCGGCAAGGAATCGGATGTGCCGGTGGCCGAACTGCTGGCGGGCGACCGCCTGTCGGTGCGTCCGGGCGAGCGGGTGCCGGCCGACGGCATGGTGCTGGAGGGTCGCTCGTCGGTGGACGAGTCCATGCTCACCGGCGAGCCGCTGCCGGTCGCCAAGGCAGCGGGCGAGGCACTCACCGGCGGCTCGGTCAATGGCGAAGGCCGGCTGCTGATGGAGGTGCGCGCCGTGGGCGCCGAGAGCGTGCTGTCGCGCATCATTCGATTGGTCGAGGACGCGCAGGCGGCCAGGGCGCCGATCCAGCGCATGGTCGACCAGGTGGCAGCCGTGTTCGTGCCCGTGGTGCTGGCCATTGCGGCGTTGACGTTCGGGGCCTGGCTGCTGATGGGTGCGGGTACCGAGGCGGCGCTGATTCACGCGGTGGCCGTGCTGGTGATCGCCTGCCCCTGTGCCCTGGGCCTGGCGACGCCGGTCGCGGTGATGGCGGGCACCGGCGTGGCGGCGCGGCGCGGCATCCTGATCAAGGACGCGCGGGCGCTGGAGCTGGCGCATCGGGTGGACACGGTGGCTTTCGACAAGACCGGCACCTTGACGCTGGGCAAGCCCACCCTGACGCAACTGCTGCCGCTGCACGGCGCCGACGCGCGCACGCTGCTGGCCGCCGCGGCCAGCCTGCAAAGCGGCAGCGCCCATCCCTTGGCGCGCGCCGTGCTCGATGCCGCGCAGGTACAAGGCGTGTCGCATGCGGCCGCGCGCGAGTTGCACTCGGTCGACGGGCGCGGCATGCGAGGCCGGCTGGAAGAAGGCGCGGGTGCCGGCGAATGGGCCCTGGCCAGCCTGCGCTGGTGCGAGGAACTCGGCGTGGCGGTGGACGCGCAGTCGCTGGCACCGCTGCAGGCGCAAGGTGCCACCGTGTCGGCGCTGCTGCGCTTCGATGGCGAAGGCGCGGCGCGCGCGCAAGCCTTGCTCGCCTTTGCCGACGAGCCCAAGCCCGGCGCGGCCCAGGCCGTGGCCCGGCTGCGCGCACGCGGCCTGCGCGTGGTGATGATCTCCGGCGACAACCGGCGGGCCGCCCAGGCGATGGCCGCGCGCGTCGGCATCGCAGCTGAGGACGTCCGCGCCGAAGTGCTGCCGGGCGACAAGGCCGCGGCGGTGCAGGCGCTGCGCGCCGACGGTCACGTGGTGGCGATGGTGGGTGACGGCGCCAACGACGCGCCGGCGCTGGCCGCCGCCGACGTCGGCATCGCCATGGCCCACGGCACCGACGTGGCGATGGAAGCCGCCGGCATCACCCTGATGCGCGGCGACCTGTCGCTGGTGGCCGATGCCTTCGACGTGTCGGCCCGCACGGTGGCCAAGATCCGGCAGAACCTGTTCTGGGCCTTCGCCTACAACGTGGCCGGCATCCCGCTGGCCGCGCTCGGTCTGCTCAGCCCGGTGGTGGCCGGCGCGGCGATGGCCGCATCGAGCGTGAGCGTGATGGCCAATGCGCTGCTCTTGCGCCATTGGCGGCCGCAAGAGCAGGCGCCCTCCGATCAGGCGAGGGCGGGGTAGTCCGTGTAGCCCTTGGCGCCACCGCCGTAGAAGGTGCCCTTGTCCCAGGCGTTGAGCGGCGCATCTTCGCGCAGCCGGCGCACCAGGTCCGGGTTGGAGATGAAGGCCTTGCCGAAGGCGACCAGGTCGGCGCCGCCGGCCAGGGCCTGTTCGGCCAGCACCTTGTCGTAGCCGTTGTTTACCATCCAGGCGCCTTCACCGCCGGCTTTGCGGTAGGCGGCCTTGAGCGCGGCATAGTCGAAGGGGCGGTCTTCCAGTTCGCGCGGGCCGCCCGTGGCGCCTTCGATCACGTGCACGTAGGCCAGGCCGAGCGGGGCCAGCTCGCGCATCAGGTATTCGAACAGCGGCTGCGGATCGGCGTCATGCACGTCGTTGGCCGGCGTCACCGGCGACAGGCGGATGCCGGTGCGGCCGGCGCCGGCCGCCTGCGCCACCGCGCGGGCCACTTCCAGCAGCAGTCGGGCACGGTTCTCGATGCTGCCGCCGTAGGCGTCGTCGCGCTGGTTGCTGCCGGTCTTGAGAAACTGGTCCAGCAGATAGCCGTTGGCCGCGTGGATCTCCACGCCATCGAAGCCGGCGCTTTGCACCGCATGGCGGGCCGCCCGCTCGTAGTCGTGCACGATGCCCGGCAGCTCGCTGGCGGCCAGCGCGCGCGGCGCCGAGGTTTCGACAAAGGTCGGCACGCCGTCCTGGATCAGCACCGTCCGGGTGTTGGCGGTGATCGCCGAAGGCGCCACCGGCGCCACGCCGCCCGGTTGCAGCGCATTGTGGGAGACGCGGCCCACATGCCACAGCTGGGTGACGATCTTGCCGCCGTCGGTGTGCACGGCGTCGGTGACCTTCCGCCAGGCAGTCAGTTGCTCGGGGGCGTAGAGGCCCGGCACGTCGGCATAGCCCTGGCCCTGGTGGCTGATGGCGGTGCCTTCGCTGATCAGGAGGCCGGCGCTGGCGCGCTGGGTGTAGTAGGTGGCCGCGATGTCCTGCGGAACCGCGTTGGGCGAGCGGTTGCGCGTGAGGGGGGCCATGGCGATGCGATTGGCTAGCTGAAGATCGCCGGCCCGGACCGGGTCGAAAAGAGTGCTCATGTGGGGATTGCGGTGATTTGAAGGTTGCCTAGGGTAAACCCTAGCCCATCACCGCGCTGTCGCCTACTTGCCAAGCCCTTCGGCCTTCATGGCGGCCTGAACCGCCGGCCGCGCGGCCACGCGCTCACGGTAGGCCAGCAAATTGGGCAGGTCCGAGAGGTCGACGCCGGTGGGCTTGGCCCAGTTGGTCACGGTGAACAGGTAGCCGTCGGCCACGCTGAAGTGGTCACCCATCAGGTACTGCTTCCCCTCCAGCTGGCTGTCCACCCATTTCAGGCGCGAGGCCAGCTTTTCCTTGGCCAGCGGCTTGTAGTCCTCGGGCGTGGCGGGGCTGAACAGGGGGCTGAAGGTCTTGTGGATCTCGGTGCCGATGAAAGTCAGCCATTCCTGCAGGCGGTAGCGCTGCAGGGTGCCGTTGGCGGGTGCCAGGTTCTTGTTGGGCACCAGGTCGGCGATGTACTGCACGATGGCCGGGCCTTCGCGCAGGCGGGTGCCGTCGTCCAGTTCGAGCAACGGCACGTAGCCCAGCGGGTTGATGCCGTAGTAGTCGGTCCCGTCCTGAAGCTTGTGGCTCTTGGTGCTGGCCAGCACGGGCTCGAAGGCCAGGCCGGCTTCGTGCAGGGCGATATGGGGCGAGAGCGAGCAGGCACCAGGCGAGTAGTAAAGCTTCATGCGGAAAATCTCCTTGTATCAAAGAAAAAGGGCCGCTCGCATCCTAGCGATTTCAGGCCGAGGACTTGTCCTACGGGGCATTGCGCGGCGAGCCGATGCGGCGCGGGGCGGGTCGTGCCTACGCTGGGTCCATGTTGAAGTACGCCCTCATCTTTGCCTTGATCGCGCTGGTGGCAGGCGCGCTCGGCTTCACTGGCATCGCGGCGGCATCGGCGGGCATCGCCAAGATCCTGTTCGGCCTTTTCCTGGTGCTGGCCGTCATCTTCCTGGTGCTCGCCGCGCTCGGGGTGGGTGCCGTGAAAGACACCATCGATTGAACATGCCACCGCTATCTATTTCCTGGCTGCGTGGCGGACAGGGTCTGCCATCTTCGTGGCTGACGCCGGCGCAACGCGCGGTGCGCGTGCTGCAAGTCACCCGGGCCAACTGGCAGGTGGCGGCGCAGGCCGGGCGCCGCAGGCGCGGACGCGAGGCCGGGCGCGTGGCGATCGAAACGCTATCAAAACGATAGCAATCGATTCAGTAGGGGCGAGCATCCTGGCGGGGAAGGGTTGAAGGGGCAGGGGCGTGCGCAATGGGTCCCGGGCCATTAAAATTGCGGGTTCCCTTCGATCCGCAGCGCAAGCGTCATTTGCGCCCCTTTCCAATGCTCTACTCGCAAGAATTTGACGTCATCGTCGTTGGCGGTGGCCATGCCGGCACCGAGGCCGCGCTGGCCGCGGCGCGCATGGGCGCGCGCACCCTGCTCCTGTCCCACAACATCGAGACCCTGGGGCAGATGAGCTGCAACCCGTCCATTGGCGGCATCGGCAAGGGCCACCTGGTGAAAGAGGTCGACGCGCTGGGCGGGGCCATGGCCATCGCGACGGACGAGTCGGGCATTCAGTTCCGGATCCTCAATTCCAGCAAGGGGCCGGCCGTGCGCGCGACGCGCGCGCAAGCGGACCGCATCTTGTACAAGGCGGCGATCCGCCGCCGGCTGGAGAACCAGCCCAACCTGCAGCTGTTCCAGCAGGCGGTCGACGACCTGATGGTGGAGGGCGATCGCGTCGTTGGCGCCGTCACGCAGGTGGGCATCGCCTTTCGGGCCCGCACCGTGGTGCTGACGGCCGGCACCTTCCTGGACGGCCGCATCCACGTCGGGCTGGACAACTACCAGGCCGGCCGCGCCGGCGACCCGCCGGCGGTGAGCCTGTCGGCACGCCTGAAGGAGCTCAAGCTGCCGCAGGGGCGCCTGAAGACCGGCACGCCGCCGCGGCTGGACGGCCGCACCATCGACTTTTCCAAGTGCACCGAGCAGCCGGGCGATGGCATGCCGGGTGGAGCGACGGCGTCCATGCCGGTGTTCAGCTTCATGGGCCGGGCTGACATGCACCCGCAGCAGATGCCTTGCTGGATCACGCACACCAACGCCCGCACGCACGAGATCATCCGCTCGGGCTTCGACCGCAGCCCGATGTTCACCGGCAAGATCGATGGTGTCGGCCCGCGCTACTGCCCCAGCGTGGAAGACAAGATCAACCGCTTTGCCGACAAGGACAGCCACCAGATCTTCCTCGAGCCCGAAGGCCTGACCACCAACGAGTACTACCCGAACGGCATCTCGACCAGCCTGCCTTTCGACATCCAGTACCAGCTGGTGCGCTCCATGCCAGGCTTGGAGAACGCGCACATCCTGCGGCCCGGCTATGCCATCGAGTACGACTACTTCGACCCGCGGGCGCTGCTGAGCAGCTTCGAGACCCGGGGGATCAAGGGCCTGTTCTTCGCCGGCCAGATCAACGGCACCACCGGCTACGAAGAGGCGGCGGCCCAGGGCCTGTTCGCCGGCATCAATGCTGCGCTGCAGTGCCGGGGCGAAGAAGCCTGGCTGCCGCGCCGTGACGAGGCCTACCTGGGCGTGCTGGTGGACGACCTCATCACCAAGGGCGTGACCGAGCCCTACCGCATGTTCACCAGCCGGGCCGAGTTCCGGTTGCAGCTTCGCGAGGACAATGCCGACGTGCGCCTGACCGAGGCCGGCCGCAAGCTGGGCCTGGTGGACGACGCCCGTTGGGATGCGTTCTCGCGCAAGCGCGACGCTGTTTCACGTGAAACAGAGCGACTGAAATCCATCTGGGTGAACCCCCGCAACCTGCCGGCTAGCGAGTCGGAGCGGGTGCTGGGCAAAGCCATCGAGCGCGAATACAACTTGGCCGACCTGCTGCGCCGACCGGACGTGCGCTATGAAACGCTGATGTCCCTGGATGGTGGCAAGTACGCGGCCGGGGAGGGCGCCGGCTTGGGCGAAGTGGAGATCGAACAACTCGAGATCGCTGCCAAGTACTCCGGCTACATCAACCGCCAGCACGACGAGGTGGAACGCTCCGCCCATTTCGAGACCCTGAAGCTGCCGGCCGACCTGGACTATTCGCAAGTTCCGGCCCTGAGCATCGAAGTACGCCAGAAGCTCGGCAAGCATCGCCCGGAAACCTTGGGCCAGGCTTCGCGCATTTCTGGCGTCACCCCGGCGGCCATCTCATTGCTGCTGATTCATCTGCGCAAGGGTGGCTACCGCGCCTTTGCCGCGACGGCCGAAGCGACGGCCGAATGAGCGCCGCACGGCCGCCCGAAGGCGCGAAAGCCCCCTTGGGGGGCAGCGAGCCACACGCAGTGGGCGAGCGTGGGGGCAACGCTGCGGCAAGCGCCGCACGGCCGCCCGAAGGCGCGAAAGCCCCCTTGGGGGGCAGCGAGCCACACGCAGTGGGCGAGCGTGGGGGCAACGCATCGACGCGTGGTGCCCTCCTGCGCGAGGGCGCGCAGGCGATGGGCGTTGACCTGAGCGACGCGCAGTGCGCCAAGCTGCTCGCCTACGGCGACCTGATCCTGAAGTGGAACAAGGTCTACAACCTGACGGCCCTGCGCGATCCGGCCCAGGTGCTGACACACCATTTGCTGGACAGCCTGTCCATCATCGCCCCGTTGCACCATCAGTGCCCCGCGGCCACGCGCCTGCTGGACGTCGGTTCGGGCGCCGGTCTGCCCGGCGCCGTGATTGCCATCATGCGGCCGGAGCTGTCGGTCAGCTGCGTGGATGCCGTCGCCAAGAAGGCTGCCTTCATCCGCCAGGTGTCGGCGGAACTGGGTTTGCCCAATCTCAACGGCATGCACACCCGAGTGGAATCCTTGGGTGGCAGCTACGACGTGATCAGCTCACGCGCCTTTGCCTCTTTGGTCGATTTCTTCAATGGCTCCGCCCCACTGCTGGCGCCGGGCGGCGTCTGGATGGCCATGAAGGGCAAGCTGCCGAGCGACGAGCTGACTCAACTGCCGGCGGGCGTGGCGGTGTTTCACGTGGAACAACTTCAGGTCCCGGGCCTCGATGCCGAGCGCTGCGTCGTTTGGGCGCGAAAAAGCGAAGGCTAATCGCGCCTTCCGGGCCTCGAAGGCCCGCCATCCGCCGGTGGCTGCTTTAGACTCGAACGACTCCCCCAAATTTGATCGGACCCACCATGTTCGGCATTGCTGACTACGGCGCCTTTGTCGCCGCCATCGTTGTCTTCCTTCTCATCCCCGGCCCGGGTAATCTGGCGCTGATCACCTCGACGGGGAAGGGCGGCGTCAAGGGTGGCTTGGGCGCCACCATGGGGCTGATCCTGGGCGACCAGTGCCTGCTGTGGGCGGCTGTTGCCGGCGTGGCCGCGCTGTTGGCGGCCTATCCGACGGCCTTTCATGCTGTCCAGTGGCTGGGTGCTGCCTACCTGGCCTGGCTGGGCCTGAAGATGATCCTGGCCAAGCCGGGCGCTGCACCCATCCTGAACATTCGCCCGCGCCAGTTCCTGCGCCAGGCCTTTCTGATCACCTTGCTGAACCCAAAGGCCATCGTCTTCTACATGGCCTTCTTCCCGCTGTTCATCGACCCGGCGCAGCACCAGGGCTTCAGCACCTTCGGCGTCATGGCGCTGACCATTGCCGTGCTGACCTTCGCCTACGGCCTGAGCGTGGTGCTGCTGACGCACTTCCTGGCCGAGCGGATCCGCGCCAATCCCAAGATCTCGGGTGGGCTGGAGAAGCTGGCCGGCATCTTCCTGGTGGGCTTTGGCGTCAAGCTCGCCGTTTCCAGCTAACGGACGGCGATGGCACGCATTTTCTGTATCGCCAACCAGAAGGGCGGCGTCGGCAAGACGACCACCACCGTCAATCTGGCCGCCGGCCTGGCCAAGCTGGGCCAGCGCGTGTTGATGATCGATCTGGACCCACAGGGCAATGCCACCATGGGATCCGGCGTCGACAAGCGCCAGCTGGAGATGACCGTCTATGACGTGCTGCTCGAGTCCAGTTCGGTGGCCGAGGCCCGGATCAAGTCGGATCGCTTGGTCGAGGGCGGCTGCGGCTACGACGTGCTGGGCGCCAACCGTGAGCTGGCCGGCGCCGAGGTCGAGATGGTGGCGCTGGACCGCCGCGAAAAGCGCCTGCGCACCGCGCTGGCCGCGGTCGGTGCAGAGTACGACTTCATCCTGATCGACTGTCCGCCCAGCCTGAGCCTCTTGACCCTCAACGGCCTGTGCGCCGCCCACGGCGTGATCGTGCCCATGCAGTGCGAGTACTTCGCGCTGGAGGGCCTCACCGACCTGGTCAACACCATCAAGCAGGTGCACGCCAACCTCAACAAGAACCTGCAGATCATCGGCTTGCTGCGGGTGATGTTCGATCCGCGCATCACCTTGCAGCAGCAGGTGAGCGACCAGCTCAAGGCGCACTTCGGCGAGAAGGTGTTCGACACCGTCATTCCGCGCAACGTGCGCCTGGCCGAGGCACCGAGCTATGGCTTGCCGGGCGTGGTGTTCGATCCGCTGGCGAAGGGCAGCCAGGCCTTCGTCGCCTTTGCAGAGGAAATGATCGAGAAGATGCCCCCGGCACCGGCTCCCGGCTTCGCCCCCGAGCCGCCGGCGGCCCCCATCGTGCAGCCGGTTGCCCCCGTGCAAACTGCGACCCACGCCCCCGTCGAAGCCGAACAGAAATAACCCGCGCCTTGCCGCCCAGGCCTGGTTTGCTATCAATTTAATAGCGCGAATGAGCGATACCCAAGTCCTGCTGCTGCCCGGCTGGCAGAACAGCGACCCCGAACATTGGCAAAG
Source organism: Variovorax sp. LARHSF232 (assembly GCF_052871435.1). Taxonomy (NCBI): domain Bacteria; kingdom Pseudomonadati; phylum Pseudomonadota; class Betaproteobacteria; order Burkholderiales; family Comamonadaceae; genus Variovorax; species Variovorax sp. LARHSF232. Next base: position 205,620 of record NZ_JBIXJS010000002.1, on the reverse strand, counting down.
CCGCTGGGAGACCCTGTACGGCGACAAGCGCGTCGAGCAGCACGACTGGATGCGACCGCTGCGCGGCGACTGGCAGGTGCAGCTGGAAGAAGCCGTGCTGGCCACCGACCGGCCGGTGGTGCTGGTTGCGCACAGCCTGGGTTGCGTTCTCGCCGCGGCCTGGGCCTTGCATTCGCGCCACACGCACAAGGTGCGCGGCGCGCTGCTGGTGGCCCCCGCCGACCTGGAGCGCGACGACCTGCGCCAGTTGATTCCCGGCTGGTCGCCGATCGGGCGCCAGCGGCTGCCCTTTGCGGCGCACGTCGTGGCCTCCAGCAACGATCCGTACAGCGACTTTGCCCGTTCGCGCCACCTGGCGGCAGACTGGGGCGCGCGCTTCTCCGATGTCGGTCCGCTGGGCCATATCAATGCCGAATCCGGCCTGGGCAATTGGCCCGAAGGTCGCCGTTGGCTGCAAGAACTCCAGCAATTGAAGAAAGATTGATGCAGAAGATGGTCACCAAGAAACCTAAGGGTCTGGGCCGCGGCCTGGAAGCGCTGCTCGGACCGGCCGCCGGCGCCACCACCATCGACGCGGCGGAAGAGGGCGGTGCGGCATCGCCGGGCAACCCCAGCAGCCTGGCGCTCGAGCGCATGGTGGCCGGTGTCTACCAGCCGCGCACCCGCATGGACGAAGGCGCGCTCTACGAGCTGGCCGAGAGCATCAAGGCGCAGGGCATCATGCAGCCGATCCTGGTGCGCCGGCTGGACGACGAATCGGCCCGCGCCAAGAATGCCGAGTTCGAAATCATCGCCGGCGAGCGGCGCTTCCGGGCCGCCAAGCTGGCCGGCCTGGCCGAGGTGCCGGTGCTGGTGCGCGACGTGCCCAACGAGGCCGCCGCCGCCATGTCGCTGATCGAGAACATCCAGCGCGAGGACCTCAATCCGCTGGAAGAGGCGCAGGGCCTGCAGCGGCTGGTGAGCGAATTCGGCCTCACGCACGAGCTGGCGGCGCAGGCCGTCGGCCGCTCGCGCAGCGCGGCCAGCAACCTCTTGCGCCTTCTCAACCTGGCGGCGCCGGCGCAGGAAATGCTCATGGCCGGCGACATCGACATGGGCCACGCGCGCGCGCTGCTGGCGCTGGACAAGGCCACGCAGATCACCGCAGCCAACCAGATCTCCGCCAGGAAGATGTCGGTGCGGGAGGCCGAGGCGCTGGTCAAGCGCCTGTCGGCCGAGTTCAGCCTCAAGTCCTCGCCGCGTCCCGCGCGTGGCGCCGCCGAGAAATCGCGCGACCTGCTGCGGGTGGAAGAAGAGCTGGCCGACCTGCTCACCGCCGAGGTGGAGGTGCGCGTGAAAAAGCGTAGCCGCCGCAATGGCAAGGTGGAGGAGAGCGGCGAGCTGGCCATCCACTTCGGATCGATCGAGGCGCTCAATGGCCTGATCGATCGCATCCGCCGAACGGCCTAGCGCCACAAAGCCGCGCGCCCTGGGCGCATGGGCAGTAGGCGGCGGCGCGGCGCGTCTGTAGCCTCGCGATTCATCCGTCACACGATTCATCGCCGGGGGTGTCCATGTCCTTTTCCGCCAAGTTGCCGGTTGCCGTGGCTGCTGCAGCCGCTGTTGTTCTGCTGGCCGGTTGCCAGACCACCGACATGCAGATGGGCAGCGCCTCCGCCAAGACCATGGCCACCGGCAGCGCGGCCGGTGCCGCCACCGACAACGCCAGCACACAGCTGGAGCGCTGCGGCTCACCGCTGGGCACCGTCTCGCTGATCGAGAACCAGCAGGCCGGCTGGTACACCATCCTGCGCAACGAATACAAGCTGCCGCCGACCTCGAACTTGCTGCGCCTCCTGATCCAGCAGTCCAACTGCTTCGTCGTGGTGGAACGCGGTGCGGCCGGCATGAACGCCATGGGTCGTGAACGCGCGCTGATGCAGTCCGGCGAAATGCGCCAGGGCAGCAACTTCGGCGGTGGCCAGATGGTGGCCTCCGACTACGGCATGTCACCCGAGATCGTGTTCAGCAACAGCAATGCGGGCGGTGCCGGCGCGGCCCTGGGCGGCCTGGTGGGCGGGCGCTACAGCGGTGTGCTCTCGGCCGTGGGCGGCAGCATGCAGACCAAGGAGGCGGCCGCCATGCTGACCCTGATCGACAACCGCTCCGGCGTGCAGGTGGCGGCCTCCGAAGGCAGCGCCGCCAAGACCGACTTTGGCGCCTTTGGCGCGGCCTTCGGCGGCAGTGCGGCTGGCGGCGTGGGCGGCTACACCAACACCGCCCAGGGCAAGGTGATTGCCGCAGCCTTCATGGATGCCTACAACCAGATGGTTCGCTCGCTGCGCCAGTACAAGGCGCAGACGGTGCAGGGCCAGGGCTTGGGCGGTGGCGGCCGGCTTGGCGTGGACGGCGGCGCGGCGCCTTCGCAGACGTCCGCGCCAGGGGCCAAGCGCTCCACGGCGCCCAAGAAGTAGACGGCTTCAGACGTCGTTGGCGACGCGCACCACCAGCTTGCCGAAGTTGCGCCCTTCCAGCAGTCCAATGAAGGCAGATGGGGCATTTTCGAGGCCATCGACCTGATCTTCACGCAGCTTCATCTGGCCAGAAGCGACCCATTCGCCCATCTCCCGGCGGAATTGGTCGAAGCGTTCGCCATAGTGGTCCAGGATGATGAAGCCCTGCATGCGGATGCGCTTTTGCAGCACGGTGGCCGTCAGCAGCGGCAGGCGGTCCGGCCCGGGCGGCAGCGCTTCTTCGCTGTTGTAGTGCGCGATGAAGCCGCACACCGGCACCCGCGCGCCGATGTTCAAGAGCGGCAGCACGGCGTCGAACACGGCGCCGCCCACGTTCTCGAAATAGACGTCGATGCCTTGCGGGCAGGCTTCGGCCAAGTGCTCGGCCAGCCGCGGATCGCGCCGGTCCAGGCAGGCATCGAAGCCCAGTTCGTCCACCGCGTAGCGGCACTTGTCGGCGCCGCCGGCAATGCCGATCACGCGCGCACCCTTGAGTTTGGCGATCTGCCCCACCACCGAGCCGACGGCGCCGGTGGCGGCCGCCACCACCACGGTTTCGCCGAGCTTGGGCTGGCCGATGTCGAGCAGCCCCACGTAGGCGGTGAAGCCGGGCATGCCCAGTCCGCCCAGCGCCAGCGAGGGCTGCGCCTGCTCGCCCAAGGGCAGCAGATCCTGGCCGTCCGACAGCGCCCAGTCCTGCCAGCCGGCGTTGCCAAGCACCAGGTCGCCCGCGTGGAACTGCGAGTGTCTGGAGGCCACGACGCGGTTCACCGTGCCGCCCACCATGAGTTCGCCCACCGGTACCGGCGGCGCGTAGCCCGGCCCGACCTCGTCCATCAGGTTGCGCATGTAGGGGTCGAGCGAGAGGTAGAGCGTGCGCAGCAGCACCTGCCCCTCGCCCGGCGTCGGGATTTCGCCTTCTTCAAGACGGAAGTTCTGTGCCGTCGGTGCGCCCTGGGGGCGGCTGGCAAGGACAAAGCGGCGGTTCACGTTGGCATCTTTCGGCATGACTTCTCCTTTGAATTAGACCGGTCGTCTAGCAAACGGGCAAAAAAAGCAGGAACACAAATGGAAGCGCTCCCGCTTTAGGCGGACATGTGGGCCAGGCCCAGCAGCTGCCGCGTGCTGGTCATCACTGTGTTCAGCGGCGAATGGTCGCGGGTGATCTTGGCCAGCAGGCTGGCGCCCAGCCAGCTTTGATAGAGCGAAACGGCTTGCGCATCCGGCGTCGTCAGCGCGGCCGGCACCGAGCCGTCGGCGTGCCCCTGCTCGATGCAGCGCGCCAGGCGCAGGATGACGCCGCGACTGCCGCGGGCGAGCGCGGCGCGCATGCTTTCCGACAGGTCGCTCACCTCGGCGCCCAGCTTGACCACCAGGCAGCGGCTCTGGGCCTCGTCGCCGGTCTGCGAGTCGAGCCAGTCGTCGAAGAAGGCCATCAGGCGCGCTGCCGCGCTGCCGGGCGCCGCCAGCAGCGAATCCACGCGCGCCAGGTACTCGGTGAAATAGGCCTCCAGCACCGCCTCGCCAAAGGCTTCCTTGGAGCCGAAGTAGTGATAGAAGGAGCCCTTGGGCACCTGGGCGGCGGCGAGCAACTCGGCCAGGCCGACCGCCGTGAAGCCCTTGCGCAGGAACAGCGGATAAGCCACATCGAGGATGTGCTGGCGGACGTCGACGGGGGCGGCAACAGCGCTCATTGGACGGCACTCTAGCGCCGATTAGACCAGTCGTCTAGAGCATCATGGGGCGCGGGGCTACAGGCTGAAGATCTTGCCGGGGTTCATGATGTTCTTCGGGTCGAGCGCGCGCTTGATGGTGCGCATCATGTCGACCGCGCCCACGCCCGCCTCGTCCACCAGAAAGCCCATTTTGTGCAGGCCCACGCCATGCTCGCCGGTGCAGGTGCCTTCCAGCGCCAGCGCACGCGACACCAGGGCGTGATTGAGCTGCTCTGCCTTCACCCGTTCTTCAGGCGCGTTCGGATCCAGCAGGTAGCCGAAGTGGAAGTTGCCATCGCCCACGTGGCCCACCAGGAAGTAGGGAATGCCGCTGGCATCGGCTTCCTTCACCGAATCCAGCAGGCAATCGGCCAGCCGCGAGATCGGTACGCAGGTGTCGGTGGAAATCACCCGGCAGCCCGGGCGCGACTGCACGGCCGCGAAGTAGGCGTTGTGCCGCGCCGTCCACAGGCGCGTGCGCTCTTCCGGCGTGCTGGCCCACTCGAAGGCCTTGCCGCCATGATCGCTGGCAATCTCCTGCACCGTCTCGGCCTGCTCCTTCACGCCGGCCGGCGAGCCGTGGAACTCCATCAGGAGCATCGGCTCTTCGCGCAGGCCCAGCTTGGAATGGGCGTTGACCATGCGCACCGTGTGCTGGTCGATCAGCTCGACGCGGGCGATCGGCACGCCCAACTGGATGATCTGGATGGTGGTGCGCACCGCGTCCTCGATGCTCGGGAAGGAGCAGATGGCAGCCGACACCGCTTCGGGCAGCGGGTAGATGCGCAGGGTGATCTCGGTGATCACGCCCAGCGTGCCCTCGCTGCCCACGAACAGGCGCGTGAGGTCGTAGCCGGCCGCGGACTTCTTGGCGCGCGTGCCGGTGCGGATCACCTCGCCGCTGGCCGTCACCACTTCCAGCGCCAGCACGTTTTCGCGCATGGTGCCGTAGCGCACCGCGTTCGTGCCGCTGGCGCGGGTGGCGGTCATGCCGCCCAGCGAGGCATCGGCACCGGGGTCGATGGGGAAGAACAGGCCCGTGCTCTTGATCTCGTCGTTGAGCTGCTTGCGCGTGACGCCCGGCTGCACCGTGACGGTGAGGTCGTCCGCGTTGACAGACACCACCCGGTTCATGCGCGACACGTCGATGCTGATGCCGCCCTGCACCGCCAGCAGATGGCCTTCCAGCGAGGAGCCGACGCCGAAGGGGATGACGGGCACCGCGTGTTCGCTGGCCAGCTTGACCGCATCGGCCACGTCCTGCGTGCTTTCGGCAAAGACCACGGCTGCCGGCGGCGGCACGTCGAAGGAGGATTCGTCGCGGCCATGCTGGGCGCGCACCGCCATCGCGGTGGACAGCTGTTGGCCGAAGCGCGTCTTCAGCGCCTCGATCAGCACTTGCGGCACCTCGCGTTGATGGAACTCGGGCACCAGGTGCGTGACGGCGGTGGGGGCGTTCATGATGGGACGTGTCTCCGTGCAGCAGCGCTGCGAATCAGCGGGTCTTTCATTCTACGAACGGGCGCACCGGTCTGCAGGGGGCCAATCCCATGCCGCAATCCGGGGCTGGCGCATCTGATCGACTGGCGCTAGAATAGTTTAGGACTGAATCATTTAAACGCTAACCATCCGCCTGGCAGCGCCTCACGTCGCAGCCGGCAATCTGGAGACCCGATGAACATCGTCTGCATTGGCGGCGGTCCGGCCGGCCTGTACTTTGCCCTGCTGATGAAGCAGCAGAACCCCGCGCACCAGATCACCGTGGTGGAACGCAACCGGCCCTACGACACCTTCGGCTGGGGCGTGGTCTTCTCCGACCAGACGCTGGGCAACCTGCAGCTGGCCGATCCGGTGAGCGCGGGCCAGATCCTGGATGCCTTCAACCACTGGGACGACATCGAGGTCAACATCCGCGGTCAGAAGATGCGCTCGGGCGGTCACGGATTTTGCGGCATCGGCCGCAAGCGCCTGCTCAACATCCTGCAAAAGCGTTGCGAAGACGTGGGCGTGAAGCTGGTTTTCGAAACCGACGTGCAGGACGACACCGTGTACGCCGATGCCGACCTGGTCATCGCCAGCGATGGCCTCAACAGCCGCATCCGCGCCAAGTACGCGCAAACCTACCAGCCCGATATCGACTTGCGCGACTGCCGCTTCGTCTGGCTGGGCACCACCAAGCTGTTCGAGGCCTTCACCTTCGCCTTCGAAGAAACCGAGCATGGCTGGTTCCAGGCCCATGCCTACCGCTTCGACGACACCCACTCGACCTTCATCGTCGAGACGCCGCAAGCGGTGTGGGAACGCGCGGGCCTGGACAAGATGGAAAAGGAAGACGCCATCGCTTTTTGCGAGAAGCTCTTTGCCCGCTACCTGGACGGCCATCCGCTGATTTCAAACGCTTCGCATCTGCGCGGCTCGGCGCAATGGATCCGCTTTCCGCGCGTGGTGTGCAAGCGCTGGGTGCATCACAACGGCATCGCGCCGGTGGTGCTGATGGGCGACGCGGCGCACACGGCGCACTTCTCCATCGGCTCGGGCACCAAGCTGGCGCTCGAAGATTCGATCGAGCTGGCGCGCTGCATCGGCCGCGCCAAAGGCGACCTGGAAGGCGCCCTGCGCGACTACGAAGCGGTGCGCAGCATCGAAGTGCTGCGCATCCAGAACGCCGCGCGCAACTCCACCGAATGGTTCGAGCACGTGGACCGTTACGTCAACCTGCCGCCGGAGCAGTTTGCCTATTCGCTGCTGACGCGCAGCCAGCGCATCAGCCACGAGAACCTGCGCCTGCGCGACAAGACTTACGTCGAAGATTTCGAGGACTGGCTGGCCGAGCGCGCCGGCAAGCAGCGCGCCCGCACGCAGCAGGCGGTGCCGCCCATGTTCACGCCCTTCAAGGTGCGCGGCATCACCCTGAAGAATCGCGTCGTGGTTTCGCCCATGGCGCAGTACTCCTGCGAGGACGGCTTGCCGTCCGACTACCACCTGGTGCACCTGGGCGCGCGCGCCATGGGCGGCGCCGGCCTGGTGATGGCCGAGATGACCTGCACCTCGCCCGACGCCCGCATCACCCCCGGCTGCCCGGGCCTTTGGAACGAGGCGCAACGCGACGGCTGGAAGCGCATCGTCGACTTCGTGCATGCGCAGAGCGACGCCAAGATCGGCATCCAGCTGGGCCATGCCGGCGCCAAGGGTTCCACCCGCGTGGCCTGGGAAGGCATCGACCAGCCGCTGGAAGAGGGCAACTGGCCGCTCATCTCGGCCTCGCCGCAGCAGTACCTGGACGGCATCAGCGACTGGTCGCATGCCATGACGCGCGAGGACATGGTCCGTGTGCAGGCCGACTTCGTGCGCTCGACGAAGTGGGCCGTGGATGCGGGCTTCGACTGGCTCGAGCTGCACTGCGCGCACGGCTACCTGCTCTCGTCCTTCATCTCGCCGCTGACCAATCGCCGCACCGACGAATACGGCGGTTCGCTGGCCAATCGCCTGCGCTATCCGCTGGAGGTGTTCCACGCGGTGCGCGAGGCCTGGCCCCAGCATCTGCCGATGTCGGTGCGCATCTCGGCGCACGACTGGGTCGAAGGCGGCATCACGCCGAACGACGCCATCGAGATCGCGCGCGCCTTCAAGGCCGCGGGCGCCGACCTGATCGACTGCTCGTCGGGCCAGGTCAGCAAGAAGGAACAGCCGGTGTTCGGCCGCATGTTCCAGACGCCCTTTGCCGATCGGGTGCGCAACGAGGCCGGCATTGCCACCATCGCGGTCGGCGCGATCTCCGAGGCCGACCACGTCAACAGCATCATTGCGGCCGGCCGGGCCGACCTGTGCGCCGTCGCGCGCCCGCACCTGGCGAACCCGGCCTGGACCTTGATGGAATCGGCCAAGATCGGCTACCCGGACATCGGCTGGCCCAAGCAATACCGCGCGGCCAAGATGCAGCTGGAACGCAATCTCGAACGCGAGCGCGCCATCGCGGCGCAGGCAGCGGGCGGCTCGCCGCTGGAGCAGGCCAACCGCGCGCTCGGCGTCTGAGCACAGAGGAGAACAAGCAGTGAAACAGAACGATCCATCGCACGAACTCTTGAGCGAAGCCCAGGAGCTGGGCCACGAAGGCCGCGCCCACAGCGGCGACCATGCCGCGCTGAAGCTGTGGCTGCGCATGCTGGCCACCACCACCCAGATCGAGGCCGAGATCCGGCGCCGTCTGCGCGAGCAGTTCGACATCTCGCTGGCGCGCTTCGACTACATGGCGCAGCTGTACCGCCACAAGGACGGCATGAAGATGCGCGCGCTGTCCAAGTACCTGATGGTGACCGGCGGCAACATCACCGGCCTCACCGACGAGCTGGCGCGCGAAGGCCTGGTGGCGCGCGAAAGCAGCCCCACCGACCGCCGTGCCTGGATCGTGCGCCTCACGCCCAAGGGCCGGCGCCTGTTCGAGACCATGGCCGCAGAGCACGAGCAATGGATCCTCGAGCTCTTTTCCAGCATGGACGAGAAATCCGTGCATCAGGTTCACGCACACCTGGGCGAGCTGCGCGTTCGCCTCTTGCAACAAGACCAGGCTTCGCAGGACAAGGCATGAGCAACAGCAACGAAACGAGCACGACGCCGCGCGTGGACCCGCAGCTCGCGGCCGGCAACTTCAAGGCCGTCGCCGGCTACCAGCCCAGGCACTTCGCGCTGGCCGTGCAGGACAGCGTGGCGACCATCACCCTGAACCGGCCCGAGCGCAAGAACCCGCTGACTTTCGATTCGTATGCCGAGTTGCGCGATTTCTTCGCCGGCCAACTCAAGTACGCCACCGACATCCACGCCATCGTGATCCACGGCGCCGGTGACAACTTCTGTTCCGGTGGCGACGTGCACGAAATCATCGGCCCGCTGGTGCGCCTGAAGGCCCCCGAGCTGCTGGCCTTCACCCGCATGACGGGCGACCTGGTGAAAGCCATGCGCGCCTGTTCGCAGCCCATCATCGCGGCGGTGGACGGCGTGTGCGCCGGCGCCGGCGCCATCATGGCCATGGCCTCGGACCTGCGCGTGGGCACCGCGCGCAGCAAGACCGCCTTTCTCTTCAATCGCGTCGGCCTGGCCGGCTGCGACATGGGTGCCTGCGCCATCCTGCCGCGCATCATCGGCCAGGGCCGCGCCAGCGAGCTGCTCTACACCGGCCGTGCCTTCACCGGCGAAGAGGGCGAGCGCTGGGGCTTCTACAACCGCGTGGTCGCGCCCGAAGCGCTGCTGAGCGAGGCGCAGGCCTGGGCCGCCGACCTGGCGCAGGGCCCCACCTTTGCCAATGGCATCACCAAGACCATGCTGCATCAGGAATGGGCGATGACCATCGAGCAGGCCATCGAGGCCGAAGCGCAGGCGCAGGCCATCTGCATGCTGACCGAGGACTTCTCGCGCGCCTATCACGCCTTCGTGGCGAAGCAGAAGCCAAGCTTCGAGGGCAACTGAAATGAGCGACACCCAATACCTGGACTGGCCCTTCTTCGAGGAGCGCCACCGTACCCTGGCGCGCGAACTCGACGCCTGGGCCCACGAGAACGTCCCGCACGCACACGGCCCCGACGTCGATGCGCAATGCAAGTCGCTGGTGCGCGCGCTGGGGCAGGGCGGCTGGCTGAAGCACGCGGTGGGCGACCACATCGACACCCGCGCCATCTGCCTCATCCGCGAGACCTTGGCGCGCCATTCCGGCCTGGCCGATTTCGCCTTTGCGATGCAGGGCCTGGGCTCCGGCGCCATCAGTCTGGCCGGCACGCCCGAGCAGAAAGAGCACTACCTCACGCGCGTGGCACGCGGCGAAGCCATCAGCGCCTTCGCCTTGTCCGAACCGGAGGCCGGCTCCGACGTGGCGGCCATGGCGTGCAGCGCGCGGGTCGAGGGTAACGAGGTCGTGCTCGACGGCGAGAAGACCTGGATTTCCAACGGCGGCATTGCCGACTTCTACGTGGTCTTCGCCCGCAGCGGCGAGGCACCAGGTGCACGCGGCATCTCGGCCTTCATCGTGGAGGCTGGCACGCCCGGCTTCGAGATTGCCGAGCGCATCCACGTGATCGCGCCGCATCCGCTGGCGCGTCTTCGCTTCACCAACTGCCGCATTCCCTTGACGCAGCGCATCGGCGCGGCGGGCGAGGGCTTCAAGGTGGCGATGCGCACGCTCGACGTGTTCCGCACCTCGGTGGCTGCCGCATCGCTGGGCTTCGCGCGCTGCGCGCTCGACGCCGCCATGGAGCGTGCCACCACGCGCAAGATGTTCAACCAGACGCTGGCCGATTTCCAGCTGACGCAGGCCAAGCTGGCACAGATGGCGCTCAGCATCGATTCCTCGGCCCTGCTGGTGTATCGCGCCGCCTGGCAGCGCGACCAGGGCAAGAGCGTGACGCGCGAAGCCGCCATGGCCAAGCTGGCCGCCACCGAAGGCGCGCAGCAGGTGATCGACGCGGCCGTGCAGATGTTCGGCGGCCTGGGCGTGGTGAGCGAGCAGACGGTGGAGCGCCTGTATCGCGAGATCCGCGCGCTGCGCATCTACGAAGGCGCCAGCGAAGTGCAGCAACTCATCATCGCCCGCGAAATGCTGAAGGCCCACGCGGCCTGACCCAACCATCACAAGAAAGCAGGAGACCTTTCAATGTTGCAAGTGCTTCTTCCCGAAGGCTGGCCGCGCCCCAAGGGCTACGCCAATGGCGTGGCCGCGCGCGGCACGCAGGTGTTCATCGCCGGCATGATCGGCTGGGACGCCCAAGGCGTGTTCCACAGCGATGACTTTGCGCAGCAGACGCGCCTGGCGCTGCAGAACATCGTCGACGTGCTGCGTGAAGCCGGCGGCAAGCCCGAGCACATCGTGCGCATGACCTGGTATGTGACCGACAAGCGCGAGTACCTCGCGGCCGGGCGGGAAGTGGGCCAGGCCTTTCGCGAAATCATCGGCAGCTACAACGCGGCCATGACGGCCGTGGAAGTGAAGGCGCTGATCGAGGACCGGGCCAAGGTCGAGATCGAAGCCACTGCGGTCATCCCGGACTGAAGCCCCGAGCACAATCGGTCCATCGACAAAAGGAATCGAGATGGGCAACCGACTGACACAGATCGCCACCCGCACCGGCGACGACGGCACCACCGGCCTGGGCAACAACACGCGGGTTCCCAAGGACCACCTGCGGGTGCAGGCCATGGGCGATGTGGACGAGCTCAACTCGAACATCGGCGTGCTGCTGTGCGAGCCCATGCCCGAGGCGGTGCGAGAGCTGCTGGTGGAAGTGCAGCACCAACTGTTCAACCTGGGCGGCGAACTCTCGATGCCGGGCTACACCCTGCTGAAGGAAGAGGCGTTGCTGCAGCTGGACAACGCCCTGGCCGAGCACAACGCCGCGTTGCCGCGCCTGGCCGAGTTCATCTTGCCGGCCGGCACCCGCGCCGCCTCGCAGGCCCACGTGTGCCGCACCGTGGCGCGTCGCGCCGAACGCGCCGTGGTGTCGCTGGGCGCCGCCGAAAGCCTGAACCCCACGCCCCGCCAGTACCTCAACCGCCTCAGCGACCTGATGTTCGTGCTGGCCCGCGTGCTCAACCGCGTGGACGGCGGCGACGACGTGTATTGGAAGAGCGAGCGGCTGGCGCGCCAGCAGCAGGGCGACTAGTCCGCAGCCTCGTCGAAGGCCTGCTGCGCCGCCACCAGCTTGGGCGTATTGGCCTCCGCCCACTGATCCACCACCACCAGCGTCTTGCTGAGCGATCGGCCGAGCGCGGTGAGCTGGTATTCGACGTGCGGCGGCACGGTCTGGTAGTCGATGCGCTCCACAAGGCCGTTGCGCTGCAGTTCGCGCAGCGTTTGCGTCAGCATCTTCTGCGAGATGCCTTCGATCCTGCGCATGAACTCGCCATTGCGCACCGGGCCCGCATCCAGCAAGGGCACGATCAGCAAGGCCCATTTGCTGCCGATCAGCTCCAGCGCTACCCGCGAGGGGCAGCCTGCGCTGTAGACATCTCCACGTGAAGACTTGCGATTCATCTTGATGATAGGCACCAAAAGGTGCGTACTTGTCTAGCGGGAAGTGTAGCCACAGACTCCGACCATCTCAACGAAAAAGGAGCTGTACATGGCCTGGTTGATCCTGCTGGCCGCGGGGGTTGTCGAAATCGTGATGGCGGTTGCGCTGAAGGCGGCCGACGGCTGGAGCCGGCCGCTGCCCAGCGCGATCGGCGTCCTGGCTGCCCTGGCCTCGATCTTTCTGCTGACGCACGCCATGAAGGCGCTGCCCGCCGGCACCGCCTATGCGGTCTGGACCGGCATCGGCGCGGTCGGCGTGGCGCTGCTCGGCATGCTGGTCCATGGCGACAGCGCCTCGCCCGCGCGCCTGCTGTGCATGGGCCTGGTGATCGCCGGCGTGGTGGGTCTGCGCCTGGTCGAGGCTTGAAGCGGGGCGCAAAGAAAACATGAGCACCCAACTTCTTCACGTCATCGCGTCGCCCGGCGGCGAGGCCTCGCATTCCACGTCCACCGCCAACGAAGTGGTGGCCGCCTACCGGGAGCGCCACCCCGACCATGTGGTCGAGACGGTGAACGTCTGGGATCTGGACCTGCCCGCCTTCGACGCCACCATGATCGCCGCCAAGTTCGCCGTGCTGCGCACCCAGTCAGCGACCGAGGAGCAGAAGGCCCAGTGGGCGCGTGCCGTGGCGATCTCGCAGGCCTTCAATGCGGCGGAGCGCTATGTCTTCAGCCTGCCGATGTGGAACTACGGGATCCCTTATCGATTGAAGCACTACATCGACATCGTGACCTTGCCCGGGCAGAACTGGTCCTGGTCGCGGGCCGAGGGCTACCAGCCCCTGCTGCCCGGCAAACGCGCCGCATTGGTCTACTCCAGCGCGGGCGACTTCTCGCAGCAGCAGCACCCGACGGCATCGAGCGCTGCGTACGAGGATTTCCAGAAGCCTTTCATGCGCCAATGGTTGCGCTTCATCGGCGTCCAAGTGGTGGACGAGATCGCGGTGGCGCCGACCTTGACCGACGTTCAATTGCTCGCGCAAATCCGGCAGGCCGGGGTCCGCAAGGCCAGGGACGTGGCACTGCGGTTGTGAAGCAGCCGCAGCGGCGGCGGCGCATGCCACACTCGCCCCCCATGCGCCGCCTGCCCCTGCTCATCGTCCTCCTTCTCGTACTGACTGCCTGTGCCGCCATCGGCACCCGCGGCCAGTTCGACACGCTCTTCGGTCCGGCGCAGCCGACGCGCTTTGACGAGCCCCGGCCGCCGGCGGCCAACGACGTCTCCTATACCCAGACCATCCAGCCCATCCTGGACAAGCGCTGCGTGGTTTGCCATGCCTGCTACGACGCGCCCTGCCAGCTCAAGACCACCAGTTGGGAGGGCATCGCCCGTGGCGCCAGCAAGATGCGGGTGTACGACGCCGCCCGGCTGCTGTCGGCCGAGCCGTCGCGCCTCTATGTGGATGCGGACAAGGCCTCGCAATGGCGCGACAAGGATTTCTTCCCGATGCTCAATGAGCAGGCCGCGCAGACGCCCGAGGCCAACCGCACCGCCGGCCTGATGCACCGGCTGCTGGCACTGAAGCAGCAACACCCCTTGCCTGCCGGCGGCACGGCGCCGGCCGATCTGGATGTCTCCAACATCGACCGCGCCCAGACCTGCCCGGCCGGCCCGCAGATCGATGAATACGAGAAGCGCAATCCCCAAGGCGGCATGCCCTTTGGCTTGCCGGGCCTGCCCGGCGCAGAGCACCAGACGCTGAGCCGCTGGCTCGAGCAGGGTGCACCCGCGGAGGCAGAGCGCCCGCCCTCGGCCCTGGCGCTGCAGCGGGTGGTGCAATGGGAACGCTTATTCAACGGCGATTCGCGCAAGGAGCAGCTCTTTGCGCGCTACGCCTACGAGCACCTGTTCCTCGCGCACCTGTATTTCGACGACGACGACAGCAAGGAGCGCCGCTACTTCAAGCTGCTGCGCTCCAGCACGCCGCCCGGCCAGCCGGTGGCCGAGATCGCGGCACGCCGACCGGTGGACGACCCCGGCGTGGCCCGCGTGTACTACCGCCTGGTGCCCGAGCGCGAGAGCATCGTCGCCAAGACGCACATGCCCTATTCGCTGAGCGCGGCACGCATGGCGCGCTGGCGTTCGCTGTTCCTGGCGCCGGCCTACACGGTGGACCGGCTGCCCGGCTACAGCGCCGAGGCCGCCGCCAATCCCTTCAAGACCTTCCAGCAGCTGCCGGTGGCCGCGCGCTATGCCTTCATGCTGGACGAGGCCGAGTTCACCATCATGGGTTTCATCAAGGGCCCCGTGTGCCGTGGCCAGATGGCGCTGGACGTGATCGACGACCGTTTCTGGGTCTTCTTCCAGGACCCCTCCAACGCCAACGACGAGGCCTTGGCGAGCCTGCTGGCCGGCGAGTCCGACATGCTGCGCCTGCCCACCGGAAGCAGCAACGTCGGCGTGCTGGCCCCCTGGCTGCGCTATGCCGAGCGGGAGAAGGCCTATCTGGAAACCAAGTCCCAGGCGCTGGCGCGCGGCGTCAATGCCGGCGCGAAGTTGGATCTGTCCATGCTCTGGGATGGCGAGGGGCGCAATCCGAACGCGGCGCTCACGGTGCTGCGCCACTTCGACAGCGCGACGGTGGTCAAGGGCCTGGTGGGCGAGCAGCCGCCGAAAACCGCCTGGGTGATCGGCTACCCGCTGCTGGAGCGCATCCACTACCTGCTGGTGGCGCTCTACGACGTCTACGGCAATGTCGGCCACCAGCTCAATTCGCGCCTGTACATGGACTTCATGCGCATGGAAGGCGAGTTCAATTTTCTGATCTTCCTGCCGCAGGCGCAGCGCGAGACGGTGCGCGACGGCTGGTATCGCGGCGACAGCGAGAGTACGCGCCAGCAGGTCTACGGCGGCCCGGCCCGGCTGGATGCAGACACCAGCATCCGCTACCGCACGGCCGATGCCAAGACCGAACTGCTGGGCCTCTTGCAGCGGCGCATGGCACCGCTGGCCGGCGCGCAGTTCCCGGGCCTGCAGCACGAGCGCGATGCGGCGCTGCGTGGCCAGCTTCAGCGCCTGGCCGCCGTGCGCGGCGCCTCGCTGTCGTGGGCCAACGAGAGCAGCGTGCTGGCGGTCGAAGCACCGGGCCAGCCCACCCGCTGGTTCAGCCTGCTGCGCGACACCGGCCACAACTCGATCTCTTACTTCCTGCGCGAGAAGGCGCAGCTGCGCCCGGACGAGAACACGCTGACGGTGGTGCCGGGCGTGCTGGGCAGCTACCCCAATGCCTTCTACCGGGTGCAGGCGCGCGAGCTGCCGGCCTTCACCGAGGCGCTGGGCCGCCTCGCCTCGGAGACCGACTACGCCGCCTTTTCCGAGCGCTTCGCGGTGCGTCGCACCGATCCCGGCTTCTGGGCTTTCAGCGATGCGCTGCACACGGCCTACGCACGCGAGCAGCCACTGGCCGCCGGGATCCTGGACTACAACCGGCTGGAGAACCGCTAGCTAAGATGGGTGCAGGCCACATCCATCGAGACGACTCTCCAATGACGACGACCCAATCCACCCGTCTCCCGCGCCTTGCCTGCGCGCTGCTCCTGTCGTTGACACTGGGCGGCGCTGCCATGGCACAGCAGAACTCATCATCTGGCCAACAGGCGGCCCCTCGCTACGGCAAGGTCGGCGACAGCATCCAGCGCGCCGAAAACTCCGCCGGGCGCGGCGTGGCGAACGCCGACGCCGCCACCCGCCGCGGCATCAACAAGGGATCGGAAGCGGCCAGCCGGCCGGTGCGCAACCTGGGCGATTCGCTGGGCCGCAAGCTGGGCCTGGGGCCGGCGCGCTCGGGTCCGCCGGCCAAGGGCCCGCAGTCCGAAGCGCCCTGACGGCGGCCCTTCTTCCTGGCGCGGCGCGGCTGCGCCGCGGCCGACCGACTACTTCCCGCCCTGCTTCAGCAGCTTCTTGACGTCGTCGACGTTGGTGGCGATGCGCTCGCGCACGATCTCGAAGGCCTCGGCTTGCGATTTGGCCGCCATGTCGGCCAGCTCGCGGATGTCGTCCAGTGCCTGCTTGAAGGCGTCGCGGCCCATCTTGTCGAGCTTGGCGATGCCTTCCTTCGGATCGCCGCCGGGCAGCGACTTCACCGTGCCCTGCCAGGCGGTGATCGAATCGCGCAGCATCTCGGTCTGGCGCTTCACCACGGACTGCAGCCCCTGGTAGGACTTCTGGTTGGCCTTGATCAGCGCCTCCAGGTCCTTGCGGCCGCTGGAGGCGATGGTGCTGGCTGCGCCCGAAAGGTTGAGGTTCTGCAGGCGCGCGCCCACGTCCTTGAGCGGCTGGGTAAAGGCCTTTTGCATGTCCTCCACCGGGTTGGCGGTGCGTGCTGTGCTGCTGCCGGCGCTGCTCTTGCTGGCGGTTGCGCCAGCCGCGCTGCGCTTCTTGGCCGCCGGTGCGCGCTTGCGCGCGCTCGTCTTGGTGCTCGTTGCCATTGCATGTCCCCTTTGCTTTGTGGTTGAAAGGTAGGCGGACGCAACGATACGCCTCCGAGAGCGTTTCGTGAACGCCCGCGTGGCGGACAAGAGCAGATTTTTCTAAGGCCGCGCCGGCATGCCTTCCGGCAGTTCGATCTTGACCTCGAGCACTTCCAGGTCATCCTGCTTTTCCAGGTGCACCTTGATGTCCTCGGACTTGATCGACACGTACTTGGTGATCACCGCCAACAGTTCGCGCTGCAAGTCGGCCAGGTAGTCGGGGCGGCGCGTGTGCAGGCCCGAGCGCTCGTGCGCCAGGATGATCTGCAGCCGCTCCTTGGCCACGCTGGCCGTCTTCTTCTTCTCGCCGAGCAGGAAAGAGAGAAAGGACATGCCTCTTACCTCCCGCCGAAGAAGCGCTTGAAGAGGCTGGGCTTCTGCGCATCGACAAAGCGCATGGGCTTGTCGTCGCCCAGGAAGCGGTCCACCACGTCGCGGTAGGCCTGCGCCACGTCGGTGTCCTTGTCGTGGATCGCCGGGATGCCCTGGTTGGAGGCCTGCAGCACCGATTCCGACTCGGGAATCACGCCGATCAGCTTGATGCGCAGGATGTCCTGGATGTCCTCCAGCGACAGCATCTGCCCGCCGGCCACCCGGTTCGGGTTGTAGCGAGTGATGAGCAGGTGCTCCTTGATCGGGTCGCCGCCTTCCTTGGCCCGCTTGGTCTTGCTGCTGAGCATGCCCAGGATGCGGTCCGAGTCGCGCACCGACGAGACTTCGGGGTTGGTCACGATCAGCGCCTCGTCGGCGAAATGCATGGCCATCATGGCGCCGGTCTCGATGCCGGCCGGCGAGTCGCACACGATGTAGTCGAAGTCCTGATCGGCCAGGTCCTTGAGGATTTTCTCGACGCCATCTTCCGTCAGCGCCTCCTTGTCGCGCGTCTGCGAGGCGGCCAGCACGAACAGGTTGTCGCACTGCTTGTCCTTGATCAGGGCCTGCTTCAGGTTGGCCTCGCCCTGGATCACGTTGATGAGGTCATACACCACGCGCCGCTCGCAGCCCATGATGAGGTCCAGGTTGCGCAGGCCGACGTCGAAGTCGATCACCGCCGTTTTCTTGCCGGCCAGCGCCAGGCCCGAAGCGAAGCTCGCGCTCGACGTCGTCTTGCCGACGCCGCCCTTGCCCGAGGTCACCACCACAATCTTGGCCATTCGTCTAAGTCCTCTTTGTTGATTCGGTTGGATACATGAGTGTTCAAGCGATCGGCTCGAACACGAGTTTTTGGTCGTCGAGCCAGACCTGTGCGGGCTTGCCGTGTACGTCGGCGGGCAGCGCCACTTCCGAGGTGCGGTAGATGCCGGCAATGGCCACCAGCTGCGCTTCCATGCAGGTGCTGAAGATGCGCGCCTCGGTGTTGCCCCGCGCCCCGGCAATCGCCTTGCCGCGCAGTGGCGCGTACACATGCACGTGGCCGTCGGCGATCACCTCGGCGCCGAAATTCACGATGTCCAGCACGATCACGTCGCCGCCGCGGGCATAGATCTGCTGGCCCGAGCGCAGCGGCCGGTCGATGACGAGGGTGCCGCTGGCCGGCACCGGCAGCTCGCGCACGATCTGCGGTGCCGGGCTGGGCGCCGGGGCCGCAGATCGTGGCGGGGGCGGCGCCACCGGCATGGCGGCAATCGACAGGCCGGCGGCGCGCGCGGCCGCGTTCTGCGCCTCGCTGCCGCCGCGCACCGCGATGGGCTGCGTCTGGTGGCGCGCCAGCAGCTGTCGCAGGCGATCGAAGTCCAGCCCGGCCGGCGCGCTCTGCTCGTCGCCGTTGGCTTCTTCTTCCAGCTGCGAGAGGTCGATCACCACCGGCTCCTGCTCGAAGAAGTCGGGCGAGTCGGCCAACTGGGCATCCAGCGCCTCGGCCAGGAGGTCGAGGTCGGCGGTCTTGAGAATCACCGCGATCAGCGGCAGCGTCGCGCTCTTGAACTCGAAAACTGCTCGGGTGCGCGCGGCGGAAGCATCTGCCATGTCAAACGTAGGTACGAAAAGCGTCCGAGTCTAACGGCGGTACGTGGCCTGATTGGCGCGCTCACGCCACATCCGGCGCTCCAGCGGCCGCCTTTTGCATGTTGTTGCATCGGGCGGCCGCCCCGTGAGTTCGCTATGCGGAACGGCGGTGGCCCAACAGGGCATACAGCAGGATGGCGCCGAAGGTGGCGGTGCCGATGCCCGACAGCGCCAGCCCGCCGAACTTGAGGGTGAAGTCGCCGGTGCCCAGGATCAGGGTGACGGCCGCCACGATCAAGTTCGAGTTGTCGCTGAAGTCGACCCGGTTGTCGACCCAGATCTTGGCGCCGGCCATGGCGATCAGGCCGAACACCACGATGCTCACGCCGCCCATCACCGCCAGCGGAATGGCCTGGATCACGGCGCCGAACTTGGGGCTGCAGCCCAGCACGATGGCGATCAAGGCCGCCACCACGAACATGGCGGTGGAGTAGATCTTGCTGGCCGCCATCACGCCGATGTTCTCGGCATACGTGGTGACGCCGGTGCCGCCGGCCGCGCCGCTGACCATGGTGGCCAGGCCGTCGCCGATGAAGGCGCGGCCTATGTAGGGGTTCATGTCGGTGCCGGTCATGGCGCCCACCGCCTTCAGGTGGCCCAGGTTCTCGGCCACCAGGATCACCGCCACTGGGGCGATGAGCAGCATGGCGTCGGTCTTGAACACCGGCGCCACGAAATTCGGCAGGCCGAACCAGGGCGCCGCGACGATGGCCGACACATCGATCGGCTTGCCCAGCCCCAGGCCGTTGGTGAGCACCGCGTAGACGACGCTGGCCACGATCAGGCCCACCAGGATCAGAAGGCGCTGCACCATGCCGCGCGTGTACACCGCCACCAGACCGACCGATACGAAAGTGACGAGCTGCATCCAGGTGTCGAAGCCGGTGGGCGCCATGTTCTTGATCGGCACCTGCGCCAGGTTCAGGCCGATCACTGCCACCACCGCGCCGGTGACCACCGGCGGCATCAGCCGCTCGATCCAGTGGGTGGCCGCGCCTTCCTCGATCTCGTCCACCTCCACCCCGGCCATCGGTTGCGACACGCGGTGCTGCTGCCGGTTGGTGGCCGCCACGATGGCGCCGATGATCGCGTACAGCGCGCCACAGGCAATGATGCCGCCCAGCGCCACGCCCAGGTTGGCATTGGGCCCCTTGCCGGCATAGCCGGTGGCGGCGATCACCACGCCGATGAAGGCAAAGCTGGACCCCAGGTAGCTGGGCACGCGGCCGCCGGTCACGACGAAGAAGATGAGGGTGCCGATGCCGCTCATCAGGATCGCCAGGTTGGGATCGAAGCCCATCAGGAGCGGCGCCAGCACGGTGGCGCCGAACATGGCGATCACGTGCTGCACGCCCAGCACCGTGGTTTGCGGCCAGGGCAGGCGCTCGGTGGGGGCCACCACCTGGCCCGTCGCGGGCTTCACCAGATCCCAGTCAAAGAGGCGCGAGTCGTTCATCTTCCTGTCCTTTTCTTGTCGGTTGTGTAGGAATCGAAGCCCAGCGGGCGCGGCTATTTTCGTGGCAGCAGCATCGCCATCGTCAAACGCGACACGCAAGTGAGCTCGCCAGCCTCGTTGGTGAGGTCAATCTGCCACACCTGGGTGGTCTTGCCGCGATGCACCGGCCGCGCCGTGCCGGTGACCCAGCCGCTGGTCGCGCCGCGCAGGTGGTTGGCGTTGATGTCCAGGCCCACGCAGCGATGGCCTTCCGGCGAACTGAAGTACGCACCGCTGGAACCCGGGGTCTCGGCCAGCACCACCGACACGCCGCCATGCAGCAGGCGGTAGGGCTGGACGGTGCGGCTGTCAACCGGCACGCGGCCACGCAGGTAGTCGTCGCCGATTTCGGTGAACTCGATGCCCAGGTGGGCGACGGCGGTGTCCACGCCGCTTTGCGCCAGGAGGTCGAGGGAAATCGGTTTCAGCCAGATGGACATGATGGGAAGGCTCCAGGGAATTTGGGGGGAAAAGGGGCGGCGAGACTATAGCCACGACCACCGTCGCAAGAGCGGCGCCAAGGCCTACAGCGACGCAGGCTAAGGCAGGCCTAAGCTCCTTGCATGTCGCACGCACGACGCATGCTTTTGGCGCTGGCCGGCCTGCTGACCGCGGGCCTGATCGTCTTGCTGGGGCTGGCCTGGAATTGGCTGCCTTCGCAGGAGGAGGTGGCTGTGCGCATCACGGACGAGTTTCGAGACCGCACCGGTGTCCAGGTCGACCTGGCGCACGTGCGCTGGTCGCTGTGGCCCCAGCCCACCCTGGTGATCGAGAACGCCATCACGCGCCAGGCCAGCCCCATCGTCGCGCGCCGCATCCGCATGCAGGCCTCCTGGTCCTCGGTGCTGCGCCGCCAGCCCCGGCTGCAGGAAGTGCAACTGGACGGCGCCGTGGTGCCGCATGTCTCGCTGCGCCAGTTTCGCGACAACGGCCGCGACCAGGACGATGCGGACCATGCCGGCTACTGGCCGCCGGGCGGCCTGCAGCTGCGCTTTCGCGACCTGACGTGGATCAATCGGCGCGGCATCGAGCTCGACTACGAAGGCACGATGGCCCTGGACTCGGATGGCTTGCCCAGTGATGTCCGCATCGCCCGCTCCGGCAGCCACCCGCCGACACAGCTGCGCATCAAGCGCGAAGGCGCAGAGGATCGCTGGCGCGTGCTGATCGACGTGCCCGGCGGCAGCCTGAACGGGCAAGCCCAGCTGGCGCGCGGGCCGGCCGGGCGCCAGCGGGTCACGGCCCAGCTGGAGCCGAAGGACGTCGACGTGGAGGCCCTGCTGGCCGTCTTCAAGCGCCACAGCGTGGTGGCCGGCCGTGCCAACGGCAACACCACCCTGAGCGCCGAAGGCGACACGCCCGTCAGCCTGGTGCGCAGCCTGCACACCAACACGCACTTTCTGCTGAGGCCAGCGCGCCTGACGCGCTTCGACCTGGTGAAGGTGGTGCGCAGCGCCGGCGCCAACGACCGCGGCCAGACCGTGCTGGACGAGCTCAGCGGCGTGCTGGATACGCAGAACACCGGCAACGGCGTCCAGTTTCGCTACACCGCGCTGGCGGCGCGCTCCGGTCTGCTCAGCGCCAGCGGCAACGTGCGCGTGTTTCGCCAACAACTCGAGGGCGAGTTCGCCGTCGACCTGGTGGACGGCGTGGTGGGCATTCCGCTCAAGATGTCGGGCACCGTCGAGGAGCCCCGGCTGGCGATGACTGGCGGGGCCCTGGCCGGCGCCGCCGTCGGCACCGCGGTATTGCCAGGCGTGGGCACAGCCATCGGCGCGCGCGTCGGCGGGCAGGTCGAGCGTCTGCTGGAAGAGGAGCCCGCCAAGCCACCCGGAGAATCCCCGGCGGCGCCGGCGAAGCCGCGGCGTTAGGCTTGGTGGATGAGCCCCACCGCGAACATTCCCCAGATCCGCCTCTACCAGGACTGGCTGCGCGACACGCGCGGCCTGGCGTTCGACACCTACGACGCGCTGTGGCGCTGGTCGGTCAGCGATCTCGATGCCTTCTGGCAGAGCATCTGGGACTACATGGGCATGCACTCGCCCACGCCGCACAGCGCGGTTCTGGCCGATGCCCGCATGCCGGGCGCCAGCTGGTTCCCCGGCGCCCAGGTGAACTACGCGCGCGAGGTGCTGCGCCACGTGGATGCGGCCCATGCCGCAGGCCTGCCGGCCATCATCAGCGACAACGAGCTGGGCCAGGTGCGCGAACTCTCCTGGCCCGAGCTCGCGCGCCAGGTGGCGGCGTTGGCGCTGCGCCTGCGTGCGCTGGGCGTTGGGCGCGGCGACCGGGTCGCGGCCTATATGCCCAACGTGCCCGAGACCATGATCGCCTTCCTGGCCTGCTCCAGCATCGGCGCGGTGTGGAGCGTGTGCGCGCCTGACATGGGCACCGCCGCCGTGCTCGACCGCTTCCGCCAGATCGAGCCCAAGCTCCTGATTGCCGTGGACGGCGTGCACTACGGCGGCAAGCCGCTGGACCGCAGCGGCGTGGTGCAGGAACTGCGCGCGGGCCTGCCCAGCGTGCAGCAGCTCGTGCTGCTGGGCACGCCCTTCGCGGCGCAGGCGCTGGCGAACGCAGTGGATTTCAAAGAGGCCGTGCGGCGCGACGACGACGCGGTGCGCAGCTTCGAGCCCGAGTGGCTGCCCTTCGATCATCCGATCTGGATCGTCTATTCCAGCGGCACCACCGGCCTGCCCAAGCCGATCGTGCACGGCCAGGGCGGCATCCTGCTCACCATGTCCGCCTGTGCGCTGCACTACGACTTCGGCGCCAGCTACAAGCCGAACAACTTCGGCGAGCGCTTTCACTGGTACAGCTCCACCGGCTGGGTCATGTGGAACGCGCAGATGTCGGGGCTGACCCTGGGCACCACCATCGTGCTGTACGACGGCAACCCGGCCGGCAGCAAGGAGCGGCCCGACTGGTCGGTGCTGTGGCGCTTCGTGGCACGGCACGGCGTCACCTTCTTCGGCGCCGGCGCGGCCTATTTTTCCAACTGCATGAAGGCCGGCCTCAGCGCCGCCGATTGCGGCGACCTGTCGCGCGTGCGGGCGCTGGGCAGCACCGGCTCGCCGCTGGCCGAGGACGTGCAGCGCTGGGGGTCTGCACTCGTCCGAGCGGCGCGTCCGAGCGCAGCGCCGGGCCGCCCCAAGCAAGCGAGCGCCCCCTCGGGGGGCAGCGAGGACACGCCAGTGCCGAGCGTGGGGGCTGATGTCTGGTGGTGCAATATTTCCGGGGGAACAGACTTCTGCGGCGCCTTCATCGGCGGCAACCGCGAGCTGCCCGAGGTGCCCGGCCAGATGCAATGCCGGCTGCTGGGCGCCAGCGTCGAAGCCTGGAACGAGCAGGGCCAGCCGGTGGTCGGCGAGGTCGGCGAGCTGGTGTGCACCCGGCCCATTCCCTCCATGCCGCTCTACTTCTGGGGCGACACGGGCAACGCGCGCTACCTGTCGAGCTACTTCGATGCCTACCCCGGCGTCTGGCGCCATGGCGACTGGCTGAAGGTGGGCAAGGACGGCGGCTGCATCATCTACGGCCGCAGTGACGCCACCATCAATCGCCAGGGCCTGCGCATGGGCACCAGCGAGATCTACAGCGCCGTCGAGGGACTGCCCGAGGTGCTCGATTCGATGGTGGTCGATCTGGAATACCTGGGCCGCGCCAGCTACATGCCGCTGTTCGTGGTGCTGCGCGGCGGCGTGGCGCTGGACGAGGCGATGCGCGCGAAGATCAACAACGCCATCAAGACCCAGCTGTCGCCGCGCTTCGTGCCCGACGACATCTTCCAGGTGGCGGAGATTCCGCGCACCCTGTCGGGCAAGAAGCAGGAGCTGCCCATCAAGAAGCTGCTCCTGGGCCAGCCGTTGGAACGGGTGGTCAACCGCGAGGCGATGGCCAATCCGGGCTGCCTCGACTGGTACGTCCAGCTGGCGCAGCGCCGGGCCGCTGCGGTCAAGACATGAAGCGCAGCCGGTGCCGATACGCACCGGGCCGCGCTGAAGGCAGCTTTCCCTCGGGGCTCATTGCCCCGCGGTCGGGCTGGTGGTGTTCATCGCGGTGCTGCGCGACTTGGCACTTTCGATGCGGCTCAGCTCGGCCATGAACTCGGGCCCGTTGCGCATGCGGGTGTAGTCGGCCATACGCTGGGCATAACCGGGCTCCATGTAGGCGTTGTCGCCATAGCCGCCCAGGCCGGCGCGCAGCCACAGGTTGCGGTCGGCGGCCACGGTGGCGCGGTCCACGGCGCCGGGGCCGGCGTCGGCCGGGCCCACGCGCAGCTCCTGCGGCGCCCTGGAGGGCGATGCGAAGTAACCAGCCGTCACTTCGGCGCGGCTTTGGCTGCTGGTGAAGGCGATGGGGGGGCCGACCCATTGTTCGGCCGGGACGGTTTGCGCCGAGACCACTGCGGAAGCGAAAGCCGACAGCGTCATCGCGGCAATGCCCAGAACTTGCTTGCGGTTCATGATCGAGAATCTCCTGTTGCCAATGTGGGCCGCGGAAATCGCGCCATCACGGGATGCACTGTCCTCCTGGCGGTGCGATCCGGCAGTGCGCTTTCGCACACTTTTTTTGCGACCTGGGCGCAAGCGGCCGCGCCCGGCGTCAAGGGGCCAAGCCGTGTCGTCGCAGCTTCGATCCAGCCTCGCCTTGCAGGGCGTTCAGCTCCTCGACGGGTTGCCGCCCGCGCGCCTGGAGGCGCTGGCGCAGGTCTGCCGCTGGCGCACCCTGCCGGCGGGGCGCTTGCTGGTGCAGCGCGCGGAGCGCGAAAGCGACGTGCACTTCGTCATCTCCGGCGAGCTGCGCGTCACCATCTTTGCCTTGAATGGGCGCCAGCTCACCTTCCGTGAAGTGGGGGCCGGCGGCCAGTTCGGCGAGCTGGCGGCCATCGACGGCGAGCCGCGCTCGGCCGATGTGCTCACCTTGCGCCCCAGCGTGGTCGCGAGCCTGCGCGCGGCCGACTTCCTGGCCCTGATGCGCGAGGAGCCGGTGGTCAACGAACGCGTGCTGCGCGGCCTGTGCCATCTGGTGCGGGAGGTTTCCGAGCGGGTGATCGAGCTGAGCACCCTGGGCGTGCAGAACCGCGTGCACGCCGAGCTGCTGCGCTTGGCGCGCGAGGCCGGTTGCCAGGACAACAAGGCGCGCCTCGATCCCGCGCCCACGCACTCGGACATGGCCAGCCGCATCAGCACCAGCCGCGAGCAGGTGACGCGCGAGCTCAATGCCCTGCAGGCGCGCGGCCTGCTGGCCAAGGAGGGGCGGGCGCTGCTGCTGCACGACGTGGATCAGCTGGCGCGCATGGTGTCCGAGCTGCGCGGCGCGCCGGCTCAACCCGCCGCGTCGTGAAAGATGATGCCCAGCGTCTGGCGCCTGCCCATGCGCACGCGGCTCACGCCGTGGCGCATGGTCACGCGGTAGCTACCGCGCGTGCCGCTCACTGGCCGCTGGTTGACGGCAAAGATCACCGCCTCGCCTTGGGCCAGCGGCACCACTTCGGCGCGTGACTGCATGCGCGGCCGCTGCTCGGTCAGCACGAACTCGCCGCCGCTGAAATCATCGCCCGGGCGGCTCAGCAGCACGGTGAGCTGCAACGGAAACTGCAGCTCGCCATAGAGGTCCTGGTGCAGGCAGTTGTAGTCGCCTTCGCCGTAGCGCAGCAGGAGCGGGGTCGGGCGCAACTGGCCCGCCGCATGGCAGCGTTTCAGGTAGTCGGCGTGCTTGCGCGGGTAGTCGGCCGGCTGCCCCATGGCCGCCGCCCAGGCGTTGGCCAGTGGCGCCAGCCGTTCGTACAGCGCGCCGCGCCAGTTGGCAACCAGGGGCGGCAGCGGGTAGGCAAAGTATTTGTATTCGCCCTGGCCGAAGCCATGCCGCTGCATCACGACGCGGCTGCGAAAGGGCGCGTCGTGGTCGTACAGGGCGGCGAGTGCGGCGCACTCGGACGGCGTGAACAGCGCGCCGGTGCCGGCGCAGCCGCGGGATGCGAGATCGGCTTCGATGTCGGGCCAGGGGAGGGAGGCAACGCGTTCGTCGATGGTGGTGGAAGGCATGGGCCAGTGTGGCGCGCCGTTCCGGCGGCCGCACGCCGGATCCGGACATCGTTTTCGATCGGCTGGAACCCTGGCGGGCCGGTGGTTCACCCGGTCTCGAAGCGCTCTTTGCACAGGGCCTTGAGCGTGCGCACAAAGGAGGCCATGGTGGGCGAGTCGGGCTCGCCCTGGCGTCGATAGAGGGCCACGGGAGGCAGCGGCCAGTCCAGGTCGCAGGCGACGCTGGCGACCTGGGCGCGGGTCGACAGATCGTGCGCCACGTCGGCTGGCACCAGGGCGACCATGGACGGGTTGCGCTCGATCATGCGGCCGACGATCTTGAGCGAGTGGGTCTCGATCGCCGGCACCGGCGGCAGTTCGTCGACCTGCAGGAACATGTCCAGCACCGAGACCCCGAGCGAGGTGCCGGCCGGCGGCAGCAGCCAGTCCATGCCGGCGAGCGCGTGCCAGTCCAGCGGGCGCTTGCCAAGCTGGCGCACAGTCTTGGGGTGGCACACCAGCGCGGGCCGCTGGTGGAACAGGATCTCGCAGTGCAGGTCGCGCACCTGCTCCGCGCCCCAGGCGCGCGTGACCACCGCTTCGAGGCGATGTTCACGCAGCGCCGCCAGCAGGCGGGCGCTGGTGTCCTCTTCGACCGAGAACACGAAAGGCCCGATCTGCTCGCGCGTGCGCGTCAGCGTGTCGCACAGCAGTTGGCCTGACAGGTAGTGAATCACGCCGATGTTGAGCCGCTTGCTGTAGCCCAGTTGGGTCGCGGCCATGTCGTTGGCCCAGTCCTGCAGGTCGGCCAGCAAACGCGCCGCGCGCGACACCGCGATGTGGCCGACAGGCGTCGGCGTCACGCCACCACGCGCCCGTGTGAACAGCGCGGTGCCCATCATGGCCTCGATCTCGGTGAGAGATTGCGTGAGGTAGGGCTGGGTCACGCCCCATTCCTTGGCCACCCGCGACAGCGAACCGTACTGGTCCAGCGCCACCAGCAGGTTCAGGTGCCGCGCCTTGAGGCGCGAGCGCATGCGGTCCAGCGTATCCAGGGCGATCTGGGTCAGTCGATCTTGCATAAGGATTTGATTATGCAAACATCAAGAATTCGATCAATTCGCCTATGGCGGCTGGCTACAGTGAACGGCACCCGAACACGAGAGACAAACCCATGCCCGTCATCGACGTCCACACCCACATCTTCACCCGGCCCTGGCTCGCGCTGCTCGAGCGCCGGGGCGGTCTTTACAACATCCAGGCGCGGCCCGACGGCCAGCACGAGATATTCCGTGGCAACACGCCGGTGGTCATCCCGCAGAAGGGCCATTTCGACTACGACCTGCGCATCCAGCACATGGATCAGGCCGGCATCGACATCTCGGTGATGTCGCTGACCTGCCCCAATGTGTTCTGGGGCGACGAGGAAACCAGCTGCGAGGCCGCGCGCGAATCCAACGATTCGCTGGCCCAGGCCCGCAAGACGCACCCGGATCGGCTGCGCTGGTTCGCATCGCTGCCTTGGGAATACCCACAGCGCGCGCTCGACGAACTCAAGCGCGCCTGCGACAACGGGGCCAGTGGCGTCATGGTGCTGGCCAACATCGCCGGCCGCAGCCTGACCGATCCGGCCTTTGCGCCGATCTGGACCGAGATCGACCGCCGCGCGTTGCCGGTGCTGGTGCACCCGACCGACCCGCCCGGCGTCGACCTGATGGACATGACCCAGTTCGACCTGAGCTGGTCGGTCGGTTTCATGTTCGACACCACGCTGGCGATCACGCGCATGATCTTCGACGGCTTCTTCGACCGGCATCCCAACCTGAAGATCATCGCCTCGCACGCGGGGGGCGCGCTGCCCTACCTGGCGGGCCGCTTCACCAAGGGCGACGAGGTCGAGCTTCCACAGCGGCGCAAGATGCAGCGCAAGCCCATCGACTACCTGCGCCACATCTACTACGACTGCATTTCCTACAGCCCGGCTTCGCTCGAGTTCCTGATCTCGGTGGCAGGAGCCGACCGCGTCATGTTCGGCACCGACTGGCCGCACCAGGTGCACGACACGCGTGGCGCCTTCGCCAACACCGAACGGCTGTCCGCCGAGCAGCGCGACGCGGTGCGCTCGGGCAATGCGGTGCGTGTGTTCGGCTTCTGAAAGGCGCATTCCCATGATGAACCGTCGTTTCGTTCACCGCCTCGTCACCGCTGCCGCCCTGGCGGCCGCGTTCGCGCCAATGGGCGTCGCCGCTCAGGACAAGCCCCCGGTCAGGCTGCTGGTCGGTTTTGCGCCGGGCGGTTCGGTGGATACCGTGGCCCGCTTGCTGGCAGAGCGCCTGCGCCCGCTGCTGGATCGTCGGGTGGTCGTCGAGAACAAGCCTGGCGCCGGCGGGCGCCTGGTCCTGGGTGAGATCAAGCGCGCGCCCGCGGATGGCAACACGCTGGTGCTGTCGCCCAGCGGCGCGCTGGTGATCTCGCCCTGGCTTTACAAGAACTTGGGCTACGACCCTGTCCAGGATTTCGCGCCGATCGCGCGCGTGGCCACCTTCGACTTCGCTGTGACCGCCGGCCCCGCGGCACCGGCTGGCGATATCCGTGCCGTCATGGCCTGGCTCAAGGCCAACCCCACGCGCGCCAACTACGGGTCTTCCGGTGCCGGCACCGTGCCGCATTTTGCAGGCGTGCTGCTGTCGCAGGCCGCGGCCGTGCCGCTGACCCACGTGGCTTACAAGGGCGGCGCGCCCGCCGTGCAGGACCTGCTGGGTGGCCAGATTCCGATCATGGTGGACACCGCGTCCGAAACCATCGAACACCACCGGGCCGGGCGGCTGCGCATCCTGGCGGTCACGGGTCCGACACGCTCGGCCGCATTGCCCGATGTGCCCACCCTCAAGGAGTCCGGCATCGACGCCACGACCGAGGCCTTCATCGGCCTGTACGGCCCGGCCAACGTGCCGGGCGACAAGGTCAAGCAGTTGTCCGATGCCGTGAGCGAAGCCCTGAAAGCGCCCGATCTGCAGGCACGCATCCGCAACCTGGGCCTCGCGGCCAACTATGCGGGCGCTCAGCAACTGGCCGAGACCCAGGCCACCGACTTCAAGCTGTGGGAGCGGCCGATCAAGGCATCCGGCTACACCGCCGAATAGGTTCGCGCCTACTTTCGATACCGCGCGACGTAGGTCGTCGAGGCCGCAGGCGCGACGAGTTCGTGCGTCTGCGCGCCGTTGTCGGACCAATTCTGGAAGCGATACAACTGCGAGCCCTTCTGCCCGTCCGGCGCGCTGATGGTGTTGCGGGAACCCACGATCACGGTGCGACTGAAGGAGGTGGTCGATGCCACGGCCCCGAAAACCAGGGGCAGCCCGTTGGGCGTGGTCTGGAACGTCAGCACGGTCGTCTGCGGATCGATACGCAGTGCCTGGCTGCTGGTGAGTCCGCCGGAGTCGGTGGCGGTCAGCGTCAACTGCAGATACGACGGGAAGGCGTGGTCGGGCGCGGCAAACGTACCTCCCGCAACGCCGGGGTACGTCTGGATGGGGTGCTGATGGCAGTTCGACTGATCATCGCAATGGAAAAGCACCAGCGCCCAGGACAATTGCGAGGCGGGCAACGGACCGTCCTGCGCATCGGTCGCCGAGCCCGAGAAGGCGATCGAGTCGCCCACCTTCCATTTCGTTCCAGCGGCCGGTGTGGCGATGCTGGCCGCCGGCGCCGAGTTTCCTCCCACGTTGATGACGACGCTCGCGTCGCCCGAAGCGCCCTGCGGATCGGTCACCCGCAGCCTGGCGGTGTAGGTCCCCGCTTGTCCGTAGATGAACGACGCCTGTGCGGCGCTGCCGTTGTCGAAGGCGCCGTTGCCGTCGAGGTCCCAGGCGAAGCTCAATGCGTCGCCCGCGTCGGGATCGCTCGACCCTGAACCATTGAAATTGACGGTGAGCGGCGCCCCGCCCGAGGTGGGGTTCGCCACGATGAAGGCCGTCGGGGGGCGGTTTGCGGCGCTCGTGTATTGAATGCGCCGGATCGTTCCGGCGTCGAGGTCGGCATAGAAGAGTTCGCCATTGGGCGCGATCTGCAGGTCGACCGGCCCCGCGGCGTCTACCGCAAAGTTCTCGATGCTGGCCGGGTTCGGCGACCCGTTGGAACCGTTCAGCATGGCCCAGATGCATCTGCGCGAGTAGTCCGCGAAGAACAGTGCGCCGTTGTACTTGGCCGGATAGGCACTGCCGGAATAGAACTCGATGGCCACCCCGGCGATCGCCGACGATCCCGTCGGACACGGATCGTTGGGCAGCACCCTCGCAGAATGCGAGTAGGCATGGTAGGGCGGCGTCACCGCGCCGGGCGTGCCGTAGAGCGCCTGGCAGATGGGCAGGTTCGCTGCCTCGTAACCCGCTTGGCGTCCGGCGCCTTCGTAGCAGGGCCAGCCGAAATTCCTGAGCACGCTGTCGGTCGTGTTGCCGATGACGTTGATTTCTTCCCACTCGCCCCAGCCGACATCGCCGATCCAGATTTCATTGTTGGCGCCCGGGCGCACGTTGATGCGAAACGGATTGCGCAGGCCCGTCGCGATGATCGGGCTGCCATTGATGCCCGCAGGCGCACCGGTCTCCGGATCGATCCGCAGCACGGACCCATCGAGTCCGAGCGGGTCGCTCGTCGTGCGCACATCCTGGCTTCGCAAGGAGCCGCCTTCTTGCGGGGGATCTCCGCAAGGATTGCCCTCCTGTCCGTGGTCGACGAAGGTGAAGCTGGCCCCGTCTCCGGCGCTCACGTAGAGCTTGCCGTCATGTCCGAACACGATGCTGCCGATCGAATGGCTGGGGTATTGCTGGCACCAGTCCTCGATCATGACCCGCTCTCCGTCGGAGCCGATCGTCAGCGAACCGTTGGCGTCCGAAACCAAGGTGAAGCGACTCAACCGTCCGGAGACCACGCAGCCCTGGTCGGTCGCGCCAGGCGGATTGGGGCACGGGTCGGAATCCGTGTTCGGCGTTCCGTACTTCGGCGCGGCGCCCCCGATGTTGCCGTCGTAGGTGTAGAGCACATACAGATACGGCGTAGACGGGAAATTGGGATGAAGCGCCAGGCCCAGCAGACCCCGGTCCCAGAAGTTGTACACGTTGGTCCGGATGTCGATGAGCTGCTTCGCGCTGGCGTCGTTCAAGGAGTTGAAGTATTTGACGACGCCGCGCTTCTCCGCCACGAAGATGCGGCCGTCCGGCGAAAAGCGGACGGCCGTGGGCTGCGTCAGCTGGCTTGCAAAGATGACTTCCTGAAACCCCGGGGGCAGGTTCGTCGCATGCGCGGCCGGGCAGAGGGCCAGCTGGGCTACCAGCGCCATGCCGATCGTTGCGAGCAAATCACGAAGGAAAAGCATGGCAGCTCCAATCGAGACCGAAGTCGTTGGGCGGGAGTCAATGGGCGGCCAAAAGTATGCTCTTCAAGGTCATACTTAAGTATGCTTTTCGCCTGAAAGCGTTACGGCTTGTGTCCGCTGCATTCGGCGGCAGATGGCCTCCGCCTCATTCCGGCTGCGCGTCCAGGGCCGCCGCGCGGGCCCGGCCGCGCTCGCTGTGCAGCATGTACAGGCCCGACCCCACCAGCAGCGCGATGCCCAGCCAGGCCCAGCCGTTGGGGACTTCGCGCCATACCGCGTAGCCCAGCAGCACGGCGACGAGCACGGCCGTGTAGCGAAAGGGCGCCGAGAGCGACACGTCGCCGGAGCGCATGCATTGCACCAGCAGAAAGTAGCCGGCTGCCAGGAAGCCTGCCGCGACGCCCAGCAGGGCCAGCTCGCGCGGCGCCGTCGCCTGCCAGTCGCCCGCCAGGGCCAGGCAGCCCGACAGCAGGGTGACGGCCAACGCCGTGGCCAGCGTGATGATGATCGACGGGATGCCCGGATCGATGCGTCGCGTCATGAGATCGCGCGTGGCATGGAACAGCGTGCCAAGGAGGCACAGAAGGGTCCACGCGTTGAAGCCGTCCCCGCTGGGCTGCACGATGCACAGCACGCCCGCGAAGCCCAGTACCAAGGCGGCCCAGCGCGCCATGCTGGCGCGCTCGCCCAGAAAAAGCACGGCGAACACCGTCATGAACAAGGGCGCGGCGAGGTTGATGGCCGTGGCATTGGCGATCGGCAACTGGAACAGCGACAGCAGGTACATCAAGGTCGCGCAGGCGTCGACCGCGCCGCGAAGCGCCACGCGCGGATTCAGCAAGGCACTCGCCCGGCGCAGTGCGCCCAGCCGGTGCGCGACCAGCAGCACGAGTGCCGAGGCCATCAAGCCGCGCAAGAAGATGAGCTGTGCCGAGGGCATGGCCTGGCTGACGTGCTTGACCAACGCGTCGTTGAGCACGAAGCAGGTCATGGCGCCCACCATCGTGGCAATGGCGCGTCCGTTGGTGCCGGGCTTCATGCCTTGTCGCCCTCAACGATCCCCAGCAGCCACTGCGTAAACACCTGCAGCGGCAATGCCGCGTCCGAGCGTTCCGGCGTCACCAGGTAGTAGTTGCGCTCGCCCGAAAGCGGCCGCGCGCAGGCCACCACCAGTTCGCCGCGCGCCAGTTCGTCGGCCACCAGCATGGTCGGCATCAGCGCCACGCCCAGGCCGTGCGAGGCGGCCGCGGCCAGGATGGAGAAAAGCTCGTAGCGCGGGCCGCCGCGCGCGTTGGGTGCGTCGACCTGCTGCGCGTCGAACCATTGGCGCCAGCCGTCGGGGCGGGTGCTCTGCTGCAGGAGCGGCAGCCTGGCCACCACCGCCGGGCCGACCGGCTTGCCGCGCGGCAGCAGGGCCGGGCTGCACACGGGCACCACGTCCTCGTGCATCAGCAGCTGGGCGTGCGTGCCGGCCCAGTTCTGCACCTGCGCCGGCGTGCCGGCGTAGAGGGCCGCGTCGAATTCCGCATCGGCAAACAGGAAGGGACGGGTGCGCGTCTCGATGTGCACCACCACGTCGGGGTGCAGCTGTGCAAAGGCGGGCAGCCGCGGCACCAGCCAGCGGGTGGCGAAGGTGGGCACCGCCGCCAGCGAGAGCGAGCCGCCTTCGCCCTGGCGCGCCATCGCATCCAGCGTGTCGCGTTCCATCGCCTCCAGCCGGCGCGCGATCTGGCGGGCGTAGGCGGCGCCGCTGGCCGTCAGCGCCACGCCGTGGCGGGTGCGGCGAAACAGCGGTACGCCCAGGAAGGATTCGAGCGCGCCGATCTGGCGCGACACCGCGCTTTGCGTCAGCGCCAGCTCCTGCGCGGCCCGCGTGTAGCTCTCGTGCCGGGCGGCGGCATCGAAACAGAGAAGGGTTTGCAGCGGTGGAATCTTTCGGCGCATGGTATGACGTGGTTGCAGGCTATAGCCCTGCGCTTTCTTCGAGAGAAGAAGGCGAGACATGATTTGACCGCATATCTGGGTTCGGAACAATTGCTTGCTTGCCGCCCGGTGCCGCCGCTACGATTCTTCCCACTCACCCCCTTCTTCCTGTCACACGAATACCGGAGACCGCCATGGCCAGCACCAAGAAAGCATCCTTCCATTGGGACGACCCGTTCCTGCTCGACCAGCAACTGACGGCCGACGAGCGCATGATCCGCGACGCCGCCAACGCCTACTGCCAGGAGCGCTTGGCGCCGCGCGTGCTGGAAGGCTTTCGCAATGGCGAGACCGACCCGGCCGTGTTCCGCGAAATGGGCGCGCTGGGCCTGCTCGGCCCCACCATCCCCGAGCAATACGGCGGCCCCGGCCTCAACTACGTGGCCTACGGCCTGATCGCGCGCGAAATCGAGCGTGTCGATTCCGGCTACCGCTCCATGGCCAGCGTGCAGAGCTCGCTCGTCATGGTGCCCATCCATGAGTTCGGCACCGAGGCGCAAAAGCAGAAGTTCCTGCCCAAGCTGGCCACCGGCGAGTGGATCGGCTGCTTCGGCCTGACCGAGCCTGACCACGGCTCCGACCCCGGCAGCATGGCCACCCGCGCCAAGAAGGTGCCGGGCGGCTATTCGCTGTCCGGCAGCAAGATGTGGATCAGCAACAGCCCGATCGCCGACGTGTTCGTGGTCTGGGCCAAGGAAGTGAGCGAGAGCGGTGCCGTCGGCCCGATCCGCGGCTTCGTGCTGGAGAAAGGCATGAAGGGCCTGTCGGCTCCCGCCATCCACGGCAAGGTGGGCCTGCGCGCCTCCATCACCGGCGAGGTCGTGATGGACGGCGTGTTCTGCCCCGAAGAGAACGCCTTCCCCGAAGTGCAGGGCCTCAAGGGCCCCTTCACCTGCCTCAACAGCGCGCGCTACGGCATCTCCTGGGGCGCGATGGGCGCGGCCGAAGACTGCTGGCACCGCGCCCGCCAGTATGTGCTGGACCGCAAGCAGTTCGGCAAGCCGCTGGCCGCCAATCAGCTGATCCAGAAGAAGCTGGCCGACATGCAGACCGAGATCACGCTGGGCCTGCAGGGCAGCCTGCGCCTGGGCCGCATGAAGGACGAGGGCACCGCCTCGGTCGAGGTCACCTCGATCATGAAGCGCAACAACTGCGGAAAGGCGCTCGACATCGCCCGCCTGGCGCGCGACATGATGGGTGGCAACGGCATCAGCGACGAATTCGGCGTGGCGCGCCACCTGGTCAACCTCGAGGTGGTGAACACCTACGAAGGCACGCACGACATCCACGCCCTCATCCTGGGCCGCGCCATCACCGGCATCGCTGCATTCTGATGGTGACGACCGCCACGGCGAAGCCGGCCGCGCTCGACGGCATCAAGGTGCTGGACCTGTCCCGCGTGCTGGCAGGGCCGTGGTGCACCCAGATCCTGGCCGACCTGGGTGCCGACGTGGTGAAGATCGAGCGGCCCGGCGTGGGCGACGACACGCGCCATTGGGGGCCGCCCTTCCTGAAGGACGCGCAGGGCCAGGACACCGATCAGGCCAGCTACTTCACCTGCTGCAACCGCAACAAGCGCTCGGTCACCATCGACATGGCGAGCGGCGAAGGGCAGCAGCTTCTGAAGAAGATGGCGCAAGAGGCCGACATCCTGGTGGAGAACTTCAAGACCGGCGGCCTCAGGCAATACGGCCTGGACTACGAGAGCCTGCGCGAAGCCAACCCGCGCCTCATCTACTGCAGCGTGACCGGCTTCGGCCACGACGGCCCGCACGCGCAGCGCGCCGGCTACGACCTGATGATCCAGGCCACCAGCGGCATGATGAGCATCACCGGCCGGCCCGACGAGGCGCCGGGCGGTGGGCCCTTGCGCGTGGGCGTGGCGCTGACCGACCTGTTCACCGGCGTCTATGCCTCCAGCGCGATCCTGGCCGCGCTCCACGTGCGCCACACCACGGGCCAGGGCCAGCACATCGACATGGCTCTGCTCGACGTCGGCATGGCGATCCTGGCGAACCAGGCCAGTGCCTTCCTGAACACCGGCAAGGCACCGCAGCGCCAGGGCAACAGCCACCCCAGCCTGGCGCCCTACCAGGACTTCCGCACGCAGGACGGCGCGATGCTGCTGGCCATCGGCAACAACGGCCAGTTCGAGCGCTTTTGCGAAGCCGCCGGCCACGCCGAGTGGGCGGCCGATCCGCGCTTTGCCAGCAACACCTTGCGCGTGCGCCATCGCGAGCTCCTGATTCCGATGATGGAAGAGGTCACGCGCACCCGCAGCACCGCGCAATGGATCGCGCTGCTGGAAGACAAGGCCGTGCCCTGCGGCCCGATCAACGACATTGCCCAAGCTTTTGACGACGAGCAGGTGAAGGCGCGCGGCCTGGCCGTGACCTTGCCGCGCACGGCGGATGACGGCATCGCCGCCATCACCGGCGTGGCCAGCCCCTTGCGCCTTCAGGCCACGCCGCCGGTGCTGCGGCGCGCGCCGCCGGCACTGGGCCAGCACACCGACGAGGTGTTGGCCGAACTGGGCCTGGACGCAGCCCGCGTCGCGCAATTGCGCGCGGCCGGCGTGATCTGATCCCCGATCAGGCCGGGCACCTGGCTGCGGCCGATGCCCAGGTCGCGCAATTCGGCCTCGCTCATCGCCATCAACTGCCGGCGGTCGCGTTGCTGACGCTGCCACGCCGCCGCCACGGCGACGAGGCGTTGGAGGAAGGAAGACGTTTGGCTTGGCGAGTTCACGGGGTGGGCTCCTTGAGAAGGAAGCCCGATCTTCTGCCGCTGCGTGCTATTGTGGAAGTTGAGATTTCTGAGGCCATCAATCAGCCTTCCTGATAGCAAGCGTTCATGCGGCAACTCAACCTCGACCAACTGCGTACCCTGGTTTCCATCGCCGACCTGGGCAGCTTTTCCGCCGCCGCCCGCGCGCTGCACCTGGCGCAGCCCACGGTGAGCCTGCACATCAGCGAACTGGAATCGCGCCTGGGCGCGCCGCTGGTGGTGCGCGGCAACCGGCGCGTGACGCCGACGGCGGCCGGCGCCGCCCTGGTCGAGCGCGGCCGCCGGCTGCTGCGCGAGGCGGATGACGCCATCGATGCGGTCAAGCGCCAATCACAGGGGCTGGCCGGCCGCGTGCGGCTGGGCACCTCCACCGGCGTGGTGGTCGACCTCTTGCCGCAAGTGCTGGAGACGTTGGAGCGCGAGCATGCGGGCATCGACGTGGAAGTGAGCATCCTGGGCTCGGGCAACGCCATCACGCGCCTGTTGGCCGGCACGCTGGACATCGGCCTGGTCGCCATGCCGCAGCCGCCCCAGCCGCAACTGGTGCTCACGCCGTGGCGTACCCAGCCGATCATGGCTTTCGTGCCCAGCCGCTGGAAGGCGCCGAAGCGCATCACGCCCGATTGGCTGGCCCCCAAGCCGCTGATCGCCAACGACGCCAGCACCCACATGTACCGCCAGACCATGGAATGGTTTGCCGACGCCGGCCACTCGCCGCGCGCCCGCATCGAGCTCAACTACGACGCCGCCATCCGCAGCCTGGTGGCGGCCGGCTACGGCGCCGCGCTGCTTCCGCTGCAGGAGAGCACCGACGCGCCGCAGGCGCTGCACGATCGCATGCAGGTGCTGCCCATCACGCCCAAGCTCACGCGGCGGCTCGGCATCGCGCACCGAGCGCGCGGCACCCTGGATGGGGCGACGGCGCGCGTGCTCGAGGTGTTGATGGCGTTTGCCCAAAAGACCTGACGAAAGAGGACGCACGGCCTCGCCGCTTGGCTGCCGCTATGCTGCCGGACGAATTCCGTAACCGACGAGGCTCGTGCATGAAACGCTTCACCTGTGGCTGCCTGCTGCCCCTTTTCAGCGCTGTGCTGCCGACGGGCGCGAGCGCCCAGGCCTGCGAGAGCGGCTTCAGCAAGTCGCCGCAGTTCGCGGCGCAGGATTGCCGCTTCCAGAACCGGCCGAACCCCGATGCCAAGCCGAATCGCTCGACCTGGGACATCTGGTCGCGCTTCTTCCTGGAAAGCAAGCAGGGCACGGTGCCGATCGATCCGGTGCCGGTGCGGCCGATGGACCGCGCCGCGCTGGCGGCGCTCGACGATGCGTCCAACCACATCATCCGGCTCGGCCATTCGTCGCACTTGCTCAAGCTGCGCGGCAAGTGGTGGCTGATCGATCCGGTGTTCGGACCGCGCGCCTCGCCGGTGTCCTTTGCCGGGCCCAAGCGCTTCCATCCCTCGCCCGTGGCGCTGGAGGACGTGCCGCCGATCGAGGGCCTGGTGCTTTCGCACGACCACTACGATCACCTGGACGTGCCGACCATCGAGGCCTTGAACGGCCGCGTGCAGCGCTACTTCGTTCCGCTGGGCGTGGGGCAGCACCTGCGGGACTGGGGCGTACCCGCGGATCGAATCGAGGAATTCGACTGGTGGCAAGAGAGCAAGTGGGGCGAGGTGGCCCTCACGGCCGCGCCGGCGCAGCATTTTTCCGGCCGCACGCTGACTGACCGCAACCGCACGCTGTGGGCCTCGTGGTCCCTGCGGGTCGGCGGCGACCACGTCTTCTATTCCGGCGATTCGGGCTACTTCGCCGGCTTCAAGGAGATTGGCGCGCGGCTGCCCAAGATCGACGTCGCCCTGATGGAAAACGGCGCCTACGACAGCTACTGGCCGGCCGTGCACATGTCGCCCGAGGAAACCGTGCAGGCCTTCCAGGACCTGGGCGCCGGCATGCTCTACCTGGTGCACAACAGCACCTTCGACCTCGCCTTCCACGGCTGGCGCGAGCCGCTGGAGCGCGTCGCGGCGCTTGCCAAGGAGCGCCGCATCGTGCTCGCCACGCCGGAGATCGGCGAAGTGCTGACCATCGGCAAGCCGCGCGAAAACAGGAACTGGTGGGAGGGGCTGCGTTAGTGTGCTGGATGAGCGGGCATGGGGGAAAGACTCTCAGCCCTCTCAAGCGCGCCGATTGACCAGCAGGATGCCCAGGCCCACCCCCGCCAGCGCCAGCACCAGTTGCGCCGTCAGTGGCTCCTTTAGCAAGGCCACGCCGAACACCAGCGCGAACAGCGGCGTGAGAAAGGTGAAGGACGAGATGCGCGTGGCCGGGTAGTGGCGCAGCATCCACATCCAGGCCAGGTAGCTGGCAAAGGCGCCGATCACAGTCTGCAGGCCGATCGAGAGCCAGGCGTAGCCGGAATAGTCGAGCTCCCACTTTTCGCCCAGCAGCAGCGACAGGAATGGCGAGATCGCCGCCGTGACCGCGATTTGATAGAAGAGCGTCTTCTCGGCGCTGGCCGTGGCCAGTCGGGTGGTGCGGATGGCGAGGGTGGTCAGGCCCCACAGCACGCCGGCCAGCAGGGCCAGCGCGTCGCCGTGCAGCACGGATGACGAACTGTGGCCAAAGCTCTCGCTGAAGGCCACCACCACGCCGCCGAAGGCGATTGCGAGGCCCGCCCATTGCACGCCGCGCAGCCGCTCGGCCGGCACGAAGCGCGGCAGCAGCAAGGCCACCACGAAGGGCGAGGTGTAGAGAAACACCGTGAGGCGCGACGCCGAGGTGTGCTGCAGTCCGATGTAGATGCAGGTGAACTCGCCGGCGAACAGGGCGCCGGCCAGCAGGCCGCCGGGCAGGGTGCCGTCGCGCTCGAACAGCTTCACGCCGCGCGCCGCGCACCAGGCCCACAACAGCAGCACCGCGCCGGCCATGCGGATCGAGGCCTGCCACAGCGGCGGCACTTCGGTGACCGTGGTCTTGATGAGAATCTGCTGCAGCCCCCAGAACGCGCAGCAGACGACGAGCAGCGAGACGGCGAGCGTGTCGAGGTGGTTCTTGCGGACGATCGTCATGGGCAATGAAAGGTTGGGGGCTGCATCCTCACAAAGGATGCTCGGTATAGAAACGCCCGCCGTGAAACAGCAGCGGTGCCGCGCCGGGCTGGTGCGCGCAGCGCTCCACCTCGCCGACGAAGATCACGTGGTCGCCTTCGTCATAGCGGCTGCGGTTGAAGCATTCGAAACTGGCGACGCAGCCCTCGAGCACCGGCGCGCCGCCGATGCCGGTGCTGAACTGCACGTCGGCCCAGCGGTCCACGTTCTTGGTGGCAAAGCGCTCCGCCAGTTCCTTCTGGCTGGCCGCCAGGATGTTGACGGCGTAGTGCGAACCGGTGCGCAGTGCCGGCATCGAGCCGGCGCCGCGCGCCAGGCTCCACAGCACCAGGGGCGGCGCCAGCGAGACCGAGTTGAAGGAGTTGGCCGTGAGCCCGACCAGGCTGCCATCCGCCGAACGTGCCGTGACGATGGTGACGCCGGTGGCGAACATGCCCAGCGCCGCGCGGAACTCGTCGGTGGTGAAGGAGGGCGCTTGCGCCCGTTGGGGAGGACTCACGATGGATGAATGGAAGAGGCCGCCGGGGGCGGGCGCCTATTCTGGCCGAACGGCCGCCAACACGCCGCGCTTCGGCGACATGGCCTTGCGCGCGCGCTCGTTCAGCCGAAGAACCAGTAGGTGACCGCGATCGCCGCCACCACGCCGGCCAGTTCCGCCAGCAGCGCACAGGCCACCGCATGCCGCGCACGCTGGATGCCGACGGCACCGAAGTACACCGCCAGCACGTAGAAGGTGGTCTCGGTGCTGCCCTGGATGGTGGCGGCCGCCAGCGCGGGAAAGCTGTCCACGCCCTGGCTTTGCATGGTCTCGATCAGCATGGCGCGCGCCGCGCTGCCCGAGAAAGGCTTGACCAGCGCGGTCGGCAGGGCATCGACAAAGCGGGTATCCCAGCCGGTCTGCGCCACCGCCCAGCGAATGCCGTCCAGCAGCAGGTCCAGTGCGCCCGAGGCGCGCAGCACGCCGATCGCGCACAGCATCGCCACCAGGTAGGGCAGCAGGCTCTTGGCGACATCGAAGCCTTCCTTCGCGCCTTCGATGAAGCGCTCGTACACGGCAACGCGCTTGAAAGCGCCCAGCAGCAGGAAGGCGAGGATCAGGCCGAACAGGACCAGGTTGCCCATCAGCGACGACAGGGACGCAAGCGCGGCAGCGCTCAGGCTGGCCAGCAATGCCATGAAGCCGGCCAGCGCCAGCGCCAGCGGCAGCAGGTAGGCCAGCACCACCGGGTCCCACAACTTGAGGCGCTGCACCACGGCCACCGTGAGCAGGCCGGTCACGGTCGAGGCGGTGGTGGCCAGCAGGATCGGCAGGAACACCAGCGTCGGATCGGCCGCGCCCTGCTGCGCCCGGTACATGAAGATGCTGACGGGCAGCAGGGTCAGCGAGGAGGCATTGAGCACCAGGAACAGGATCTGCGCATTGCTGGCGCTCACCGGGCTGGGGTTGAGCGTCTGCAGCTCGCGCATCGCCTTCAGGCCCATGGGCGTGGCCGCGTTGTCCAGCCCGAGGCCGTTGGCCGCGAAGTTGAGCGTGATGAGGCCCAGCGCCGGATGACCTTCGGGCACCTCGGGCATCAGCCGCCTGAACAGCGGCCCCAACCAGCGCGCCAGCGCATTCACCAGGCCGGCCGCTTCGGCGATGCGCAGGAACCCCAGCCACAGGGTGAGCGTGCCGAACAACAGCACCATCACTTCCACCGACAGCTTGGCCATGGCGAACAGCGCCTCGACCATGGCGGCGAACACGCCGGCATCTCCCGCGCCCAGCCAGCGCGTGAAGCCCGCGACGGCCGCCGCGACGAAGAATCCCAGCCACAGGCCGTTCAACATGCGTCAGGCCATTCCATGGAAGCCGAAGCCGGCGATGGGCGCGCGCTCGCCGCTGATCAGCGCCGCCATCGCCTTGCCCGAGCCCGCGCCATGGGTCCAGCCCAGGGTGCCGTGGCCGGCATTGACCCAGAGCCTGCCGACCTTGGTGCGGCCGATGAAGGGGATGTTGGTCGGCGTGGCCGGGCGCAGGCCGGTCCAGTAGTGGGGCGCGCCGCCTTCTTCCTCGCTGCGCGTGTCGCACACGCCGGGCAGCACCTGCTCGACGCGCCTGGCCAGAAGTTGGCAGCGGGCGCGTGCCAGCGGCGTGTCCAGCGAAGTGTCGAAGCCATTGAGCTCGATGGTGCCTGCCACGCGAAGCTGATCGCCGAGCCGCGTCATGGCGCAATGCACTTCGTCGTCGATGGTGCTGATCCAGGGCGCGGCCTCCGGCTTCAGGATCTTGAAGGTTGCCGAGTAGCCCTTTCCTGGATAGATCGGCAGATCGACGCCGACCGTGCGCAGCAGCGGCGCGCTGTACGAGCCGCAGGCCACCACCACCGCGTCGGCCTTGAGGACCAGGTCGTTGCTGGCAGAGGCCTCGCCGGAGCCGGCGCCGACGTGCACCGACTGCACCTCGTTGCCCGCCACGTCGATGCTGTGCACCGTGCGGCCGAAGAGCAAGCGCGCACCGCGGGCCGCGCAGCGGCGCGCCAGCGCCTGGGTGAAGCGCCGTGCGTCGCCCGATTCGTCGCTGGCGGTGTAGGTGCCGCCCACGATGTGCTTTTCGCCGTAGGCGCGAAAGGCCGGCTCGATGGCCAGCAGCGCATCGCGGCTGAGCACCTGGCGCTCCACGCCATGGCTGTGCATCAGCTCGGCCGCATGGGCTGCCTCGTCGAAGGACTTCTGGCTGGTGAAGTAGTGGGCGATGCCGCGCGTCAGCCGGTCGTACTCGATGCCGGTGGCGCCCACCACTTCGCGCAGGGCCTCGTGGCTGTAGGCGCCCAGCGCCACCAGTTGCGCCACGTTGCGGGCAAAGGCAGCGTCATTGCACTGCGTCAGGAACTGCAGGCCCCAGCGCCATTGCTGCCAGTCGGCCCGGGGCCGGAAGAGCAGCGGCGACTCCTTGCTGAACATCCACTTCAAGAGCTGCAGCGGCGCGCCCTTGTAGGCCCAGGGTTCGCAATAGCTCACCGAGATCTGGCCGGCATTGGCAAAGCTGGTTTCCAGTGCCGCATCGGGCTGGCGATCCACCAGGGTGACTTCGTGCCCGCGCTCCAGCAGATGCCACGCGGTGCTGACGCCGATGATGCCGGCGCCCAGGACAATGACTTTCATGGGCCCAGAGTGTCGCGTATCGTGGCCGCCATGCTGCGTCGTGACCTGAACCGTGCCGCTCTTCTTCTGGCGCTGGGCGCCTGGACCCTGCCGCGTTTCCTGAACGCGCAAGAGCGGCCGCGCTGGAGCGCCGACCCTTTCAGCCTCGGCGTGGCCAGCGGCATGCCCCGGCCCGACAGCGTGGTGCTGTGGACGCGGCTCGCGCCGCTGGGCGAGGACGATGCGCAACGCGACGCACGTGCGCCTTGCAAGGTACGCTGGGAGCTCTTTGCCGACGAGGCGCTGCGTCAGCCGGTGGCCAGCGGCGAGCAGATCACCGGCGCCTCGCGCGCCTTCAGCGTGCATGTGCAGGCCACCGGCCTCTTGCCGCAGCGCGCGTACTGGTATCGCTTTTCCTGCGGCGATGCGCAAAGCGCGGTGGGCCGCACCCGCACCGCGCCGGCCGCGGGCGCGCCGGTGGCGCGGCTGCGGCTGGCGCTGGCTTCCTGCCAGCACTACGAATACGGCTTCTATGCGGCGCACCGCGAGATCGCCGGGCGCGAGCTGGACGCCGTGCTCTTCGTGGGCGACTACATCTACGAAGGCAGCATCGGCGCGTCCAACGCAGTGCGCCGGCACGACGCCGGCATGCCCCAGGGGCTGGATGAGTACCGCGCCCGCCATGCGCTCTACAAGCGCGATCCCGACCTGCAGGCCGCGCATGCGGCCCACCCCTGGATCCTGACCTGGGACGACCACGAGGTGGTGAACGACTACGTTGCCGACCGCGAGCCCGCGCCCACCGGCAGCGCCCAGTTCCTGCGCCGGCGCGCCGCCGCCTACCGCGCCTACTTCGAGCACATGCCGCTGGCGCTGGCGCCGCAGGGCGCGGCCATGCGCATCCACGACCGCTTTGCCTGGGGCGACCTGGCCGACCTCTGGACCCTGGATTGCCGGCAGTACCGCAGCCCGCATGCCTGCCCCGATCCGCAGAGGGACCATGGCCGCCTGGTGACCGCCTGCGCCGAGTTGGCGGAGCCGGAGCGCAGCATGTTGGGCTCCGCGCAGGAGCGCTGGTTGTCCGAAGGCCTGGTGGCATCGGGCGCGCGCTGGAAGCTGCTGGCCCAGTCGACCCAGGTGAGCTCTACCGCGCTGGAGACGCCGCAGGGCCGCCAGACCTGGACCGATG
Source organism: Variovorax sp. LARHSF232 (assembly GCF_052871435.1). Lineage (NCBI taxonomy): Bacteria > Pseudomonadati > Pseudomonadota > Betaproteobacteria > Burkholderiales > Comamonadaceae > Variovorax > Variovorax sp. LARHSF232. The sequence goes on along the minus strand of NZ_JBIXJS010000002.1, from coordinate 161,802 downwards.
GCTGGGACGGCTACCCCATGGCGCGCAGCCGCATGCTGCAAGGCATGGCCGACACGGGTGTGCGCAATGCCATCACGCTGGGTGGCGACGTGCATCGCTTCGTTGCGGCCGACCTGCGCGTGGTGCCCAACGACCCGGGCTCGCCCATCGTGGCCAGCGAGTTCGTCGGCGGCTCGGTCACCTCGCGCGGCGCCAGCCAGGCCAGCATGGCGCGGATGCGCCAGGGCAACCCCGACATCGCGCATGCCCGCGGCGACGAACGCGGCTATGCCTTGCTGGAGATCGACCGCGAGGCGGCGCGCTGCGAGTTCCGCGCCACCGCCCATCCGGCGGCAGAGGGCGCGAGCCTGGCGCGCCAGGCGCTGTTCGTGATCGAAAGCGGCCGGCCCGGCGTCGCGGCCGGTTGATGAAGAAGAAGGCTCAGCGCCCGGGCACTTCAATCAGCAGTTGGGGCCGAAAGCCTTCCTGCTCGCCCTTGCTGCGATAGCCCAGCGGGTTGGCCATCACGCGGCAGCCCTCTTTCACGTAGTCGAAGGCGCAGTGCAGATGGCCATGCAGCCACAACTGCGCCTTGGGCAGCAGTTCGTCCAGCGAATTGCAGAAGCCGGCCGTGCCGGGCGTGAGTCCGTAGCGCGGGTCGGCGCTGGCCAGGCTGGGCGCGAAATGGGTGACGACCACGGTGGTGCCGTCGAAGGGCTGTGCCAGCGCCTCGCGCAGCCAGGCCTGGCAGACCAGCGCCTGTTCGCGCACTTCGTCGGCCAGAAAGGGCTGGCCGGCGCGGGTGGTCGCGCAGGTCTCCAGGTAGTAGTTGGCGGCGCGCATGGCCTTGCCGCGCTTCTTCAGCTGCTCGGTCATGGGTTCCTTCGGGTCGACCAGGGCGTCGAAGTCGGTCCACAGGGTGCTGCCGACAAAGCGCATGCCGTCGATCACCATCACCTCGGACTCCAGCCAGCGGATGTCCAGCCGCTCGCAGGCCTCGCGCAGGCGCGCATGCACCGCATCGAAGTCGTCGTTGTCGTACTCGTGGTTGCCCGGCAGGTAGAGCACCGGCGTCGGCCAGCCGTGCCGGGGCGAGAAGCGTTCCAGCCCGTAGAGCGAATCTGCCAGGCGCGAGCCGGCCTGGTAGGAGCCGATGTCGCCCGCCAGCACCAGCAGGTCGGCGCCGGGCGCCGGCGCCACTACGAAGTTCGGATGCGTTTCCAGGTGCAGGTCCGAGAGCAGTTGCAGTTTCATGGGGGCCATTGTCTGCGGCAGCGGCGCGGCTGGCATGGCGAATCGGGTTATGCAGGTCGCGCATAACCTTGGCGTGCAAGGCCTAGGGAAAACCCTTAAAGTACATCCATCACCAACCGGAGGCGTGGTTCAAAAGACCCGCAACACCATGTTCGCCTTGTTTGCCCAAGTGGCCAATTTCTTCCGTTCTTCTGCTTCCGAGCCGAGCCACGCCTCGGCCCTGATGGAAGCCGCAGACAGCATGGCAGGCTTCGACGCCCGCCAGGCACAGGAGCTGCGCGCTGCCGCCAGCGCCTGGCTGAGCGTGGTGCGCTAAGGCGCACAGCGAGAGTCAGCGCCTACTACTGAGCTCCAGGGCCGGGCCAGAGAATCTAGAGGCGAACCCCGGAGCCCTTCACGACCGGGGCCAGCTGCGCGGCCTGCTCGCGCACGAAGGCAGTGAAGCCGGCGGCACTCGCCGGCTGGGTGGCGATGCCCAGTTCGCCCATCTTCTTCTTGAATTCGGCATCCGCCAGTACCTCGTTGGTGGCCGCGTTCAGCCGCGCCACCACGTCGGCCGGCAGCTTGGCCGGGCCCGACAGGCCGAAGAAGTTCTCCAGCACCAGATTCTTGTAGCCCGCCTCGACCACCGTCGGCACGTCCGGCACCAGGGCCGAGCGGGTGGCCGAGGTCACGGCAATCGGCCGGATCTGTCCGCTCTTGAAGTAGGGCACGAAGGCCGTCAGCACGTCGATGCCCATGGGAACGACCCCGGCGATCAGGTCGGTGGTCATGGGCGCGCCCCCGCGGTAGGGCACGTGCACCAGCTCCACCTTCATTTCCTTGCGCATCAGCTCGCCGTAGATGTGGCCGATGGAGGCCGGGCCGCCGGAGCCGAAATCGAGCCGGCCGCTGGCCCTGGCCTGCTTCTCGATGTCGGCCATGGTCTTGAGCGTCGTTTGCGGATTGGCCATCACCACGCAGGGCGCAGTGCCGATCAAGGCGATGTGGCTGAAGCCCAGGGCCGGGTCGTAGGGCTGCTTTTCCAGCGCAAAGGGGCCGATCGACAAGGGCGTCGAGTTGGCCAGCAGCAGCGTGTAGCCATCGGCTGGCGCGTGCGTCACCGCCAGCCCGCCGACGCTGCCGCCGGCACCGGGCCGGTTGTCGACCACCACCGCCTGGCCCAGCTTGCGCGCCAGCTGCTCGGCCAGCACGCGCGCCACGATGTCGCTGGCGCCGCCGGCCGGGAAGCTGACGATGATCTTGATCGGGCGCTCGGGCCACGCGGCCAGCGCGGGCAGGGCCAGGGCGGCGGCGCCAGCCCCTAGGGTGCGCAGCGCGCTGCGGCGGGAGATCGGGTTCATGGATACAAGCCTAGACGTGGAGACGGGCGTTTCCAAGCAGGAAGCGCGCCGCGCCCCGTCAGGCGTGCCCGAGCCTCAGGCCAGCGGCGGCCGCGGAAAGGCCATGTCGGCCGAGCGCACCAGCGCCTGGCGCAGCCACTCGTGGGCATGGCCGTACTGGGCGCGTCGGTGCCAGACGGCATCAACGTGCATCAGCGGCTGCTCGAAGGGCAGGTCGCGCAGCACCAGTTGCTCCTTGAAGCCGGTGACGCCGATGAAGTGGCGCGGCAGCACGGTGAGCAGGTCGGAACTGGCCACCACCCGGCCTGCGGTGAAGAACTGGTTGACGGTGGCCACGATGCGCCGCTCCCGGCCCAGCGCGCCCAGGGTCTGGTCGACGAAGCCGAAGGGCCGGCCGGAAAAGCTCACCAGCAGATGGCGGGCGGCGCAGTATTCGTCCAGGCCCAGCGGCGCCTGCGCCAGCGGATGGTCGTGCCGCATGGCGCAGACGTACTGGCTGACATAGAGGCGCTGCGATTCGAAGGGCAGGGCCTCGCCCGACTGGGCGGCCGCGGTCAGGCTCGCCATCAGCGCCGGAAAGTAGCCGATCGCCATGTCGGCCGCCTCTTCCTCCAAAAGTGGCCGCGGGTCGCGGGTGGTCAGCGGCACGGTGCGCACCGAGATGCCCGGCGCTTCCGCTTCCCCGATGCGAATCAGGCCCGGCATCAGCTCGGCCGCCGTGGCGTCCGCCATGGCAAGCACAAAAGTGGTGCGCGCACTGGCCGGGTCGAATTCGCTGGGCGCCAGGGTGTGCTGCAGCTGGCGCAGCGCCTCGCGCACCGTGGGCCACAGGGCCAGCGCGCGCGGCGTCGGCGCCACGCCGGCGCCGGCCCGGCGCACCAGCTCGTCGCCCAGCAACTCGCGCAGGCGGCGCAAGGCGTTGCTGACGGCCGGCTGGGTCAGCGAGAGGTTGCGTGCGGCGCGGGTCAGGTTGCGCTCGGCCATCACCTCATCGAAGACGCGCAGCAGGTTCAGGTCGAGGGTTCGGAAGTTGACTTTCATTACCAGCGTGAATGGATAGCATCACAAAGATAAACTTGCGAAACACTAGGGAGAACCCTAATATCACCCCATCGTTCAGGCCACAAGCCGCTTCAAGAGGGAAAACATCATGACCACCACCAGTTTCGTTCACGTTGACCAACCGACCCAGCACCCCGGCGTAGCGCGGGCCGAGGCTGTGGTCTCGCAACTTCGCGCCGCCCGCGGCCGCCTGAACGGCGCCCGTGGTCTGGCTGCCGGCCTGCTGGCGGCTGTCGTGGCCGCCATGCTGGTGGTGATCGACCGCATGGTCTCCAACCTGGAAGACGGCGAGATGCTGGCCGGCTGGGCCGCCCTCTCGGGCCTGTTGTTCGTCGCGCTGGCCCTGGGTGCCAACGCCATGCGTTCGGTCGGTGCCCGCCTGGCCGCCACCTGGAAGCAAGGCGCCGAGCGCCGCGCCAATGCCCGTGCCGATGCGCAGTTCATGGCCTACGCCGCCTTCGACCCGCGCGTCATGCACGAGCTGCAGGCTGCCGTGACCCGCTACGAACAGGACACGCAGACCGACGCGCCTGCCGCTGACGTCCAGCGCAAGTTCGTGGCCGATGCAGCGCCCAGCCTGTACGAAGCCTCGCGCCGCGTGCGCATGGCTCAGTACTATTGATCCGCTTCTTCCCTGAACAAAAAAGCCGCCCCACAAGGGCGGCTTTTTTGTTTGGCTGCTGGCCCTGAAGATCAGGCGGCCAGGCGGCGCTCGATGGCGTCCTTGGTTTCCGGCAGTTCCTTGGGCAGGTGGTGCGCCAGCTGTTCGAACAGCTCGGTATGCAGCTTCAGCTCGGCTTCCCAGGCGGCCTTGTCGATGCTGGTCACGCTCTTGAACTGCTCGGCGCTGAAGTCCAGGCCGGTCCAGTTCAGTTCTTCGTAGCGCGGGCTCACGCCGAAGACGTGGTCGACACCGTCGGCCTTGCCTTCGATGCGGTCGATCATCCACTTGAGCACGCGCATGTTCTCGCCGTAGCCGGGCCAGACGAACTTGCCGTCGGCGCCCTTGCGGAACCAGTTGGTGGTGAAGATGCGTGGCTGCTTGGCGCCCGAGGCCTTGAGCTTTTCGCCCAGGTCCAGCCAGTGCTGGAAGTAGTCGCTCATGTTGTAGCCCATGAAGGCCAGCATGGCGAAGGGGTCGCGGCGCACCACGCCGACCTGGCCGACGATGGCCGCGGTGGTCTCCGAGCCCATGGTGGCGGCCATGTACACGCCTTCCACCCAGTTGCGGCCCTCGGTCACCAGCGGCACGGTGGTGGAGCGGCGGCCACCGAAGATGAAGGCGTCGATCGGCACGCCGGCCGGATCGTCCCAGGCTGGGTCGAGTGCCGGGTTGTTGGTGGCGGCCACGGTGAAGCGCGAGTTCGGGTGCGCGGCCTTGGCGCCGGTTTCCTTGGCGATGGCGGGCGTCCAGTCCTTGCCTTGCCAGTCGATCAGGTGATCGGGCAGCTTCTTGCCGGCCACGTCGTCTTCCAGGCCTTCCCACCAGACGTCGCCGTCATCGGTGAGGCCCACGTTCGTGAAGATCACGTCGCGGTCCAGGCTCTTCAGGCAATTCGGGTTGGTCTTGAGGTTGGTGCCCGGCGCCACGCCGAAGTAGCCGGCTTCCGGGTTGATGGCGTACATGCGGCCATCCTTGCCCGGCTTGATCCAGGCGATGTCGTCGCCGATGGTCGTCACCTGCCAGCCTTCGAAGCCGGCCGGCGGCACCAGCATCGAGAAGTTGGTCTTGCCGCAGGCCGAGGGGAAGGCGGCTGCCACGTGGTACTTCTTGCCTTCAGGCGAGGTCACGCCCAGGATCAGCATGTGCTCGGCCAGCCAGCCTTCGTCGCGGCCCATGGTGGAAGCGATGCGCAGCGCGAAGCACTTCTTGCCGAGCAGGGCGTTGCCGCCGTAGCCCGAGCCGTAGCTCCAGATTTCGCGCGTCTCGGGGTAGTGAACGATGTACTTGGTCTTGTTGCAGGGCCAGGTCACGTCCTTCTGGCCCGGCTCGAGCGGGGCACCCACGGTGTGGACGCAGGGCACGAACTCGCCGTCTGTGCCCAGTACGTCGTACACGGCCTTGCCCATGCGGGTCATGATCTTCATGTTGACGGCCACATAGGCGCTGTCGGACAGCTCGATGCCGATGTGGGCAATGGGCGAACCCAGCGGGCCCATGCTGAAGGGCACCACGTACATGGTGCGGCCCTTCATGCAGCCGTCAAAAAGAGGCTGCAAAGTGGCACGCATCTCGGCCGGCGCCATCCAGTTGTTGGTGGGGCCGGCGTCTTCCTTCTTCCCGGAGCAGATGAAAGTGCGGTCTTCGACACGGGCGACGTCGCTCGGGTCGGAGTTGGCGAGGAAGGAGTTGGGGCGCTTGGCCGGGTTGAGTTTCTTGAAGGTGCCGGCGTCCACCAGAAGCTGGCAGAGGCGCTCGTATTCTTCCTGGCTGCCGTCGCACCATTCGACGCGGTCAGGCTTGCACAGGGCCGCCATGTCGGCCACCCAGGCGATGAGCCGGGCATTCTTCACATACGAGGGTGCCTGAATGGGCAGGCCCTTCATCACGGGTGCGTTCATCGAAAAACTCCTAAGTTGAAAAACCGTCTTTTCGAACGAAGCTCGCCAGCTCAAGAATGGGCGAAAACCGTTTGAGAAAACGTCTTTCCTTTCGGACTTTCCAGTAGGAGAACGCAGAAAAAAATGGCGCCCCGCAATCAAGGGGGCGCCGTCTTTGGGCGCTGCCTCAGGCTAGGAAGACCGCGATGGAGGCCAGCAGCAGCATCAGCACGCCGCCGCACAAGGGCAGCACCAGCGGCATCAGCGGGACGATGGACTCGACCGTGTCTTGCTCGGCGCTGCTCGCAACGTAACCGTGATCGGGAGTGGGATTGGACATTGTTCGGTTCCTGAAAAGGTCTCAACTGGGTGTCATTTTACCCGGCGACTCCCTGGGCTGGCTCAGGGCCTCTACCCATGGCCTGTCGCCTGAGGGCCTGTTCACGCTACAAACGGAGTCGCGAAGGCATGCCTTCCCTTCGGGTTGGCCCACATTGGGGCCGTCTGCGGCGTTGCCCGCGCTTGCAATGCTTCAGCATTGCTGCGCGCGGGCGCCTTGCATCCAGCCCCAATGCGGGCCAACGCGATCTCCGTTTGTAGCGTGAACAGGCCCTAATGCTCAAGGCTGGGCGTCGGTCTGAAAGCCCGCCTCGCGCAGCGCGGCCAGAACGGTGGCCAGATGCTCGCGGCCGCGGGTCTGCAGCACCAGTTCGATCTCCACGTTCTGCGCTGCCAGCAAGGTGAAGGCTCGCTGGTGGTGCACCTCGTCGATGTTGGCGCCCGCTTCGGCCACAACGGCCGTGATCCGGGCCAATATGCCGGGCACGTCGCGTGCGCTGACGCGCAGCCGGGCCAGCCGGCCGGCGCGCACCATGCCGCGTTCGATGATCGCGCCCAGGAGCAGCGGGTCGATGTTGCCGCCCGACAGCACCAGGCCGACCCGCTTGCCCCGGAAGCGCTCCGGATGGCGCAGCAGGGCCGCCAAGCCAGCGGCGCCGGCGCCCTCGACCAGCGTCTTTTCGATTTCCAGCAACATCAGCACCGCCTGCTCGATGTCGCCCTCGTCCACCAGCAGCATGTCGTCGACCAGGGTGGCGATCACCTCCAGCGTGCGCACGCCCGGCGTGCCCACAGCGATGCCCTCGGCGATGGTGCTGGTGCCCGGCACGTGCTGCGTCTTCTTGATGGCGTTGAACATGGCGGGAAAGCGCGCCGCCTGCACGCCGACGATCTCGATGCCCGGGCGCATCGCGCGCGCCGCGATGGCCATGCCGGCCAGCAGGCCGCCGCCGCCCACCGCCACCACCAGCGCGTCCAGGTCGGGCACCGCCTCGAGCATCTCCAGCGCCAGGGTGCCCTGGCCGGCAATGATGGCGTCGTCGTCGTAGGGGTGCACAAAGGTGAGGCCGCGGCTTTGCGCCAGCTCGAAAGCGTGCTGGCGGGCGGCGTCCAGCGAATCGCCGTGCAGCACCACCTCGGCGCCGAAGCTGCGGGTGCGCTCGATCTTCACGGCCGGCGTGAAGCGCGGCATCACAATGGTGGCACCCAGCCCCAGGCGCTGCGCGTGATAGGCCACGCCCTGGGCATGGTTGCCGGCCGACATGGCGATCACGCCCTTCACACCTTGTTCGGCAAGTTGTGCCAGCATGTTGCAGGCGCCGCGCTCCTTGAAGGAGGCGGTGAACTGCAGGTTCTCGAATTTCAGGAACACCTGCGCGCCGACGATCTGCGACAGCGTGCGTGATTCGAGGAAGGGCGTGCCGAGCAATTGCCCGCTGATCCGGGCCTCTGCCTGGCGGATGTCGTCGATGGAAACCATGCACGATTGTGGCGGCATTGCCGGCAAGACTTTCCAACAAGTCGCACGGCCGGCTGCCGTGCGTCAGCGATCAGGGTTATTACGCTAACCATCCCTTCCCGAAGCTAAAAGTCTGCGCTATGGTCGCGCTCAAGCGGCTGGTCGGTGCCCACGGCGCCACACCACACAAAGGAGGTTTGTCCACATGGTCAGGCGTGCCGGATTTGACGCAATTGCGGGTGTAACGCGCGCGCAGTCGTTGCCGTCGCCCGGGCTGCGCGAGGCACCGGTGCTCGAACTCATGTGCTCGCACTTCGTGCTGACCCTGGCGGCCAAGCAGGGCCCGCGCTTCAACGTGCGGCGCGACCTCAACGGCCTGCTCTCGCTCACCGGCCGCCACCTGGTGTGGCCGGCCCAGGTGCTGCTCCGCCTGCGCGACTTCCTGGCACGGCGCTGCCTGGGCAACGAGGTCTGGAACGGGGTCGAAAACTTCGACGCCCGCACCCTGCTGGAACGCCACGGCGTCTGGCGCGGCCCGTATGAGGAAGGCACGCTCTTCTTCTACCTGGACGAATACGCCAAGGACCAGCCCAAGGACTTGCTGTCGGTGCTCTCGGTCACGCGCGACTGGCTGACGCACGCGCTGCGCAAGCAGTCCACCCTGGTGGAAAAGAACATCGATGCGCTGGCCGGCCTCTTGCAGCTCAACAAGGCCGAGCGCGCGCTGCTCCTGTACGGCACCCTGGCGCGCTACCAGCGCGACCTGCGCTCGCTCTTGGTGGAGTTCAAGGTCAACAACGCGCCCGAAGCCTATGCCGCCCTCGCCGAGGTGGCCGGCGTGAGTGCCACCGACGTGGGCGAGGCGCTGCGCGCCGGCTCGCGGCTGGAGCGCATCGGCCTGGTCGAAAACCTCATCTCCGAGCACAACATCACCGACCTGGCCGACCTGATGAAGGTCAGCGAGAAGCTGCCGCCGGTGCTGATGCGCGAATACCGCGACCACAACGAGCTGATGGCGGTGTTCACCCGGCCGTCGGCCAAGTCCTCGCTGGACGTGGACGACTTCGCCTTCGTGCGCGAGGACGCAGCCATGCTCATCACCTTGCTGCGTGCCGCCGTGGCACGCAAGGAGCCGGGTGTCAACGTGCTGCTCTATGGGCCGCCCGGAACCGGCAAGACCGAGTTGGCCAAGGTGGTGGCGCAAGCGGCGGGGCTGGAGCTGTTCGAGGTCGAGTACGCGGACCGCGACGGCAATTCGCTCTCGGGCCGCGACCGCTACCGCTCGCTGCAGATCGCGCAGGTCTTTCTCAAGGGCAGTGCACAGGCCGCGTTGCTGTTCGACGAGGTGGAAGATGTCTTTCCGCCCATCAGCACCGAAGCCGCGCAATTCATGGCGCGCGCCGAGCAGGTGCCGGCGCCTACCAGCGGCAGCGTGAGCGGCAAGGCCTGGGTCAACCAGATCCTGGAGTCGAACGCGGTGCCCACCTTGTGGGTCACCAACCGCATCGAGCAGATCGACCCGGCCTTCCGGCGCCGCTTTGCCTACCACCTGGAACTGAAGTCGCCACCGCCCGGTGCGCGCGAACAGCTGGTGCGCAAGACGCTCGAAGGCGTTCCGGTCTCCGAAGCCTTTGCCGCCAAGCTGGCCGAGCGCAAGGGGCTCACGCCGGCGCAGATCCGCACCGCGGTGCGCTTTGCCGGCCTGGCGCAAACCAGCGACACGCCGATCGAAAGCCTGATCGAGCGCCAGCTGCGCAATGCCGACCTGGCCCTGGGCAACCTGGCCGGCGAGAGGGGCATGCGCCGAAGCGTCACTACCTACGACCTGGACATGCTCCATGTCGAAACCCGCTTCGAAGTGCCGCGCATCGTCAGTGCGCTGAAGGCGCGCGGCCACGGCACCCTGTGCTTCTATGGCCCGCCCGGCACCGGCAAGACGGCGCTGGCCGAGCACATCGCCAAGTCCATCGGCCAGCCGCTCTTGGTGAAGCAGGCCAGCGACCTGATGAGCAAATACGTGGGCGAGACCGAGCAGAACATGGCAGCCATGTTCCGGGAAGCGCAAGCCGAGAAGGCGGTGCTGCTCCTGGACGAGGCCGACAGCTTCCTGCAAGACCGGCGCGGCGCCCAGCGCACCTACGAAGTGACCGAGGTCAACGAGATGCTGCAGGGCATGGAGCATTTCGACGGCATCTTCGTCTGCACCACCAACCTGATGGACCGCCTGGACCAGGCGGCGCTGCGTCGCTTCACCTTCAAGATCAAATTCCTGCCGCTCACGGCGGCGCAGCGCGAGCGCATGTTCATCGCCGAGGCCCTGGCCGGTGATGCGCAGCACCTGACCGGCGAGCTGCGCGCGCGGCTTGGCAAACTGGAACAGCTGTGCCCCGGCGATTTCGCCGCGGTGAAGCGCCAGACCGAGATCCTGGCGGCGGAGTTTTCGGCGGCCGAGTTCCTGGAGCAGCTCGAAGCGGAGCACCGCATCAAGCCCGAAGTGCGCGAATCGCGCGGCATCGGCTTCGTCCAGTAGGCACTTTGCAAGTGCCCAGCGCCGCCCGGCGTCCTGCTACGCTGCGCGCGCATATGGATGCAACAGCAATTCGTTGTCAGGTCGCGCTGGCGCTGGCCGCCGCGGTTCTCGCCGCCTGCGGGGGCGGTGGCGGATCGTCCTCTTCTTCGTCGTCGGCCGGCGCGGATGCCATCGTTCCCTCGGCCAGCGTGGCCGGCCTGTGCGCCAAGCCGCGCCAGGGGCTGAACCCGGCCACCGGCGGCCCGTATGGCGATCAGCCCGGCACGCTCGATGACGAGAAGCGCTGGCTGCGTGCCTGGATCGACGAAGCCTATCTGTGGTGGAACGAAGTGCCGGCCGGCCTGAAGGCCGCCGACTTCGCCACGCCGATCGCCTACTTCGACGCGCTGAAGACGCCTCTGAAGACCGCCTCCGGCCGGCCCAAGGATCGCTTCCACTACAGCGTCGACACCGCGCAGTACCAGCGCGAGACCGACGGCGCGCCGGTGCTCGGTTACGGCATGGAGATCGCCCTGTTGCGCAGCGCTCCGCCGCGCGACGCGCGCATCGCCTACGTGGTGCCCGGCGCGCCGGCCGCGCAAGAGGGCCTGGCGCGCGGCGACAAGCTGCTGGTGGTCGACGGCGTGGACGTGGCCAGCGGCCCGGCCGCCCCGATCAACGCCGCCCTCTCGCCCAGCCGAGCCGGCGAGACGCATGCCTTCACCATCGGCCGCGCCGACGGCAGCGTGCTCAGCGTGACGCTGGGCGCCGCCTCGATTGCCATCCCGCCGGTGATGAACACGAAGACCTTGGCCAGTGCCAGCGGGCCCGTCGGCTATCTGCAGTTCAACGATCACAGCGAAACGGCCGAGGCGCAGCTGATCGCGGCCATCCAGCAACTGCAGGCCGCCGGCATCAAGGACCTGGTGCTGGATATGCGCTACAACGGCGGCGGCCTGCTGGGCATTGCCAGCGAGCTCGCCTACATGGTGGCCGGGCGCGCGGCCACGCAGGGCAAGACCTTCGAGCGCCTGCTGTCCAACGGGAAAAATACCTTCGCCTTGAGCGCCAGCCAGTCCAGCGTGCCCTTCCACCCCACGGCCCAGGGCTACTCGGCGCCGGCCGGCCAGGCACTGCCGCAACTGGGCCTGGCGCGCGTGACCTTGCTGAGCGGCCCGGACACCTGCTCGGCCAGCGAGTCGGTGATCAACGGACTGCGTGGTGTCGGCGTTGCCGTCCAACTGGTCGGCGGCACCACCTGCGGCAAGCCCTATGCCTTCACGCCGCGCGACAACTGCGGCACCACCTACTTCGCCATCAACTACCAGGGTGTCAACGATCTGGGCCAAGGCGACTATGGCGACGGCTTTGCGCCCGCCTGCGTCGTGGCCGATGACTTCGACCATGCCTTGGGTGACCCGGCGGAGGCGCGGCTGGCCGCGGCGTTGGCGCTGCGCGCGGGCGGCAGTTGCCCGATTGCGACTGCGTCCGCGTCCGCGCAGAAGGCAGGCGTCGCGGGTGCCGGCGAGGAAACGCCCTACCTGCGACGCGCACCGTCGCGCGAGAACAAGATCATCGACCGGCCCGTACCTTGAATCTCCCCGACCGGCGACATACCTTCGCAACCCCTTGATCATTGCCCGCCATGCATCCACGTGCCTTTCCCCTTCTGCTTGCCGCCTCGCTATTCCTGCTGGGTCAGCACGCCGCCCAAGCCGACGATGACGACATGCGCCCGCGTGGAAGCAAGCGCTGGTGGCGCGGCGAATTGCCGGCGGATCCCTGGGGCGGCCCTTGCGATGTGAAGACGGATTCCAAGCGCGGCGAGTACAAGCGCGAGATCAAATGCAAGGACGGCATTGGCGCGGCCTGGCGCGGCGAATGGAAGACCGAGTTTCGCGACGGCCCCTGCCTGGTGAAGCAGGAGGCCAAGCGCGATGAGTTCAAGGAAGAGATCAAGTGCGAGGGCCGCTGAAGGCTCGCGCAAAGGAAGCATGAGCAATGCCCAACATCTCATCGCCGCCTGCGGCGCCATGGCCCTGCTGTCGGTCATGGTGGGCGTGCGGCTGGTGGCCGTGCGCATCGGTGAGATGCGCGCCAAGCGAATTCATCCGCAGGCCACCGCGAATTCCCGGCTGAAGGCAGCGCACCTGGAACAGGTCCAGGCCTCGGACAACTTCAGCAACCTGTTCGAGCTGCCGGTGCTTTTCTACGCCCTCGTGGCCATCGCGCTGGCCACGGGCCAGGTGCCGAACTGGCTGGTGTACGGCGCCTGGTGCTATGTGCTGCTGCGCTATCTGCACAGCGCGATTCACTGCAGCTACAACCGGGTGATGCATCGGCTGGCCGCGTTCGGGCTCGGCGCGCTGCTGCTGGCCTTGCTGTGGGCCGGCTTTGTGGTGACGGTGCTTGGCAAGGCTGACATTTAGCAACGCCAAATTGGCGAGCCCAATGGACAGAAGAAGGTCTTGCCTGCATTTGCCAGCCCCACACCGCGGAACCGGCTTCGCCGGGCCGCAGGTGAGGTCCCCTCCTCGGGAGGTGGCGAATTGCACGGAGCGCAGCGAAGTGAAAAGCCGGGAGGCTAAGCGTAAGTGCCGCACACGCGCAGCACCTCGCTGCCGTACGCCTGCAGCTTCTTCTCGCCGATACCGCTGATGCCCTGCAGGTCGGCCAGGGTCGCGGGCGCGCGCTCGGCGATGGCGGCGAGGGTGGCGTCGTGGAAGATGACGTAGGCCGGCAGGTTGTGTTCGCGCGCAACCTCGGAGCGCCAGGCCTTCAGCGCCTCGTAGCGGGCCTGGCCGGCGGCGTCCAGCGTGGCCGCGGCCGCCGACGGCTTGGATGAACCGCCGCTGCTGCCGCGTCGTTCCTTGCGCGCGCCGCGCGCCGAAGGCTGCGACACCGATTCGCGCAACAGCACCGCCGCTTCGCCCTTGAGCACGGCACGCGAGCCCTCGGTGAGCTGCAGCGTGTTGAAGGCCTGCGCGTCCACCGACAGGGCGCCGGTGGCAATCAGCTGGCGCAACACGCCGCGCAGCTGCGCCTCGCTGAACTCGGCGCCGATGCCGAAGGTGCTGATGCGTTCGTGCCCGTGCTGCTTGGTCTTTTCGGTGCTCTTGCCGCGCAGGATGTCCATGATGTGGCCGGCACCGAAGCTGATGCCGCTTTGCTGCTGCACGCGATAGATGGTCGACAGCAGCTTGCGCGCCGCATCCGTTCCGTCCCACACCTGCGGCGGGCTCAGGCAGTTGTCGCAGTTTCCGCAGGGCGTGCTGTGCTCGCCGAAGTAGCCCAGCAGCCGCACGCGCCGGCAATCGATGGCCTCGGCCAGCGCCAGCAAGGCGTCGAGCTTGCCGCGCATCACCTGCTTGAACTCTTCGCCGGCCGGGCTTTCGTCGATCATGCGGCGCTGGTTCACCACGTCCTGCAGGCCATAGGCCATCCAGGCCTGGGCCGGCAGGCCGTCGCGGCCGGCGCGGCCGGTTTCCTGGTAGTAGCCCTCGATGTTCTTGGGCATGTCCAGGTGCGCGACAAAACGGACGTCGGGCTTGTCGATGCCCATGCCGAAGGCGATGGTGGCCACCATCACGATGCCCGCTTCCTCGTCGCGCAGGAACCGATCCTGGTGCTTCTGGCGCAGCGCGGCGTCCAGCCCCGCGTGATAGGGCAGGGCGTTGATGCCCGCATCCACCAGCGCCTGCGCCACTTCTTCCACGCGCTTGCGCGACTGGCAGTAGACGACGCCTGCTTCGCCCTCGTGCTCGCGCTCGATGAAGCGCAGCAGCTGGGTGGTGGCGTCCTTCTTCTCGACGATCGTGTAGCGGATGTTCGGCCGGTCGAAGCTGGAGACGAACTGGCGCGCCTCTTCCAGTTGCAGCCGCTCGACGATGTCGGCGCGCGTCAGCGCATCGGCGGTGGCCGTGAGGGCGATGCGCGGCACGCCGGCATAGCGCTCGTGCAGCACGGTGAGCGCCCGGTACTCGGGCCGGAAGTCGTGGCCCCACTGGCTCACGCAATGCGCCTCGTCGATGGCGAACAGGGCGAGCTTGCCGCGCGACGCGAGGCCGTCCATCAGTTCCAGGAAGCGCGGCGTGGTCACGCGCTCGGGCGCGGCGTACAGCAGGGTGATCTCGGCGCGCGCCAGGCGGCGCTCCACGTCCTGCGTTTGGGCCCAGTCGAGCGTCGAATTCAGGAAGGCGGCATTGACGCCGGCCTCATGCAGCGCGCCGACCTGGTCGTGCATCAGCGCGATCAGCGGCGAGACCACCACCGTGACGCCATGCCCTGCGCGCTGGCGTGCAATGGCCGGAAGCTGGTAGCACAGCGACTTGCCGCCGCCGGTGGGCATCAGCACCAAGGCGTCGCCGCCGTCCACGGTGTGGTCGACGATGTCGGCCTGCGGGCCGCGGAACTCCGCGTAGCCGAACACCTCCTGCAGGATCTGCAGCGGGTCGGTCGAAGGTTGGGTGGAGGGCAGGGCGGACACGGCGGCTTGAAGGAGGAATGGGAGCGCGCGTCCCGGCGCAGGACGCGTGCCCCTATTGTCTCAGCCCGTCCGCCGCGGCCGGCAAGCGCCCTTCAGCGGATCGCCACCGGATTGATCATCGATTGCACGGCGCCCTGGTATTTGTTCTGGCCCAGCACGAACATGAACTCCCAGGCCTTGTCCCGGGCCAGCTCGGCGGTGTTGAGGTTCTCCAGGATGTAGGTGCCGCTCATGGGCAGCAGGATCTGGTGCACGCCGAAGATGGCGCCGTCCTTGTCGCCATCCTTCTCGAAGGGAATGACCTCCACCGCCCAGGTATCGGCGCCCACCGCGACCACGCCCTTGGACACCAGGTAGCGCGCGCCCTCTCGGCCCAGGCCCGGCTCCACCGAGCCGAAGCGCTTGGGGTCCTTGTCGATCAGGCTCAGCCAGCCGGTGTGGAAGATCACGATGTCGCCCTGGCGGATCTCCACGCCCTGCTTCTTCGCCACCGCGTCGATCTCGGCCTTGTTGAAGGCAGTGCCTTCCTTCACCACGTCGGTGCCGTAGTGCGCCGCCATGTCCAGCAGCACGCCGCGCGTCACCATCGGTGGGATCTTCTCGATGCCCAGCTTCTTCAGTCCGCCCATGGTGGCGAACTCGCCCCACTTGTTGCCGTTGTAGTAGGTGTCGCCCACGCCGATGTGGCCCAACCCGTCGAGCTGGGTGCCGATGCCGGTCCAGCAGTTGAGGATGTCGTCGTTGTAGGTGGTGTGCGTGGGGCCCAGGCCCTCGGCCGAGCCGGTCTGGCCCGGCTGCACGATGTACAGGGCGCAGGTGCGCGGCGGAAAGGCCGGCGTCGTGGTGCTGACGCTGATGCCCAGCGAATAGACCTTGCCGGTCTTCACCAGCCGCGCCGCGTTGAGCGCGACACCGGGCGTCAGGTAGTTGGCGGCGCCGATCTCGTCGTTGGGACCCCATTTGCCGGGATGCCAGTTGGCCGATTGCGCATGGGCCGCGCTGCCGCAAAGGAGTAGCGCTGTGGCGCCGAGCAGGAAGCTCTTCAGTGCCATCCACTTCATGGTTGTCTCCTGGTTGTTGTTGCGCCGCCGCCCACCAGCAAGTTGGCAGAAGCGGGCGCCATGCTGACGGATTGCCGTCCGCCCCACAAGCCGGGCGCGCCTGGCACGGCACTTGCGTGTCTTTTGCCCGGATCGATTTGACTTGTATAGACAGCATTTCGGTGCGTTACCATCGAGGCAAACGCACTGAAATGGGTCGTTTCAGGGTTTGACCTGTATAGACAGGCCTAGATGTCCATCCACAATCCCGCCCATCCCCTTTCAGTTCAGTTCCCACCAGGAGTCTTCATGGTCAAGAAGGTAGTTCTCAACGTTGCCACGCTCGTCGCCGCCGGTCTTTGTGCCGCGGGCGCGGCCCAGGCGCAGGAAACCAAGATTGCACTTGGCATGTCCGGCTGGACCGGCTTCGCGCCGCTGTCGCTGGCGGACAAGGCCGGCATCTTCAAGAAGAACGGCCTGGAGGTGGAACTCAAGATGATTCCGCAGAAGGACCGCCACCTGGCGCTGGCCTCGGGGGCCATCCAGTGCGCCGCCACCACGGTGGAAACGCACGTGGCCTGGAACGCCAACGGTGTGCCCATCACCCAGATCTTCCAGATGGACAAGTCCTACGGCGCCGACGGCCTGGCCGTGCGCAACGACGTGAAGAGCTTTGCCGACCTGAAGGGCAAGGCCATCGGCGTCAGCGCCCCCGGCACCGCGCCCTTCTTCGGCCTGGCCTGGATGCTCAACAAGAACGGCATGAGCCTGAAGGACGTGAAGCTGGTGTCGCTCGAGCCGCAGCCTGCCGCCCAGGCCTTCGTGGCCGGCCAGAACGACGCCGCCATGACCTACGAGCCCTACCTCTCGACCGTGCGCGCCAACCCGGCCGCCGGCAAGATTTTGGCCACCACGCTCGACTACCCGATGGTGATGGACACCGTGGGCTGCGCGCCTACCTGGCTCAAGTCCAACGCCAAGGCGGCGCAGGCCCTGACCAACTCCTACTTCGAGGCGCTGGAGCTGATCAAGGCCGACCCGGCCAAGGCGAACGAGCTGATGGGCTCGGCCGTGAAGCAAAGCGGCGAGAAGTTCGCCGAGTCCTCCAAGTACCTGCGCTGGCAGGACAAGGCGGCCAACCAGAAGTTCTTCGCGGGCGAGCTGACGCAGTTCATGAAGGAGGCGGTGCCGATCCTGTTGGAAGCCGGTGTGATCCGCAAGGCGCCGGATGACCTGAACGCCACCTTCGACGCCTCGTACATCAAATAGGCAGCCACCACAGGATGAGCACGATGCAAGCCACGTCTCCGATCCGCAGCGCCACGGCCCCGGCCGTCCCGGCGGCGGCCGCCAAGCCACCGCGCCGCCCGCGCGCCATGGCGCCCCTCGAGCCGGTGAGCCCGCGCGCCCGCTGGGTGCTGGGCGTGGCCTTCTTCGTGCTCTTCCTGGCCGTGTGGGCAGCCGTGACACTGGGCGGCCTGGTGTCGCCCACCTTCCTGGCCAGCCCGATCACCATGGTGAAGGAAGCCTGGCTGCTCTTCACCGAGTTCAACTTCATCCACGACATCGGCATGACGGTGTGGCGTGTGTTCGGCGGCTTCATCCTGGCGGCCATCGTCGCAGTGCCGCTGGGCATCGCCATGGGCGCCTACAAGCCGGTCGAGGCCTTCCTCGAGCCCTTCGTCTCGTTTTGCCGCTACCTGCCGGCCTCGGCCTTCATCCCGCTGCTCATCTTGTGGGCCGGCATCGGCGAGACGCAGAAGCTGCTCGTCATCTTCATCGGCTCGGTGTTCCAGATCATCCTGATGGTGGCCGTCACCGTGGGCGGCGCGCGCCGCGACCTGGTGGAAGCCGCCTACACACTGGGCGCCGACAGCCGCGGCATCGTCAAGCGCGTGCTCATTCCGGGCGCGGCCCCTGGCATCGCCGAGACGCTGCGCCTGGTGCTGGGCTGGGCCTGGACCTACGTCATCGTGGCCGAGCTGATCGGCTCGTCCTCGGGCATCGGCCACATGATCACCGACAGCCAGGCCTTGCTGAACACCGGGCAGATCATCTTCGGGATCATCGTGATCGGGGTCATCGGCCTCATCTCCGACTTCGTCTTCAAGGCGATCAACAAGCGCATGTTCGCGTGGGCCTCGCTATGAACAACCAGCTTTCCATCCGCGGCGTGTCGCGCACCTTCACCGGTGCCCACGGCCAGAAGACGCAGGCGCTGCTGCCGGTCGACTTCGAAGTGCGCGAGAACGACTTCGTCACCATCCTCGGCCCCTCGGGCTGCGGCAAGTCCACCTTGCTGCGCATCGTCGCCGGCCTGGACTACCCCACCGGCGGCCAGGTGCTGCTGGATGGCCAGCCGGTTGAAGGCCCGGGCGCCGACCGCGGCATGGTGTTCCAGAGCTACACGCTCTTTCCCTGGCTCAACATCGAGCAGAACATCCGCTTCGGCCTGCGCGAGCGCGGCGTCAGCGAGTCGCAGCAGAAGGAACGCGCGGCCTACTTCATCGCCAAGGTGGGTCTGCGCGGCTTCGAGCACCACTTTCCCAAGCAGCTGTCGGGCGGCATGCAGCAGCGCACCGCGATCGCGCGCGCCCTGGCCAACGACCCGAAGATGCTCTTGATGGACGAGCCCTTCGGCGCGCTGGACAACCAGACCCGCGTGCTGATGCAGGAGCTGCTGCTGGGCATCTGGGAGGCCGAGCGCAAGACGGTGCTGTTCGTCACCCACGACATCGACGAAGCCATCTTCATGGCCAACCGCGTGGCGGTGTTCAGCGCCCGGCCGGGCCGCATCAAGAGCGAGATCGCGGTCGATCTGCCGCACCCGCGCCACTACACGATCAAAACCTCGCCCGAGTTCATGGACCTGAAGGCACGGTTGACGGAAGAGATCCGCGCCGAGTCCATGGCTGCTGCGGAACACTGACATGACCAAGACCCGCCCCGTCCAGCACAAGACCCGAGCGCCTGCTGCATCGCCGATGCCTGCGCTCGCGCTGTACGAGCAGGTCAAGGAATACATCACCCGCAAGATCCAGGACGGCTCCTGGACGGCGGGCCAGCGCCTGCCTTCGGAGCACGAGCTGGTGGCGCAGTTCGGCATCTCGCGCATGACCATCAACCGCGCGCTGCGCGAGCTGGTGGAGCAGGGCCGCATCGTGCGCGTGGCCGGTGTCGGCAGCTTCGTGGCCGAAGACAAGCCGCAATCCACCCTGCTGCAGATCGCCAACATCGCCAGCGAGATCCGCGCGCGCGGGCACGACTACGGCTATCGGCTGGTGTCGGGCGAGCGCGTGGCCGCCTCGGCCGACGTCGCCGCATGGCTGGACCTGCGCGCCGGCGAATCGGTGTTCCACAGCGTCTGCCTGCACCTGGAAGACGGGGTGCCGGTGCAACTGGAAGACCGCTACGTCAATCCGCGCGTGGTGCCCGACTTTCTGGAGCAAGACCTCCATGCGACGCCGCCCAGCGAATATCTGGTGAGGAGCGTGCCCTTCGATCAGATCGAACACCTGGTCGACGCGGTACTGCCCACCGCCCAGCAGGCCGAGCGCCTGGCCATGCCCGCCGCCGAGCCCTGCCTGCTGCTGACGCGCCGCACCTGGTCGCGCACCGTGCCGGTCACGCTGGTGCGTTGCCTGCACCCGGCCTCGCGCTACCGCCTGGGCAGCCGCTTCCGCGCCGACGGCAATCCGAGCTTCGGCTAGGCGCCCCCGCCGCTTTTCTTTTTCGCACGAACCTACTTGTATAGACAAGCAAATGAACACGAAATCCACCGCTGTCACGCTGAACCCCGGCCAGGTCGACCTGGCGCTGCTGCGCCGCATTCATGCGGGCGGCGTCACCTTGCAACTTGCAGCCTCCACCGCCGCGCCGATGGAAGCCGCGCGGGCCGCGGTGCAGCGCATCGTGGACCACGACGAAGTGGTCTACGGCATCAACACCGGCTTCGGCAAGCTGGCCAGCACGCGCATCGGCAACGACCACCTGGCCGAGCTGCAGCGCAACCTGGTGCTCTCGCACAGCGTGGGCACGGGCGAGCCGCTGGATGCTGCCGTCGTGCGGCTGGTGCTCGCCACCAAGGCCGTGAGCCTGGCGCGCGGGCATTCGGGCGTGCGTCCCGCCTTGGCCGATTCGCTGCTGGCGCTGTTCAACGCCGGCATCACGCCCAGCATTCCCTGCAAGGGCTCGGTCGGCGCCTCGGGCGACCTGGCGCCGCTGGCGCACCTGGCCTGCGTGTTGATCGGCGAGGGCGAGGCCTTCACCGCCGACGGCCAGCGCGTGAGTGGCGCCGAAGCGATGCGCCTCATCGGCCTCCCGCCCTTCGTGCTCGGCCCCAAGGAAGGCCTGGCGCTGCTCAACGGCACGCAGGTGTCGACCGCGCTGGCGCTGTCGGGCCTGTTCGGCGCGGAGAGGGTCTTTGCCGCGGCGCTGATGTCCGGCGCGCTGTCGCTGGAAGCCATCCAGGGTTCGATCAAGCCCTTCGATCCGCGCATCCATGCGGCGCGTGGCCAGCCGGGGCAGATCGCGGTGGCCGGCGCCGTGCGCGCCTTGCTGGAAGGCAGCGAGATCGTGCCTTCGCATGCCGACTGCGGCCGCGTGCAGGATCCCTACTCGGTGCGCTGCATCCCGCAAGTGATGGGCGCCTGCCTCGACAACCTGAACCATGCCGCGCGCGTGCTGGTCATCGAGGCCAACGCCGCGTCCGACAATCCGCTGGTCTTCACCGACACCGGCGAAGTGATCTCCGGCGGCAACTTCCACGCCGAGCCGGTGGCCTTCGCGGCTGACATCATGGCGCTGGCCATCTCCGAAGTGGGCGCCATCTCGGAGCGGCGCCTGGCACTGCTGCTGGACACCGGGCTGTCGGGCCTGCCGCCCTTCCTGGTGAAGGACGGCGGCCTCAACTCCGGCTTCATGATTGCGCAGGTCACGGCCGCGGCGCTCGCGTCCGAGAACAAGTCGCTGGCCCATCCGGGCAGCGTCGACAGCCTGCCCACCTCGGCCAATCAGGAAGACCATGTGTCGATGGCGACCTATGCCGCGCGCCGCCTGGGCGACATGGTCGGCAACACCGCGGTGGTCGTTGGCATCGAAGCGATGGCGGCAGCACAGGGCATCGAGCTCAAGCGCGGCCTGAAGTCTTCGCCGCTCGTCGAAGCCGAGTTCGCCGCCATCCGCCGGAAGGTCGCCTTCCTGGAGCGCGACCGCTACCTCGCCCCCGACATCGAATCCATGAAGCAATGGGCGCTGCAAGCCCAGCTGCCCGCCATCCTGCTCAACATCCTGCCCAGCCACATCACGGAGGTCCTCGCATGAATGCGCCTGACAACAAACTCATCGCCAACCTGGCTGACCCGCGCCACGACCCGACGCGCGTGATCCGCGCCCCGCGCGGCAGCCAGCTCAATTGCAAGAGCTGGCTCACCGAGGCGCCGTTTCGGATGCTGCAGAACAACCTGGATGCCGAAGTGGCCGAGCGCCCGCAGGACCTGGTGGTGTACGGCGGCATCGGCCGCGCCGCGCGCGACTGGGCCTGCTACGACCAGATTCTGGCCTCGCTGAAAGAACTCAACGACGACGAGTCGCTGCTCATCCAATCCGGCAAGCCGGTGGGCGTGTTCAAGACGCACGAGAACGCCCCGCGCGTGCTCATCGCCAACTCGAACCTGGTGCCCAAGTGGGCGAACTGGGAGCACTTCAACGAGCTGGACCGCCAGGGCCTCTTCATGTACGGCCAAATGACTGCTGGCAGCTGGATCTACATCGGCAGCCAGGGCATCGTGCAAGGCACCTTCGAGACCTTTGTCGAGGCCGGCCGCCAGCACTACGACAACAGCCTCGCGGGCAAGTGGATCCTCACGGCCGGCCTGGGCGGCATGGGCGGCGCGCAGCCGCTGGCCGCCACCTTGGCGGGCGCGGTGTCGCTGAACATCGAATGCCAGCAGACGAGCATCGATTTCCGCCTGCGCACGCGCTACGTGGACAAGCAGGCACGCGACATCGACCACGCGATCGAGCTGATCCAGCAGCACACGGCGGCCAAGGAAGCGGTGTCGATCGCGCTCCTGGGCAATGCCGCCGAGGTGCTGCCCGAGCTGGTGAAGCGCGCCAAGGCCGGTGGCATCCGCCCCGACCTGGTGACCGACCAGACCTCGGCGCACGACCTCATCAATGGCTACCTGCCGATCGGCTGGAGCGTTGCGCAATGGCAGGCCGCGATGAAGGACCCGTCGCAGCACGCCAGGCTGAAGGCGGACGCCGCCCGTTCCTGCGCCGTCCACGTTCAGGCCATGCTCGACTTCCAGGCCATGGGCGTGCCCACGGTGGACTACGGCAACAACATCCGCCAGGTGGCTTTCGACGAAGGCGTTGCGAACGCCTTCGACTTCCCCGGCTTCGTGCCGGCCTACATCCGGCCGCTGTTCTGCGAAGGCAAAGGGCCGTTCCGCTGGGTGGCGCTCTCGGGCGATCCGGAAGACATCTACAAGACGGATGCCAAGATCAAGGAGCTGTTCCCCTCAAACCGGCACACGCACCGCTGGCTCGACATGGCGCGCGAGCGCATCGCCTTCCAGGGCCTGCCGGCGCGCATCTGCTGGCTGGGGCTGGGCGAGCGCCACATCGCCGGCCTGGCGTTCAACGAGATGGTGAAGAAGGGCGAGCTGAAGGCGCCCATCGTCATCGGCCGCGACCACCTGGACACGGGCTCGGTGGCCAGCCCCAACCGCGAAACCGAAGCCATGAAGGACGGCACCGATGCCGTGTCCGACTGGCCGCTGCTCAACGCGCTGCTCAACACCGCCGGCGGCGCGACCTGGGTCAGCCTGCACCACGGCGGCGGCGTCGGCATGGGCTATTCGCAGCACTCGGGCGTGGTGATCGTGTGCGACGGCACCGACGCCGCTGCCAAGCGCATCGAGCGCGTGTTGTGGAACGATCCGGCCACCGGCGTCATGCGCCATGCCGACGCGGGCTACGACATCGCCGTGGCCACGGCGAAGAAGCAAGGCCTCAAGCTGCCGATGCTGAAGTAGGCGAGGCGAGAGAAAAGCGTCTCCATTCCCATTCAACGGGAATGAAGGCTTGGAAGTGAGAACTGCTCGCCAGATACTGGGCCGTGATGAAGACGCCTGCCGCCGACGTTCCTGCCCACAGCGACCGCGCCTTGCTGTTGCTGTCGGTGCTGGCGCAGAGCAAGGCGCCCATGAGCGCGGCCGAGCTGGCGCAGGTCACCGCGCTGCCCCAAAGCACGCTGTACCGGCACATCGCCACCTTGCGGCGCTGGGGCTTCGTGATGGAGTCCGAGGGGCGCTACTCGCCCGGCCCCGTCAGCGTGCAGCTGGCCAGCGGCTTCGACGACAACTCCGAGCTGGTGCTGGCGGCACGGCCGCACATGGAGGCGCTGGCGCGGCAGAGCCACGAGAGCGTGGCGCTCATCACCCTCGTCAACGAGCGCGTGGTGTGCCTGGAGATGATCGACAGCGAACATTCGCTGCGCTGCTCCTTCGACCGCGGCCGTAGCGTGCCGGCGCGCGATGGCGCCAGCGCCAAGTGCCTGCTGGCCCATCTGCCGGCGCAGCAGCGCGATGCCCTGCTCGACCTGATCGAGGGCGAAGGCCCGGCACAGCGCACCGCGCGCATGGCCGAGCTCGATGCGATCCGGCAGGCCGGCCGCGCGGTGACGCAAGGCGAGGTCGATCCCGGCGTCTGGGGTGCGAGCGCACCGCTGCTGGCCGCGGGCCGGCAGCTGCGCGGTGCCATCACCTTGATGGCGCCCCTCACGCGCGTCGCTGGCCTGGAAGATGCGTTGACCCACATGACCGTCGTGACGGCGGCCCGAATTTCCCGTGCCCTGCGCTAGGGCTCTTTTCTCTCTCACCTCACTCAACTCTTCTCGGAAAGCTTGCCACCATGATGAATACCCGTCGCACCTTCGCCGCTGCCATCTCCGGCCTCGCGCTCCTCGGCCTGGCCGGCGCCGCGCAGGCCCAGGGCGGCGAGCCGCTGCGCGTCGCCACCGACGCCACCTTCCCGCCGATGGAGTTCGTGGAGAACGGCAAGCGAACCGGCTTCGACGTGGAACTGGTGGAAGCCATCGGCCAGAAGCTGGGCCGCAAGATCGAATGGATCGACATCGACTTCAAGGGCCTGGTGCCGGGCCTCGTGTCCAGGCGCTTCGACATGGCCGTGTCGGGCATCTACATCACCGACGAGCGCAAGAAGGTGGTCGACTTCACGGTGCCCTACTACGCGGGCGGCCTGGTCGTCATGGTGAAGGACGGCAACACCGCCATCAAGGCGCCGGCCGACATCAACGGCAAGAAGGTCAGCGTGCAGGTGGGCACCAAGTCGGTGAGCTACACCAAGGAGAAATTCCCGCAGGTGCAGCTCCTGGAAGTCGAGAAGAACCAGGAGATGTTCAACCTGGTCGACATCGGCCGCGCGGATGCGGCCGTCACCGGCAAGCCCGCCGCCTACCAGTACGTGCGCACGCGCCCCGGCCTGAAGGTGCTGCCCGAGCAGATCACGACCGAGGAATACGGCATGGCCATCCGCAAGGACACGCCCGAGCTCACCAAGGCGGTGAACGAGGCCATCGCCAAGCTCAAGGCCGACGGGAGCTACGACAAGATCGTCGCGAAATGGTTCAGCGCCAAATGACTGCCCCCCGGCTTTTCACTCCCTTCGGTCGTGTAACTCCACCCCCCGAGGGGGAGGCGCGGCCGGCTTGGGGCGGCCCGGCGCTCGGCCGCAACTGGAGCTAGCGATATGGACCTCGACTTTTCCCCCGTCTGGGAGGGCTGGCATGCCCTGGTACGCGGCGCGCTGATCACGGTGGAGATCACCGCCTGCGCGCTGGCGCTGGGCTGCGTGCTGGGCCTGCTGGTGGGCATCGGCCGGCTCAATCCGCAGCGGCGCTGGGTCTACGGCGTCTGCACGGCCTATGTGGCCGCCATCCGCGGCACGCCGCTCCTGGTGCAGCTGTTCATCCTGTTCTTCGGCCTGCCGCACTTCGGCATCCTGCTGCCCGCCTTCCTGTGCGGGGTGCTGGGGCTGGGCGTGTATTCGGGCGCCTACGTGTCGGAAATCGTGCGCGGCGCGATCCAGTCGATCGACAAGGGCCAGGTCATGGCAGCCCAGTCGCTGGGCATGACGCCCAGCCAGTCGATGCGTCACATCGTGCTGCCGCAGGCGGTGGTGCGCATGATTCCGCCGCTGGGCAACGAGTTCATCGCGCTGATCAAGAACTCGGCGCTGGTGTCGCTGTTGACGATCCACGACGTGATGCACGAAGGCCAGAAGATCATCAGCGTGTCGTACCGCTCGCTGGAGGTGTACCTGGCCATCGCCGTCGTGTACTTCATGCTCACCGGCACCATGAGCCTGGTGCTGCGGCACTTCGAACGGCGCCTGCGCCAAGGCGGGCTGGTGCGATGAGCCGGGTGCAGCGCTTCTCGCGGTCGGCGCTGACCGCCACGCCCTGGAAGAACGGCGGCGGCAGCACGCGCGAGATCGCCTGCTGGCCGCCCGGCGCAGGCCTGGCCGGCTTCGAATGGCGCATCAGCATCGCGACCATCGCGCAAGGCGGCCCCTTCTCGGTGTTCGAGGGCATCGACCGGCAGATCATGCTGCTGGACGGTGATGGCGTGCATCTGCGCGCGAGCAAAGGCGCCATCGACCATCGGCTGGACACGCCGCATCGCCCCTTTGCCTTCAGCGGCGACGTGGCGCTGGACTGCGCCCTGCTCGGCGGCATCTCGAACGACTTCAACGTGATGACGCGCCGCGGGCGCTGCCGTGCGCAGTTGCAGCTGCTGGACGCGGCGGCACCGATCGAGGCCAGCCGCCATGGGCTCTTGTTCGCCCTGCGCGGCCGCTGGTCGCTCGCGGAAGGTGAGGTCATCGCGGCCGACGAAGGCGTATGGTGGGCCGATGCGCCGAAGGCCTGGCATCCGGTGCCCGACGCGCCGCAAGCCTTGTTGCTGGCGGTGCGCATCGTCGACGAGGCAAGGAAAGAATGAAGATGACAAGAGCTGCCGATCAATTGCCATCCGCCGATGGCGCATGGACCGGCCTGCGCCTGCTGCTGGACGACGGCACGACCGGCACGGCGCCCGCCGCCATCGTGGTCGAGCAGGGCCGCATCGCCTGGGTGGGCGAAGAGGCTGCCCTGCCCACGCCGTACCGCGCGCTGCCGGCGCACGACGGCGGCGGCGCCCTGGCCACGCCCGGCCTGGTCGACTGCCACACGCACCTGGTCTACGGCGGCCAGCGTGCCAACGAATTCGCGATGCGCCTGGCCGGCGCCAGCTATGAAGAAGTGGCCAAGGCCGGCGGCGGCATCGTCTCCACCGTGCGGGCCACACGCGAGGCGAGCGAAGACGCGCTGTTCGACGGCGCTGCCGCGCGGCTCCAGAACCTGTTGGCAGAAGGCGTGTGCGCCATCGAGATCAAGTCGGGCTACGGCCTCGCGCTGGAACACGAGCGCAAGCAGCTGCGCGTGGCGCGGCGCCTGGGCGAGCACTTCGGCGTCACGGTGAAGACGACCTTCCTGGGCGCCCATGCGCTGCCGCCGGAATATGCCGGGCGCCCCCACGGAAGTCGCGACTACATCGACCTCGTGTGCCAGCAGATGCTGCCGGCGCTGGCCGCCGAGGGGCTGGTCGATGCCGTCGACGTGTTCTGCGAGCGCATCGCCTTCAGCCTGGAAGAAACCGAGCGCGTCTTCAAGGCGGCACAGCAGCTCGGCCTGCCGGTCAAGCTGCACGCCGAGCAGCTCTCGGACATGGGCGGCGCCGCGCTGGCCGCGCGCTACGGCGCGCTGTCCTGCGACCACATCGAGCACCTGTCGGCCGAGGGCATCGAAGCGATGAAGAAGGCGGGCACGGTGGCCGTGCTGCTGCCGGGCGCCTACTACACCCTGCGCGACACGCACCTGCCGCCGATCGAGGCGCTGCGCGCCGCCGGCGTGCCGATGGCCGTCTCGACCGACCACAACCCGGGCACCTCGCCCACGCTCAGCCTGCTGCTGATGGTCAATATGGCTTGCACGCTGTTCCGCCTGACAGTGCCCGAGGCGCTGGCCGGCGTCACCGCGCATGCCGCGCGGGCGCTGGGCCTGCAAGACACGCATGGCCGCATCGCCGCGGGGCTGCCGGCCAACTTCGTGCTGTGGAATCTGCGCGAGGCGCCTGAGCTGGCCTACTGGTTCGGCCACCGGCCGGTGCGCGCTGTGGTGCGCCAGGGCCGCATCGCCGAGGGGGCGCTGTGAAGGGCCACGCTCGACTCTTTGCCCGCGATGCACTGCTGCCCGATGGCTGGGCGCGCGATGTCCTGCTGCAGTGGGACGCCACGGGGCAGCTCACGCAGGTGGCGCGCGACACGCAAGCCCCCGCCGGCGTGCCGCTGGCCGCTGGCCCGGTGCTGCCGGGCATGCCCAACCTGCATTCGCATGCCTTCCAGCGTGCGATCGGCGGGCTGACCGAGTACCGCGGCCAGGCCCAGGACAGCTTCTGGAGCTGGCGCACCTTGATGTATCGCTTTGCCCTGCGCATCGCGCCCGAGCAGCTGGAAGCCATCGCCCTGGGCCTGTACGTGGAGATGCTGGAAGCGGGCTACACCCATGTGTGCGAGTTCCACTACCTGCACCATGACACCGACGGCCGGCCCTATGCCGACGATGCCACCCTGTCGCTGGCGCTGCTGCGCGCGGCACAGCAGGCCGGCATCGGCATCACCCTGCTGCCGGTGCTCTACCAGACCAGCGGCTTTGGCGCGACGCCGCCCAGCGAAGGGCAGCGCCGCTTCATCCGCGCCACCGATTCGATGCTGCGCCTCCTGGCGCAGCTCAAGCCTTTGTGCGACGAACAACCCGGTGCGCGCCTGGGCCTGGCCCCGCATTCGCTGCGCGCCGTGCCGCCCGATGCGCTGCGCGAGGCCTTGGCCGGGCTCGATGCCATCGACGCCACGGCGCCCATCCACATCCACATTGCCGAGCAGGTGAAGGAAGTCGACGACTGCCTCGCCTGGAGCGGCCAGCGCCCGGTGGCCTGGCTGCTGGACCACGCGAAGGTCGATGCCCGCTGGTGCCTGGTGCATGCCACCCACATGGACGCCGCCGAGTACCGCCGCGCCGCCGCCAGCGGCGCGGTGGCCGGCCTGTGTCCCAGCACCGAAGCCAACCTGGGTGACGGCATCTTCGACCTGCCGCAGTGGCAGGCCGCACACGGCGCCTGGGGCATCGGGTCGGACAGCCACGTCTGCGTCAACGCGGCCGAGGAACTGCTGCTGCTGGAATACAGCCAGCGCTTCGCCACGCGCCAGCGCAACGTCGCGGCCGAGGCGTCGCAGCCCCACACGGCCACGGCCATGACCCTGGCGGCCGTGCAGGGCGGGGCGCGCGCTGCCGGCCGCGCCATTGCCGGCCTGCGCGAAGGGCAGCAGGCCGACTTCGTGGTGCTGGACCCGGCTCACCCGGCGCTCCAAGGCCTGCCCGAGGCCGCGGCCCGGCTGGATTCGCATGTCTTTGCCAGCCACCGCAGCAGTGCCGTCCAGGGCGTCTGGCAGGGCGGGCAGGTGCGCGTGCAGGCGGGCCGCCATCCACTTCATGAACCGGCAGTGCGCGGCTTCGTCGACGCACGCCGCCAATTGCTGGAACACGCATGAACGCACTCTTCGACACCCAGGAAGCGCCCTTTCGCTTTCACCAAGGCACGCGGCCCTTGCTGATCTCGATGCCGCATGTGGGCACCCACGTGCCGCCGAAACTCGCCGCGCGCCTCACGCCCAAGGCGCGCCAGGTGCCCGATACCGATTGGCACCTCGAACGCCTCTATGACTTCGCGGTCAAGGAGCTCGGCGCCTCGGTGCTGATCGCCACGCATTCGCGCTACGTGATCGACATGAACCGGCCGCCGGATGGCGCCAGCCTCTATCCGGGCCAGAGCGTCACGGGCCTGTGCCCCGTCGACGACTTCGACAACGAGCCGATCTATGCCGACCCCGCCGATGTGCCCGGCGAAGAAGAAGTCGCCGCGCGCCGCGAAGCCGTCTGGCGGCCCTACCACGCCAAGCTGGCCGCGGAACTGGCGCGCATCAAGGAGCAGCACGGCGTGGCGGTGCTGTGGGACGCGCATAGCATCCGCTCGGTGCTGCCGCGCTTCTTCGAAGGCAAGCTGCCGGATCTGAACCTCGGCACCGCCGACGGCGCCGGTTGCGCACCCGAACTGGCGGCGCAACTGCTCGCCATCGGCAAGGAAGCCCATGGCTACAGCGCCGTGCTCAACGGTCGCTTCAAAGGCGGCCACATCACGCGCTTCTACGGCCAGCCCGCGCAGGGTGTGCATGCCATCCAGCTCGAGATGACACAGTCCAGCTACATGCAGGAAGCCTTGCCCTTCGACTACCTGCCCGAGGTGGCGGCCGGCGTGCAGCCGCATGTGCGGCGCATGCTGGAGGCGGCGCTGCGCTTTGCGCAGCCGCAGCCCTGAACGATCAGGCGCTCACACCGGTCCCTGGTACTCGCCGCGCGCCGGGTAGTCCTTGGCGATCGCGAAGTCGATCGCGCCGAGCAGGTCCTGGAACTGCGGGCGCGCGAAGGGCATGGTCTGGACGGCGCCGTAGTACAGCGTGCCGTCCGGGCGCACCAGGAAGACGCCCGGCTCCGAAAACAGCTGCGGCTCTTCGACGCCGATGGAGGTCGTGCCGCGGGACGTGCTGATGTACAGGCCCCACTGGCGCGCGGATTTGAGGCTCAGGCCCCAGGCAAAGCGGACGGCGCTGGCCTTGACTTTGTCGGCCATCTGCCGTGCGCGATCCTCGGTGTCGCTGCTGACGGCGACGATCTTCACGCCGCGCTGCGCGAACTCGGGCGCCAGCCGTTCCAGTTCCAGCAGGTACTTGGCACAGATCGGGCAGTGCAGGCCGCGGTAGAACACCACCAGGTCGAAGCGCTCGCCCGGGTCGGCGCCCAGGACGTAGCGGCCATCGCCGACCAGCGGCAGATTGAGGGCTGGGACAGGATGGCGAGGGATCAGGGGGGACATGCTTTCTCCTTGTATGAGCTTGGAATTCGACAACCCAGCATTTCAGCTTACAAGCGAAGAGAAGACCTTGTAGCGAGGCGCGGCCAGAGGCCTTTCTAAAATGGTTGCATGAAGCCCATCGCCTACACCCGTGCCCAACAGCTGCCCGGCATCCTTGCCGAGCGCATCGCCATCCTCGATGGCGCCATGGGCACCATGATCCAGCGCTTCAAGCTCAATGAAGCGCAGTACCGCGGCGAGCGCTTCAAGGACTTCGAGCGCGATGTCAAGGGCAACAACGAGCTGCTGTCGCTCACGCGGCCCGACGTGATCCGCGACATCCACGAGAGCTACCTCGCGGCGGGTGCCGATCTGATCGAGACCAACACCTTCGGCGCGACGCGCGTTGCGCAGGAGGACTACAAGATGGCCGAGCTGGCGCGCGAGATGAACCTCGAATCGGCCAAGCTGGCGCGCGCCGCGTGCGACAAGTTCAGCACGCCCGACAAGCCGCGCTTCGTGGCCGGCGCCCTCGGCCCGACGCCCAAGACCGCCAGCATCAGCCCCGACGTGAACGACCCCGGCGCGCGCAACGTGAGTTTCGAGGAGCTGCGCGCGTCCTACTACGAGCAGACCGAGGCCCTGGTCGAGGGCGGCGCCGACGTGATCCTGGTAGAGACCATCTTCGACACGCTCAACGCCAAGGCCGCCCTCTTTGCCGTCGACGAATACTTCGAGGCCAGCGGCCAGCGCCTGCCCATCCTCATCAGCGGCACCGTCACCGACGCATCCGGCCGTATCCTCAGCGGCCAGACCGTCACCGCTTTCTGGCACAGCGTGCGCCACGCGCAGCCGCTGGCCATCGGCCTGAACTGCGCGCTGGGCGCGGCCCTGATGCGGCCGTACATCCAGGAGCTGGCGCGGGTGGCCGGCGACACCTTCATCAGCTGCTACCCCAATGCCGGCCTGCCCAATCCGATGAGCGAGACCGGCTTCGACGAGACGCCCGAAGTGACCTCGCGCCTCCTGCACGAATTTGCCGCCGAAGGCCTGGTGAACATCGTGGGCGGCTGCTGCGGCACCACGCCGGACCACATCGCGGCCATCGGCAATGCGGTCAAGCCGCTGGCGGCACGCAGCGTTGCGCACCAGCCCTTCTATCGCGAAGCGGCATAGTCCTCCCATGCCGGAACAAACAACTCGAACAACCATCAGCCTGCGATGGCGCATGCGCAGCGCGCTGGTGGCCGGCGCGTTGGCCCTGCCGCTGGCCGCATTCGCGCAGCAGGCCTTCACCCGTGCCGGCGTCGGCCTGATGGCGGGCCCGGGCAACAACTATCCGGAGGTGGCGTACCTGTACCAGGGCCAGCCCGTCGACGTGATCGGCTGCACCCGCGGCTATGGCTGGTGTGACGTGGTGCTGCCCGACGGCCTGCGCGGCTGGATCTATGCCGCCATCCTCGAGTACCCCTACCAGGGCTCGCCGGTGCCGCTGCCGGGCTACGGCGCCGTCATCGGCGTGCCGATCGTCACCTTCAGCATCGGCAGCTACTGGGGCCGCTACTACCGCGACCGGCCCTGGTATCCGGAGCCACGCTGGTGGGGCGGCCGCCCACCACCGCCGCCCGTGGCCGGCTGGCGACCGCCACCGCCGCAGGTGCCGGCCTGGCGTCCGCGGCCTGGGCCGCCGCCACCCGACTTCCGTCCACCGCGGCCGCCGGCCTGGCAGGTGCCGGTGCCGAGCCGTGAGGTGCGGCCGCCGCGCGATCCGGGCGTGCACCCGCCACGGCCTGGCGTGGTGCCGGGCGGTCCGCCGCCCGGCCGCCCGGCCCACCTGGGCGACAACCGTCAATGGGACAACCATGGCGGCGGACATGGACGTCGGGACGACGGGAATCGGGGCCATCGCGGTGATGACCGCGGCGACAAAGGCAACCGGGCCGAGCGCGGCGATCGCCAGGACCGCGGCGACCGGGGTCAAGGCCAGGGCCAGGGCCAGGGCCACGGCAATCGCGGCCAGGGCGGCCGCGACTGATTCAGCCGATCAGCGCCGCGCCATCAGCGCCACGAAGCGCTGCGCGCCCAGGCCCAGCGGCCGCTCCTTGGACCACACCACGTCGACCCACAGGTCCAGCTCGTTCGACAGGTTCTCGAAGGCGATTTCCACCAGGCTGCCGGCCGCCACGTGCGGCCGCGCCAGGTTGCGCGGCAGCCAGCCCCAGCCCAGGCCGGCGCTGATCATGCTCAAGGCGGCCAGCGCGTTGTCGGTGCGCCAGGTGTGGCGGCCGAAGACGAAGCGCGGGTCGATGGTGGCGAGGTCGCGCCCCGCCACCACGATCTGCCGCGTGTTGTGCAGATGCTCTTCGCGCAGCTTCCCGCCGTGGCCGGCCTGCAGCACCGGGTGGGTGGGCGCGACCACGATCGCCATGGTCTCGCTGGTCACTTCCTGAAAGCCCTCGCGCCCGTCCAGGCTGGGGCGCTCGAACACCAGCGCCAGCTGCGCCCGGCCGGTGTGCAGCATGGCCAGGGCATCGGCCTGCGGCGCGGCCAGCACTTCGACTTCCAGCAGCGGATATTCGGTCGCCAGGGTCGCCAGCGCGCTGCTCCATGGCGCGGCCAGCAGCTCGGGCGCGATGGCCAGGGTGAGGCGCGATTCCAATCCTTGCGTGAGGCCCAGCGCCTGCACCTGCAGCGCCTTGAGCTGCGCGTCCACCATGCGCGCCTGGGGTTCCAGCGAACGGGCCGCCGCGGTCGGGCGCGGCTCGCGGCCGGTGCGGTCGAACAGTTGCAGGTCCAGCTCGGCCTCCAGGTTGGCAATGGCCATGCTGACGGCCGACGGCACGCGCCGCAGCGTCCGCGCCGCCGCCGAAAAGGAGCCGTGGTCGAGCACGGCCAGGAAGACCTGCAGGTTGTCGCTGGAAAGGCTCATGGGACGCAACCTATCAATAAAACTGAAAGAACATGACTTTATATATCAGCAGACAACACATAAAGTCCAGTTTCACCCCTGGATATGGAGAGAGAGAAAGTCATGCAAGGCATCAAGCGCAAAGTCGTCTACGTCACCCTTTACGAGGCCATCGCCATCGTTGCGGCCAGCGTCGGCTTCTCGCTCTTTTCGGGACAGCCGATGAGCCATGCCGGCCCGCTGGCGATCTTCTGCTCCATCGTCGCCGTCTGCTGGAACCTGGTGTTCAACGGCCTGTTCGAGATGTGGGAGTCGCGCCAGGCCGTCAAGGGCCGTAGCGTGGCCCGCCGGGTCGCCCACGCCCTCGGCTTCGAAGGCGGGCTGGTGGTGATCCTGGTGCCGCTGGTGGCCTGGTGGCTGGATGTGTCGCTGTGGCACGCGCTCCTGATGGACCTGGGCCTGGTGGTGTTCTTCCTGGTCTACACCTTCGCCTTCAACTGGGGCTTCGACCGCATCTTCGGCCTGCCCAAGTCCGCCATGGGCGGTGCACAGCCGGCCTCGCAGCCCGCGTAAAATCGCCAGGTCCCAAGGAGCGTTGCAGCGCCCGGCCACCGCAGGTGGCGAGGCGTCAGGCTTGGGGCTCAATCGATTGCAACGACGCTCGCCTGTTCGCGCCATTCGCAGGTGAGCCCATGACCTCCACGTCCCCCAATCCCACCGCTGTTCCCCCCCTGAAGCTGTCCGGCCTGGAGCCGGTGCAGATCGGCCAGGGCACCTTGTTCGTCAACATCGGCGAGCGCACCAACGTCACCGGCTCCAAGGCCTTCGCCCGCATGATCCTGAACGGCCAGTTCGAGGAGGCGCTGGCGGTGGCCAGGCAGCAGGTGGAAAACGGCGCCCAGGTGATCGACATCAACATGGACGAGGCCATGCTCGACAGCAAGGCGGCCATGGTGCGCTTCCTGAACCTGATCGCCAGCGAGCCCGACATCGCGCGCGTGCCGATCATGATCGACAGCTCCAAGTGGGAGGTGATCGAGGCCGGCCTGCGCTGCATCCAGGGCAAGGGCATCGTCAACTCGATTTCGATGAAGGAGGGCGTCGAGCCCTTCAAGCACCACGCCAAGCTCTTGCGCCGCTACGGCGCCGCCGCGGTGGTGATGGCCTTCGACGAGAAAGGCCAGGCCGACACCTACCAGCGCAAGATCGAGATCTGCGAGCGCGCCTACCGCGTGCTGGTCGACGAGGTCGACTTTCCGCCCGAAGACATCATCTTCGACCCCAACATCTTCGCGGTGGCCACCGGCATCGAGGAGCACAACAACTACGCGGTCGACTTCATCGAGGCGACGGCCTGGATCAAGGCCAACCTGCCGGGCGCCAAGGTGTCGGGCGGCGTGAGCAACGTGAGCTTCTCCTTTCGCGGCAACGACCCGGTGCGCGAAGCGATCCACACGGTATTCCTGTACCACGCGATCAAGGCGGGCATGGACATGGGCATCGTCAACGCCGGCATGGTCGGCGTCTACGATGACCTGGAGCCCACCCTGCGCGAGCGGGTGGAAGACGTGGTGCTGAATCGCCGCCCCGATGCTGGCGAGCGCCTGGTGGAAGTGGCCGAGTCGGCCAAGGGCGCGGCCAAGGACGACAGCAAGAAGAACGACTGGCGCGGCACGCCCGAAGCGCCCGTGTCGGTGGGGCAGCGCCTCGCGCATGCGCTGGTGCATGGCATCACCGACTTCATCGTGCCCGACACCGAAGAGGCCTACCAGGCCATCCTCGCGCAGGGTGGCCGTCCGCTCAACGTGATCGAGGGCCCGCTGATGGACGGCATGAACGTCGTGGGCGACCTGTTCGGCCAGGGCAAGATGTTTTTGCCGCAGGTCGTGAAGTCGGCGCGCGTCATGAAGCAGGCGGTGGCCCACCTCATCCCCTACATCGAGGAAGAAAAGCGCCAGGACGAAGCGGCTGGCCGCGACGTGCGCAGCAAGGGCAAGATCATCATCGCCACCGTGAAGGGCGACGTGCACGACATCGGCAAGAACATCGTCACCGTCGTGCTTCAGTGCAACAACTTCGAGGTGGTGAACATGGGCGTGATGGTGCCCTGTCACGAGATCCTGGCGCGGGCCAAGGTCGAGGGCGCGGACATCGTCGGCCTCTCGGGCCTGATCACGCCGAGCCTGGAAGAGATGCAGTACGTGGCCGGCGAGATGCAGAAGGACGACCACTTCCGCGTGAAGAAGATTCCTTTGCTGATCGGCGGCGCCACCACCAGCCGCGTGCACACGGCCGTCAAGATTGCGCCGCACTACGAGGGCCCAGTGGTCTATGTGCCCGATGCCTCGCGCAGCGTGAGCGTGGCGCAGAGCCTGCTCTCCGAGCAGGCCACCAAGTACATCGACGACATCAACGCCGACTACGTCAAGGTGCGCGAGCAGCACGCCAACA
This sequence comes from Variovorax sp. LARHSF232, assembly GCF_052871435.1. Taxonomy (NCBI): domain Bacteria; kingdom Pseudomonadati; phylum Pseudomonadota; class Betaproteobacteria; order Burkholderiales; family Comamonadaceae; genus Variovorax; species Variovorax sp. LARHSF232. The sequence continues at coordinate 126,401 of NZ_JBIXJS010000002.1, read as the reverse complement.
AGAAGCAGGTGCCGATGTGGCCGCTGGCGAAGGCGCGCGCCAACAAGACGCCCATCGCCTGGAGCGGCTACACGCCGCCGCAGCCGAAATTCCTGGGCCGGCGCGAGTTCCGCAACTACGATCTGGCGGACCTGGCCAAGTACATCGACTGGGCCCCCTTCTTTCAGACCTGGGACCTGGCGGGGCCCTTCCCGGCGATTCTGAAGGACGAGGTGGTCGGCAGCGAAGCGGTGCGCGTGTTCGGCGACGGCCAGCGCATGCTCAAGCGCCTGATCGAAGGGCGCTGGCTGACGGCCAGCGGCGTGGTCGGCTTCTGGCCGGCCAACAGCGAGAACGACGACGACATCGCGCTGTACACCGACGAATCGCGCGCGCAGAAGGCACTGACTTGGTATGGCCTACGCCAGCAAACCGAAAAGCAGATGATCGATGGCGTGATGCGCCCCAGCCGCTGCCTGGCCGACTTCGTGGCGCCGCGCGACTCGGGCTTGAAAGACTACGTCGGCATGTTCGCCGTCACGGCCGGCATCGGCGTCGAGAAGAAAGAGAAGTACTTCATCGACGACCTGGACGACTACTCCGCCATCATGCTCAAGGCTCTGGCCGACCGCCTGGCCGAAGCCTTTGCCGAGGCGCTGCACCATCGCGTGCGCACCGACCTGTGGGGCTATGTGCCGCAGGAAGCGCTCAGCAACGAAGACCTGATCCGCGAGAAGTACCAGGGCATCCGCCCCGCGCCCGGCTATCCCGCCTGCCCGGACCACAGCGTCAAGCGCGCCATGTTCGACGTGCTCCAGTGCGAGCAGATCGGCATGGGCCTGACGGAAAGCCTGGCGATGACGCCCGCGGCCAGCGTCAGCGGCTTCTACCTGAGCCATCCCGACTCGACGTACTTCAACGTCGGCAAGATCGGGCATGACCAGCTGATGGATCAGGTGGCGCGGCGCGGGCAGAGTGAATCCGAGCTGGAGCGGCTGCTGGCGCCCAATCTCGGCTAGGCCCGCGCGCTGACCATCCAGCACGCCGCGGTGTAGCGGACTTCCTGCCCGTGGACGAATGGATCGAAGGCGGCGCGGGCCGCTTCGACGACTTGCCGGCGCGTGCGCTCATCGAGCTGGTGCAGCACACGTCCCAGCGGGCCGAGGCGGCTCAGGTAGGTGAGCAGGTCTTTTTCGGCCAGCGTGCATTCCACATCCAGCCGTTGCACGCTAGGCGCGGACCAGCCGCTGTCCGCGAGGATCTGGCGGACGCGATCTTCTTTGGCAAACCCGAACTGGCCCGGTGCGTCCGGCTGGCGGACCGGCATGTCGGGCAGCAGCGGCGCGGCGGCGCGTTCGGCGGCGGTCATGTAGGGGTTCTCGGCCGCGCTGCGCCAGGCAATGAAGCAAAGCCTGGCGTTCTTTCTGGCGGCATGCCGCAGGTTCGCAAAGGCCTGGACGGCATCGTCGAAAAACATGACGCCAAAGCGCGAAACGACGGCGTCAAAGCCTTCCGGCTCGAAAGCCTGGCGCTGCGCATCCGCGCAGATGAACTCGGTGCGCTCGGCGAGCTCTTCCTGCCTGGCGAGCGCGCGGGCCGTCGCGATCATGGGCGCCGAGATATCGACGCCGACGCAATGCGATCCTGGCCCGAGTTGCCGAGCGAGCGCGCGCGTCGTACTGCCCGTACCGCAGCCAACGTCGAGCACCCGGCCGGTGGGCGCCGCGCCGGCGGCGGCATCGACGAGCAGGCGCTCGAAGGGCCGGAACATATCGTCGAGCAGGGCCTGCGCGTCCACCCATGCATGGCCGGCCGTGCCATTCCAGAGGGCGGCCTGATCGTCTGTCTTTCCATTGTTTTGCATGCTGCGTTCCTGTGTGCAAGTAAAGTGGACTGCACCATACGAATTCAAGTCGACTTGAGGTCAAGAGGATGAGCGCACTGGACATCGCCGAGGTGGCGCGCCGATCCGGCGTTCCGGCCTCCACCTTGCGGTACTACGAAGAGAAGGGCTTGATCGCCTCGGTGGGTCGGCAGGGCCTGCGGCGGCTGTTCCATGTCGACGTGCTGGAGCGGCTGGCGTTGATCGCGATGGGGCGCGTCGCCGGCCTGTCGCTCGCCGAGATCGCCCACATGTTCGCGCCGAATGGGCAACTGCAAGTCGACCGGGCGCTCCTGGTCACCAAGGCACAGGCGCTCGACCAGACCATTGCCCGCCTCGCTGCCATGCGCGACGGCCTGCGCCACGTGGCGGCCTGTTCGGCGCCGGACCACATGGCTTGCCCCAAGTTCCGCCGCATCCTGCGGGCCGTGGCGTCATCGGGCAAGAAGCCGGAGAGTGCGCCGACAGGGTGGGTGCCGCAGCGCTCGGCGCGCCGATCCTGAGAGGCCGGCGCCGCCGCTCAGTGCCCGCCCGTCACCACCACCGGAATCTCGGTGGCCGGCGGCGTATTGCGGCTGCGCCCGCAGCGCACGATGCCATCGATCATCACCATGCCCACGCCCGGGATGTCGCCCAGCTGAACGCTTTCCAGCAAGCCCGGGGCAGGCGAATGCTGGGCCTTGTCCATGAAGACGAAGTCGGCATCGCGCCCCACTTCGATCAGGCCGCAGTTGAGCTTGCGGATGCGCGCCGTGTTGCCGGTGGCAAAGCAGAACACCAGCTCGGCCGGGATGCCGGCAATCGACGAGAGCATGGCCACCATGCGCAAAATGCCCAGCGGCTGAACGCCCGAGCCGGCCGGGCCGTCGGTGCCCAGGATCACGCGGTGCGGGCACTTCAAATCGAGCGCCGCGCGCGCGGCGGCGATGGCGACCTTTTCGTTGCCGTTGTGCACGATCTCGATGGCGCGGCTGCTCTTCTCGCACAGCTCGCACACATGCGCCTCGGGCAGCGAGGTGTGGCCGCCGTTGATGTGGCCGATGATGTCGGCATCAGCCTCCAGCACCGTGTCCTTGTCGATCAGGCCCGAGCCGGGAATCGACGGGCCGCCGGTGTGGATGGTGCTCTGGATGCCGTACTTGCGCGCCCAGGCCACCATCTCCTTGGCCTCGTAGCCGGCCTTCACCGAGCCCAGGCCCACTTCGCCGAGCAGGCCCACGCCGGCCTCGGCGAGTTCCTTGAAGTCGCTCTCGACCATGCCCTTCTCGATCACCGGCGCACCGGCCAGCACCTTCACGCCGCCGGGGCGGAAGTTGTCGAAGGCGCGCTGGGCGGTGATGGCCAGGGCCTTCAGGCCCACGATGTCCTTGGGCCGGCCGGGCAGGTGCACCTCGCCGGCCGAGATCATGGTGGTGACGCCGCCGTTCATGGTGGAGTCGATCCAGCCGATCTGGCCCTGGCGTGGCGTCCAGTCGCCGAACACGGGGTGCACGTGGCTGTCGATCAGGCCGGGGGCGACGCAGGTCTTCTTCGCATCGATGACCGTCCGGGCGCCTTCCAGGTCGCAGTCCTTTTCCTTGCCGATCGCGGCGATCAGTCCATCGTTCACCACGAGGGTGTCGGCGTCCAGGATGGGTCGGTCGATGTCGCCCGAGAGCAGCAGGCCGATGTTGCGGATGACTACCTTGCCCGACTTGGCGCCGGTTGCGACTTCTGCTGCCATGATTTTGACTCTCGTGGGGTGATGGAATCTTCTTCGATGCTGCCCGCATCGACCGTGCGCAGCACCGCCTCGATCACGAATTCTTCCCAGTGCGCGATCGCGTCCTGTGTCTCGAGCGGCTCGCCCAAAAAGGCGCTCAGCGTGTGCCGGTTCGAGGTGTAGAAGTAGCCGGTGGCGGCAATCAGGAGGTACAGGTCGCGCGCTGCCACGTCCGGCCGAAACAGGCCCTGGGCCACGCCGCCTTCCACGATGCGCTGGATGATCTCGATGGCGTGCGATGAATACTCGCGCGCCCGCAGCGACTTGGCGATGTGCCGGCCCTTGTGCAGGTTCTCGGTGTTCAGGAGCGTCACGAATTCCGGGTTGCGCCGGTAGTAGCCCAGCACGAAGCGGATCACCGCCGTGAGCGCTTCCACCGGGCGTGTGACGTCGAGTTCGATCGCCGCCTCGGCCTCGTCCATGCGCTTGTAGATGCTTTCCAGCACCGCAATGAACAGGCCTTCCTTGCTGCCGAAGTAGTAGTAGATCATCCGGTCGTACGAGTTGGCGGCCTTCGAGATCTTCTCGACGCTGCCGCCGTCGTAGCCGTACTTGGCAAACACTTTGGTGGCCGCGCGCAGGATGCTGTCGCGCGTCGCCTGTGCCGCGGCCTCTCGCACGCCGGTGCGGCGTGTGGGCGCTTTGCCGCCGTTGCGCGTGGGCTTGGCCTCGGCCATCTTGCTTCTTCGGGCGAGCGTCCGACTACTTTTCGGCGAAGGCGCGTTCGACCACGAAATCGCCGGGGGTCGAGGTATTGCCTTCCTTGAAGCCGCGCCCTTCCAGGATGTGCTTCAGGTCGACCAAGAGGCCCGGGCTGCCGCACAGCATCACGCGGTCGTTGGCCGGATCCAGCGGCGGCAGGCCGAGGTCGTCGGTCAGCTTGTTGGTGGCGATCAGGTCGGTGATGCGTCCCATGTTGCGGAACTCCTCGCGCGTCACCGTGGGGTAGTACAAGAGCTGCTTGTCGATCATCTCGCCCAGGATCTCGTGCTTGGGCAGGTGGTCGGTCACCAGGTCGTGATAGGCCAGCTCGTCGATCTGGCGCACGCCATGCACCAGGACCACCTGCTCGAACTTCTCATAGGTCTCCGGGTCGCGAATGATGCTCATGAAGGGCGCCAGGCCGGTGCCGGTGCCGAACAGGTACAGCCGCTTGCCCGGCAGGGTGTAGTCGATCAGCAGGGTGCCGGTGGGCTTGCGGCCCACGATGATGGTGTCGCCCACCTGGATGTGCTGCAGCTTGGAAGTCAGCGGCCCTTCTTCCACCTTGATGCTGAGGAACTCCAGGTGCTCCTCGTAGTTGGGGCTGACGATGCTGTAGGCGCGCAACAAGGGCTTGTTGTTGACCTTCAGGCCGATCATGGTGAAGTGGCCGTTGGAGAAGCGCAGGGCCGGGTCGCGCGTGGTGGTGAAGGTGAACAGGCGGTCGGTCCAGTGGTGGACGGACAGGACGCGTTCTTCGCTGAATGCACTCATACAGAACTCAAGTCGGTTGGTGAATAGGCGGGGTGCAAGACGCATGCCCGGAAACGGTGCGCCATACGCAGAAAAGGGATGGCGCCGCCCGGCCCCGATCCCCGATTGTCGCGGTTCGCGAGAGACGCCGGAAAAACACCATTGCATGCCCCCGATCTGTTTGCTACATTGAATTCATGTAGTGAACGCAACATGAATGTGTAGCGAATGCTACATGCGAGGTCCGCTTCTTGCAAGACTGCTTTCAACCCCACGAAAAGCGCCCCCGATGACCGAACACACCAAGACCGACGGCCTGCCCGGCATCGACATGCCGCTGCAGGCCGATGTCGAGCTGCGCAGCGCACCGCGCAGCGAGCGCATGAGCACCGCCAAGATCGAATGCAATGCCTGCCCGGTGCTGTGCCAGATCTCGGACGGCCGCACCGGCGCCTGCGACCGCTACGCCAACCGCGGCGGTGCGCTGGTGCGGGTCGACCCGGTGGTGCTGCTGCGGCGGGAGCTGGCCAGCGATGCGCCGGCACTGGTTCCCTTTGCCGGCGAGGAGGGCGCCGCAACCCAGCCCGACTGGAATGGCGATCTCCTGCATGCCGACGAGGTCTTCGTCACCGGCGTCGGCTCGTCCACCACCTACCCCGACTACAAGCCGGCCCCCTTCATCGTGGCCTCCAAGGCCAATGGCGTCGACATGGTGACGGTGGTGACCGAGGGCATCTTCAGCTACTGCAGCTTCAAGGTGAAGATCGACACCGACCGCTTCCTGGGCGCCGAGCAGGCCAACGTTCGGTACAAGGGCGAGGTGGTGGGCCACGTCACCACCGCCGAATACGGCTCGCAGATGCTGTCCCTGGGTGGCGTGCACCACCTCACCGGCGGCAGCAAAAAGGAAGGCCGCATGACGGTCGAGCTGATGCAGCGCCTGGGCAACAAGCAGCCGGTGGAATGCACCATCGACGGCGGCGCCAGCCTGGTGGTGCAGGCCGGCAAGGCGCCCATCGTGAATGGCGTGGAAGAACAGCGCATGCGCGTGGGCTGCGGCTCGGCCGCGGTCGGCATCTTCGCGCGCCAGCTCTTCGGCCATGCGGATGAAGTGGTGGTGGTGGACGACCACATCACCGGCGTGCTCACCGAGCACCAGGCCGGGCGCTGCCTGGGCATGGCGCCTTCGGGCATCCAGATGCGCGGGCGCAAGTCGACGCCGGGCCGCTACTTCCAGGTGGCCAATCCGGGCAATGGCTGGGGCGGCACCGACATCGCCGATCCGCTGTCCATCATCGAAGGCTGGGAAGAGGGCGTGGCGCGGCCGGGCCTGCGCCTCTTGATGACCTCCACCACGGGCGAGCACGCGCAGTGGTACGTGCTCGACGAGTCCTTGAAGCCGGTCGAACAGGCCATGCCCGACGACGTGCGCCGCGTGGTCGAGCGCATCGGCGAGAACTGCGAGCCATCGCTGTGCACCGTGCTGTTCCTGGGCGGCGCGGGCGGGTCCTTGCGTGCCGGCGTCACCGAGAACCCGGTGCTGCTCACCCGCGCCATCAAGCGCGCGCTGGTCAACGTCACCTGCGGCGGCGCGCCGGCCTATGTGTGGCCGGGCGGCGGCATCACGGTGATGGCCGACGTGATGCGCATGCCGGACATGAGCTTCGGCACGGTGCCCACGCCGGCCATCGTCGCGCCCATCGAATTCAGCATGCGCCAGGACGACTACGCCGCGCTGGGCGGACACATGGAGCATGTGTTCTCGCTGGAACAGGCGCTGGCGCGGGGTGCCTGGCACAACGACGGTGCGCCGCTGGCGCGGCGCTGGGCGCCGGTCGACCCCGCCAATCCGTGGCCACTCGGCCATGCCCCGATGCTCGGCTGAACGCCAGAAAGAACATGGCGGCAGAACGCACTCCCCTCGACGGCGGCCGCTGGCATTGGCAGCATGGCCCCATCGACATCGTGGCGCAGGCCGAGGGTGAAGCATCGGCTGTCCAGCAGGCGCATGAAGAGGCCTGGCAACGATTTCGCGGCGTCCTGGACGAGTTGGTTGGCGAGCTGCGCGTCTTGCGCCAGCCCGTGAGCGCCGCGCTGCCCTTGAGCGGCCCGGTCGCGCAACGCATGTGGCGGGCTTCCGCCGCAGCGAGCCAGGCTTGCGGCAGCCCCTTCATCACGCCCATGGCGGCCGTGGCCGGTTCGGTGGCGCAGGAACTCATCGCCTTCTATCAGCGCCCCGGTATCGCACGCGCCTGGATCAACAACGGCGGCGATATCGCGCTGCACCTCGCGCCAGGGCAATCGGCTCGCGTGGGCGTGTTCTCCGACCTGGCGCGATTCGATCCTTTGCGCGACACCGGGCCGCTGGACACCGACGGGCAGTTCGAGATTCGCGCGAAGACGCCAGTGCGCGGCATCGCCACCAGCGGCTGGCGCGGCCGCAGCTTCTCGCTGGGCATTGCCGACAGCGTTACCGTGCTGGCGGCCACTGCTGCCCAGGCCGACGCCGCCGCCACCCTGATCGCCAACGCGGTGGACGTGCAGGACCCGGGCATCCGGCGCCTGCCCGCCAGCCAATGCAAGGACGACAGCGACCTGGGCGATATCCCTGTCACCGTCGATGTCGCAGCATTGGCGCCGATGCAGGTGCAACATGCACTGGCTGCGGGCGTGCTGCGCGCGCAGGCCCTGCAGCGCGCCGGGCTGCTGTGGTCCGCCGCACTTGCTTGCCAGGGGCAGTGGCGTGTGGTGCAACCCTTATGCTCACTCGCGCCGGGCACCGAAGAAGATCGCGCAAGGTCCTTGGCGGGCGATGCAGTTGGTTCAGTATTTGCTTAACGAAATGGGCAAGGCTTCAATTCCATGATCGATATACGCCGCGTGTTCACCCACGTCGAACACATCCACCACGAGTTCGGACCGCGCGCCGCCAAGCCGCTCGTGCGTGGCGCCATCGGCGCGGTGCTCACCAATCCTTTTGCCGGCCGCTACGAGCCCGACATCCTGCCGATGATGAGCCTGCTCGACCCGGTGGGCCTGGACATGGCGCAGCGCCTGCGCGCAGCCATGGACGTGCCGGTGGAAAGCATCTCCACCTACGGCAAGGGCGCCATCGTCGGCGCCGCCGGCGAGCTGGAGCACGGCGCGTTGTGGCATGTGCCGGGCGGCTATGCCATGCGCGAACTGCTCGGCTGGAAGGGCGACCGTGACGCCTACCGCCAGGGCAAGGCCGAGGCGAAGACCGGGCAGCCCGGCAATGCCTTGTCGATCGTGCCCTCCACCAAGAAGGTGGGCGGGCCGGGCAGCACCCTGGATGTGCCGCTCACCAACATCAACGCCAGCTACGTGCGCGGCCAGTTCGACGCCATCGAGGTGCGCGTGCCCGGCGCGCCGGCGGCGGACGAGATCGTCTTCATCCTCGCCATGAGCACGGGCTACCGCGTGCACGAGCGCGTGGGCGGCCTGCGCGCGGAGGATATTTCCAAATGGGATGGACTGAGGTAATCCGATGACAGCAAACATTCGAAAATTGATCGTTCAGGTCGACGAGACCCGCAAGGAGATGGGCCAAAGCATCGACCCGCCCACGCGGCGTGCGGTGGCCATCGCGGTCATCGAGAACCCCTATGCCGGCCGCTACAGCGAATCGCTGGACGAACTCATCGCCATCGGCGAAGAGCTCGGAGGCCTGTTGGGCGAGAAGTGTGTCAAGGCCCTGGGCATCGCGCCCGGCGCGGCGCAGAGCTACGGCAAGGCCGCCATCGTCGGGGAGGCGGGCGAGCTGGAGCATGCGGCCGCCATCCTGCATCCCAAGCTGGGCGCACCGCTGCGCGCCGCGGTGGAGAAGGGCGCCGCGCTGGTGCCCTCGGCCAAGAAGCGCGGCACCCTGGGCACCGCCATCGACGTGCCGCTGGGCCACAAGGACGCCGCCTTCGTGCGCAGCCACTTCGACGCCATCGAGGCGCGCGTGTCCGACGCGCCGCGCGCCAACGAAATCGTGGTGGCCGTGGCCGTCACCGACAGCGGCCGCCCCCTGCCGCGCATCGGCGGCCTACAGGTTTCCGAGATCAAGGGCGAAGACGGTCTCCGATAAGAATCTTCTGCCTCCCTTTCAATTCTTCTTCCAGCTCGAACCCCAGGAGTCCTTCGATGAAACAGCACCTGCGTCATGTCTACAGTGCGGCGACGCTCGCAACGCTGGCCGCCGCTCTCGTTCCCGCCCATGCGCAGGGCGTGATCAAGATCGGCGAACTCAACAGCTACAAGGCCCAGCCCGCCTTCCTCGAGCCCTACAAGAAAGGCATGGAGCTGGCGGTGGAAGAGATCAACGCCAAGGGCGGGGTCAACGGCAAGAAGCTCGAGCTCATCACGCGCGACGACAATGCCAACCCCGGCGACGCGGTGCGCGTGGCCGAGGAGCTGGTGGCGCGCGAGAAAATCGACGTGCTGACCGGCACCTTCCTGTCGAACACCGGCCTGGCGGTGGCCGATTTCGCCAAGCAGAAGAAGTTCTTCTTCCTGGCCGGCGAGCCGCTCACCGACAAGATGACCTGGCAGGGCGGCAACGCCTACACCTTCCGCCTGCGTCCCGGCACCTACATGCAGGCCGCCATGCTGGTGCCCGAGGCAGCCAAGCTGAAGAAGAAGCGCTGGGCCATCGTCTACCCCAACTACGAGTACGGCCAGTCGGCGGTGGCGGCCTTCAAGAACCTCATGAAGGCGGCGCAGCCCGATGTGGAGTTCGTCGCCGAGCAGGCGCCCCCGCTGGGCAAGGTCGATGCCGGCGCGGTGGTGCAGGCGCTGGCCGACGCCAAGCCGGACGCCATCTTCAACGTGCTGTTCGGCGCCGACCTGTCCAAGTTCGTGCGCGAGGGCAACACCCGGGGCCTCTTCAAGGACCGCAGCGTGGTGAGCGTGCTGACCGGCGAGCCCGAGTACCTCGATCCGCTGAAGGACGAGGCGCCCAATGGCTGGATCGTCACCGGCTACCCGTGGTACGGCATCCAGACGCCCGAGCACAAGGCCTTCTTCCTGGCCTATCACGAGAAGTACAAGGACTATCCGCGCCTGGGTTCGGTGGTGGGCTATTCGATGATCAAGTCGGTGGCCGCCGGTGTCGCCAAGGCCAAGAGCACCGAGACGCCCAAGCTGGTGGAAGCCTTCAAGGGCCTGCAGGTCGACACGCCCTTCGGCAAGATCACCTATCGCGGCGTGGACCACCAATCCACCATGGGCGCCTTCGTCGGCAAGACGAAGAACGAGGGCGGCAAGGGCGTGATGGTGGACTACACCTACCTCGACGGCGCGAAGTTCCAGCCGAGCGAAGCCGAGATCAAAAAACTGCGCGCGGACTGAGTCCCTGGCCCGGGCCGCGCTTCGCGGCCCGCTTGAAATAGAAGTGCGCCGCTGCGTGGCGAGGATTTCTGCATGAGTTTTTCGGGCTTTATCGTTCAGCTCCTGGGCGGGCTGGCCGGGGCATCGTCGATGTTCCTGGTCGCAGCCGGCCTGTCGCTGATCTTCGGGGTGACGCGCATCGTCAACTTTGCGCACGGCTCCTTCTTCATGGTGGGCATCTACCTGGCCTACACGCTGGTCGACAAGCTGGGCACCGGCCTTGGCTTCTGGCCGGCGCTGCTGCTGGCGGCGGTCGCCGTCGGCGCGCTGGGCGCGCTGATCGAGATGACCCTGCTGCGCCGCATCTACAAGGCGCCCGAGCTGTTCCAGCTCCTGGCCACCTTCGCGCTGGTGCTGGTGATCAAGGACGCGGTGCTCTACCTGTGGGGCCCCGACGAGCTGCTGGGCCCGCGCGCACCGGGCCTGTCGGGTTCCATCGAGATCCTCGGGCGCCAGTTCCCGACCTATGACCTGTTCCTCATCGTCGTCGGCCCGCTGGTGCTGGGCCTCTTGTGGTTGCTGCTCACCCGCACCCGCTGGGGCACCCTGGTGCGCGCCGCCACCCAAGACCGCGAAATGGTGAGCGCGCTGGGCGTGAACCAGGCCTGGCTGTTCACGGCGGTGTTCGCGCTGGGCGCCATGCTGGCCGGCCTGGGCGGCGCGCTGCAGTTGCCGCGCGAACCCGCCACCTTGGAGATGGACCTCAACACCATCGGCGGGGCCTTCGTCGTGGTGGTGGTGGGCGGCATGGGCTCCATTCCCGGTGCCTATGCGGCGGCGCTGCTCATTGCCGAAATCAAGGCGCTGTGCATCTGGCTGGGCGTGGTGGAGGTCTTCGGCATCACCATTTCCTTTTCCAAGCTCACGCTGGTGGTTGAATTCCTGGTGATGGCGGTGGTGCTGGTGGTGCGGCCCTGGGGGCTGTTCGGCAAGCCGCAGGCGCCCAGCCGCTACGTGGGCATGCCGGAGGAGCCGTTGCGCAGGCCCGGCCGGGCCTATCTCATCGCCGCCGCGGTGCTGGCCCTGGCGCTGGCGGCGCTGCCCACGCTCACGGCCGACTCGCCCTACACCGTGGTGCTGGCCATCGACCTGATGATCGCGGCCCTGTTTGCCGCCAGCCTGCACTTCATCATGGGCCCGGCCGGCATGCACTCCTTCGGCCATGCCGCCTATTTCGGCCTGGGTGCCTACGGCGCGGCGCTGCTGGTGCGCGCGGCCGGCCTGCCGATGGAGGCGGCCCTGATCGTCGCGCCGCTGGTGGCGGCCGTCGGCGCGCTCATCTTCGGCTGGTTCGCGGTTCGCCTGTCGGGCGTGTACCTGGCGATGCTGACACTGGCCTTTGCACAGATCACCTGGGCCATCACCTACCAGTGGGACAGCTTCACCGGTGGCAGCAACGGGCTGACCGGGGTCTGGCCGTCCGAGTGGCTGTCCGACAAGACGGCCTACTACTACCTCACCCTGGCGCTGGTGATCGTGGGCATCGTGTGGCTGCGGCGCATCTTGTTTTCGCCCTTCGGCTATGCCTTGCGTGCGGGCCGCGATTCCTTCCTGCGCGCGGACGCCATCGGCATCGATGTCAAGCGCATGCAGTGGAGCGCCTTCGTCATCGCCGGCATCGCGGCGGGCCTGGCCGGTGCGCTTTACGCTTTCTCCAAGGGCAGCATCTCGCCCGAATCGCTCAGCGTGGGCAAGTCGGTCGATGGCCTGGTGATGGTGCTGCTGGGTGGCATCCAGACCCTGGCCGGCCCGGTGGTGGGCGCTGTCACCTTCACCTGGCTGCACGACGCCGTGGCGCGCAACACCGACTACTGGCGCGCCATGCTGGGCGGCATCATCTTGCTGCTGGTGCTGTTGTTCCCGCAGGGCATTGCGGGTTTCACCAAGCAGCTGTTCGAGCGCAGGCGCGCCGGCGGCGCCAAGACCGAACTGGCGAGCGCGAAGGAGGTGACGCCATGAACGCAGCTCTTCTGCAGGTGAGCAACCTCGGCAAGTCCTTCGGCGGCGTGAAGGCCGTCGACGGCATCAGCTTCGACCTCGCGCCCGGCGAACTGCTGGCGCTGATCGGGCCCAACGGCGCCGGCAAGTCCACCACCTTCAACATGGTCAACGGCCAGCTGAAGGCGGACCAGGGCTCCATCAAGCTGTCGGGCGACGAGCTGATCGGCCGCAAGCCGCGCGAGATCTGGCGCAAGGGCGTGGGCCGCACCTTCCAGATCGCCGAGACCTTTGCTTCGCTCACCGTGGTGGAGAACGTGCAGATGGCGCTGCTCTCGCACGATCACAAGCTGTTTTCCACCTGGCGCCGCGCGGCCGATCACAAGCGCGATGAAGCGCTGGCGCTGCTCGACCAGGTCGGCATGAAGTCGCAGGCCGACCGGCCCGGCAGCGTGCTGGCCTACGGCGACGTCAAGCGCGTGGAGCTGGCCATTGCCATGGCCACCTCGCCCAAGTTGCTGCTGATGGACGAGCCCACGGCCGGCATGGCACCCAAGGAACGCAATTCGCTGATGGCGCTGACCAAGCAGCTGGTCACCGATCGCGGCATGGCGGTGCTCTTCACCGAGCACAGCATGGACGTCGTCTTTGCCTATGCCGACCGCATGATCGTGCTGGCGCGCGGCCGCCTCATCGCCCAGGGCAAGCCGCTGGAGATCCGCGACCATCCCAAGGTGCAGGAGGTCTACTTCGGCACCGGCAAGACCTTTGAAACCAAGCCCGCGGGAGCGCTGGTATGACGAGCAAGAACGACGACCGCGTGCTGCTGCTGGAAGCCAAGTCGCTGTGCGCCTGGTACGGGCAAGCGCAGATCCTGTACGACGTCGACCTGGAGGTGCGCCGCGGTGAGGTGGTGGCGCTGATGGGTCGCAACGGCGCCGGCAAGTCCACCACCCTGAAAGCCATCATCGGCATGCTGATCAAGCGGCGCGGCGCCGTGCGCTTCTTGGGCCACGACATCAGCAAGAGCGAGCCGCACGTGGCGGCGCGCCTGGGCCTGGGCTTCGTGCCGGAAGACCGGCGCGTGTTCACCGACCTCACCGTGACCGAGAACCTGGAAGTGGGCCGCCAGGCGGCGCGCCAATGGATCGACGGAAGCGCCGCGCCGTTGTGGACGCCGCAAAAGCTCTACAAGCTCTTTCCCAACCTGGGCGAGATGCCCAACCGGCCGGGCGGCCGCATGAGCGGCGGCGAGCAGCAGATGCTGACGGTGGCGCGCACGCTGATGGGTAACCCCTACCTGGTGCTGCTGGACGAGCCTTCCGAGGGCGTGGCGCCGGTGATCGTCGAGCAGATGGCGCAGATGATCATCGAGCTCAAGGCGCAGGGCGTGAGCATCCTCCTGTCGGAGCAGAACATGCACTTCGCCGAGCTGGTGTCGGACCGCGCCTATGTGCTGGAAAAGGGGCAGATCCGCTACCAGGCCTCGATGGCGGAGCTGGCCGCGAATGACGAAGTGCGCCGAAACTATCTCAGCGTCTGAAATTCAACTTCTGGAGTTCACCATGAGCCACCCGCATCGCCGAATCCTCCTGCAATCGGGCGCCGCCTTGGGCCTGCTCGGCGGCCTGGGCTTCGCTGCCAGCGCGCTGGCGGCCAGCAAGGTCAAGCCCAGCGCCAAGTCGGCGCTGATCGTGGTCGACGTGCAGAACTGCTTTCTGGACGGCGGCACCCTGGCGGTGAAGGGCGGCAACGAGGTCATTCCGATCATCAACAAGCTGGCCGCGCAGTTCGACAACATCGTGGTCACGCAAGATTGGCACACCGCGGGCCATGCCTCCTTTGCCAGCACGCATGCAGGCAAGAAGCCCTTTGAAACCACCAAGCTGAGCTACGGCACGCAGGTGCTGTGGCCCGACCACTGCGTGCAGGGCACCGACGACGCGGCCCTGGGCAAGGAGCTGAAGCTCCCCACCGCCCAGCTCATCATCCGCAAGGGCTTCCACAAGGACATGGACAGCTACTCGGCCTTCGAGGAGGCCGACCACAAGACGCCGACCGGGCTGGCGGGCTATCTGAAGTCGCGCGGCATCAAGACGCTGTTCGTCACCGGCCTGGCCACCGACTTCTGCGTCGCCTGGACGGCGATGGATGGGCGCAAGGCCGGCTTCGAGGTCTACGTGATCGAGGACGCCACCCGCGCCATCGACCTCAATGGTTCGTTGGCCGCCGCCTGGAAGCAGATGAGCGCCAAGGGCGTCAAGCGCATCCAGTCCGGCGACATCGCCTGAAGAAGCCGTGAACGAATCGAACAAGCGATGCCGCTGCTGGCGCTCACGGTGAACGCGCGCGAGGTCGCGCTGGAGGCATCGCGCGAAGCCAGCCTGCTGCATGTGCTGCGCAACGACCTGGCGCTCAACGGCCCCAAGTACGGCTGCGGCCTTGGGCAGTGCGGCGCCTGCACGGTGTGGGTGGATGGCGTGGCCGCGCGCGCCTGCGTCATCCCGGCACATGGCGTTGCGGGACGCAGCATCACCACGCTGGAAGGCCTGGGCTCGCGGGAGCGCTGGCATCCTGTCCAGCAAGCCTTCGAACAGGCCCAGGCCGCGCAGTGCGGCTACTGCCTCAACGGCATGGTGATGCAGGCGGCGGCGCTGCTGGCGCGCGAACCGCACCCCGGCGAAGAACGCATCCGCGATGAACTCTCGGGCAACCTGTGCCGCTGCGGCACCCATGTCGAGATCATGAAGGCGGTGCAGGCGGCCGCCGCCTTGACCGCGCAGGACGACCCGGCGTGAGCCCGCGCCGCGCCGAGCAACCCAAGACACGCGCCGATTTCCTCGCGGCCGAGGGCGTGCTGCTGGTCGTGCGCGACACGCCGCCAGCCGCGCCGCCGGTGCCAGGCCAACCCGTCGCCGTCCACGGCAATCCCGCCGAAGGGCCGGAGATCCTGCTGGCCGTGTGGGACGACGGCAGCATCACCGCCCTCAATGGCCACGTGGACCTGGGCACGGGCCTGGCCACCGCGCTGGCGCAGATCGTGGCCGAGGAGCTGGACGCCTCGCTGGCACAAGTGCACATGGTGCTGGGCGACACGGCACGCGCGCCCAACCAGGGCGCCACCATCGCCAGCGCCTCGATCCAGATCCATGCGGCGCCGCTGCGCCGCGCCGCCGCCCAGGCGCGTGCCTGGCTGGTCGAGCGCGCATCCGAACAGCTGGGCGTGCAGCCGGCGCTGCTCGATGTGCGCGAGGGCCGCATCCATGCGGGCGAGGGCCACGTCATCGGCTTTCACGAACTGCTGGCCGGCCAGCGCGCGCTGCTGCAGCTGGCGCCGCACACGCCGCTGAAGCCGGTGGCGGACTACCGGATCGTCGGCAAGCCGGTACCGCGCGTCGATATCCCGGCCAAGCTGGCCGGCGAGCTCGTCTTCGTGCACGACATGCGGTTGCCGGGCATGCTGCATGGCCGCGTGCTGCGCCCGCCCTATGCCGGCGCGGACCACGGCGATTTCATCGGCAACACGCTGGAATCAGTAGACGAAAGCGCCATTGCCCATATCCCCGGCATCCGGGCGGTGGTGGTGATCCGCGACTTCGTCGGCGTGGTGGCCGAGCGCGAGGAACATGCCGAGCAGGCGATGCGCGAGTTGCGCGTCCGCTGGAAGCCCTGGCCCGGCATGGCATCGTTGGATGACCTGGAAGGCGCGCTGCGCGCCAATCCGGCCACGCAGCGCCTCTTGGTCGACGAGGGCGATGTGGATGCCGCGCTGCGAGGCGCCGACCAGCCCATGCCGCGCACCTATGTCTGGCCCTACCAGATGCATGCCTCCATCGGGCCTTCCTGCGCACTGGCCGACTGGCAATCCGATGGCACCGCATCACCACAGCTGCAGGTCTGGGCCGGCACCCAGAACCCGCATGTGCTGCGGCGTGACCTGGCGCAACTCACGGGCCTGGACGAGCTGGCGGTGAACGTGGTGCGAATGGAAGCCGCCGGCTGCTACGGGCGCAATGGCGCGGACGACGTGGCGGCCGATGCGGCGCTGCTGGCACGCGCGGTCGGCGCGCCGGTGCGGGTGCAGCTCACGCGCGAGCAGGAGCACGCCTGGGAGCCCAAGGGTGCGGCCCAGCTGATGCAAGTCAAGGGCGGACTGCAGGCCGATGGCAGCGTCGCGGGCTACGACTTCGAGGTTTCCTATCCGTCGAACGGCGCCCCGACACTGGCCCTGCTGCTCACGGGCAGCGTCGAGCCCACGCCGCAGGCCTTCGAGATGGGGGATCGCACGGCGCGCCCGCCCTACGACTTCGACAACCTGCGGGTCAAGGTCAACGACATGGCGCCGATCGTGCGCGCCTCCTGGCTGCGCGGCGTGTCGGCGCTGCCCAATTCCTTTGCGCACGAGTCCTACATCGACGAACTGGCCACGGCGGCAGGGGTCGATCCGGTCGCCTTCCGCCTGCGCCACTTGCAGGACCCGCGTGCCGTCGAGCTGGTGCAGGCCACCGCGCAGAAAGCCGGCTGGCGCATGCGCACGGGACCGGAAGAGAACGCGGATGGTGGCCTGGGGCCGGGTGGCGACATTCTGTTCGGCCAGGGCTTTGCCTATGCGCGCTACGTGCACAGCAAGTGGCCGGGCTTCGGCGCCGCCTGGTCGGCCTGGGTCGCCGACGTCGAGGTCAACCGGAAGACCGGCGAAGTGCACGTGCGCCGCGTGGTGGTGGGCCATGACGCGGGGCTGGTGATCAACCCGACCGGCGTGGAACACCAGATCCACGGCAACGTGCTGCAAGCCACCAGCCGCGCGCTGAAGGAGAAGGTGCAGTTCGCGCCGTCGCCTTCGTGGCCTTCTGCGCAGATGCAGGCCGAGCAGCTGCCCGGTGTGCGTCCCGAAGGCGTGGTGGCCAGCGGCGAATGGGGCAGCTACCCGATCCTCAATTTCCGCGAGGTGCCGGTGATCGAGGTGCTGCAGATGGCGCGCCCCGGCGAGGCGCCGCTGGGCGCCGGCGAGTCGGCCTCGGTGCCGGGCACGGCGGCGATTGCCAACGCCATCTTCGACGCCACCGGTGTGCGCTTCAGGGCGCCGCCCTTCACACCCGAGGTGGTTCGCGCCGCCTTGAATCCGCTCCCTTCCCCGCCGGGGGAGGGCTGGGGTGGGGGCACGCAGGCGCCGGTGGGTGGTGCCGCCGCAGCGCTCCCGTCCCGACCTTCCCCAAGAGAGGGAAGGCGCAGGAAGCGCGGGGTGTGGGCGGGTGCCAGCGCATTGCTGATCGGTGGCATCGGCGCCATCGTGGGGCTGCTGGGCTGGCGTTCCGTCATCGCGCCGGTATCGCTCAGCGCACCCGTCTACAGCGCATCGACCATCGAGCGTGGCCGGGTGCTGGCGGCGATGGGCGACTGCGCGGTCTGCCACACGGCGCCGGGCGGTACGCCCAACGCTGGCGGGCGCGCCATGGAAACACCGTTTGGCACGCTCTACAGCACCAACCTCACGCCGGATGCGCAGACCGGCATCGGCCAGTGGTCCTTCAGCGCCTTCCAGCGCGCCATGCGCGAGGGCATCTCGCGCGACGGCCATGCGCTGTACCCGGCCTTTCCGTACACGGCCTTTGCGAAGACCAGCGACGACGACCTGGCGGCCCTGTACGCCTACTTCATGTCGCAGTCCGCGGTGCGTGCGCAGACGCCGCCTTCCGAGCTGCGCTTTCCTTTCAACATCCGTGCGCTGATGAGCGCGTGGAACGGGCTCTTTCACGACGCCAGTCCCTATAGTCCCGAACCGGCGCAAGGCGCCGAATGGAACCGCGGTGCCTACCTGGTCAACGGGCTGGGCCATTGCGGCGCCTGCCACACGCCGCGCAACGCGCTGGGCGCGGAGCAGGGGGGGCAGGCCTTTCTTTCCGGGGCGATGGTCGAAGGCTGGGAGGCGCCGGCGCTCACCGCCCTGTCATCGAAGTCCGCAGTGCCCTGGACCCGGCAGTCGCTCTACCAATACCTGCGCCACGGCCACAGCGCCCGCCACGGCATCGCCGGCGGGCCCATGGCCGAGGTGGTGCGCGAACTGCAAGCAGTGCCCGACGAGGACATCCGCGCCATGGCGACCTACCTGGCCTCTTTCCAGTCCCCGGTGAGCGAGGCGCAAGCCGACGAAGAGGCGCGCCGCGTGATCGCCAACGCGCAACTGCGCCAGCCCGCACCGGGCGCGGCGCAGCGTCTGTTCGACGGCGCCTGCGCCGCCTGCCACCACGATGGCAACGGCCCTACCTTGCTGGGCGTCAACACGCCGCTGGCGCTCGGCAGCAGCCTGCGCAGCGCGCGGCCGGACAACCTGCTGCGCACCATCCTGGAAGGCGTGCGCGAGCCGGCCACGCGCGACATCGGCTTCATGCCTTCTTTTGCAGACGCGCTGGACGACCGGCAGATTGCCGAGCTGGCGCAGTACATGCGCGCGCGCTTCGCGCCGCAAGAGCCGCCATGGACCGATCTGCCGCAAAGGGTGCGCGACGCCCGGGCCGGCACCACCGCCCACAACGGCAAGTAGCGATCAGCCCTGCGGCGGAAACGCCGGATGGCGCGGCAGGGCGGGGTGGAACACCATCGTCCAGTTGGTCTCCCAGTTCGCGCCGGCGTCGCTGGAAAAGGCCTGCTCCCAGCGCGGGTCCTGCCCCGGGGTGGACAGCCACGTGAAGCGCACCTTGATCGGCCGCCCCTCGAAGCTGTCCTGTGCGTAGAACAGGCCCTGGTGGTCCTCGAAGCTGCCGACCACCGGCGTGTCGAGCTGCGTCGGATTGCGCCCGTCGAGCCACCAGATCGACCAGTGGCCCGATGCCGCGTCGAAGGCGCGCACGGCGCTGGCGCGGTAGGGCCCTTCCGGCAGCTGAAGCAGGTTGTCCTCCACGTTGCCGAAGCCGCCAAGAATCTTCGTGGTGGACGACAGGCCGTCGAACGCCACCCACTCCTCGCAGTGCGCAAGGCGGGTCTTCAGGCGTCGATGGCTGACGCGCCAATCGCCGATGATGAAATCGAAATCGTGCGGGGCGCTCGTGTCGGTGGGCAGCGGCATGATGAAGACCTCGGCATGGTGGTTGGCGGGCTCGGGCTTCCTGCGGCACGCATCCTTGCATGATCGGCGACGGCTGCTGACAGCGTGGTGTCAGCAGCCGTCGCTGCGCGCGGCCGGAGTATGGCAATTGCAGCGCTTCCCGTACGATCGCGCAAAGCAAGCAATGCGAGGAGACTTCATGAACGCGACGACCCTGACCCCCGCCCACAGCCTGCCGCTCGATGCCGAGCGCGCCACGCTGGTCGGGCGGCTCTGGCAGCCCGGCATCGGCCCCACCCTGGTCGCGGTGCATGGCGATGGCCTGCACGATCTGTCGCACGTCGCGCCCACCATGAGCCAGCTGCTGGAAGACGCCGATGCCGCCACGCGCGTGCGTCACGCGCTGCGCGATGCAAGCGCGCCGCGCATTGCCGCGCTGGACGCGGTCCTCGCCAACAGCAACGAGGCCACGCGCCAAGTCGGTCAACCGTGGCTGCTGGCGCCGTGCGACCTGCAAGCCGTCAAGGCCAGCGGCGTCACCTTTGTCGAAAGCCTGCTGGAGCGCGTGATCGAGGAGCAGGCACGCGGCGACGCCTCGAAGGCCGAGACGATCCGGGCGGCGCTGTCCGGCGTGCTGGGCGACAACCTGGCCGGCATCGTGCCCGGCTCGCCGCAGGCTGCCCAGGTGAAGGACGTGCTGATCGCCCAAGGCGCCTGGTCGCAGTACCTCGAGGTGGGCATCGGGCCCGATGCCGAGATCTTCACCAAGGCGCCGGTGCTCTCGGCCGTCGGCACCGGGGCCGACATCGGCATCCATGCCAAGTCGGTCTGGAACAACCCCGAGCCCGAGGTGGTGCTGGCCGTGAACAGCCGCGGCCACACCCTGGGCGCGGCCCTGGGCAACGACGTGAACCTGCGCGACTTCGAGGGCCGCAGCGCGCTGCTCCTGGGCAAGGCCAAGGACAACAACGCCTCCTGCGCCATCGGTCCCTTCATCCGCCTGTTCGACGAGCATTTCGGCATCGACCAGGTACGCCGCATCACGGTCGGGCTCACCGTTCGCGGACCGGAGGGCTTCACCTTGCAGGGCGCGAGCTCGCTGTCGAAGATCAGCCGCGATCCGCTTGACCTGGTGGCGCAGGCCATCGGCCCGCACCACGACTATCCGGATGGCTTCATGCTTTTCCTGGGCACCATGTTCGCGCCCACGCAAGACCGGCACGGCCCCGGCCAGGGCTTCACCCACGTGGTGGGCGACGAGGTGCTGATCGCCGCGCCCGAGCTGGGCGCGCTGTGCAACCGGGTGCTGCACTCTGACCAGGCGGCGCGCTGGGATTTCGGCATCGGTGCGCTGATGCGCAATCTTGCCCAGCGTGGACTTCTATCCTGAGGAGTGTCGACATGCACGCAATCTTGAGCTTCGTGAAGAGAACCCTGCTGGGCGGCGTTCTGGTCCTGCTGCCTGCCTACTTGGCGGTGCTGCTGCTGCTCAAGGGCATCCAGGGGCTCACGGCGCTGGTCAAGCCGCTGGCCAACCACCTGCCGATAGAACGCGAGCACCACACCATCTTTGCGATCGTGTTGATCATCGTGGTGAGCTTCCTGATCGGCCTGGCGCTGCAGACCTGGCCCGGCAAGCGCATCGGAAACTGGTTCACTACCGAGGTGCTCGGGCGTATTCCGGGCTACAGCGTGATCCGCAGCGTCATGCGCCGCTCCTTCGGCGACGACAGCTCCGAGTTCCAGGTCGCCTTTGTCGAGATCGAGGAGGCGCTGGTGGTCGGCTTCGTCGTGGAGGAGCATGCCGACGGCCGCTACACCGTCTTCGTGCCGGCGTCCCCCACGCCCTTCTCGGGCGCCGTCTACGTGCTGACGCCCGAGCGCGTCCACATCGTCGACGTGCCCTTCATGCAGGCCTTCCAGGCCATGACCAAATGGGGCACCGGCACGCGGACGCTGATCCAGGCGCTGGAGAAGCAGCGCGCGGCCAAGGCCGCCTAATCAAAGCATCATGCCGCCGGACACCTCGATGCGCTGTCCGGTCATCCAGCCGTTGCCTTCCGACAGCAGCGCGGCAACCGCGCTCCCGATGTCATCCGGCAGGCCGACGCGGCCCATGGCGGTGACGCCGGCAATCTGCGCGTTCATCTGCGCGTTGTCGCGCACGGTGCCCCCGCCGAAGTCGGTCTCGATCGCGCCGGGTGCGATGGTGTTGACAGCGATGCCGCGCGCGCCCAGTTCCTTGGCCATGTAGCGCGTGAGCACTTCCACGCCGCCCTTCATTGCCGCGTAGGCGGCGTAGCCCGCGAAGCTGAAGCGGGCGAGGCCGGAGGAGGTGTTGAGGATGCGCCCGCCGTCCTTGATCAGCGGCAGCAGCGCCTGCGTGAGAAAGAAGGTGCTCTTCAGGTGCACGTTGACGAGCAGGTCGAACTGCGCCTCGGTGGTTTCGGCAAACGATGCGTGCACGCCGCTGCCGGCGTTGTTGACCAGGTAGTCGAACTGCTCGCGCTGCCAGGTGCCGGCGAGCGCCGTCTTCACGCGCTCGGCAAAGGCGGCGAAGCTGCGGCTGTCGGCCACGTCCAGTTGCAGCGCCAGCGCGCGGCGGCCCAGGGCCTGCGCGCTGCGCGCCACCTCCTGTGCTTCGGCTTCATTGCTCTTGTAGCTGATGATCAGGTCGATGCCCTGTTCGGCGAGCTTCAGCGCGCTGTTGCGGCCCAGGCCACGGCTGGCGCCGGTGATGAGGGCGATGCGGGTCGTGTTGTTGTCGGATGCGGCGGTCATGCGGAACTCCTTGCTTGAGCTTTGTTGAAGGCGATGGAAGGAGTCTCCCGCGCCGGGCCTTCCGGATAAATCCATCACAACCGATCGCACTGTTCCGCCAGCCCGGACAATCGATGCCATGCAACTGGATGACCTGCGCATCTTCGTCCGCGTCGCCGAACTGGCCAGCTTCACCCAGGCCGCGGATCAGCTCGGCCTGCTGAAGGGCCGCGTTTCGACGGCCGTGCAACAGCTCGAGGCCCAGCTCGGCACGCGGTTGCTGCAGCGCACGACGCGGCGCGTGCGGCTCACCTCGGACGGCGAGCAGTTCCTGGAGCGTTGCCGCGAACTGCTGGCCGATGCCGAGCAGCTGCAGACCCTGTTCCAGCCCGCCGCCAGCGGCCTGAAGGGCCGCCTGCGCATCGACCTGCCCAACACGCTGGCGCGCGAGATCGTCATTCCCAGGCTGCCGGAATTTCTCGCGGCGCATCCACAGCTGGACGTGGGCATCAGCACCACGGACCGCTTCGTCGACTTGGTGCGGGAAGGCTTCGACTGCGTGCTGAGGGTCGGCCAGCTGGCCGACTCGGAACTCATCGTGCGCCCCTTGGGCGCCATGACGATGGGCAACGTCGCGAGCCCGGCCTACCTGCGTGCACACGGCACGCCGCGCAGCCTGGCCGATCTGGCGCAGCACCGGATCGTCCACTATTCGGGCTCGCTCAGCGCGCAGGGTGCCGGCCTCGAGTACCTGGACGAGGGTGGCGCGGTGCGCGTCCATCCCATGCGCAGCGCGCTCGTCGTCAACAGCGCGGATGCCTTTCAGGCGGCCTGCCTGGCGGGCCTGGGCTTGATCCAGGCGCCGCTGCGCGGCATCCAGCAACTGGTCGACGCGGGCCTGCTGGTCGAGGTGATGCCCTCCTTCAGGGCGGCGCCCCTGCCGGTGTCGCTGCTCTATCCGCACCGCCACCACGTGCCGCCGCGGGTGCAGGCGATGCTGAACTGGCTCACGCAGGTGATCGAGCCCGCCCTGCGGCCACCGTCAATCGCCTGACGCGCCGGGTGCGCGCCGGTACTGCACGGCCTCTGCCACATGCGCGGTGTCGACCGTGGCGCTGCCGGCCAGGTCGGCAATCGTGCGCGCCACCTTCAGCACGCGATGGGTGCTGCGCGCCGACCAGCCGAGCTTGATCCCGGCGTTCTGCAGAAGCGTCCGCGCCTTGGGCTCCAGCGTGGCGTGCTGGTCGATCTCGCCGCCGTGCAGCGCCTGGTTGGGCTTGCCTTGACGCGCCAAGGCGGCGTCGCGCGCCTGCGCCACGCGGGCCCGGATCGGGCCGCTGGCTTCGCCCGGCGGTGCATCCAGCAACTCGTGCGGCGCGATGGCCGGCACCTCGATGTGCAGGTCGATGCGGTCGAGCAGCGGGCCGCTCAGCTTGCCCTGGTAGCGGGCGATCTGGTCGGGCGTGCAGCGGCAGTTCTTGTGCGGCGATCCCAGATGGCCGCATGGACAAGGGTTCATCGCCGCGATCAACTGAAAGCGCGCCGGGAATTCCGAACGCCGGGCGGCCCGCGCGATGCGGATGTGGCCGGTTTCCAGCGGCTCGCGAAGCGCCTCCAGTGCGGCGCGGGCGAACTCGGGAAACTCGTCGAGAAAAAGAACGCCGTGATGCGCCAGCGAGATTTCGCCCGGGCGCGGCGGCGAGCCGCCGCCGACCAGCGCCACCGCGCTGGCGCTGTGATGCGGCGCCGTGGTGGGCCGCTGCATCCAGCGCGCGGGCGAAAAGCAGCCGCACAGGCTGGCAAGTGCCGCACTCTCCAGTGCTTCCTGCGTGGTCATGGGCGGCAGCAGCCCGGCAAAGCGCTGCGCCAGCATCGACTTGCCGGAGCCGGGCGGCCCCACCATCAACAGGCTGTGGCCGCCGGCCGCAGCGATCTCGAGGGCGCGCTTGGCGGCCGCGTGGCCTTTCACGTCGGACAGGTCGGCTATCGGGGCCGGGGCCGATGGCGCAGCGGCCTGCACGCGCGACCAGCCGTCGCCTGCGGCCGCTTCGGGCGGGGCGGTGCCCTCCGGCAGAAACTGGCCCACCACGTCCAGCAGGTGGCGCGCGCCATAGACCTGCGCGCCTGGCACCAGCGCGGCCTCCTGGGCGCTGGCGGTCGGCAAGACCAGTCTGGCTTGTGCCGCCAGCGGCCCGCCGGCTTCGCGTGCCAGCGCCATGGCCAATGCACCGCGCACCGGCCGCAGCTCGCCCGACAGCGACAGCTCGCCGGCAAACTCGTGGCCGGCCAGCTTGGCGGGGTCGACCTGGCCGCTGGCCGCCAGGATCCCCATGGCGATCGGCAGGTCGAAGCGGCCGGAATCCTTGGGCAGATCGGCCGGCGCCAGATTGACCGTGATGCGCTTGTTGTTGGGAAATTCCAGGCCGGCGTTCTGGATCGCGCAGCGCACCCGCTCGCGCGCCTCCTTGACCTCGACATCGGCCAGCCCGACCAGCGTGAAGCTGGGCAGGCCGTTGGCCAGATGCACCTCAACGGTCACTTGCGCCGCTTCCATGCCCAACAAGGCGCGGCTTTGCACCAAAGACAGACTCATAGCCCTCCCTTTCCCCAAGTTGGTGCGCTTTTGCGTGCGCACCCGCCATCTTGTATTTTTTCGAGTCCCAGTTCGTGACGCCGGTGCCCGCACGCGTGACGGCCCTGACACACTTTGGCACGCTCCCTGCTTTGGGGTCGTGGTCTCACGCACAACCACCACCAAACCCCGAGGAGTCCCGTTCAATGATGCACCGTAAATCCGCCCTGGCATTCGCCGCTCTGGCAGCCGCCGCGCTGACCGTCTCGAATTCCGCATTTGCGCAGGCGGCTGCAGCGCCTGCCGCGGAACCGGCGCCTGCTTCCCCGATTACGGCCAACGTCACCCTCACCACCAACTACAAGTTCCGCGGCCAGGACCAGGACGTCCTGGGCAGCAACGGCAACTTCAAGACCAGCGCGGTCAAGCCGGCCATCCAGGGCGGCTTCGACTATGCCCACGAGAGCGGCTTCTACCTTGGCAACTGGAACTCCAGCGTCAACTGGCTGGACGGCAACAGCGTCGAGATGGACGTGTACGGCGGCTACAAGTTCAAGGGCGGCGGCATCGACTGGGACGTGGGCGCCCTGGGCTACATCTACCCGGGCGCCACCGCCGGCAACACCTGGGAACTCTACGGCGCGGGCACCTATGCCAGCGCCTTCGGCGCGCTCACCCTGAAGTATTCGCACACGGTGTCCGACGACTACTTCAATTGGGCAGGTGCCAAGGGCGGCTCGGATCTGTCGGGCCGCAACACCGGCTACCTGAACCTGGGCTACGCCTACGAAGTGGTGCCCAAGCTCACGCTCAAGGCTGGGGTGGGCTACACCTTCTTTGCCTCTGACATCAAGGACAACACGTCCGCGGTGAACTACCTGGACTACAGCGTGGGCGCCTCGTACGACTTCGGCGGTGGCCTGGCGCTGGGCGGGTACGTGCAAGGCGCCAACAAGGGCAGCGCCTACGAAGTGACGGGGGCCGACGGCAAGACCCTGAACCCGAACAAGGCCCGCTTCATCGTGGCCCTGACAAAGACGCTGTAATCGTCGCCGGGGCGGCCGTGCCGCCCCTTGCTTACCCCAAGGAGAAACGTCCATGAAGCTGGTCACAGCCATCATCAAACCCTTCAAGCTCGACGAAGTGCGCGAGGCGCTTTCGGCCATCGGCGTGCAGGGCATCACCGTCACCGAGGTCAAGGGCTTCGGCCGCCAGAAGGGCCACACCGAGCTCTACCGCGGCGCCGAATACGTCGTCGACTTCCTGCCCAAGGTCAAGATCGAAGCGGCCGTGGCCGACGAGCTGGTCGAGCGCGTCATCGAAGCCATCGAAGGCGCTGCCCGCACCGGCAAGATCGGCGACGGCAAGGTCTTCGTCTATGACCTGGAACAGGTTGTGCGCATCCGCACCGGCGAGACCGGCCGCGAGGCGCTTTGATCGCCCGAAAAAGCAGGCACGAAAGAACTCTCAAATGAAGAAACTGCTCGTATCCCTCGCGCTCGGCCTGAGCGTGCTGACGGCCGGCGTATCCGGCTTTGCCCAGACGCCGCCGGCCGCGCCTGCGGCCGAAGCCGCAGCGCCCGCCGCCGCGGCGCCTGCCGCTCCCGCCGCAACCGCACCCGCCGACGCGCCCGCCGCTGCCGCGCCTGCCGCCGCAGCTGCCGACGCACCCGCCGCCGCGCCCGTCATCAACAAGGGCGACACCGGCTGGATGCTGCTGTCCACCCTGCTGGTCATCATGATGACCATCCCCGGCCTGGCGCTGTTCTATGGCGGCCTGGTGCGCAGCAAGAACATGCTGTCGGTGCTGATGCAGGTCATGGTCACCTTCTCGATGATCGTGGTGCTGTGGATGATCTACGGCTACAGCCTGGCCTTCACCGAAGGCAACGCCTTCATCGGCGGCTTCGACCGCCTGTTCATGAAGGGCATCTTCGATCCGGCCACCGGCGCCTTCGCGCCGGCCGCCACCTTCAGCAAGGGCGTCTACATCCCCGAGCTGCTGTTCGCCGCCTTCCAGGCCACCTTCGCCGGCATCACCTGCTGCCTGATCGTCGGCGCCTTCGCCGAGCGCATCAAGTTCTCGGCGGTGCTGCTGTTCATGGTGCTGTGGTTCACCTTCAGCTATGCGCCGATCGCCCACATGGTCTGGTACTGGATGGGTCCGGACGCCTACGCCAGCAAGGACGTGGTCGACGCGATGAACGCCAAGGCCGGCCTGATCTGGCAGTGGGGCGCGCTCGACTTCGCCGGCGGCACCGTGGTGCACATCAACGCCGCCGTCGCTGGCCTGGTGGGTGCCTTCCTGGTGGGCAAGCGCATCGGCTACGGCAAGGAAGCGTTCACGCCGCACTCGCTGACGCTCACGATGGTTGGCGCTTCGCTGCTGTGGGTGGGCTGGTTCGGCTTCAACGCCGGTTCCGCCCTGGAAGCCGGCAACAGCGCCGTGCTGGCCTTCATGAACACCTTCTCGGCCACGGCAGCGGCTGTGTTGGCCTGGTCCATCGGCGAAGCGCTGATGCGCGGCAAGGCCTCGATGCTGGGCGCTGCCTCCGGTGCCGTCGCCGGCCTGGTGGCCATCACCCCGGCCGCCGGCAACGTCGGCCTGATGGGCGCCCTGGTGATCGGCTTCGTCGCCGGCTTCGCCTGCCTGTGGGGCGTGAATGGCCTGAAGAAGATGCTGGGTGCGGACGACTCGCTGGACGTGTTCGGCGTGCACGGCGTCGGCGGCATCGTCGGCGCGCTGCTCACCGGCGTGTTCAACACCCAGGCGCTGGGCGGCCCCGGCCTGGTCGGCGACTGGGTCACGGCCAGCGTGGTGTCCAACGGCATCGGCGCCCAGGTCTGGATTCAGCTCAAGGCCGTGCTGCTGACCATCGTCTGGTCGGGCGTGGTGGCCTTCATCGCCTTCAAGATCGCCGACCTGACCATCGGTCTGCGCGTCAGCGAAGAAGAAGAGCGCGAAGGCCTCGACATCTCGTCGCACGGCGAGACGGCCTACAACCGCTGATCGAAAAATAAGGCTTGCGGCGACCACCCGCCGCAAGCCCATCCGGAAAAGCAATTCCTCGATTCACTGCAAGTCTCCCTTGGATGTTCGGCCCGCCAGAGCTTCGGCTCCAGCGGGCCCTTTTTTTGATCGCCACGCGCAACAATAGGCGCATGTGGCAGACCCTTCCTTCCTCGCAATGTGAACTGGGCGAATCGCCCTTCTGGCATCCGCAAGAGCGCGCCCTCTACTGGCTCGACATCCCCGGCCGCGCGGTGCTGCGTACGCGTGGCGACATTGCGCAGCAGCCCACCGTCGAGCGCTGGTCGTTGCCCACCGAGCCCGGCTGCATGGCGCCGGCGCGGCGCGGCGGCTTGGTGATCGCGCTGCGGGACGGTATCTATCGGGCGCGCGAATGGGGCGTGCCGCTGCAGCGCATGGTTGCCGCCGACCACGACGTGCGCACCATGCGCTTCAACGACGGTAAGTGCGACCTGCTCGGGCGCTTCTGGGCCGGCAGCATCAACGAGGCCAAGGACCGGGCCAGCGCCAGGCTCTACTGCCTGGATGCGCGCGGCGGCCGTGCGCCGCAGCTGGTGGCGATGGCGCAGGACGCCACCACGGCCAACGGCCTGGCCTTCTCGCCCGACGCGCGCACGCTCTATTGGGCCGACACGCCCTCTCACGCGGTGCGCGCCTGGGACTGGGATGCACAGGCCAACACGATGTCGAACGAACGCGTGTTCCAGCGCTTCGCACCCAAGCCGGCCGGCTGGAGCCCCGAGCCGCCCGCCGGTGCCGGTGCCGGTTACGGCGGCCGCCCCGACGGCGCCAGCGTCGATGCCCAGGGCCACTACTGGGCCGCCATGTACGAGGGCGGACAACTGCTGCGCGTGGCGCCTGACGGCCAGCGGGTCGAGGCGCTGGCGCTGCCCGCGCAATGCCCGACCATGCCGTGCTTTGGCGGCGATGACCTGCGCACGCTGTTCGTCACCACCGCGCGCCATGGCCGGTCGCCGGCAGAACTGGCGCGCCTGCCGGACTCGGGCAGCGTGCTGCACACGCGCGTCGACACGCCGGGCCGGGCGGTCGATTTCTTCGAGGATTGAAGCCGGGCGCGCGCTACCATTGCCCGCATGGATTCCGCAGCCGGTGGCCCCACGCCGCCCGAACTACAAGACATCATCGAGCGCATCCGCAGCGCCGCACAGGACGGAACGCCGCTGCGAATCCGCGGCGGCGGCAGCAAGGATTTCTATGGCGGTGCGCTGACCGGCGAGCCGCTGGACCTGTCCGGCTACGCCGGCGTCAGCAGCTACGAACCCAGCGAACTGGTGGTCACGGTGCGTGCCGGCACGCCCTTGGCCGAACTCGAAGCGCTGCTGGCGCGGCAAGGCCAATGCCTGCCTTTCGAGCCGCCGCATTTCGGCCAAAGCTCCGCCCAGGCAACGGTGGGCGGCATGGTGGCCGCCGGCCTGGCCGGCCCGGCGCGCGCCAGCGTCGGCTCGGTGCGCGACTACGTGCTGGGCGCCCGCATGATCAACGGCCGCGGCGAGTGGCTGACCTTCGGCGGCCAAGTGATGAAGAACGTGGCCGGCTACGACGTCTCGCGCGTGCTGGCCGGCTCGCTGGGTGTGCTCGGCGTGATCGCCGAGCTCAGCCTCAAGGTGCTGCCGGTGGCGCCGGCCGAGGCCACGCTGGCCTTCGAATGCAGCCAGGCCGAGGCGCTGAAGCGCCTCAACCAGTGGGGCGGCCAGCCGCTGCCGCTCAACGCCAGCTGCTGGACCCAGCAGGACGGCCAGGGTTGGCTCTATCTGCGCCTGCGCGGCGCGGCGGCGGCGGTGGAAGCGGCCTGCCGGCAACTGGGGGGCGAGCGTAGCGACCCCGCGCAATCGGCGGCCCGCTGGACCGCCTTGCGCGAGCAGCAACTTCCTTTCTTTGCCGAACGCAGCGATGAACAGGCACTGTGGCGTTTGTCGCTGCCGCAAACCGCGCCGGCCCTGGCCCTGCACGATGCGCCGCCGCCTTTGATCGAATGGCATGGCGGCCAGCGCTGGTACCTGCTGCCGGCCGGGCAGGCAGCACATGGGGTACGTGCAGCGGCGCACGCCGCCGGCGGCCATGCCACCTTGTTCGCGCGCGCCGCGGCGAATGATGCGCAGCCCCGCGCCGACGCCTTCGAAGCCTTGAGCCCGGCCCTGCAAAAGATCCATGCGGCGCTCAAGCGCGAGTTCGATCCGCAAGGCATCTTCAACCGCGGCCGGCTCTACGCCGATCTCTGATGCAAACCGAACTCGCCCCTGAATTTCGCGGCACGCCGGATGGCGAGGAGGCCGAAGCCATCCTGCGCAAGTGCGTGCACTGCGGCTTTTGCACTGCCACCTGCCCGACCTACCAGCTGCTGGGTGACGAGCTCGACGGGCCGCGCGGCCGCATCTACCTGATCAAGCAGGTGCTGGAAGGCGAGCAGCCCACCCGCGCCACCCAGCTGCACCTGGACCGCTGCCTGACCTGCCGCAATTGCGAGAGCACCTGTCCGTCCGGGGTGCAGTACGGCCACCTGGTCGACATCGGCCGCAAGGTGGTGGATGCCAAGGTGCCGCGCCCGGCAGCGCAGTCGGCGCTGCGCTGGGCGCTGAAAGAGGGGCTGCCCTCGCCGCTGTTCGGCCCGGCCATGGCGCTGGGCCAGAGCGTGCGCGGCCTGCTGCCCGAAAAGCTCAAGGCCAAGGTGCCGGCGCGCGAGCCGGCCGGCGCCTGGCCCACGCGCACGCATGCGCGCAAGATGCTGATGCTGGCCGGCTGCGTGCAGCCCTCGATGGCGCCCAACATCAACAGCGCCACCGCGCGCGTGCTGGACGCCGCCGGCATCGAGAGCGTCATCGCCCCCAAGGCCGGCTGCTGCGGCGCCGTCAAGTTCCACCTGAACGACCAGGAAGGCGGCAAGGCGCAAATGCGCGCCAACATCGACGCCTGGTGGCCGCAGGTGGAAAGCGGCGCGGTCGAGGCCATCGTCATGAACGCCTCGGGCTGCGGCGTCACGGTGCGCGAGTACGGCCATGCGCTCAAGGACGACCCGGCCTACGCCGCCAAGGCGGCACGCATCAGCGCCCTGACGAAAGACCTGAGCGAGCTGCTGCCCGAGCTGGCGCCTACGCTCAAGGCGCGCGTGAAGGCGCCGCCAGGCGTGATCGCCTACCACCCGCCCTGCACCCTGCAGCACGGCCAGCAATTGCGCGGCGGGGTGGAAACGCATCTGCGCGCACTGGGCTTCGACATCCAGCTGGCGCAGAGCGAGTCGCACCTGTGCTGCGGCTCCGCCGGCACCTATTCCGTGCTGCAGCCGGATCTGGCCTACCAGCTGCGCGACCGCAAGCTGGGGCACCTGCAGCAGCTGCAGCCCAGCGCCATCGTCTCGGCCAACATCGGCTGCATCACCCATCTGCAAAGCGGCAGCGGCCAGACGCCGGTGCGCCATTGGGTGGAACTGCTGGACGCGGCGCTGGCGCCGGCCTGAGTCGTGCTGACAGGCATTGCCGGTCCGGTCCGACGCACGGCCGGCGGCAGCGGGCGCAGCATGAAGAAATCCTGAACTTCGGGAAGGAGTTCGCCATGCGAGCCCTCTCAAGCTTTTTGTTCAAGCAGCGCTGCACGGCGGCTGCCATCGGGTTCTTCGCGGCTGCGGCAGTGCAGGCCCAGCCCGCACCGCCGGTGACCATGCCGGCCGAGAAGGCGGCGCCGACGCTGTTGCCGGCCGAAGTGCCGCCCACCAACGCGGCCGTCGGCGCACGCTTTCGCTGCGGCGGCGTCAGCTCGGACGATTCGGCCGCCATGCGTGGCCAGATGAAGGGCCACCCGCTCTCGCTGCTCTTCGCGCAAACGAGCGGCGCCTACCTGGCCGATGTGGATGTCAACATTCAGGGCGGAGAGAACCAGGCCCCGCTCACCTTCCGCGCCGACGGGCCGGTTTGCCTGGTCGATCTGCCGGCCGGCCGCTACACGGTGCAGGCCGTCAGCGGCGGCGTGACCCGCACGCAGCACGTCACCCTGGTTGCCGGTGCGACGAAGACGGTGGATTTCCGCTTCTAAGCCGCGGCCAGCGCCTTCTCGATGTCGCGCGTGATCGACTCGGGCTTGTCGATCGGGGCGAAGCGCTTGATCACCTGGCCGTCGCGGCCGATCAGGAACTTGGTGAAATTCCACTTGATGGCCCGGCCCAGCAGGCCCGGCTTCTGGTCGACCAGCCACTGGTAGAGCGGCGCGGCGCCGCTGCCCTTGACCTCGATTTTCTCCATCATCGGAAAGGTGACGCCGTAGTTCTTGGTGCAAAAGGCGCCAATCTCCTCGTTGTTGCCCGGATCCTGGTTCAGGAACTGGTTGCTGGGAAAGCCCAGCACCGTCAGGCCCTTGTCGGCATAGCGCTCATATAGTTTTTCCAGCCCGGCGAACTGGGGCGTGAAGCCGCACTCGCTGGCGGTGTTCACGATCAGCAGCACGCGGCCCTTGTAGTCGGCCAGCGGCGCAGGCTTGCCGTCGATGGTGCGGGCTTCGAAGTCATAGACAGTGGTCATGGCCGAACTCCTCTAGTGATGCTTATCGCTTCTGGCGATGGCCAGCAGATGTTCGACCTCTTCGGGGTACTTGCGCAAGTTGGTCTGGTGCCAGCGCCGGATGATCCACATGAAGCCCGCCACCACGATGCCAAAGGCGCTGATGGCCGTGTAGGCCGACAGGCCCAGCCCGGTGCAGGCGCTGTAGAAGGCACCCAGCAGCAGGATGCAGGCCTGTTCGTTGAAGTTCTGCACCGCGATCGAGCGGCCCGCGCCCATCAGGTTGTGGCCGCGATGCTGCAGCAATGCGTTCATCGGCACCACCAGGAATCCGCCCAGTCCACCCAGCAGGATCAGGAAGGGCACCGCCACCCAGACGTTGTCGATGAAGTTCATGCCAATCACCAGAAGGCCCATGCCGATGCCCATCGGGATCACGCCGGTGGCCATGTCCAGCCGCATGCGCACCGAAGCCACCACCGCGCCGATGGCGGTGCCGATGGCCACCACGCCGGTGAGCGATGAGGCCTGTGCCGTGTTGTAGTCCAGCGCCAGCGCGGCCCAGGCCAGCACGATGTACTTGAGGTTGCCGCCGGCTCCCCAGAACAGGGTGGTGGTGGCCAGCGAGATCTGGCCCAGCTTGTCGCGCCACAGGCGTGCGTTGCAGTGCCAGAAGTCGGGCAGCAGCGCCAGGAGGTTGCGCACCATGCCGTGCTCGCGGTTGGCGCGCAGCGGCCGCATCTCCACGCCGGTGTGCGGGATGCGGGTGTTGAACCAGGCGGCCAGCATGTACACACTGATCAGCACCGTGATGGCCGATTCGGGCGCGGTGTCGACGCCGGTGTTGACGAGCGGGAAGTCGAAGCTCAGCAGCCGGCTGGACACCGGATGCCCGACCAGGATGCCGCCCAGCACGATGCCCAGGATGATCGAGGCGATGGTCAGGCCCTCGATCCAGCCGTTGGCCTTGACCAGCTGCGAGGCCGGCAGCAGCTCGGTGAGGATGCCGTACTTGGCCGGCGAGTAGGCGGCGGCGCCCAGGCCGACCACGGCATAGGACAGCAGCGGGTGCGAACCGAACAGCATCATCAGGCAGCCCGCGACCTTGATCGCGTTGCTGATGAACATGACGCGGCCCTTGGGCAAGGCGTCGGCAAAGGCCCCCACCAGCGGCGCCAGCGCCACGTAGAAGACTGCGAAGATCGGCACCAGTGCCGCGCGCTGCCATTCGGCCGCCCCCGCACTACGCAAGAGTTCGACAGCCGCAACGAAAAGCGCTTGGTCGGCCAGCGACGAGAAAAACTGGGCCGACATGATGGTGTAGAAACCGCGCTTCATCGATGGGCTGGCTGGCCAGAGGGCTTCTCGTGGCGGTAGTGAATGTCTGTCCCCCATTTGAGGGATTCGCGGTTATAGCATGGGGGTACGGTGTCAAAATGACCGCGTCTTCCCTCATCTTTGTGGAGCTTTTCGCGCCGTGCCACGCCCAATTCTCGCCACCATCCACACCGATTCCTTGCGCCACAACCTCGATCGCGCGCGCCGCGCCGCGGTCGAGTCGCGCGTCTGGGCGGTGGTCAAGGCCAACGCCTACGGGCATGGCATCGAGAACGTGTTCGAGAGCTTTCGCGCCGCCGACGGCTTCGCGCTGCTCGACCTGGACGAGGCCCAGCGCGTGCGCGCCCTGGGCTGGCGCGGCCCGGTGCTGTTGCTCGAAGGCGTGTTCGAGCCGCGCGACCTCGAGCTGTGCTCGCGTCTCGATTTGTGGCACACGGTGCATTGCGACGCGCAGATCGACATGCTGGCCGCGCACAAGACGCAGGTGCCGCACCGCGTCTTCCTCAAGCTCAACTCGGGCATGAACCGGCTGGGCTTCGCGCCGGAGCGCTATCGCGCCGCCTGGACGCGGCTCAATGCCTTGCCGCAGGTGGACGAGATTTCATTGGTGACGCATTTCAGCGACGCCGACGGCCCACGCGGCATCGAGTCGTCGTTGGCCGTCTTCGAGCGCGCCACGCAGGATCTGCCCGGTGAGCGCTCGCTGGCCAACAGCGCCGCCACCTTGCGCCACGCGTCCCAGACCCGCGCCGACTGGGTGCGGCCCGGCATTCTTCTGTACGGCAGCGCGCCCGACTTTCCCGAGCACGACGCAGCGCACTGGCAGCTGCAGCCGGGCATGACGCTGGCCACCCGCATCATCGGCACGCAAGCGCTCAAGCCCGGCGACACGGTGGGCTACGGCTCCAACTTCACGGCCGACGCGCCGATGCGCATCGGCGTGGCCGCGGTCGGCTATGCCGACGGCTACCCGCGCCACTGCGACACCGGCACGCCGGTCTTGGTGGATGGCGTGCGCACCCGCACGGTCGGACGCGTGAGCATGGACATGATCACGGTGGACCTGACGCCGGTGCCCGCTGCCGGCTTCGGCAGCGAGGTCACCCTGTGGGGCAAGGCGAGCAACGGCGCCTTGCTTCCCATCGACGAGGTGGCACAGGCCGCCGGCACCGTGGGCTACGAGCTCATGTGCGCGGTGGCGCGGCGCGTGCCCGTAGCGGTGGACTGAATTAGTTAATACAGCCCGCGCTGGCGCGCCTGCAGCCGTGCCAGCCCCAGCAGCGCATCGGTAAAGGGTGTGGCCACGCCGGTCAGCTGGCCCAGTTCGCGCACCGACGACACCAGCGCATCGAGTTCCACCGCGCGGCCGGCTTCCACGTCCTGCAGCATCGAGGTCTTGAAGGCGCCCAGCTTGCGCGTGACGGCATGCCGGTCTTCCGGGCTTTCGGCGATCGGGATGCCCAGCGACTCGCCGATCTCCCTGGCTTCCAGCATCACGGTGGAGATGAAGCCGCGCACCAGCTCGTCGCCCAGGATCAGGTCGGTGGTGGCGCCGGTCAATGCGCTGATCGGGTTCACCGTCATGTTGCCCCACAGCTTGTACCAGACGTCTTTCTGGATCTGGCGCGACAGCGTGGCGTCGATGCCGGCGCGTTGCAGCAAGGCGAGCAAGGCCAGCACGCGCGGCGTGGCTTCGCCCGAGGGCTCGCCGATGATGAGGCCGTTGCCGAAGTGATGCCGCACCACGCCCGGCGCGTCGAGCGAGCAGCTGCAATGCACCACGCCACCGATGACGTGGCGATCCGGGATCGCCGTGGCGATCGCGCCCGTCGGGTCCACCGCCGACAGCCGCGTGCCAGCAAGTGCGCCGCCGAAGCCGCCTTGCAGGAACCACCAGGGCACGCCGTTCATGGCGACCAGCACCATCGTTTCGGGGCCGAGCAGCGGCGCGATGTGCTGCGCCACGCCAGCGAGCGAAGGCGCCTTCACTGCGACCACGACCAGGTCCTGTTCGCCGAATTCGCCCGGGCTGGCGGCCGCGTTCACCGGCACGCGCGTGCGCACATCGCCACGCATCAGCTGCAGGCCGCCCTGCTGCAAGGCCTCGAGCGTGGCGCCGCGCGCCACCACGTTGATGCGCTCGCCGGCCTGCGCCAGCGCCGCGCCCAGCCAGCCGCCGATGGCGCCGGCGCCGTAGATGCAGACTTTCATTGCTTGTAGCTGCTGTCGATGCGGTCGACCTGGCGCACCAGCGCGTCGAACACGTCCTGGCCGGCGCCATGCGCGGGGTTGAATTGCAGCGCGTCGGCAGTGGCGCGCGCCGCGACGGCCTCGCTCACCGGAATCGGCGCGCCCATGGAAAGCGTGGCCATCTGGATCTCGCAGGCGCGCTGCAAGGTCCACAGCACGGCAAAGGTCTGCGCCACGGTATGGCCCCAGGCCAGCAGGCCGTGGTTGCGCAGGATCACGGCCTGCTTGTCGCCGATGCTCTTGAGCAGGCGCGGGCCTTCGTCGGCATGGATGGTGATGCCCTCGAAGTCGTGATACGCCACCATGTCGTGCAGCTGCGCGGTATAGAAATTGGTCTGCTGCAAGCCGCCCTGCAGGCAGGCCACCGCCACGCCGGCGGTGGTGTGGGTGTGCATCACGCAGTGCGCGTCGGCCAGACCATCGTGGATGGCCGCATGCACCGTGAAGCCGGCCGGGTTCACCGGGTGGGTGGAGCCGTCGAGCACGCGGCCTTGCAGGTCGATCTTCACCAGGTTGCTGGCCGTCACTTCGCTGTAGTGCAGCCCGAAGGGGTTGATCAGGAAGTGCTTTTCGCCGCCGGTGACCGAATCCGGCAGGCGCACCGTGATGTGGTTGTAGATCATCTCCGTCCAGCCCAGCATCGCGAAGATGCGGTAGCAGGCGGCAAGCTGCAGGCGCGCCGCGCGCTCGTCGGGATGCAGGGCGGGATGCGTCAGTGTCGATAGAGGATTCATGGTGTGCGCCTTCCAGCTTCAGCCTTCCGCGGTGAAGCCAACTTCCTTCACGATCGGGCCCCACTTGGCGGTGTCTTTCTTCAAGAGCTCGGTGAGCTCGGCGGGCGTGGAGGACATGGCTTCCAGCCCGAAGGTGGCCAGGCCGTCGATCACGTCCTTCTGCGCCAGCGCCGCCTTGGCGGCCGCGTTGGCGCGCGCCACCACCTCGGGCGAGGCCTTGGCTGGCAGCAGGAAGGCGAACCACTCGCTGTGGGTGGCGTTCTTGATGCCCTGTTCCTCGAAAGTCGGCACGTCCGGCGCGAAGCGGCTGCGTTTGGCGCCCGAGACGCCCAGGATGCGCACCTTGCCGCTGGCCAGGTGCTGGGTGATGTCGCCGATCGGGCCCGACACCGACGACACGTTGCCGCCCAAGAGGTCAAGCATGGCCGGCTGCGTGCCACGGTAGGCCGCGTGCTTCAGGTCCACCCCGCCGCCCTTGCCCAGCAGCGCGCCGATGAAGTGCGGCGTGGAGCCGGCGGCCGGCGAACCGAAGTTGGCCCCTTGGGGGTTGGCCTTGGCCCAGGCCAGGAACTCCGGCACCGACTTCACCGAAGCCGGCACCGCCGGCCCCACCGCAAAGCCAAAGTCGAACTGGCAGGCGATGGTCACCGGGCTCAAGTCCACCATCGGGTCGTAGGGCAGCTTCTTGTAGATGTGCGGGTAGATCGTGAGGATGGAAGTGGGCGTCTGCAGGATGGTGGCGCCGTCGGCCGGTGCGCCCTTGACGAAGCTCACCGCGATCTGGCCGCCGGCGCCGGTGCGGTTTTCCACCACCACGGCCTTGCCGTAGTCGGGCTGCATGCGTGCGGCGACACGCCGGCACAGCGTGTCGGAGGTGCCGCCGGCCGCAAAACCGGTGATGAAGCGCGCGGTCTCGAAGGGGGCTCCGGTCTGCGCCAGCGCATGCTGGCCCAGGCCGGCGAGCAGGGCGGTGGCGCCGCTGTGTTGCAGCAGCTGGCGTCGGGTGAAGTTCATGGCGTTGTCTCCGTTGGTTGGAATGAAGGGCCGGGCCGTCTCAGTAGCCCGCGCTGGTGGGCGTCGCGGAAGTCGTCGTTGTCGCGTCCTTGCTCCCCTTGAACCTGGCAGCCAGCTGCCGGCAGGCGCCGGCCAGCAGCATGGTGTCGATGCCGACGGCCACGAAGCGGGCGCCGGCTGCCAGCCACTTGTTCGTCTGCTCGTCGGTGGTGGCCAGAATGCCCGGCGCCTTGCCGGCGCGCAAGATGCGCGCGATGCCGTCTTCGATGGCGGCCTGCACCTCCGGGTGGCTCGGCTGGCCGGAATAGCCCATGGAGGCCGACAGGTCGGCCGGCCCGATGAAGACGCCATCCACGCCCGGCGTGGCGGCGATCGCGTCGAGGTTCTTCATGGCCTCGGCCGTCTCGGCCTGCACCAGCAGGCACACCTCTTCGTTCGCCTCGTGGATGTACTGCGGGTAGGCCTGCCAGCGCGAGGCCCGCGCCAGGGCGCTGCCCATGCCGCGGATGCCAGCGGGCGGATAGCGCGTGGCCTGCACCAGCTGCGCGGCCTGTTCGGCGGTGTCGACCATGGGCACCAGCAGGGTTTGCGCGCCGATGTCGAGAAACTGCTTGATCAAGGTGCTGTCTCCCACCGGCACCCGCACCACCGGATGCGAGCGCTGCGCCGGCGCCTGCGCTGACCAGGTGCTGGCCACGCCCTGCAATTGCGCGAGCACCGAGCGCACGTCGTTCGGCGCGTGCTCGCCGTCGATCAGCAGCCAGTCGAAGCCGGTGCCGGCCACGATCTCGGCGGCATAGCCATCGGCCAGGCCGACCCACAGGCCGATCTGCGGCGTCTCCGACAGCAAGGCCTTCTTGAAATGGTTGATGGGGGTCTGCATGAGGCTCCTCAAATGAAACGAAAGGCGATCGAACCCAGCGGGCCGTAGTCGGCGTGGAAGGTGTCGCCGGGCCTGGCCGT
Organism: Variovorax sp. LARHSF232; assembly: GCF_052871435.1. Classification (NCBI taxonomy): domain Bacteria; kingdom Pseudomonadati; phylum Pseudomonadota; class Betaproteobacteria; order Burkholderiales; family Comamonadaceae; genus Variovorax; species Variovorax sp. LARHSF232. The sequence goes on along the minus strand of NZ_JBIXJS010000002.1, from coordinate 87,782 downwards.
GGTCGGCCGGGTGAAGGAGCCGCCCAGCACCACCTCGCCAGCTTCCAGGCATTCGTCCCACGGCGCCAGCTTGTTGGCCAGCCACGCCACGCCGGTGGCCGGGTGGTTGAGAACGGCAGCGGCCACGCCGCTTTCCTCGATCACGCCGTTCTTGTACAGGAGGGCGCTGACCCAGCGCAGATCCACCGCATCGGGCTTGACCGGGCGGCCGCCCAGCACGATGCCGGCGTTGGCCGCGTTGTCGGCGATGGTGTCGAAGACCTTGCGCGGCGCCTTCGTGTGGCGGTCGAACTGCTCGATGCGCGCATCGATGATCTCGATGGCCGGCACCACGTAGTCGGTGGCGGCCAGCACGTCGAAGATGCTGACCTTGGGGCCTTGCAGGCGCTTGCCCAGCACGAAGGCCAGCTCCACCTCGACCCGCGGTGCAATGAAGCGCGTGAAGGGAATGTCGCCGCCTTCGGCAAAGAACATGTCGTCCAGCAAGGTGCCGTAGTCGGGCTCGTCGATCTGGCTGGATTGCTGCATGGCGCGCGAGGTCAGGCCGATCTTGTGGCCCAGCACCTGGCGGCCTTCGGCGATCTTGGTCTTGACCCATGCGCGCGCGATGGCGTAGCCGTCCTCGATGCGCATCTCGGGATGGCGCTTGGAAAAGTGCTCCAGCTGCACGCGCGACTTCTCGGCTTCGTGCAGCTCGCCGGCCAGCTGGTGAATGAGGGCTTGGGGCAGCATCTGTTCTCGCTCTACCTGGCGGCGGCAAAGAGCGCGTGCAGGTTGCCGATCTTGCCGTCGTAGACCTGGCCCGGCGCCTCGTCGATCTGCAGCGTGATGCCGACATGCCGCTGGGCCAGCAGCGGCTCGAAGTGCACCTTGGCGCAGGCCGTCAGCGCATCGCCGATGCGCTTCTTCACGGCATCCGCGCGGCCGGCCGCCATGCGCAGGTTGAGGTAGACGAAGGCATGGTCGTCGCTGTCGTCGGCCACGGCGTAGTGCGCGGCCGCAAAGGCCAGCACACGGGTGCCGCCGGTGGGAAAGACCTGCGCGCCGCCGTCGTCGCGCTGCGCCAGCATGGTGTCGGCCAGCGAGCGGCACAGCCGGCCCATGTCGGCCTGCGCTTCGAGGTTGGGCGTGTAGAGGATGACGAGATGCGGCATGGTCGTTGTTCCTTCAAGCGGGTAGCGGCGTCACCGGAAAGATGGCGTTGATCTGCCCCGTGCCCGAGCTGCCGAAGTAGGGCGTGATGATTTCCGCCGGCGCCTCGTAGCGGTCCCAGCCCAACAGGCCCAGCAGCATGGCGGTGTCGTGCATGTCGCCTTCGCCCCAGCACTTGTCGGCGTACATCGGCAGCATGCCGACGAAGGTCTTCCAGTCGCCGGCCTCCCACAGCTGCACCACGCGGCGATCCACCTGTTCCAGGAAGGGGTCGTAGACCTTGTGCATGAACTCGGGCGCGCGGCCGTTGTCGGCGAAGTGATGCGACAGCGAGCCGCTGGCAAACACCGCCACCGTGCCGTCGTAGCGCTCCTCGATGGCGCGCCGCACCGCCAGGCCGAAGCGGGCGGATTCGGTGAGGTCGTGCCAGTCGCACCAGCCGCTGATGCTGATCACTTGGTAGTGCTGGTCGGCGTTCATGTAGCGCATCGGCACCAGCGTGCCGTATTCCAGCGCCAGCGTGGTGTCGCTGTGGGCGCGGCTCTTCACGCCCATCTCGTTGGCCATGTCGCCGATCAGGTGGCCCAGCTTCGGGTTGCCCGGGTAGGCGTAGGGCATGTTCTTGATGAAGTGCGGCAGCTCGTTGCTGGTGTAGATGCCTTCGAACTTGGGGCCGCAGTTGATGTGGTATTCGCTGTTGACCTGCCAGTGCACGTCGAACACGACGATGGTGTCCACGTCCAGCGCGCGGCAGCGGCGGTCGATTTCCTTGTGGCCGTTGATGGCGGCGTCCCGGCAGCCGAAGTTGGGCCCCGGAAACTCCGACAAATACATCGACGGCACGTGCGTGATCTTGGCGGCGAGTGCGAGTTGGCCCATGGTCAATGCTCCGGTACGAAAAGCCCTCCCCTCGAGGGGAGGGTTGGGAGGGGGGAGCTCAGGATGCCCCGAAGGGGCCGGGCATTCATGCCCGGCCCCAATGAGGAATGTGGTGCGAACCCAAAGAAACCGCGACATTCTTCGCCTCGCAAAAGACCTCGTAGCTCCAGGTGCCGCCTTCGCGCCCGGTGCCACTGGCCTTGGTGCCGCCAAAGGGCTGGCGCAGGTCCCGCACGTTCTGGCTGTTGACGAAGCACATGCCGGCCTCGATGGCGGCCGCCACACGGTGCGCGCGGCCGATGTTCTCGGTCCACACATAGCTCGACAGGCCATATTGCGTGTCGTTGGCCAGGCGGATCGCCTCGGCCTCATCGTCGAAGGGGATGAGGCAGGCGACCGGGCCGAAGATCTCGTCCTGCGCGATCTTCATGCGGTTGTCGACGTCGGCAAAGACGGTGGGCGAAACGTAGTTGCCGCGCTGCACCCGCTCGGGCAGCGCAGGCGCTTCCAGCCCGCCGCACAGCAGCGTCGCGCCTTCCTTGGGGCCGAGCTCGATGTAGCTGCGCACCTTGGCCAGATGCGCCTGCGAAATCATCGGGCCGACGATGGTCGATTCGTCGAGCGGGTCGCCCACCTTGATTCGCTGCGCCCGCTGTGCGAACTTCGCCGCAAAGTCGGCATAGACGGACTTGTGCACCAGGATGCGCGAGCCGGCCGTGCAACGCTCGCCGTTGTTGCTGAAGATCATGAACACGGCGGCATCGAGCGCGCGCGCCAGATCGGCGTCCTCGAAGATCACGAAGGGGCTCTTGCCGCCCAGCTCCATGCTGAACTTCTTCAGGCCCGCGGCGCGCACGATGCGATGCCCGGTGGCGGTGGAGCCGGTGAAGGAGATGGCGCGCACATCGGGGTGCGCCACCAGCGGCTCGCCGGCGTCCTTGCCGTAGCCGTGCACGATGTTCAGCACGCCGGCCGGAATGCCCGCCTCCAGCGCCAGCTCGCCCAGGCGCGCGGCGCTGAGCGGCGAGAGCTCGCTCATCTTCAGCACCGCCGTGTTGCCGAAGGCCAGGCAGGGCGCAACCTTCCAGGTGGCCGTCATGAAGGGCACGTTCCAGGGGCTGATGAGGGCGCACACGCCCACCGGGTGGAACAAGGTGTAGTTCAGGTGCGTGGGTGTGGGGTAGGTGTGGCCGTCCACCCGCGTGCACATTTCGGCGAAGTAGTGGAAGTTGTCAGCCGCACGCGGCACCAGCTGCTTGCCGGTCTGCGCGATCACCTGGCCGCAGTCATCGGTCTCGAGCTGCGAGATCTCGGGCACGTGCTTCGCGATCAGGTCACCCAGCTTGCGCATCAGCCTGGATCGCTCGACCGCGGGGGTGCCGGCCCACTTTGGAAAGGCGTCCTTGGCCGCTGCAACGGCGGCGTTGACTTCCGCTTCGCCACCCGCAGCGACTTCGGCCAGCACCTCTTGCGTGGCTGGATTGAGGGTCTCGAAATAGTGCTCGCCGGCCACGCGCTGGCCGCCGATGAGATGGTCGATTCTGTTCATGGTGCCTGTTGGATGGTGTTGACCAGCGCGCCGATCTGCTCGATCTCGGTGACCACGACGTCGCCGGGCTGGCAATCGACCACGCCGTCCGGCGTGCCCGTCAGGATCAGGTCTCCGGCTTGCAAGGTCATGAATCGGCTGAAGTACTCGATGAGAAAGGGCACATCGAAGATCATGTCGCGCGTGTTTCCCGATTGCGTGACGGCGCCATTGACGGTGGTGCGCAGCGCCAATGCCTTCGGGTCGGGCACGTCCCTGGCGTCCACCCGCCAGGGACCGATGGGCGTGCAACCGTCGCGGTTCTTCACGCGCAGGTTGGGCCGGTACCAGTTCTCGAGGTAGTCGCGGATGGCGTAGTCGTTGGCCACGGTGTAGCCGCCGACGTAGTCGTAGGCATCGCTGCGGCGCACGCCCTTGGCGGCCCGGCCGATCACTACCACGAGTTCGCATTCGTAGTGCATGAACTTCACGCCGGGCGGGCGGCGCGTGAACTGCCGATGGCCGATCAGCGTGCCTTCGCCCTTGACGAAGACCAGCGGCTCTTCCGGCGCCTTGAAGGCCAGCTCCTTCGCATGGTCGGCGTAGTTGAGGCCCAGGGCGAGGATGGTGCGTGGGCGCGGCGTGGGCGCCAGTGGCGGCAGCCAGTCGACAGCATCGAACGCGACAAGGCGGCCGTCTCGAAGCAAGAGCTGGCCATCGCGCTCGGTGGCCTCGTGCAGCTGGCCGTCCAGCAGGATGCGGGCGTGCTTCATGCTCGTGCCTCCGCCAGCGTGTTGCTCAGGGTCTCAAAGCCCGGTGCGACGATGTCGATGCGGTCTCCCGAGCGGGCCAGCGGCCGGCCGGCATGGCAGCCCAGCATCAGCACGTCGCCGGGTGCGAGGGTCATGAATTCGCCCACGTCGGCCAGCAGCTGCGGTGCGCTGCGCATCAGCTGCGAGAAATCGGCGCGCTGGCGCAGCGCGCCATTGATGCGCACTTCCAGCGTGAAGCTCGCCGGGTCGCCCCCGGTGCGCAGCGTCGGGCCGATGCCGAGGAAACCGTCGACGCACTTGAAGCGCACCGGCGGCCGGAAGAAGCTGGCATGCGGGATCGACAGGTCGTTCATCGGCACGTAGCCGGCCACGCGGCCGCCTTCGCCCAATACCATCGCGATGGTGGCGCCGACCTCGACCTCGGCCACGCCGCTGGGCAATGCAATGGCGCCGCCGTGCGGTGTCCAGGTGTTGGCGGTCTTCACGTAGAGCACCGGCGCCTTGGGCGGGGCCTGGTAGGGCGGGGCGCTCATCTGCTGCGACATGGCCTCGACTTCAGCACGGAAGTTGAGCAGCACGCCATAGACAGTGCCTTGTGGAATGAAGCTCACGGCGCCTCCAATGCAATGAGTTCGTCCAGCAACGTGTACAGCTGCGCCAGCTTGGCCTTGCCCAGCGACGCTTCCAGCCAGCTGTAGTGCGATTCGATGGTGGAGGACAAGCGTCGGACCAGCTTGCGCCCATCGGCGGTGGCCTCGACCACGGTGCGGCGCGCATCCTGCGGATCGCGGCTGCGCGTGATCAGGCCGTCGCGCTCCATGCGCGCCAGCACGCCGGTGAGGCTGGGGCCGAGGATGAAGGCTTCGCGCGCCACGCGGCCGGTTTCGACCGCGCCGTGTTCGCCGAGCACGCGCAGCACGCGCCACTGCTGATCGGACAGCGCATGCTCGCGCAGACTGGGCCGCGTGTGCGCCATCACGGCTTCGCGTGCCTGCAGGAGCAGGCGCGGCAGATTGCGGTGGACGAAGGGGGTGCCCATGTGGAGTTGCGGGAGTTGCGAGTGTCGCCTAGTTATTTAACATGTTAAATGATTAAGGAAGGTTCCTGCAAGGGGATCCACCCGAAGCCAGGGGCGCACTGCCTACACTCGGCACATGGCCAAGGAAAAAAGCATCTTCGTCTGCAGTGAATGCGGTGGCACCAGCCCGAAGTGGCTGGGCAAGTGCCCCAGCTGCGACGCCTGGAACACGCTCGTCGAACAATCGGCGGCGTCCACCGGCGCATCGGGCGGCAACAACCGCTTCGGCACCACGCAGTTCGCTTCGCTGGCCGGCGCATCCGAACTGATGCTGCTGTCCGAGATCGAAGCGGTGGACGTGGCGCGCACCCCCACCGGGCTGGACGAGCTCGACCGCGTGCTGGGCGGCGGCATCGTCGCCGGCGGCGTCACCCTGATCGGCGGCGACCCGGGCATCGGCAAGTCCACGCTGCTCTTGCAGGCGGTCGATGCGCTGCAGCGCGCCGGGCAGAACGCGCTTTACGTCACCGGCGAGGAAAGCGGCGCCCAGGTGGCGCTGCGCTCGCGCCGGCTCGGCCTCGCGCAATCGCAGGTGCAGGTGCTGGCCGAGATCCAGCTGGAGAAGATCCTGGCCACGCTCGATGCCTCGCGGCCGGCCATCGCGGTGATCGACTCGATCCAGACTGTGTATTCCGACCAGCTCACTTCCGCGCCGGGCTCGGTGGCCCAGGTGCGCGAATGCGCGGCCCATCTCACGCGCTTTGCCAAGACCAGCGGCACGGCCGTGGTGCTGGTGGGCCACGTCACCAAGGAAGGTGCGCTGGCCGGCCCGCGCGTGCTGGAGCACATGGTCGACACGGTGCTGTACTTCGAGGGCGACACGCATTCGAGTTTTCGCCTGGTGCGCGCCATCAAAAACCGCTTCGGCGCCGTCAACGAGATCGGCGTGTTCGCCATGACCGAGCGCGGCCTGAAAGGCGTGACCAACCCGAGCGCCATCTTCCTTTCGCAGCACAGCGAGCCGGTGCCCGGCAGCGTGGTGCTGGTCACGCTGGAGGGCACGCGCCCGATGCTGGTCGAGATCCAGGCCCTGGTCGACAACGGCGGGCCCAGCCCGCGCCGCCTGTCGGTGGGCCTGGACCGCGACCGCCTGGCCATGCTGCTGGCGGTGTTGCACCGCCATGCCGGCGTGGCCTGCATGGACCAGGACGTGTTCGTCAATGCCGTGGGCGGCGTTCGCATCGGCGAGCCGGCGGCCGATCTGGCCGTGATGCTGTCCATCACCTCCAGCCTGCGCGGCAAGCCCATGCCCAGGGGCTTCATCGCATTTGGCGAAGTGGGCCTCGCGGGCGAAGTGCGCCCGGCCCCGCGCGGGCAGGAACGCCTGCGCGAAGCCGCCAAGCTGGGCTTCTCGGTGGCCATCGTGCCGCGTGCCAATGCGCCGAAGAAGGGAGCCCGCGAGTTCGAGGGGCTTGCCATCCATCCTGTCGATCGCATCGAAGAGGCGATGGACGTGGTGCGCAGCCTGGCCTGACCGGCCCCGCCGGCGCTTGCCTGGCGCTGGCCTGGCGCTGGCTCGGCACTTGATCGAAAACCAAAAGGCGGGTCGAATCGCACCCGCCTGAACCCATGGAGAGCCTATGCAGCTGATCGTTTCGGCCGGCGCGATCGCGGTCATCGTCCTTTGGGGCCTCGTCTCGCCGGTCACGCTGGGCAGCTTCTTCAACGCGGCGCTGGCCAGCATCACGCACAACATCGGCTGGTTCTACCTGTGGCTGGTGCTGGGCCTGGTGCTGCTGGCCTTCTTCCTGGCCTTCAGCCGCTTCGGCGACCTGAAACTGGGCGACGTCGACGACGAGCCCGAGTTCTCGCTGCATGCCTGGTTCGCCATGCTCTTTGCCGCCGGCATGGGCATCGGCCTGGTGTTCTTCGGCGTGGCCGAGCCGGTGTCGCACTACGGCACCCCGCCCGAGGGCGTCGCGGCCCACACGCCCGAATCCGCACAGGTTGCCATGCGCTACGTCTTCTTCCACTGGGGCCTGCATCCCTGGGCCATCTACGGCGTGGTGGGCCTGGCCATTGCCTTCTTCACCTTCAGGCGCAAGGCGCAGCCGCTGGTCAGCTCGGTCACCGAAGCGCTGCCCTGGAAGCTGGTGCACAAGCTTTCGCCGGCCTTCAACGTGCTGGCCATCGTGGCCACGGCCTTCGGCGTGGCGGCCTCGCTGGGCGTGGGCGCCACGCAGATCAACGGCGGGCTGCACGCGGCCTTCGGCCTGGAGGTGAGCGCGGTCAACCAGGCCATCATCATCGTGGTCACCACCATCCTGTTCCTGACCTCGGCGGTGACCGGGGTGGAGCGCGGGGTGAAGTACCTGTCCATCGGCAACCTGGTGCTGGCGGGGCTGCTGGCCCTGTTCGTGCTGCTGGTGGGCCCGACCATCGCCATCATCGACACCTTCACGGTGACGCTGGGTTCCTACCTCTCGGAGTTCGTGCGCATGAGCCTGCGCATGACACCCTTCCGCGACAGCACCTGGGTGGGCGACTGGACGATCTTCTACTGGGCCTGGTGGCTGGCCTGGTCGCCTTTCGTGGGCCTGTTCATCGCGCGTGTTTCCAAGGGCCGCACGATTCGCGAATTCATCATGGGCGTGGTGCTGGCGCCGACCCTGGTGGGCTTCATCTGGTTCGCCATCTTCGGCGGCACCGCGCTCAACCTGGAGATCTTCCACAACGTGCCGCTGGCTGCCGCGCTGAAGGACAACGTGGCCACCACCATGTTCGTCATGTTCAACGCGCTTCCGGCCAGTGGCCTGCTGTCGATCGTCGCCACCATCCTGGTGTTCGTCTTCTTCGTCACCTCGGGCGACTCGGCCACCCTGGTGCTGGGCACCATGAGCACCGGCGGCGACCCGAACCCGCCGGCCAAGGTGAAGATCATCTGGGGCGTGCTGGTGGCCGGCATCGCACTGAGCCTGCTGCTGGCCGGTGGCATCCAGGCGGTGCAGGCCGCCACCATCGTGTTCGCGCTGCCCTTCTCGGTGGTGCTGCTGCTGATGGCCATTGCACTGGTGATCGCGGTGCGCGAGGACTGGCATGCCGAGGGCGCGCGCGAACGCCACCTGCACAAGAAGCTGCGCGAATGGGTCGGCAAGGAAGACGCGGCCGGTGCAACAACGGCGAGCGACAAGGCGCAGCCGGCCGACCAGCTGCCGCCCAAGACACCCCTGTAGCCCGGCGCGGCGACAATGCGCGCCATCATGAAATTTCGAAAAATCCTGGTTCCCGTGGTGGGCGTTCTGCTCATCGCCGGCGCCTACCGCGCCTACGGCTGGCCCGGCGTGGCCCTGGTTGCCGGCGCCTTGCTGATGTTCCTGCTGCTGCACTTCAACCGCACCATGCAAGTGCTGCGGCGTGCCGCCAATCGGCCCATCGGCAGCGTGGCCAGCGCCGTCATGCTCAATGCCAAGTTGCACGCCGGCCAGACCTTGCTGCACGTGATTGCGCTGACCCGCGCCCTGGGCGAGTTGCGCTCGCCCAAGGACGAGCAGCCGGAGCACTACCGCTGGACCGATGCCGGCGGCTCGTACGTCGACACCGAGTTCCAGGACGGCAAACTGCGCAGCTGGACGCTGACGCGGCCGCAGGCGGCCGAATCGTCCGACGCCGCCTAGCGCCTGGACCTCAGAAGGGCGCTTCTTCCTCTTCCTGCGCAGAAGCGGCGGCCGGTGCCGTTGCCGGCGTCATGGGCGCGTCCTTCGCGTCGTCCAGCGCGGCGGTCATGACCTCCTGCTCGCCGCCCAGCGCCTCCAGCAGCGCCGGCAGCAGCTGGCCCAGCTCGCCGGTGGCGATCGCCACGTCGGCATCGAAGTCGTCTTCCTTCTTGTCGCCGGGGGCGGCCGAGTCGGTGCCTTCCAGGAACACGATCTTGCGCAGCTGCATGCCTTCGGTGAGCTCGAAGGACACGCGGTCGTCCCAGGTCATGGCCAGGCGGGTCGGGCGCTTGCCGGCCTCGATGTGCGCCCGCACCTCGTCGATGTCCAGCGCGTGCTTGGCGTAGCGCACCACCGATTTCGATTCGTCGGTGGCCTTGAGCTCGCATTCGCGGTCGATCGTGAATTCGGCCGGCGGCTCCTGGCTGTGCAGCCAACCCGACATGGCGGCGGCCGGTTCGATCTGGGTGTGGATCAGCGCCACGCCGAAGCTGCTGAGCGCCTGCACCAGGCTGCTCACCACCTCGTCGGCGCGCGCGGCATTGGTGGCGTTCACCACCAGGCGGCGGTTCTCGCGGTCGATCCAGACGGTCACGCGGGCGTGGCGGCTGAAGGCCATGGGCAGAAGCTCGCGCGTGATGTCTTCCTTGAGCTCCTTGCTCTCCTTCTTGCCGGGCTTGCGGCCGGTGCTGGCCTCGATCTGCGCCAGCCGCTCTTCCAGCTTGCGGCGCACCACCGAGCCGGGCAGGGTCTTGGCCTCGATCATGAATTCCAGGATCCACTGGCCGTCGATGGATTCGACCAGCGGGCCGTGCTCGTCGCCGCGCGGCGGCACCCAGCCGACGGACTTTTCCTGGCTGGCGCCACAGGGCACGAAGCGCAACGGCTGCAGCGCGGTTTCGGCCGCCATCAGGTCCTGCGACCAGGCGGGTTCGATGCGATAGACGATGACGTTCTTGAAGACGGACACAGATCCCCTTTACTTTCTTTCTCTCTCGGCAGCGGCGAAAGACAGGCAGACAACAAACAAAAAGGCTGCCATTGTCACTGCCCCGGGCCCAGTCCAGTGACGAGCGCCGTGACAGGACGTGTCGTCTTAAAATCTCCGCCTTTGCGACTTTCCCACTCCAAGGACAACACATGAGCGCGCTTCCCTCGATGGCCGACCGCGACGGCAAGATCTGGATGGACGGTGAACTCGTGGAATGGCGCGACGCCAAGATCCACGTGCTGAGCCACACGCTGCACTACGGCTGCGGCGCTTTCGAAGGCGTGCGGGCCTACAAGACGGAGCAGGGCACGGCCATCTTCCGCCTGGAAGAGCACACCGATCGCCTGTTCAACAGCGCCAAGATCCTGCGCATGAAGCTGCCCTTCAGCAAGGAGCAACTGAACGAAGCGCAAAAGGAAGTCGTGCGCGCCAACAAGCTGGAAAGCTGCTACCTGCGCCCGCTGGTGTGGATCGGCTCCGAGAAGCTGGGCGTCAGCCCCAAGGGCAACACCATCCACGCGATGGTCGCGGCCTGGGCCTGGGGCGCCTACCTGGGCGAAGAGGGCATGAAGCGCGGCATCCGCGTGAAGACCTCCAGCTACACCCGCCATCACGTCAACATCACCATGACGCAGGCCAAGGCGGTGAGCAACTACAGCAACTCGATCCTGGCCAACATGGAAGCGCTGGACGACGGCTACGACGAGGCGCTGCTGCTCGACGCCTCCGGCTTCGTCTCCGAAGGCGCGGGCGAGAACATCTTCGTGATCAAGGGCGGCGTGGTCTACACCCCCGACCTGTCGGCCGGTGCGCTCAACGGCATCACGCGCAACACCGTGATGCACATCTGCCAGGACCTGGGCCTGGAGCTGGTGCAAAAGCGCATCACGCGCGACGAGGTCTACATCGCCGACGAAGCCTTCTTCACCGGGACCGCCGCCGAAGTCACGCCGATCCGCGAGCTCGACCGCGTCGAGATCGGCGCCGGCTCGCGCGGCCCGATCACCGAGAAGATCCAGAGCGCCTTCTTCGACATCGTGAACGGCCGCAACCCCAAGTACGCCCATTGGCTGGCGAAGGTCTGAGCACAACCATGAACGCAAAAGCTGAGGTCGAACTGCTGGCCAAGGACCTGAATTCGCAGGGCGGCGTGTTCTGCCCCAACCCCAAGGCCGACATGCCGCTGTGGAGCGCGCACCCCAAGGTCTACCTGGACGTGGCGCGCACCGGCGAGGCCAAGTGCCCTTATTGCGGCACCGTGTACCGCCTCAAAGCGGGTGAGGTGGCTGCGGGCCACCACTAGGGCTTCTCGCCGGCACACCGCTCTGCAAGATGCCCGAAAGGCGCGGCGGCAGCACGCCGCGCCACGGGCTGCCGCTTTCCTGCACCAGGCGCAGGCACAGGAAGGCGATCCACAAAAGGCTCAGGCCGATCTGCGCGTCGCGCAGCGCCGAGTTGAGGCTGGCGGCAATCAACAGCGTGAGCATGCCGACGAAGCCGACCCGGCCCGTCAGGTCGGCCCGGCGCCAGCACACCCAGACCCCGCCCACGATGATCACCAGCAGGGCCAGGAGGCCCGGGAAGCCCGCCTGCGAGCCCATCCACAGGTAGTCGTTGTGGGGCATGTTCTTGTAGTCGAGGACTTTCGGGGCGCGCCGCTTCCATTCGCTGGTCCAGGCGCCGATGCCCAGCCCCATCACCGGCGCATCCAGCATCATGTTGGTGGTCTCGCGGTACATGTAGTAGCGCGTGACCCAGCTGGCGTCGGACGCCAGGCCCGCCTGCGCCTGCTCCAGTTCCTGGACGCCCTGCTCGAACTTGTTCTTGATGGAATCGGGCAACTGCCACACGCCGATGCCGGCGATCACCGCGGCCACGCCGAGCGCCACGACCAGGCCGCGCACATGGCCGCGGAACTGGTGGAAGCAGGCGGCGAACACGCACACCAGCATGGCCAGCAGCGAGGTGCGCGAAGGCAGTGCCAGGCTCACAACGATGGCCATCAGCGCCGTCGCGGCAAAGGCCGGCCCGGCCCAGTGCCAGCGCTGCGCGTCGCGCAGGTGCGCCAGGCCCAGCACTGCGGCGCCGGCGCCGATCATGGCGAACAGCAGCGCGTCGTTGATCGACTTGTTGCCCTGCATGATGGTCACGGCGCGCCAGATCTGCAGGTCTGGCAGTCCCACGGTGTGGTGCAGCGCGATCAGCAGCAGCCCGAGCAGCGCAGCCAGCAGGAAGGCGCGCAGCGCCCACACGCATTCCTCGCGCGTCAGCGCCAGGGCCATCAGCATGGTCAGCGCGATGCGCAGCCCGTGGAAAAAGTCGGAGCCGGTTTCCTTGTAGTGCGGCCGCAGCGCCAACACGATCAGGGTCCAGCCCACGTAGGCCACGATCGGCCACCACAGCGGATGGGCACGCATGCGCCCCGCACGCTCGCGCAGGTTGCCGCCAACGGCCATGGCGATCAAGAGAAACAGGAAGGCCGCGTAATTCAGGCCCACCGGCATGAAGACCACGAAGCCCCAGAAGGCCGCCGCGTGGCGGGCGAGACGAGTTCGGAACATGGGGCGGGATTTTAGGTTTGCGTTCGATCGGGAGAGACCGGCTTGTCCGGTGCACAGGGCTATAGTGCCCGCAACAGTTCGCGAACGACTCGCGAACGGAGCGATTTTTCGTGAACTACATTCAGACCTTCCCTCATGCGAAGCATCGCCAGAACTCCCGGCACGCAGGGCTACGCAGAACAAGCGGCGGAATTGATTCCTCGCTATCAGGCGATCTCCTTTCTCGAGCATCACCAGGCTGAAATGCATCTCCTTGCGGGGCGTCCCGGCCGCGTCCTGGATGTCGGGGCTGGCATTGGCGTTGATGCGGCCTGGTTTGCCAGCCAGGGACACTCGGTTGTGGCCGTCGAACCGACCGAAGCGTTTCGTCTCGCGGCAATGCGCCTTCACGCATCGCCTTCGATCGAATGGCTCGATGACGCATTGCCGAAGCTCGATCGGGTGCGGGAGCGCGGGCAGATGTTCGACACCGTCATGTTGAGCGGCGTCTGGATGCACCTCGACGAACGCGAGCGGCGGGACGGGATGCCCAGGCTTGCCTCATTGCTGGCGCCACACGGCGTCGTGGTCCTGTCTCTTCGCCATGGCCCTGTGCCCGTTGGCAGGCGCATGTTTGAAGTGTCTGCCGAGGAAACGATCGAGCTCGCCCGACAGCATGGCCTCCAGCCGGTCCTCCACGTGAAGACCGAGTCCGTTCAGGCCTCAAACCGCGCAGCCGGCGTCAACTGGACCCGGCTCGCATTCAGGCACGTGCCCAAACGCCAACAGTCCGTTGAAGGGGCCGCTCTTGAGACCGCCTAAGGCGCCCGCTGCGCCGTCACGGCCCGGCCCGTCGGCGCGCGTGGCGCGAGGCGCTGCGTCTCGCCGATCGCCATCAGCGCGAACTCGGCTGCGCTGACGCCTTGGGCCTCGCGCGCCTGATGCAAGTCCTTGGGTGGCTGATCGAGCGGCTCGTCGGTGAGCGCGAAGGTGCCCCAGTGCATGCCCACGCTGCGCTTGGCGCCCAGGTCGCGGTGAATGCGCACAGATTCCGCGGGGTTCACATGCTGATCGCTCATGAACCAGCGCGGCTCGTAGGCGCCGATGGGAAGGAGCGCCAGGTCGAAGCCGCCGCCCCGCGCCTCGGTCTGGCGTGCCGCAAAACGCTGGCGGATGTCGGCGAAATCCTTGCTGTAGCCGGTGTCGCCCGCAAAGTACCAGTGCAGCCCAGGCCCGAACACGGCCCACCCGCCCCACAGCGTTTCGGTGCGGTCCCAGTAGGTGCGCCCCGACCAATGCTGCACCGGCGTGAGCTGGAATTCGACGCCCTGCAGGCTGTGCTGCTCCCACCAGTCCAGTTCGACCACCTTGTCGATGCCGGCGTCCCTCATCCAGGCCGCCAGGCCCAGCGGCACCAGGAAGAGCGGCGAGCCGCCCGGCAGTTGCGCCAGCGCCTGGACGCTGTCGCGGTCCAGATGGTCGTAGTGGTTGTGCGAGATCAGCACCACGTCGATGCGCGGCAACTGGGCGAGCGCCACGCCCGGCGGCTGGTGGCGCTTCGGCCCGGCAAAGCCCAAGGGCGAGGCTCGTTCGGAAAAGTTTGGATCGGTTAGCACGTTCAAGCCATCGGCCTGCATCAGCAGGGTGGCATGGCCGATCCAGGTCAGTGCCGGCTGCATGGCGGCGCCGGCCCTGGCATTGCGTGTCAGGAAGTCCAGCTCCGGCGCCGCTGTGGGCGTGGCTTGGGGCGGCTCGGCGGGCGCCGGGGCTGTGGCGCGTTCCCATTGCCATTTGAGGAACTGCGAAAAGGGCTTGCCGCCGGAGACCCCGTAGTTGTTGCGAAAGCCCTGGGGCGTGTGGTGTGGCTTCGCGCCGCCGCTGCTGGCCAAGGGCTGGCTCATGACTTGGCAGCCCGTGAGCAGGAGGCACACGCCGATGAGGCGCAGGCGTTGGAAGGCGTTGCTGCTCACGCATGCTCCACAAAGTGCTGGAGCGGCGAGCATAGCCAAAGCTAGCGCGGCAGCGTGATGACGAAGCTGGCCCCGCCGCCGGCGCGCCCCTCGCAGCGCACCGAGCCGCCGTGGCGCTCGGCGATCGACTTCACCAGCGCCAGGCCCAGGCCGACGCCGCCTTCGCGCTCGCTGGCGCCGGGCAGGCGGTAGAAGGGCTCGAAGATGCGCTCGCGCAGGGCCGTCGGCACGCCGGGGCCGCGGTCGCTGACCACCAAGCGGGCCTGCCCGCCGTCGGCCTCGAGCTGCAGGCTGACTTCGCCGGCGCCGTAGCGGCGCGCGTTTTCCAGCAAGTTGCGGATCGCGCGGCGCAGCAGGCGCGGCACGCCGCGCACCGTCAGCGCGCCGCTGTCGGTGCCCGCGGGCACCTCCAGCTCGGCTTCGGTGCGCGCGCATTCCTCGGCCGCCAGGCCCATCAGCTCGACGCTCTCGATGGTGCCCATGTCGGCCTCGCGCGCATCCAGCCGGCTGGCCAGCAGGATCTCGTCGATCAGCTGGTCCAGCTCGGCGATGTTGCGCGAGATCTCGGCGCGGGTGACGGCGCTCGGGTGCTCGCCCATCAGCTCCAGCGCCATGCGGATGCGGGTGAGCGGCGAGCGCAGCTCGTGCGAGGCATTGGCCAGCAATGACTTGTGCGAGCGCACCAGCGTTTCGATGCGCGTCGCCGATTCGTTGAAGCGGTGCGCCAGGTCGGCCACCTCGTCCTGGCCGTCCTCCGGAACGCGCGCCGACAGGTCGCCTTCGCCCCAGCGCTTGACGCTGCCCTGCAGCACTTCCAGCCGCTTGGTCAGGCGCCGCACGATCGGGTAGACGCCCAGCGCCACCGCCATGCCCACCAGCACGATCAGCCAGCCGGGACCATAGGGGGTGCGCCACCAGGGCGGCGGTGGACGCTTGCCGTCGGGGCCGGGCGTGTCCTCGCGCCGGGCCATTTGCAGGCTCAGCTTGCGGCCGTCATCCAGCGACACATCGAACTCGATGCCGCGGCCGGGCACCCGCATGGCGCTGCCGCTGCCGATCACGTTGTCCTTGTCGTCCATCACGACCACGCTGCGCGGCACGTTGGCGACGCGCTCGCGTTCGTTTTCGACCGCGATGCGCATCAACCAGCTCGCCACGAAGGTGAGCGCGATGACGCCGCCGGCCACGGCCAGCCAGATTCGCACGTACAGATGCTTCGAATAGGGATTAAGCATGGTGGGCAAAGCCTCTTTGCCAGCCCCACGCCGCGGAGCCGGCTTTGCCGGGCCGCAGGTGAGGTCCCCTCCTCGGGAGGTGGCGAATTACACGCAGCGAAGCGGAGTGAAAAGCCGGGAGGCTCATTCTTGCTGTTTGGCGAACACGTAGCCCACGCCGCGTACGGTGAGGATGCGCTTGGGGTTCTTGACGTCGATCTCGATGGCGGCGCGGATGCGCCCCATGTGCACGTCGATGGAGCGGTCGAAGGCTTCCAGCTCGCGCCCGCGCACGGCTTCCATGATCTGGTCGCGCGTGAGCACGCGGCCGGCGCGCTCGGCCATGGCCACCAGGAGGTCGAACTGGTAGGAGGTGAGCTCGGCCATGTTGCCGTTCACCGTGACGCTGCGCGCATTGCGGTCGATCTCCAGCGAGCCGAAGCGCATCACGGAGGCAGCGGGCGCCTCGCTGCCGGCGGCGTTGCCGTCGCCGCGCCGGCGCAGCACCGCGCGGATGCGCGCCAGCAACTCGCGTGGCTCGAAGGGCTTGGGCAGGTAGTCGTCGGCGCCGATTTCCAGGCCGATGATGCGGTCCATCGGGTCGCCCTTGGCGGTGAGCATCAGCACCGGCACCTTGGCCAGCGCGCCGGGCAGGGCGCGGATGCGGCGGCACACCTCCAGGCCTTCCATGTCGGGCAGCATCAGGTCGAGGATGACCAGGTCGGGCGACTTGTCCTGCAAGGCCGCCAGCCCGCTGGCGCCGTCGCCCGCGTGCGCGACGGCCATGCCCGATTGGGTCAGGTATTCGCCGACCATGTGCGCCAGGCGCAAATCGTCTTCGATCATCAATAGCTGCGGGGTGCTCATCCTCGCCATGGTCGTAGCGCCCCGGCAAGGGGCGTTGAATGCTTTGTAAAGTTGGGTAAAAAAGCTCGCGCGCTTCAGGCGACGACCGGGCGCAGCACGAGTTGCAGCGCCAGGCGGGCCGACAGCGGCATGGCCAGCCGGGCTTCGCCATCGCCGCCGCGTGCCAGTGCTTCGAACAGGGGCAAGGCGTCGGCCAGGCCGTTGCCCTTCAGTGCGCGCGCGGCCTCGGATTGCAGGGGCAGGGCCTCGGTCGGGCCGCTGGCCAGCGACCAGTCGAAGGCCGCCACCGTGCGCTCGCTGCGCTCCGGAGCGATCACCATGGCGGCCGCCAGCATGCCGTCGCTTCGCACCACGGTGCCCAGCGGACCGACCGCCTGCACGTCGAAGCCGGTCAGCAAGATGGCCTGCTGGTCAGCGGCGCATTGCACGGCAGCTTCCAGCAGGCCGGCGGCAAAGCTCGACTCGAAGGCCGACACCGAGTTGCTGGACGCCATGCAGCCGGTGCCGATGGTCCAGTAGCCCACCGCCGCGTTGTGCACCGAGTTGTGGAACTTGGTGGGCGACAGCAGGGTGGGTTCGGCCACCAGGGTGGCGCACATGTAGTCGTTGATGGCCAGGTCGCCATGCGCCGAGGCGAACACGCAGGGCAACTCGGCCGCTTGCCGGCCGGCGGCGGCCACGGCGGCGGCGGCCACTTCCAGCGCGATTGCCACCGCGTCGGGCGCGCGCCGGCGCTCGGCCGGTGCCAGCACCTGCGGCGACGGCCTCTTGGCGGGCGGGTCGGCCGGCGCGCCTTCGCCGCGAAAGGCCGTGCGGGCGATGTCCCAGCCGGGCAGGGTGGGCGCCCAGAAAGCCGGGCCTTCAATGTAGAGGGTGGGCGTCATGCCGCGGCCCCCTTGCCGAAGATCAGGGCGCAGTTGTTGCCGCCGAAGCCGAAGGAATTGCTCAGCGCATGGCGCACCTCGCCGTGCGCGCCTTGCAGCCGGATCTGCGGGCCGCAGTCGGCGTCGGGCGTGCTGCTGTTGACGGTGCCCGGCATCCAGCCGGTTTCCAGCGCCAGCAGGCTGATGACTGCTTCCACGATGCCGGCCGCGCCCAGCGTGTGGCCGGTGAAGCCCTTGGTCGAGCTGGCATGGGTGCGCGCGGGAAAGCGCCGCGCCACCAGGGCCGCCTCGACCTCGTCATTCTTGGTGCTGGCGGTGCCGTGCATGTTGATGTAGTCGATCGCGTCGGTGGCCAGGCCGGCGCGCGCCAGCGCGTCATCCAGCGCGCGCTCGGCGCCCAGGCCTTCGGGGTGGGGGGTGGACATGTGGTGCGCATCGCTGGCTTCGCCGTAGCCCAGCAGCAGCAATTGGCCACCCGTGTCTTGCTTGCCGTCCGCGCGCTCGAGCAGCGCAAAGCCGGCCGCCTCGCCCAGGCTGATGCCGTTGCGCTGGGCGTCGAAGGGCCGGCAGGGCTCGCGTGACACGAGTTCCAGCGAATTGAAGCCGAACAGCACGCTGCCGCACAAGGTGTCGACCCCGCCGACCACGGCCGCGTCGGCCAGGCCCAGGCGGATCAGCCGTTCTGCGGAGGCGAAGGCCTTGGCGCTGGAGGAGCAGGCGGTGGAGATGGTCTCGCAGGGGCCTTCCAGGCCAAGCGCCTGCTGCACGAACATGGCCAGCGAATGCGGCGTGTGCACCAGCGGCCGGCGCTGCGCGGGCGGGAAGCGGCCGTCGGCCTCGAGCCGGGTGTAGGCGCCTTCGGTCTCGCCGATGCTGGAGGTCGAGGTGCCCAGCACCAGGGCCACCCGGTCTGCGCCATAGCGCGCGCGGGCCGCCGCCGCTGCCGCCAGGAAGCCGTCCGCCTGCAAGCCCATCCAGGCCAGGCTGTTGTTGCGGCAGTCCCAGCTGGCCAGCGTTTCAGGAAGAGTGAGCGCCTCCACACCTTCCACGCGGCCAATCCAGGTGGGAAGGGGCGATGGGCCGAAGTCGTTGGGCCGCAGGCCGCTGCGCGCCGCCTGGAGAGCGTCGGCCAGGGCCGTCTTGCCGGCGCCCACGGCCGTGGTGGCGGTGAACGCGCTGATGCGAAGGGGTGGGATGCGGTTTGGCACTGGATGAAGTTCGGGGGGCGAAGCCGCATTTGTAACAGCTAGCGGCCCCTAGCGGGCCGGTGCTGCGTCCGGCAATGCCGGATGCCGTCGTGTGCTGCGCAGCGCCAGCGCCACCAGCACCAGCACCGGCACGCCCAGTGCCGCCGTCGCGTTGAAGAAGGCGGCGTAGCCGAAATGGTCGACGAAGAGGCCCGAATAGCCGGCAATGAACTTGGGCAGGAGCAGCATCATCGAGCTGAACAGGGCGTACTGGGTGGCCGAGTAATTGACGTTGGTGAGGCTCGACAAGTAGCCGATGAAGGCCGCCGAGGCGATGCCGCCCGCCAGATTGTCGGCCGACACCACCGCGATCAGCGCGTACAGGTCGTGCCCATGGCCGGCCAGCCAGGCAAACAGCAGGTTGCTGGCCGCGCTCAGCACCGCGCCCAGCATCAGGATGCGCGCCACGCCGAAGCGCGCCGACAGCACCCCGCCGACGAAGGCGCCCACCAGGGTCATGACGACGCCGAAGATCTTGCTGACCGAGGCCACCTCGTCCTTGCTGTAGCCCATGTCCACGTAGAAGGGGTTGGCCATGATGCCCATCACCACGTCGCTGATGCGGTAGACCGCAATGAGGGCCAGGATCAGCGCCGCATGCCAGCGGTAGCGCCGGACGAAGTCGGCGAAGGGCTCGACCAGCACATCGCGCAGCCACTCGCCGGCGTTGCGTGGCGTCGGAAGTTCGCGCCGCTGCGGCTCGGGCGAAAGAAGCACGGTGAGCACGCCCACCGCCATCGAGGCGGCCATCACCAGGTAGGCCACCTGCCAGGCGCTGTTCTGATAACCGGCGGTGCCGGCCACTTCGGCGCGGGCGGCGATCCACAGCACGCCGGCGCCGGCCCAGATCATGGCCATGCGGTAGCCGGTCTGGTAGGCGGCCGCCAGCGCGGCCTGTTTGTCGGAGGCGGCGGATTCGATGCGGTAGGCGTCCAGCGCGATGTCCTGCGTGGCCGAGCCGAAAGCCACCAGCAAGGCGCACAGCACCAGCGGCTGCAGCAGCGCGCTCGGGTCGTTGAAGGCCATGCCCACCAGTCCGGCGATCACCATCGCCTGCGCCAGCAGCAGCCAGCCGCGGCGCCGGCCCAGTAGCGTCGTCAATGGCGGAATCGGCAGCCGGTCGACCAGCGGCGCCCAGACCCACTTGAAGGCGTAGGCCAGGCCCACCCAGCTGAGGTAGCCGATGGCCGCGCGGTCGATGCCCGCCTCGCGCAGCCGAAAACTCAGGGTGCCCAGCACCAGCAGAAGCGGCAGGCCAGCCGAGAAGCCCAGGGCCAGCATGCGCAAGGTGGCCGGCTCGAGATACACGGCCAGCGCTTCGCGCCAGCTGCGGGTGGGCTTGGCATCGGAATCGAGGGAAGGGGACGGCTCGGCGCCGCGCACCGGCTTAGGAGGCGTAGGAAGAGGCATGCAGACAGTTGGTTGGCCTCTTCGTATTATTCCCCCATGTGTCTGCAATGCGACTTTTCATCCGGCCGACTGTTGTCGCCACGCGCGCGCCGCGCCTTCCTGCTGGCTGCCGGTGCCAGCCTGGCCGCCCCGGCGCTGGCGCAGGTCAGCGTGGGCGAGCCCTCGATGACGCGCAGCATCGTGCCGGCCGAAGACCTGGAGCAGGCCGGTGCGCAGCAATATGCGCAACTGCTGGCCCAGGCCAGGAAGAAGGGCGCGCTGGCCGGTGACGGCAATCCGCAGCTGCGCCGGTTGCGCGCCATTGCCGCGCGCATCATTCCCTTTGCGCCGCAGTGGAATCCGCGCGCCGCGCAATGGAAATGGGAAGTCAACCTGATCGGCAGCAAGCAGATCAACGCCTTTTGCATGCCGGGCGGCAAGATCGCCTTCTACACCGGCATCCTCGACCAGCTTCAGCTCACCGACGACGAAGTGGCGATGGTGATGGGCCACGAGGTGGCGCACGCGCTGCGCGAGCACGCGCGCGAGCAGCTGGCCAAGCGCACCGGCACGGGGCTCGCCTTGTCGATCGGCGCGCAGCTCTTGGGCCTGGGGCAGATGGGCGACCTGGCGGCGCGCGGCGCCACGCAATTGCTGTCGCTGCAGTTCAGCCGCACGGACGAATCCGAAGCCGACCTGGTCGGCCTGGAACTGGCGGCGCGCGCGGGCTACGACCCGCGCGCATCGATCACGCTGTGGCAGAAGATGGGCAAGGCGTCGGCGTCCAGCGAAAGCGGCAGCCTGGGCTTTCTCTCTACCCACCCCAGCGGCCCGGACCGCATCCGCAACCTGGAGGCCAACGTGCCGAAGGTGGAGGGGCTGTACCGGGCGGCCAAACGGTAGCGCGTCAGACCACGCGCACTGGCCCGCGCCGCCTTTCGATCACCGCCGCCGCGTCCAGGCAGCGGGCCTCGTTGAAGCGCGCCGCCACCAGCTGCACGCCGGTAGGAATTCCTTGTGCCAGGCCCATCGGCACCGACAGTCCCGGCAGGGCCAGCACGGCGGTGGACAGCAGTGGGCTTTGCGCATCTACCAGGGCGCGCGCGGCATCGGCGCCCTTCAGGTCCGCGTCGATGGCAAAGGGCGCCTGCCACGACACGGGGCACAGCAACAGCGGGTAGCTTTGCAAAAACACCGCCCACTCGCGCTGCAGCGCGGTGCGCAGGCCCTGCATGCGCAGGTAGGCCGCCATGTCCAGGGGCGGCGCCAGTTCGCACATGGCCTGGTGCGCGCGCACGATCGCCGGGTCGCCGCTTTCGAAGATGGCATCGTTGAACATCAGCTGCGCTTCGTGCGTCAGAAGTCGCAGCCAGACGTCGGTGGCTTCGCGCAGCCGGGGCGGGGCGACTTCCTCCACGATGTAGCCGGCGTCGGACAGCATGCCGGCCGCTTGCCGCAGCGCCTGCTCTACCACTTGGTCCGCGCGATAGCCGGGTGCCTGCAGGCACAGCGCCACGCGGCACGGCGGCGCGCCCTCGCCCAGCATGGGCGCGGCCACCCATTGGGGATCGCGCACGTCGGCGCCCGACATGGCCGTCAGGGCCAGGCGCAGGTCAGCCACGCTGCGCGCGAGCGGGCCCTGGACGGAATTCAGAAAGAAGCTGATTGGCCGCTCGGAGGTGGAAGATGGATTGAAGGCGGGCACCCGGCCCGCCGTGGGCCGCAGGCCATACACGCCGCAGGCATAGGCCGGGTAGCGGATGGAGCCGCCGACGTCGTTGCCGTGCGCGATGGGCCCCATGCCCGAGGCCACCGCCGCCGCCGCGCCGCCGCTGGAGCCGCCCGGCGTCAGCGCAACGTCATGCGGGTTGAGCGTGCGGCCGTGCAGCGCGTTGTCGGTGAACCAGCGCATCGAGAACGCCGGCGTGTTGGTGCGGCCGATGGGAATGGCGCCGGCCCGGCGCAGGTTGGTCACCACGGCGCTGTCGGCCTGGGCCACGTTGCCGCGGTAGGCGGGCACGCCGTTGGTGGTGGCAAAGCCCACCTGATCCACGTTCACCTTGATCGTCACCGGCACGCCGTGCAGGGGTCCGACCGGCTCGCCGCGCGCCAGCATCGCATCGGCCGCCTGCGCCTCGCGCAGCGCGCCCGCGGCGTCCTGGTCGACCACGGCATTGAGCCGGGGGTTCACCTGCCCGATGCGATCGAGGCAGCTTTCAACGCTTTCCTCGCAGCTGATCTCGCGCCGTGCGATGCGTTGCGCCAGGTCCGACGCGTCCAGTTGCCACAGTTCTTTCATCATTGCGCTCATTCCTCATTCCTTATTCTTCACTGGCGCTGGATGCCCACGTCCTTGATCAGCTTGCGGTAGACCGCGGTCTCGGTGGCATAGAACCTGGCGGCCTCGTCGAGCGCCATCGCCTTGCCCATGATCATGGCCTGGGCCTCCAGCGCTTCTCGCACCTTGGGGTCGGCCAGCGCGGCTTGCAGCGCCTTGTTCAGCTGGTCCACGATCGCAGGCGGCGTGCCCTTCTTGACCAGGTGCGCGCCCCAGATCATGAAGTCGAAGTTCTTGAGCTGCTTGCCTTCGACCAGGCTGGGGATGTTGGGCAAGGTAGCGGCACGCTTGGCGCCGGCCTGGCCCAGAACCTTGATGCGACCCGAGGCCACCATGCCGTCGATGGCGGCAAAGTGCGGCAGGAAGGCGAAGTCCAGATTGCTGCCCGCCATGTCCTGCAGCAGCGGCATGGCGCCCTTGTAGGGCACATGCGTCGAGCTGGTGTCGGTAAGTTGGCCGAGGTGCTCGGCCAGCACATGGTAGAGCGAGCCCATGCCCACGCTGCCGTAGTTCAGCGGCTTGTCCTTGGGGGCTTTCTTGGCCAGTGCGATCAGCTCGTCGACGTTGCCGGCCGGCAGGTCGGCGCGGGCCACCAGCACGATCGGGGCGTAGGTGTTGAGCTGCAGCAGCTGGAAGTCCTCGGCGTTGAACTTCACGGCCGCATTCACCAGCGGTGACAGGATGAGTTCGTTGGGCGTGCCCTGGTACAGGTACAGCCCGTTGGCTGGCGCGTTCAGCACCTTCTGCGCCGCGATGGCGCCGCTGACGCCGCCCACGTTCTCGACCACCACCGTCTGCCCCAGGTGCCTGGCCAGCGGCACGGACACCGTGCGCGCCACCACGTCGGAGGCGCCGCCTGCCGGGTAGGGCACCATGATCGAAACGGTGGCGCCGGCGGGCAGCTGGGCCTGCGCGGCGGCGGCAAGCAGCCCGCCGGTCAGAAGGGCGGCAAGCGTCCGCGCGCAGAGGCGGGCCAGCGGGCGAAAAGTGATCGTGGTCATGAAGTCTCCGTACTTGTATGGCTTTGCCTGGCCATCGTAGGAAGGGGTGGAGAATGTGTCTAATGCATCTTTCTTGTGAAGATCATTAGTCCTTCTCATAGTTGAGACCATGAACCTCCAGCAACTGCGCCACCTGGTTGCCCTGCACGACACCGGCTCCTTCAGCCGCGCGGCCGAGCAGTTGCACCTCACGCAGCCTGCGCTGAGCCGCAGCATCCAGCTGTTGGAAGAAGAGCTGGGCGTGGCCCTGATCGACCGCATCGGCAAGCGCAACGAGTTCACCGCCTTCGGCAAGGCAGTGCTGGCGCGTGCCCGCCGCGTGGTGTTCGAGACCGAGGAACTGAAGCGATCGGCGCTGCTGCTGCAGGAGGGCCTGACCGGCAGCCTGCGCGTGGGCATGGCGCCCGGCGCAGCGGCCCTGTTCATGCGGCACACGCTCAAGAGCTTTGCCACCCAATATCCAAAGATCCGGCTGCATGTCGCGCAAGGGGCGACCGAGCCGCTGCTGGAGCAGCTGGGCCGCAAGCAACTCGATGCGGTGGTGGCCGACGCGCGCGCCGTGGCGCCTTCGGAAGAACTGGTGCTGGAGCCCTTGCCCGACATGCCCGCCGGCTGCCTGTGCCGCGCCGGGCATCCGCTGCTGGCGCAGCAGCCGGTTCGCATCGAAGCGCTGATGCGCTACCCGGTTGCCGCGCCGAATCTCAGCCTGGAGATCGCACGCATCTTCGTGGAGCGCCACGGCCCCGCGGCGCATCCCGACCAGTTGGTGACCTTGCGCTGCGACTCGGTATCGACGCTGCTGCAGGTGGCGGCGGAGACCGATGCCATCTGCCTGGGCATCTACGCGGCGGCGCTCGAGCCGCTGGCCCGCGGGGAGCTGGTCCCGCTCGCGCTCGCGCCCTCGCTGGAGGCATCGGCGCGCTACGGCGTCGTCTGTCTCGCCGGCCGTACGGCGCCGCCGGCGCTGGATCTGCTGCGCGGCATGCTGGCCGACGAGATCGAGCGGGTGCAGGGCGAGCTGCTGCGCCTGCAAAAGCCAACGCAACAAGGGCGTTCGCGTCGTCCTCGGCGCGGCGCCTGAGCTCGGGGGCCGCGGTCGGCCCGGCCTGCCAGCGCCCTCACCAGGTCGAGCCGCGGTCCGCTTCGAGCTCATGGTTTTCCTTAGGTCGCTTAGTTTGACGTGCCCGGTCTCCGTGATTATAGTTAGTCATCTAACTATTTATCCCGCGAGTCGCCGCCGTGTCCTCTCCTGAATCGAGCCCCTTCGCCAGCCACAGTGGCATTCCCCTCGGCTATACGCCTATGGATGATCTCCACGAAGAATTCCTTGCCCTCGTGCAGGCGCTGGCGCAAGCGCCCGACCACGCCGTCGCCGACACGCTCGATGCGTTGGCATTGAATGCGCGAGCGCATTTCGACGCCGAAGACCAATGGATGATCGAGTCGGACTTCCCCGCGCAGGGATGCCACATCGACGAGCACGCCGCCGTCATGCGCTCGATCGAGGGCGTGCAGCGCCGTGTCCTGCACGGAGAGCACGAGGCGGCCCGCCGTCTGGCCCAGGCACTCGTGGAGTGGTTCCCCGGCCACGCGGACTATCTCGATTCCGCACTCGCCCATTGGATGTGCAAGCGCCGTCTGGGAGGCACCCCAGTCGTCCTGCGCCGCCACATCGAACCATTCGTTACCGCTGCCGTCTCTCGCTGACCCATACCCCCAATCTGGAGATTTCAATGCTGACCAAAGAAGAGAACGACCTGCTATGCCGCATAGAGGGTGATGCGCCAATGGGCGGACTGATGCGCCGCCATTGGACGCCGGTGTGCCTGGTGGAAGAGGTGAGCGAACCCGATGGCGCGCCGGTGAAGGCGCGCGTCTTCGGCGAAGACCTCGTCGTGTTTCGCGACAGCGACGGCCGTATCGGCGTGTTGGCCGAGGCCTGCCCGCACCGCGGCCCCTCGCTGGTACTCGGCCGCAATGAAGAAGGCGGTCTGCGCTGCCTGTACCACGGCTGGAAGATGGATGTCGACGGCAACGTGCTCGAGATGGCCTCGGAGCCGGCGGCCAGCGGCATGGCGGAGAAGACCAAGCACAAGGCCTACGCCACCAAAGAATGGGGTGGCATGGTATGGAGCTGGTTCGGTGCCCAGGACGACGTCCCGGAGTTCCGGGCGCCCGCCTGGGCGCCTTCTGCCGACGTGCGCGTCAGCATCGCCAAGACACTGCTGTCCTGCAACTGGGCCCAGGTGCTCGAAGGTGCCATCGACTCGGCGCACAGTTCGAGTCTGCATTCGTCCGATATGGTTCCGGCGCGCGTGGACGGTGCCAAGGCCACCGACAAGACCTGGCTGCGGCCTTCCACCGACAAGTCGCCCCGGTTGCAGGTCGAGCGCGGAGGCTACGGCTTTCGCTATGCCGCGCTGCGTCACCCGATCCAGAACGCCGCCGCCAATGACTACGTGCGCTCCACGGTGTTCGTTGCGCCGGGGACGGTGCTCATTCCGCCGAACAATCTCTACAACGTCGCCAACGTGAACGTGCCGATAGACGACACGAATACCGCGTTCTATTTCATCGCCTGGGGCCACCCGACGCAGACGCCCGAAACGGACACCTGGCGCAAGTTCCTGCGCCAGACGGTGGGCGTCGACCTGGACGATCGCTACCGCCCACTGCGCACCGCGGACAACCGCTTCTGGCAGGACCGTCAGGCGATGAAGGCGGGCAACTTCACCGGCATCACGGGCTTTCCCAACCAGGATGTGGCGATGTGGTTGACCATGGGCCCGATCGCCGACCGAAGCAAGGAACGCCTGGGTGCAAGCGACTTGGCGATCGTCGAGTTCCGGCGCCAGATGATCGACGCCGTGCGCGCGTTCGAGAACGGGGAGCCCGCCATCGGCACCGGAGAGAACGCGATCCCGCCCAGCGTGTGCGCCTTCCAGGCCATCGTCCCCAAGACCACGGATTGGCGCCAGCACGAAGCGCGCTTCACCTGGCTCGACGGCCAGGCGCAGCCCGACATTGAGCCCTCCTATCTCGTGAGCCGCTGACACCATGACGAAACTGCAACTCTCCATCGCCATGGGCGATTACGACCGCACCCGCGCCTTGTTCGACGGCCGTGTGCGGATCGACGGTGTCGATTCGATCTGCTCGCTGCTCAATCCCGAGGAAATGTTCTTCCGCGCCATGCGCAGCCAGGACTTCGACATCACCGAACTGTCGTTCTCCAGCTACCTGGTCAAGCACTCGCGGGGCGAATGTCCGTACGTCGCGGTGCCGGTGTTCCTGTCGCGCGCGTTCCGCCACACGTCGATCTACGTGCGCAAAGATCGCATCCAGCGCCCGGAAGACCTGAAGGGCAAGCGCGTGGGACTGCCCGAGTACCAGTTGACGGCCAATGTGTGGGCGCGCGCCATCCTGCAGGACGATCACGGTGTGCGGCCACAGGAGGTGACCTGGGTGCGCGGCGGCATCGACACGCCCGGCCGCCCGGAAAAGGTCAAGCTGCAGTTGCCGCCGGAGGTGCGCATCGAGGAGGCACCCGAGGGCATGACCATCTCCGAGCTGCTCGATCGCGGAGACATCGACGGCTTCATCGGTCCGCGCCCGCCGAACCGGCAGGCCCTGAAGAACCCGAACATCGGCTGGCTCTTCGACGATCCGACGGCCAGCGCCAAGGACTACTACCAGCGCACCGGCGTATTCCCGATCATGCATGTCGTGGGCATTCGCAAGGAACTGGCCGAGCGGCATCGCTGGCTGCCGGCGGCGGTGCAGAAGGCTTTCACGCAATCCAAGGCCGCGGCACTCGAGTTGCTGGCCGACACCTCGGCCACCAAGGTCACGCTGCCCTTCGTCGAGGAGCAATTGAAGGCCGCCCGCGAAACCATGGGCGAGGACTACTGGTCCTACGGCGTCGCACCTGCACGCAAGACGCTCGAGACCTTCGTGCGCCACCACCATTCGCAGGGACTGTCGGCACGCCCCGTGCCTGTCGAAGAGCTCTTCCATCCCGCCACGTACGAGACATACAGCATCTAGGAGGCATGCCTTGAACTTCCAATCCTTCCTCGGAACCGCTGCGGCGTGCCTAGCCATCGCGGCCAGCGGGCCCTTGCACGCCCAGGCCTATCCGTCCAAGCCGATCAGGCTGGTCGTGCCGTATTCACCGGGCGGCTTGCCCGACACGGTGGCACGCGTGCTCTCCAGCCGCCTGCAGACGGCCTTGGGCCAGCCTGTGGTCGTGGAGAACAAGCCCGGCGCGAGCGGCGCGGTAGCGGCCGCCGCGATCGCCCAGTCGCCGGCCGACGGATACACCCTGCTGGTCAGCGACGGGCCGATGCTGGCGATCACGCCGCTGTTGATGCAAAAGCCCGCCTACAACGCGCAGAAGGATTTCGTGCCGGTATCGCTGGTGGGCACTGCGCCCTTGTTCCTCGCCGCCAATTCTCGGGCGAAGTTCAACACGCTCGACGAACTGGTGGCGCAGTCCAAGGCCAAGCCGGATTCCTCCAACTACGGATCCTCCGGCATCGGCAGCATCCATCACCTCACCGCCGAAGCGATGAAGGCGGGTCTTGGCATTCAGGTGACGCACATTCCATTTCGCGGGAGCGGCAACTCGGTGCCTGCGATGGTCGGCGGCGATGTCGACCTTGTGTTTGCCTCCCCACCTTCGCTCATGGGCTTCGTGAAATCGGGCCAGGCGAAGTTGCTCGCGATCAATTCGGCCAAGCGCTCGCCGCTGGCGCCCGACGTGCCCGCGCTGGCCGAGAAGATCCCCGGCTTCGACTTCGCGTTCACCGTCGCGGTGCTCGCCAAGACCGGCACGCCGCGCGAGCCGATCGACAAGATAAGCGCCGAGATCGCCAAGATCGTGAAGCAGCCCGACGTCGTCGAGCAGCTGCAGAAAGCCGGCGTCGACCCCATCGGCGCAGGGCCGGACCAGCTTGCCAAGGCGCTGCGCGCGGAGTCCGCGCGGATCACGGCGGCGGCGAAGGTCGCGAACCTCAAAGCTGAATGACGAGCAGGTGAGCGCCATGGAAATCCGCGCCGACACGCAAATGCCGCTTCGCATTGCCCGCGTCCTCGACGTCGCCGAGGGCATACGCAGTTTCGAGCTCGTGCAGCCCGACGGCACAGAACTGCCGCCGTTCACGCCTGGGTCGCACATCGGGGTGCAGACGCCCGGTGGCGCCGTGCGCAAGTACTCCCTGTGCAACGATCCGGGCGAGCGCCATCGCTATGTCATCACGGTCAAGCGCGACCCCAACGGTCAGGGCGGATCGATCAGCATGCACGACGAGGCACATGCTGGAGACGTCCTTGCGACCTCGCCGCCGGACAACGCCTTCCCGCTGGTGGACAACGCCAGGGCCTATCTCTTCATCGCGGGAGGCATCGGCATCACGCCGATCCTGTCGATGATCCGCTCCTTCGCGGGGCTTCCAGCGGCGCCCTGGAAACTGCACTACCTGACGCGCTCGCCCGAATCGACCGCCTTCGCCGACGAGCTGATGCGCCCGCAGCTGCGTCGCCATGTGCACATCCACCACGACCACGGCGACCCGGAGAAGTCCTTCGATCTGTGGCCGGCGCTCGAAAAGCCGAACACGGCGCACATCTACTGTTGCGGCCCGCGTCCGCTCATGGAGTCGGTGCGCGACATGACCGGGCACTGGTCGCCAGCCAATGTGCACTTCGAGAGCTTCAACGAAGGCGGCGGTGTCAAGCCCGACGACCAGCCGTTCAAGATCAGGCTGGCGCGTTCGGGGCTCGAATTCGATGTGCCGGTGGGCAAGTCGATCCTCGCCACGCTGCGCGAGCATGGCTGCAATGCACCCTCCTCCTGCGAAAGCGGTACCTGCGGAACCTGCCGCACCACCCTTCTTTCGGGCGATGCGGACCACCGCGACATGGTGCTGATGCCCGAGGAGCTGTCCGAGCGGATCATGATCTGCGTTTCGCGAGCCAGATCGCCCGAGCTGGTGCTGGACCTGTGAACGACATTCGTCCGATCCGGCTCGGCGTCGCCGGCCTGGGCCGCGCGTTCACGCTGATGCTGCCTACCTTCCTGCAGGACCGGCGCGTGCAGCTCGTGGCCGCCTGCGATCCGCGCGAAGCGGCGCGGGCGCAGTTCGCGCGCGACTTCGACACACCGGTCTACCCGGACATCGAAGGCCTGGCAGCCGATCCCTCGGTCGACGCGATCTACGTCGCCAGCCCTCACCAATTCCATGCGCACCACACGCGCGTCGCGGCCATGCACGGCAAGCACGTGCTGGTCGAGAAGCCCATGGCGCTCACGCTGGCCGAGTGCGACGCGATGATCCAGGCCTGCGAAGCGGCCGATGTGCGGCTCATCGTCGGTCATTGCCACAGCTTCGATGCGCCCTACGCCAAGGCGCGGGAGATCGTTTCGGCGGGCGGCCTCGGTTGCGTTCGCATGATCCATGCGCTGAACTACACCGACTTCCTGTATCGCCCGCGCCGCCCCGAGGAACTCCAGACCGACGCCGGCGGCGGCGTGGTCTTCAGCCAGGCCGCGCATCAGATCGACATCGTGCGGCTGCTGGCGGGCAGCCCCGTGACGAAGGTGCGCGCGGTCACCGGTGCCTGGGACGCGCAGCGGCCGACCGAAGGCGCCTACACCGTACTGCTGTGGTTCCAGAGCGGTGCCTTCGCAAGCCTTAGCTACAGCGGCTACGGACATTTCGATTCCGACGAGTGGTGCGACTGGACAGGCGAGATGGGTACCCGCAAGGATCCGCAGGACCACGGGGCCGCGCGCAGGCGGCTCGCAAGCATTCACGATGCGGACGAAGAGGCGCGCCTGAAAGCGGCCAGCACCTATGGGGGGCCTGCCTACAGGCCAGCCGCGGCGGCCGCCGCGGCGCACTACCAGCACTTCGGTCCGATCGTCGTGTCTTGCGACCTGGCCGACCTGCGGCCGGTCCCCGACGGCGTCTGGATCTATGGTGACGAACGGCGCGAGCTCTTTCGGCTTCCCGCGCCCGCCTTGCCGCGCCAGGAAGTCATCGACGAGCTGCACGCAGCCATCGTGCACGGCGCTTCGCCGCTGCACGACGGACCGTGGGCACGGTCCACCCTGGAGGTGTGCCTGGCGCTGCTGCAGTCGGCGCGCGATGGACGCGACGTCGACTTGCCCGCCCGACGCTGAGGCCTGGCGCCGCCCACGTGCCTGACCGGCCGAGCTACAGCACGCCGTTTTCGGTCTGCGCGTCGGAAAGCAAGCCGTCGCCGGCGAGGTTGTCCAGCATCACGAGCAGGCTGCGGCGCGTGGTGGCGGCGGCCGCCTCGTCCAGGCCGCGCATTGCCAGCGCGTTGACCTCCTCGGCCAGCGGCACCAGCTTCTTCCGGAGGGCCCTGCCGGCCGGGGTCAGGTAGACATACAGGTTCTTCCGGTTGCCCTCCATCCGCTCCCGCTTGATGTAGCCCAATGCTTCCATGGCGCGCAACGCGATCAGCGTGGTCGGCTCCATGACGCCAGCCTCATGGCTGAGCTCGCGCTGCGTGAGCCCGTCGCCCTCCCAGAGGATTCGCAGGAAGGTCCAGTGGCCGAGCGAGACGCCGTGTGGAGCCAGCCTCGCCTGCAGCGAACGCAGGAAGCTGCGGGCCGTATCCTTGACCAGGTGCGCCATTCGGTCGTTCGGCACCGCTTCGTGCCAGTGCTTGAGCAGCCGACCGGAGATTTCGGCTTCGCGCGCCGCAGTGAGTTTGGACATGCGCTCCATTTTCTCAGAGCCGCCAGCGCATGGCCCGGCTGTGAACTTGTCCGGCGGCGAACCGATACCCGAGTACGAGCCGGTGGTACAGGGGCCGCGCACCTGAATCTCGCCGTGGGTCTGGCCATCCCAGTCCGCGAGGCTGCCGTCGTCGCGCTGCAATCCTTCTTGTTGTCATCACCAACGACCCGCAGCGCAGCATGAGCGTCGAACCCCAGTAGCGCCTGCGACGGGCCTAGACGTGCCGCGTGATCCCGCCGTCCACGCGGATGTTCTGGCCGGTGATGTAGCCCGCATCGCCTGACAGCAGGAAGGCCGTCGTCTTGGCGATTTCGGACACCGTTCCCAGCCGCCCCATCGGAATGCCCTGGGCCGTCTCCGGCTTGTGGTCCAGGCTGTCGATGTAGCCCGGCAGCAGCGCATTCATGCGGATGTTGTGGGCGGCATAGCGGTCCGCATACAGCTTGGTGAAGGCGCCCACGGCGGCGCGGTAGGCACAGGAGACCGGAAACTTCGGCGAGGGCTCGAAAGCGGCAAAGGTCGTGATGTTGACGAAGGCGCCCTGGCCCTGGGCCAGCATCAGCGGCGTCACCAGCCGGGCCATGCGCACCACCGACAGCACCATCATGTCGTTGCCCTGGATCCAGCCGTCGTCACCGATGTCGAGCAGGTCGCCCTTGGGCGGATGGCCGGTGTGGTTGACCACCGCGTCGACACGGCCATATGCCTTTGCCGCGCCTTCCACCAGGCGCCGCAGGTCTTCCTCTTTCGCCACCGAGCCGCTGAGGCCGAAGCCGCCCAGCTCCTTGGCCAGCGCCTCGGCGCTGCCCGACGGCGACATCAGCGCCAAGCGGTAGCCGCGCGCATGCAGCTCGCGCGCGATGGCCGCGCCCATGCCGCGGCCGGCGGCGGTGACGATGGCGACAGGGGCGGTGGTGTTTGCAGTGTTCATCGGCTGGGCCTTCCTCGATTCATCGGTGTCAAAGCTGCGCGATTAGACCAAGCGCGCTGGCACATTGCTTGCGTTGCATCTTGTACACAAGACAGGATGCTTGATCATGGTGCACGGGGCGAACCCACAGGACGAGGCGGCCGCCGGGGCTTCGGCCGACGCCGCCTGGATCACGCGCTTTGGCGCGCCGCTGCAGGGCGCTGGCGCGGGCGCGCTGGCGGGCCTGCTGTTCGCCGTCAAGGACAACATCGACGTGGCCGGCGCACCCACCACCGCCGCCTGCCCGGCCTTTGCCCGCACCGCGACGGCGCACGCGCATGTGGTGCAGCGGCTGCTCGACGCCGGTGCGGCCGTGCTGGGCAAGACCAATCTGGATCAATTCGCCTGTGGGCTGAACGGCACGCGCTCGCCTTATGGGGCGGTGCCCAACAGCTTCGATGCGCGTTACGTGTCGGGCGGCTCCAGCTCCGGCTCGGCGTATGTGGTGGCCACCGGCCAGGTCGACTTTGCCCTGGGCACGGACACGGCGGGCTCGGGGCGCGTGCCGGCCGGCCTCAACAACATCGTGGGACTCAAGCCCTCCAAGGGCCTCTTGAGCGCGCGCGGCGTGGTGCCGGCGGCGCAGAGCGTGGATTGCGTGTCCATCTTTGCGCGCAGCGTGCAGTTGGCTGTGCGCGTGCTGACGGCGGCCATCGATTTCGATGCGCAGGATCCGTATGCGCGTGCGCTGGTTCTGAAGTGCGAGCCACTGGCGCCGCGCTTTCGCTTCGGCGTGCCGTCGCAGCTGCAGTTCTTTGGCGATCTGGCCGCCGCGGCAGCTTTCGACGAGGCCGTCGCGCGCCTGCAGGCGCTGGGCGGCGCAGCGGTGCAGATCGACTACACGCCACTGGCCCAGGCCGCCGAGCTGCTCTACGACAGCGCGCTGGTGGCCGAGCGCTACGCCGCGGTGCGCGAGTTCTTCGATGCGCATGAGGACCAGGTGATGGAGCCGGTGCGCGGCATCCTGGCGAAGGGGCGCAGCTACAGCGCCGCCGACCTTGCCGACGCGCAGACACAGCTGCAGGCATTGGCGCAGCAGGCAGCGCCAATGTGGCGATCCATCGACGTGCTGCTGCTGCCCACCGCGCCCACGCACTACCGCATCGACGCGATGCAGGCCGACCCGGTGACGCTCAACCGCAACCTGGGCACTTATACGAACTTCGTCAACCTGCTGGGCTACGCGGCCCTCTCGGTGCCCAGCAGCCTGCGTCCCGATGGCCTGCCCTTCGGCATCACGCTGGTCGGGCCTTGCGGCAGCGACCTGCAGCTGGCCGAGCTTGGCCAGCGCTATCACCATGCCACAGGCCTCGCGCAGGGCGCCACCGGCGAGCCGCTGCCGCCGGCGATCGAACTGCCGGGGCTCGACAGGCCGGCGACGGTGAAGGTCGCGGTGGTGGGCGCGCACCTGTCGGGCATGCCGCTGAACTGGCAGCTTGCAGAGCGCGGCGCCGTGTTGGTGGAAAAAACGCAAACCGCCGCGCAATACCGCCTCTACGCCTTGCCCGCCACCCTGCCGCCCAAGCCGGGCCTGGTGCGCGTGCCGCCGGCAGAGGGCGCTGCCATCGCGGTGGAGGTGTGGGAGATGCCGCTGGCGCACTACGGCAGCTTCGTCGCGCTGATCCCGGCGCCGCTGGGCATCGGCAGCCTGCAGCTGGCCGACGGCAGCAGCGTGCAGGGCTTCGTCTGCGAGGCGCTGGCCGCGCAGGGCGCCACCGACATCACGCATCTGGGCGGCTGGCGCCGCTACATCGAATCGCGGCAGCTGCAAAGCGCGCCCTGAATCGGATCGTCCACCACCTCTTTTTTTGCAGGAGCTCTTCATGAAACGCAGCAGCAAGCCATCTTCCCCCGCTTCCAGTCAGCGCCGGCAGCTCTTGCAAGCCGGCGCGGCCGGCCTGGCCGCACTGGCGGCGCCGGCCATCGTGCGCGCCCAGGGCGCTACCAAGATCCGCGTGGGCTACTGGCCGATCGCCGCCGGCCTGCCCTTCTATGCGGCGGTGGAACAGGGCTTCTTCAAGGCCGCCGGCATCGAGGTCGAAGTGCAGCGCTACGCCGGTGCGCAGCAGATCATGGAAGCGATGCTGGCCGAGCGATGCGACGGCAGCGCCAACGGCACCGGCTCGGCCAACATCGCCATCGGCGAGATCGCTGCGCCGGGGTCCTTCAAGATTTTCTGCTCCAACCCGAGCAACGCGAAGAATGTGCTGGACCAGGTGCTGGTGCCCAGCGCCAGCAGCGCCAAGGTGATGGCCGACCTGAAGGGAAAGCGCGTCGCCTCGGGCCCCGGCATCCAGAACGTGACCCTGGCCAAGACGGTGCTCGAGCGCGGCGGCGCCACCGGCGCCACAGTGGTGGAGTTGCCCATCGGCCAGCACGTGGCGGCTCTCGCGGCCGGCCAGGTCGACGGCTGCTACACGCTGGAGCCCACCGGCACCATCGGCCGCCTGAATGGCAGCACGCGCGTGCTGGAAGCCGGCGTGATCGCCCGGTACGTGCTGGGCGATCCGATGGCGCCGTGGTTCGGCGGCTCGGCCTCGCTCACCTCGGCCTTCATCAGGAAGAACCCGGAGGCCGCCAAGAAATTCATCGGCGCCTATGCGCAGGGCGTGCAGCACGTGCGCAGCAAGCCGGCCGAAGCGCGCCAGTACCTCAAGGGCTACACCGCGATCGAGGGCCCGCTCACCGGCGAGGTGCCGCTGGCCGCCTACACGCTCTACAACGAGTTCACGCCGGCCGACGTGGCCCACTTCCAGAAGTTCTTCGACCTGTTCGCCGAGAAGGGCATCTTCTCCTCGCGGCTGATGGTCGATTCCATGCTCTACAAGGGATAAGGCGATGGCAGAGCCCGCATCCAGCGCCGCGCCCTGGCGCCCGCCTGCCGTCGGCGTGCAGGCCCCCGCCGTGCCGCGCCCCTCGCATTGGCTGAAGGCGCTGCCCTTCATCGGCCCGGTGCTGCTCTTCATCGCCTGGGACCTGGCGGTGCGGCTGGGCTTCATCAAGCCCATCCTGCTGCCGATGCCGGCCGACACCATCGCCACCCTGCTCACCGGCCTGGCCGGCGGGCCGCTGCTGGGCGACTTCGCCGTCACCGTGTGGCGCACCTTGCAGGCCTTCCTCATCGCAGCCTTGGTCGGCGTGCCGCTGGGCGTGCTCCTGGGCAGCAACGAGAAGGCCTATCGCAGCGTCGAGTTCCTGATCGACTTCTTCCGCTCCACGCCCTCGTCGGCGCTGATCCCGCTGTTCCTCATGATCTTCGGCGTGTCGGACGTCAACAAGGTGGCCATCGCCGCCTTCGGCGCTCTGCTCATCGTGGTGTTCAACAGCGCCTATGGCGTGATGAACGCGCGCAAGCAGCGGGTGATGGCGGCCAAGGTGATGGGCGCCTCGCGCTGGCAGATCTTCCGCGACGTGCTGGTGTGGGAAAGCCTGCAGCCCACCTTCGTCGGCCTGCGCTCGGCCGTCTCGATGGCGCTGGTGATCGTGATCGTGGCCGAGATGTTCATCGGCTCCGACTCCGGCCTGGGCCACCGCATCATCAACTCGCAGCAGGTGATGAACGTGAAGGACATGTACGCCTCGATCCTGGCGGCCGGGGCGCTGGGCTACCTGCTCAACATCCTCTTCCTCGTGCTGGAACGGCGCATCGTGCACTGGAGCGGACGCTGATGAGAAGCATCGACAACGTCATCAACGGCCCGGTCTATGCCGACGTGCCCAAGCCCGCCTTCGTGCCCGGCCCGGCCGGCACGCACATCACCATCCGCGGCCTCACCAAGTACTTCGCCGGCTGGCCGCTGTACGAGAACTTCGACCTCGACATTCCGAAGAACCGCATCGTCTCGGTGTTCGGGCCCAACGGCTGCGGCAAGTCGACGCTGATCAACATGATCGCCGGGTTGATCCCGATCGACGCGGGCGAGATCCTGTTCGACGGCAAGTCGCTCAAGGACAGCAAGATCGGCTACGTGTTCCAGAACTACCGCGAGGCGATGTTTCCGTGGATGCGCACCATCGACAACATCGCCTACCCGCTCAAGCTGGAAGGGCGCAGCAAGGCGCAGGTGGACCGGCGGATGGAAGAGCTGGTGGCGTCCTTCGACGTCAAGTTCGACCTCAAGCGCTATCCCTACGAACTGTCGGGCGGCCAGCAGCAGACCGCATCCATCATGCGAGCGCTGGCGCCCGAGCCCGAGGTGCTGTTCCTGGACGAGCCCTTCTCGGCACTCGATTTCGAGATGACGCTCTTCATCCGCGAGAAGCTGCAGGAAGTGTTCATGCAGACCGGCACCACGATGCTGCTGGTCTCGCACGACCTGGAGGAGGCGGTGTACCTGGCCGACCAGGTGCTGCTGCTGACCAAGCGGCCGACCCGCGTGGCGGAGATCCTGGCCTACAACGACGCCCGCCCGCGCACCGTGGAGACGCTGAGCGAGGCGAGCTTCGTCGCCGCCAAGAAGCGCAGCCTGGAAATCTTCCAGCGCGAAGTGCGCCGATGACGCCGCAGGAAGGAAGCGCCATGTCGCCCGAGCAGATCGAAGCCTACGTCGATGCCAGCGCCGTCGCGCTGGACCTGCAGCTGCGGCCCGAGCACCGGGCCGGGGTGCTGCGCTACTTTGCGTTGGCGGCGGAGATGGCTGCGCTGCTGGATTCGGTGCCGCTCGATCCGCATGTGGAGCCGGCGGTCAACTTCACGCCGCACGTGCCTGCGAGGTCGAAGCCATGAGCCCCCGCCGGGCCGCTCCCAAGGCGAATACCGCAGCCCGCAGGGCGGAGGTTGTCCAATGAGCGCGGCCAGCGAACTGCTCCTGAAGGACGCGGCCGCCATGGCCGACGCGGTGCGCAGGGGCGAGGTCAGCGCCAGCGCACTGGTGCAGGCCAGTCTGGCGCGCATCGAGGCCACCGACGGCAGGGTCAATGCCTTCACCGATCGCACTGGGCGGCGCGCCCTGCAGCGCGCCGCCGCGCTCGATGCACAACTGGCCGGCGGCGCTGCCGCGCCGACGCGCGCGCTGCCCCTGCTCGGCGTGCCCTTCGCCGTGAAGAACCTGTTCGACATCGAGGGCCTGCCGACACTGGCCGGCTCGAAGATCGAGCGCGAGAGCCCGCCGGCCCGGGCCGACGCTGCGCTGGTGCAGCGCCTGGAGGCCGCCGGCGCGGTGCTGGTGGGCGCGCTCAGCATGGACGAGTACGCCTACGGCTTCACCACCGAGAACAGCCATGTCGGCCCGGTGCGCAACCCGCACGACCTCGAACGCATTGCCGGCGGCTCCTCCGGCGGCTCCGGCGCGGCGGTGGCGGCGGGGCAGGTGCCTTTGACACTGGGCTCGGACACCAACGGCTCGATCCGCGTGCCGGCCTCGCTGTGCGGCGTTTTTGGCTTGAAGCCCACCTTCGGGCGCCTGCCGCGCAGCGGGACCTATCCCTTCGTGTCCAGCCTGGACCACCTGGGGCCCTTTGCCCGTTCGGTGCGCGACCTGGCGCTGGCTTATGACGCGATGCAGGGGCCGGAGACGGGGCGGCTGCGCGACCCGGGTTGTGCGCAGCGCGTGGCGGAGCCAGTCACGCCACTGATGAACCAAGGCGCGCAGGGATTGCGCATCGGCGTGCTGGGCGGCTTCTTTCGCACCCGCGCCGTACCCGAGGCACTGGCGGCGGTCGACCGCGCCGCCGCCGCGCTGGGCGCTGGCGAGACGGTGGAACTGCCGATGGTGCAGGCCGGTCGCGCGGCCGCCTTCCTCATCACCAATTCGGAAGGAGCGGCGCTGCATCTGCAAGACCTTCGCACCCGGCCGCAGGACTTCGAGCCACTGTCGCGCGACCGGTTCCTGGCTGGCACGCTGCTGCCGGCCGCCTGGATCGCCCGCGCCCAGCGGGTGCGCCGGCTCTATGCGGAAGGCGTGGCGCGCGTGTTCGAGCGCTTCGACATCCTGCTGGCACCGGCCACGCCGTGCGCCGCCACGCCGATCGGCCGCGAATGGTTCGAGATCAACGGCCAGCGCTTGCCGGTGCGGCCCAACATGGGCGTGCTGACGCAGCCCATCTCCTGCATCGGCTTGCCGGTGTGCGCGGTGCCGGTGTGGGGCGGCGAGGCGGGCGCCGCGCCGCTGCCGATCGGCGTGCAGGTGATCGCCGCGCCCTGGCGCGAAGACCTGGTGCTGCG
The DNA here is from genome assembly GCF_052871435.1 of Variovorax sp. LARHSF232. Taxonomy (NCBI): domain Bacteria; kingdom Pseudomonadati; phylum Pseudomonadota; class Betaproteobacteria; order Burkholderiales; family Comamonadaceae; genus Variovorax; species Variovorax sp. LARHSF232. The sequence continues at coordinate 49,373 of NZ_JBIXJS010000002.1, read as the reverse complement.
CGTGGCAGCCGCGCTGGAAGCAGCCGGCGTGGCCTGTTCGCCGGTGGCGCAACTTGGAGACCCATCGTGATCGATCCCGGCAAGGACATCGACATTCCCGAGGTGCTGGCCGAGGTCACGGCCGCCTTCGCGCGCTACGAGGATGCGCTGGTCGACAACAAGGTCGAGGTGCTCGATGCGCTGTTCTGGCCAAGCCCGCTGACCTTGCGCTACGGCGCCGGCGAGAACCTGTACGGCTACGACGCCATCCAGGCTTTTCGTGCCGCGCGGCCGGCCCAAGGGCTGGCGCGCGCGGTGCTGCGCACCGTCATCACCACCTACGGCCGCGACTTCGCCCACACCGCCATCGAGTTTCGCCGCATCGGCAGCACGCGCGATGGCCGCCAGACCCAGACCTGGGCGCGCACCGCGCAAGGTTGGCGCGTGGTGGCGGCGCACGTGAGCCTGCTGGGCTGAATCCGCACCGCCTTGATGCGCGAAGGCGATCGAGCGGGCCTCCTTTCACCGGCACGCTTTATGCATCCAGACTTGTATCCAAGATCGTCAGCCACCTTCTTCAGGAGAGCCCCATGCAGATGAAAGTCAATCGTCGCGATTCCATGAAGTCCCTGGCCGCACTCGGCGCGGCCGGCACCCTCGGCGGCTGGAGCACGCTGGCGCAGGCACAGGCCAAGCCGATCACCGTGGGCGTGATCTACGTCGGCCCGCGTGACGACTACGGCTACAACCAGGCGCACGCCATGGCCGCGGCCGAGATGAAGAAGCTGCCGGGCGTCAAGCTGGTCGAGGAAGAGAACGTGCCCGAGACCGCGGCCGTGCAGAAGACCATGACCGGCATGATCTCGCAGGACGGCGCCAAGCTGCTCTTCCCCACCTCCTTCGGCTACTTCGATCCGCACATCCTGGCGCTGGCGCCGAAGAACCCCGACGTGCGCTTCGCCCACTGCGGCGGCCTCTGGTCCGAAGGCAAGCCCAAGAACGCGGGCAGCTTCTTCGGCTACATCGACGAGTGCCAGTACCTCAACGGCGTGATCGCCGGGCACATGAGCAAATCCAAGAAGATCGGCTTCATCGCGGCCAAGCCGATCCCGCAGGTGCTGCGCAACATCAACGCCTTCACGCTGGGCGCGCGCTCGGTGGACCCGTCCATCACCTGCGCCGCCATCTTCACCGGCGACTGGTCGATGCCGGTGAAGGAGGCCGAGGCCACCAACAGCCTGGCCGATCAGGGCGTGGACGTGTTCACCATGCACGTGGACGGCCCCAAGGTGATCGTCGAGACGGCGGCCAAGCGCGGCAAGATGGTCTGCGGCTACCACGCCAGCCAGGCCAAGCTGGCGCCCAACGCCTACCTCACCGGTGCCGAGTGGAACTGGATCACCGCCTACAAGGCCATCCTGGAAGCGGCGCAAACCGGCAAGCCGCATCCCAACTTCCTGCGCGGCGGCCTGAAGGAGGGCTTCGTGAAGATGTCCGCCTACGGCCCGATGGTGCCGGAGGCCGCGAAGAAGCAGGCCGAGGACATCAAGGCCAAGATGATCGCGGGCAGCTTCGACATCTTCAAGGGTGGGCTGAAGGACAACAAGGGCGTGGTGGTGGTGCCCGTGGGCAAGTCGTTCAAGCAGACCGACGTCGAGCTCGAGAAGATGAACTACCTGGTCGAAGGCGTCGCAGGGGCGCTCTGAACCCATGCCCGCCGCACTTCGCGAATTCACGCTGCCAACGGCAGCCATTGCAGCGGCGCTGCTGCTGTTTGGCCTGCTGGTCTCCTTCGCCGGCGTCAATCCGCTGGACGTGTGGTTCATCCTGTTCAAGGGCGCGTTCGGCGACTGGTTCTCCTGGCAGAACACGCTGCAGCGGGCGGCGCCGCTGATGCTCACCGCCCTGTGCGTGGCCATTCCGGCGCGCGCCGGGCTGGTGGTGATCGGCGGCGAAGGCGCGCTGGTGCTGGGTGGCCTGGCTTGCGCGGCGGCGGCGCATGCGGTGCCACTGCCCTTCAACATGTTCGGCAGCCTGATCGCCTGCATCGCCGGCGCCATCGTTGGCGCCGCCTGGATCGCGCTGGCCGGCTGGCTGCGCCAGTACCGCGGCATCAACGAGACCATCAGCAGCCTGCTGCTGGCCTACATCGCCATCGGCATCTTCAAGCACCTGGTGGAAGGCATGCTGCGCGACCCCGCCAGCCTGAACAAGCCATCGACGCACTCCTTGGACGCGGGCCTCCTGATCGGCGGCATTGCGGGCTCCGACGTGCACTGGGGCCTGGTGATCGGCGTCGTCGCCTGCATCGCGCTGGGCTTCTGGCTGCGCGCCACGCCATCGGGCTTCTCGGTGCGGGTGGTGGGCGGCAATCCGCGTGCCGCGCAACTGGTGGGCCTGCCGGCTAGCAGGCTCATCATCGGCGCCTGCGCCATCGGCGGCGCCTGTGCCGGCGTGGCGGGCGCGGTGGAGGTGGCGGCGGTGCACACCAACGCCAATGCCTCGCTGATCGCCGGCTACGGCTACGCGGGCATCCTGGTGGCCTTCATCGCACGCCACAACCCCTTCGCGATCATTCCGGTGGCGATTCTCTTCGGCGGCTTCGGCGCAGCGGGGAGCATGCTGCAGCGGCGGCTCGGGCTGCCCGATGCGTCGGTGTTGGTGCTGCAGGGCATTGCATTCGTGCTGATCCTGGCGAGCGAAGGGCTGCGCATGGTGGACTGGAAGCGCGTCACGGCGCGCCGCTTGCGTTTGCGCATGCCTGAGAAAGCACCCACGTGAGCGCCGATCAGTGGATCGCGCTCTTTGCGGGCATCGTCGGTGGCGCGCTGCGCGTCGGCGCTCCCTTCCTCTTCGTCAGCCTCGGCGAATGCCTCACCGAGAAATCGGGCCGCATCAACCTGGGCCTGGAAGGCGTGCTGGTGCTGTCGGCCATGGCCTCCTTCGGCGGCGCCTATCTCACGGGTTCGCCCTGGCTGGGCGTGCTGATCGGCGCCAGCGCGGGCGCGCTGCTGGCGCTGCTGCACGGCCTTCTGTGCTCGCTCGACCGCGTCAACGACGTGGCCACCGGCATCGCGCTGATGCTGCTGGGCACGGGCCTGGCCTTCTACCTGGGCAAGCCACTGATCCAGCCGCAGGCGCCGCAGATTCCGGCCATTCCACTGGGCGACTGGAGCAGCAATGCGGCGGTGCGCGCCGCGCTGCAAGTCAATGCGCTGGTTCCCATCGGCATCGCGCTGGCGCTGCTGCTGTGGTGGGGCTTCGCGCGCACCCGCGCCGGCTTGCTGGTGCGCCTGGCCGGCGATTCCGCCAGCGCGGCGCGGGCCCTGGGCTATTCCGTGTCCGGCATCCGAATCGCAGCGACCACGGCGGGCGGCTTCATCGCCGGGCTGGGTGGCGCGTCGCTCACGCTTTTCTATCCGGGCAGCTGGAACGAGGGCATCTCCAGCGGCCAGGGGCTGATCGCGGTGGCGCTGGTGATCTTCGCGCGCTGGAGCCCGTTGCGCTGCGTCGGTGCGGCGCTGCTCTTCGGCGGCGCGGGCGCCATCGGGCCGGCACTGCAGTCGGTGGGCATCGGCTGGGGCTATCACCTCTTCAACACGGTGCCCTATGTGCTGACCCTGGTGATCCTCTACCTGAGCTGCAAGCCCGGCAGCGTTGCAGCCGGCAGCCCCGGCGAGCTTTCTTCCGCAAGATGACCATGACCGAACGCCATGTCGCCGCCGATCCCTATCCCTGGCCCTACAACGGGCAGCTGCGGCCCGACAACACGGCGCTGGTCGTGATCGACATGCAGACCGACTTCTGCGGCAAGGGCGGCTATGTCGACGTGATGGGCTACGACCTGTCGCTGACGCAGGCGCCGATCGAGCCGATCGGCCGCACGCTGGCCAGCCTGCGCGCGCTGGGCTTTCACGTCATCCACACGCGCGAGGGCCATCGGCCCGACTTGGCCGACCTGCCGGCCAACAAGCGCTGGCGCTCGCGTCGCATCGGCGCCGAGGGCGTGGGCATCGGCGATCTCGGTCCCTGCGGGCGCATCCTGGTGCGCGGCGAGCCGGGCTGGGAAATCATCCCGGCGCTGGCGCCGCTGCCGCAGGAAGTGGTGATCGACAAGCCCGGCAAGGGCGCCTTCTACGCCACCGACCTCGAACTCGTGCTGCGTACCCGCGGCATCGAGAACCTGATCCTCACCGGCATCACCACCGACGTGTGCGTGCACACCACCTTGCGCGACGCCAATGACCGCGGTTTCGAATGCCTGCTGCTGTCGGACTGCACCGCCGCCACAGACCCCGGCAACCACCTGGCGGCACTGAAGATGATCACCATGCAGGGCGGCGTGTTCGGCGCGCACGCCACCTCCAGGGCACTGCTCGAAGCACTGCACGCGCGGGGTACCCACGCATGATCGCGCCGCTCGACCCTTCTCCGCGTGCCAGCGGTGCCCTGGCGCTCGACACCTTCGAGCTGACCAAGCGCTTCGGCAATTTCACCGCCATGGACCACGTGACCATGCGCGTCGAGCCCGGCAGCGTGCATGCGCTGCTGGGCGAGAACGGCGCGGGCAAGAGCACGCTGGTGAAATGCGTGGCCGGCTTCCAGGTGGCGGAAGAGGGCAGCATCCTCGTCGACGGGCGCGAGCAGGACATCGCCAACCCGATCGTCGCGCGCCAGCTGGGCATCGGCATGGTCTACCAGCACTTCACGCTGGCGCCAGGCATGACGGTGGCCGAGAACCTGCTGCTGGCCGGCGGCCAGACGCCGGCGGTGATCGACTGGAAGCAAAAGCGCGCCGAGCTCGCGGAATTTCTGGCCACCACGCCCTTCACGCTGGACCTGGACGCGCGCCCCTCGGAACTGGCCGCCGGCGAAAAGCAGAAGCTGGAACTGCTCAAGCAGCTGTACCTGAAGCCGCGCCTGCTGATCCTGGACGAGCCGACCTCGGTGCTGACGCCGCAAGAGGCCGACGAGGTGCTGGGTCATGTGCGCGAGTTCGCCAAAAGCGGCCGGTGCACGGTGCTCCTCATCACGCACAAGTTTCGCGAGGTGATGGCCTATGCCGACGCCGTCACCGTTCTGCGCCGGGGCAAGGGGGTGCAGCACTGCAGCGTGGCCAGCACGCAGCCGGCGCAACTGGCTGCTGCCATGATGGGCGTGGCTGCCAATTCCGACGCCGTCTCGGCCGAGGTGGCAGCCGAGACGGCACCGGCTGCCGTGCGCGCCGCGTTGGCGGCGCCGGTTGCCGCCGCTGCTCCCGTCGCCCTGGAGGTCGTCAATCTGCGTGCGCAGGGCGACCGCGGCACGCTGGCGGTGCACGAGCTCAACCTGCAGGTGCGCGCCGGCGAAATCCTCGGCGTGGCCGGCGTGTCGGGCAACGGCCAGCGCGAGCTGGTCGAGGCCCTGGTCGGTCAGCGCGCGCGCCTGGGCGGCAGCGTGCGCGTCAACGGCCAGCCTTACAACGCGCGGCGCGAAGAGAACCGTCGCCTGAAAGTGCGCAGCTTGCCGGAGGAGCCCCTGCGCAATGCCTGCGTGGCCGAGCTCAGCGTGGCCGAGAACATGGCGCTGCGCGACTTCGACGAAGCGCCGCTGGCCAGGCGCGGCGTGCTGAACTTTCCGGCCTGGCGCAGCCGGGCGCGCGCGTGGATCAAGGAATACGGTGTCAAGACCCAGGGCGAAGATGCGCCCATCCGCAGCCTGTCGGGCGGCAACGTGCAGCGCGCGGTGCTGGCGCGCGAACTGGCCGGCGAAATCTCGGTGCTGATCGCGGCCAACCCGGTGTTCGGCCTGGACTTTGCGGCGGTCGCCGAGATCCATGCCCGCATCGTCGACGTGCGCGCCCGCGGCGGCGCGGTGCTGCTCATCAGCGAAGACCTGGACGAACTGCTCGCGCTGGCCGACCGCATCGTGGTGATGAGCGAAGGCCGCATCGTCTTCGAGGCGCCGGCCGCCAGCGCCGAGCGCCATGTGCTGGGCGCCCACATGGGCGGCGGGCACCATCATCCACAACGCGCCGCCTGAGGTTTCCATGACGATGAAGCTGCTGCACGTCGACGCCCAGCCTTTCGCCTTCGACTTCGAGGTGCATCGCACGGCGCTGGTCATCATCGACATGCAGCGCGACTTCATCGAACCGGGTGGCTTTGGCGAAAGCCTTGGCAACGACGTGGGCCGGCTGGGCGCCATCGTGCCGGCCTGCCGGGCCGTGCTGGCCGCCTGGCGCCAGGCCGGCGGCCTGGTGGTGCACACGCGCGAGGCGCATCGGCCCGACCTGGCCGATTGCCCGCCGGCCAAGCGCAACCGTGGCAACCCCGCCTTGCGCATCGGCGACGAAGGGCCGATGGGCCGCATCCTTGTTGCCGGCGAGCCGGGCAACCAGATCATCGATGCGCTCAAGCCCGCCGCCCTGGAAATCGTCATCGACAAGCCCGGCAAGGGCGCCTTCTATGCCACGCCGCTGCAGGCCCGGCTGCAGGAGCGGGCCGTGCGCAAGCTCGTCTTCATGGGCGTGACCACCGAGGTGTGCGTGCAGACCAGCATGCGCGAAGCCAACGACCGCGGCTACGACTGCCTGCTGCTGGAAGACTGCACCGAAAGCTACTTCCCGCAGTTCAAGTCCGCGACCCTGGACATGGTGCGCGCCCAGGGCGGCATCGTGGGCTGGACGACGCCCAGCGGCAACTTGTTGGCGGCGCTGGGCAAAGCCTAAGATCTGCTTGTCGTGTCCATCGTCCGTCCCTCTTCTTCCAGTTCCGCCGCCTCGGCTGCAGGCGAGGCCGCGGTGTTCCGCACGCGCGCCGACGAGGTCTATGCGCAGCTCAAGCGCGACGTCGCGGAGTTTCGGCTGGTGCCAGGCGACCGCTTCACCGAGAACGAGATCAGCGAACGCCTGGGTGTTTCGCGCACGCCGGTGCGCCAGGCGCTGATCCGTCTTCAGCAGGAAGGCTTTGTCGAAGTGCTGTTTCGCAGCGGCTGGCGCGTGCTGCCTTTCGACTTCGACCAGTTCGAGCAGCTCTACGACCTGCGCATGGTGCTGGAGACCACGGCGGTGCACCGCTTGTGCGAGAGCGGGCAGCGGGTCGACCGCGACTTGCTGGCTTCGCTGGCCGCCATCTGGGGGGTGCCGCCCGCGCAACGCAGCAGCGACCCGGTGCAGGTGGCGCAATGGGACGAGGAATTCCATTGCGCGCTGGTGGCCGCCGCCGGCAACCAAGAGATGGCGCGCATCCACCGCGACGTGACCGAACGCATCCGCATCATTCGCCGGCTCGACTTCACCATGCAGCGGCGCATCGACGCCACCTACGACGAGCACGCCAAGATCCTCAAGGCCATCCGCGCCAACCGCGGGGACCAGGCCGCCATGCTCTTGCGCGCCCACATCGAGACCAGCCAGGCGGAGGTGCGCAAGATCACCCTGCACCAGATGCACATGGCGCGGCATTCGACTTCATGAGGACTTCAAGCCACCCAGTCCCCTGGTCGCGAAGGCCTAGCCCGCGTAGCCGGCCAGCCGCGGCAGGTACAGCACCACGTCCGGCAGCAGCGTGACCGCGGCCAGTGCGCCGATCATCACCAGCAGGTAGGGCATGACCTCGCGCACCAGCTCGCTCAGCGAAACGTCGGCGATCTTCGACATCATGAACAGCAGCAGCCCGTAGGGCGGCGTGACCAGCCCGATCATGATGTTGAGCACCGCCATCACGCCGAAGTGCACCGGATCGACGCCGAGTGCCGTCGCCGTGGGCAGCAGCACCGGCAGGATCACCAGGATGATGGTGGAGCCCTCCAGGAAGCAGCCCAGCAGCAGCAGGATCAGGTTGACCACCAGCAGGAAGCCCAGTGGCGACATGTCGATGCCCTTGAGCATCCCGCTGACGCTGGCGGGAATGTTCTCCGCCGTGATCACGAAGTTGAAGACCAGCGCGCCCGCGATCAGCATGCCGATGGAGATGCTCAGGCGTGCGCTGGTCATCAGCGAGTCGTAGATGTCGCGCCAGCCGAGGCTGCGGTAGAGCACCACCGAAATGAACAGGGCATAGGCCGCTGCCAGGCCCGCCGCTTCGGTCGGGGTGGTGATGCCGGTGTAAAGGCAACCCAGCAAGATGACCGGCAGCATCAGCGCCGGGAAGGCCTCGCGCGTGATGCGCGGCATGTCGGCAAGCGGCACCTTCTCCTCGATGGGGAAGCCCCGCCGTTTCGCCTGGAAGTAGATCAGCGCCATCTGCACCGCGCCAAGCAGCAGGCCCGGCACCACGCCGGCGATGAAGAGATAGCCGATGGAGGTGCCCGACACCAGGGCATAGAGCACCAGCGGGATCGATGGCGGCAGCACCGGGCCGATGACCGAGGAGACGGCCGAGAGCGCGGCGGCGAAGGCGGGCGGGTACTTTCCGCCGCGCGTCATCATCGACTGCATCAGCTTGCCGGAACCGGCCGCGTCGGCCAGCGCCGAGCCCGACATGCTGGCGAACACGATGCTCTGCAGCACGTTCACCTGCGCCAGCCCGCCGGGAAAGCGCCCGACGATGGCGTTGCAAAAGCGCAGCAGCCGGTCCAGCACGGTGCCGCTGCTCATGAAGGTGGCCGCCAGGATGAACAGCGGGATGGCCAGCAGCAGGAAGCTGTTGTAGGTGCCGTTGAGCAGTTGCTCGGCGGCCGCGCCCATGTCCATGCCCTTGAGGTACAGGTACAGCACGGAGCCGCCGATCATGGCTTGGCCGACGGGCACGCCGAACAGGCTGAGGCCGACGATGGCCGCGAGGGCCAGCGAGAAGGGACTGGTGAAATTCATGAAGAGGCCGAGCCGGAAGACGCGGAAGGCTTGCCGCGCAGCAGCAGGACCAGGTTCCAGAAATGGCGGCCGATCACTGCCACCGAGAAGAGGATGTAGATCGAGAAGAGGACGTCGAAGCGCACATGCAGGTACGAAGTCTTCTCCACCTTCATGAAGCGCACGTACTCGTAGGCTGCCGGCAGCGACATGCCGAACAGCACGACGATGCCGATGGCGCCCAGCACCTGTATCGCCGCGCCGGCGCGCGGCCCCAGCAGTTGCGCCAGCAGGTCGATGCGGATCTCTTCATCGTCTTTCAGCACGAAGGCTGCGCCCCAGAGCACCAGCCAGAGCCAGCAGATGACGGACAGTTCCGCCGTCCAGCCCACGGGCCAGTCGAACACGTAGCGCAGGGCGATCTGCAGGATGAAGGCGACAAAGATGACCGCCAGCAGGGCGGCTGCGACGCCGTCGGCCAGGCGTCGCAAAAAGGAGCGTGCAAGCATGCGGGCGTCAAGCCTCACTTCATCGCGTTGATCTTGTCCAGCATGCCGGGCGGCCAGGCCTTGGCATCGTCCGAGGCCAGGTAGACCTTCTGCGCGTGCTCGCGGAAGGCCGCGATGTTCGGCGTGTACACCTCCAGGCCCGCCCGCTTGAAGCCTTCGGCCAGTTCCGCCTCTTTCTTGAGGTGCTCGGCGGTGCTCCAGGCGATGGCCTTGTCGGCCGCGGCCTGGAAAGCCTGCTGCTTGGCCGGCGACATGGCGCGCCAGGTCTTCAGGTTGACGGTGAGCAGGTCATAGCCCACCAGATGCGAGGTCAGCACGATCTGCGACATCACCTCATTGAACTTCATGTTCTGAACGTTGGGCAGCGGGTTGTCCTGCCCGTCCACCGTGCCGGTCTGCAGCGCGGTGTAGGTCTCGGCGTAGGCCACCGGCGTCGGGTTGGCGCCCAGCGAGCGGCCCAGCAGTTGCCAGGCCTCGCCGGCGGGCATGCGCAGCTTCACGCCGGCCAGGTCCGCCGGCACGTTGATCTTCTTCTTCGGTTTCAGGCCAACCTGGCGTGTGCCGAAGAAGGTGGGGCCCAGGATCTTCACCTTGACCTCGTCCTCGACCATCTTCTTCATCTGCGCGCCCAGGTCGCTGGCGAAGAACTTCGCCAGGTGGTTGGCGTCGCGGAACAGGTAGGCGGATGTCAGCAGCGACCAGGCCGGCAGTTGCTTGGCGATGTCCTGCGGGCCGATGTTGCCCATCTCCAGGTTGTCGCGCTGCAGGGCGACCAGCTCGGTGCCCTGGCGGAACAAGGTCGAGTTGAGGAACAGCTCCACCTTGTAGTCGGCCTCGATGTCCTTGGCGAACATCTTCATCATGTCGGCCCGGATGTCCTTGTCCGAGAACACGGCGGCAAAGCGCAGCGTGGGCTGCTGGGCCCATGCGGGCGCCGCTGACGTGGCGGCGAGCGCGGCGCCTGCAAGCAGGGCCGAGCGGCGATTGATGCGATGGTTCATGTCGATGGTCTCCTCGTTGTTGAATCGTTGTCAGGCCGCGCCGTCGGATGCAGCGGCCATCTGCCGTGCGACCGCCCGGATCGCCAGCTCGTAGCCGTAGGGGCCGAAGCCGCAGATCACGCCGGTGGCGGCCAGCGACACCAGCGACTGCTGGTAGAGCGCGTCCCGGCGATGGATGTTGGTGATGTGGACCTCGGCGATCGGCTTTTCGAGCGTCTTGAGCGCATCCAGGAGTGGAATCGAGCGGAAGGACAGGCCAGCCGGGTTGATGACCACCGCCGCGCCCCGTTCGCGCGCCTCCTGCACCCAGTCCACCAGATGGCCTTCGTGGTTGGACTGGCGGAACTCGCAGGCCAGGCCGAGTTCGCCGGCCACCTGGCGGCACAGTTGTTCGACCTGGGCCAGGGTCGTGCTGCCGTACAGGTGCGGCTCGCGCACGCCAAGCAGGTTCAGGTTGGGGCCGTTGAGGATGAAGATGCTGTCTTTCATGGACGACGATTCTTGAGTCGCCTTGTGAAAAGCTTTCCAAATTGGAAACGCGTTTCTTGATGCAAAATCGTCGCCTCATGAGCCTTGCACTGGATCGCGGGCTGTCGCTGCTGGAGCACCTCGCCGGCCACCCGGACGGCTTGCCCCTGGCGCTGATGGCTTCCGAACTCGACATTCCCCTCGGCGCCTGCCACCGCCTGCTGGCCGAATTGCAGCGGCGCGGCTACGTGCGCCAGGCGCGCCGGCAGGGTGACTACCTCCTCACCACGAAGCTGGCCTCGCTCGGGCTGGGTTACCTCAGCAGCGCGGGCACCGTCGACATTGCCCAGCCGCTGCTGCAGCGGCTGGCGCAGAAGTCCGGCGAGCTGGTGCGCTTTTCCATCGTCGACGAGGACCGGCTGACCTGGGTCGCCAAGGCGCAGGGCACTGGCGGCCAGGGCCTGCGCTACGACCCCGACATGGGCATGGATGCGCGCCTGTCCTGCACCGCGTCCGGCCACGCCTGGCTGCTCACCATGAGCGACGAGCGGGCGCTGGAACTGGTCACGCGCCAGGGCTTCGGCACCCCGGCCGAATACGGGCCCGACGCGCCGACCACCGTGCAGGATCTGCTGGGCTTCCTTCACGCCGCGCGGGTGCAGGGCTACGCCATGATCGACCAGGTGTTCGCGCCGGGCATGAGCGCCATTGCCGCGCCCGTGATGCGGCGCCGGGAGGCCATCGGCGTCATCAGCATCGCCGGCCCGCGCGCACGGCTGAGCGTGGCGCGGATGCGCGAACTGGCACCGGTGCTGCTGGCCGCCGCCGCCGAACTCGGCCCGCTGTGCAACGCCTCCAGCCTGTTCGGCCGGCCGCCGCTGGGCAAGGGGTGAGGCCGCCGAGCTGCGCTTGCCGCAGACTTTGCGAGCGTTCAGGCGGGCACAAAGCTTCCGTGCAAGCCGAGTGGCAAGGCATGGGGCAGTGTTGCCTGCGCTACCGGACCGGCGGCCAGCTGATCGGCCGCAAAGCAGGACAGTACCGTCCTGCGCTGCGCCAGGTCCAGCGCGGTTCCCAGGATCCAGCCCGGCCCCTTGCCGTCCGGCACGAAGACATGTTCTTCCACCATCGCCTGCTTGCCGTAGACAAAGCGCTGGGAACGCCCCGTCTCGACGTTGGTGTGCGCGATGGCGCAAAAGCCCGGCCGTCCGTCCGCCAGTTGCGTCGCATGCACCACGCTGCGATGGCGCAAGCCGACGCGGCGCGGATCGATGCGCGGAAACTCGGCTTCCAGCGCGAGCACCTCCTGCGTGGCCTGGCCCGTGGCGAGGTTCAAAGTGGCGACGGCCAGGTGCGGCTCGGCGCTGACCACGCGGCGCCCGCGCATCAGCTCGCGGTTGGTGGTGAAGACCGAGCTGGCATTGTCCGAGCGCACATAGTCGATGTGGATTTGCGTGCCGCCCGACACCTGCGTCTCCTCCCAGGCGTTGCCCACATGGAAGAGGAAGCCGGCCGGCAGCTGGAAGGACTGGCGCTTGCTCCAGTCCTTCTTGTCGATCACCAGGGCCCGCATGCCCAGTTCCGGCCGCCACACATGCGCGTCGAGAAAGCTGGCGCCGGCCTGCTTGCGCGCTTTGTCGTAGACCAGCGGCGGCATCAGGAAGACCAGGTGCCGCGTCGTCACGGCAAAGTCGTGAACCATCGGCAGCTCGGCCACAGGCACCACGGCGGCGCGGCGCAACGGGCCTTCCGGCGCAATCTCGTAGAGCGCCAGCAGGCTCTGGCTGGCGCTCACGCCGAAGTTCCAGACCGTGCCGTCCGGGTCCACCTTCGGGTGGGCCGAGAAGGGCATGCCGTCGAGATCGGCGTGCCAGCGCTTGACGCCGAGCGTCTCCAGCGTCCGCGCGTCCAGGCGCGTGGCCGACCCGCCTTCCCACAGGGCCAGCACTTCGCCCTGCTGCACCAGCAGCACGCTGGTGTTCGCCACGTTCATGCTGTCGGCCGAGGTGGGCGGGCTGGCGTCCGGCGGCACGGTGCCAAAGGCCTCCGTCAGCCGCCGCCCGGCGCGCAGCTCGGCCACGCGCTTGGGCGTGGCGACATAGCGCCCCTGGTGGCGCACCTGCGTGCCTTCGATCACGAAGCGCTGCACCATGCCGTCGCCGTCGAACCAGTGGTGATAACGCTCGCCGCCCAGGTCGTGCCCGGCGGGACCGATGCGGTAGAGCGTGCCGGCCAGCGCATCGGGAAAGCGGCCGTGCACCGTGGCCGGCGTGAGCGGCAGGTCGCTCGGCGGGGTGGCGAAGCCCAGTTTCCACGGCGCGGTGGAGGCTTCAAAGTCGGCCTGCCAAGTGTCGAGCTCGGCCGCCTGGGTGGTGAAAGGAGCAAGAAGTGGCGTGGCGCCAGCCGATGCCAGCAGGCGCAGGAGATCGCGTCTTTGCATGGCCGGTCCTTCAGCGCAGGTGGATGACGACGGCCTGCAAGGAATCGGCCTTCACCTGGAAGGCGGCGGCATCGAAACCCGGCGCCGCGAGATTGCCGACGGCATCGTTGGAAAAGCCGTAGCGCTCGGTCGGCATGCCCATCAGGTTGGTGTCGAGCTTGCCGTTGCCGTTTTCGTCCGCGAACACGCGCAGCGCGTAGCGGCCGGGCGCCAGGCCGGAGAAGGCGAGCTTGGCATTGCCGGCCGGCATCGGCGCGGTTTGCGCGGCCAGCTTCTTGTCGGCGGCGTAGCTGTCGGCGTTGTCGTACAGCGCGACATAGAGCGTGGCCGGCTTCGCGGGTCCGTCGACGACGCTCAGCTGCAGATCGGCGCCCAATGCCACGAGCGGGGCGAAGAGCAGGGCGGCAGCGCCCAGTGCGCGCGCGCCGGGGCGGCGGGCCGGGGGAGGGGAGAAGTTCATGCGGGGCTCCTGACCAAAGAAGGAACCCCGACGATCGTGCTGGCGCCGGCCACCAGCCAGCACATTGCGACGAAGTGCGGGAATCGCGGCGCCAAGTGCCGCAGGAACGTCAGAGCGCGAAGTCGTAGTCCACCGTGATCGGCGCGTGGTCGCTGAACTTGATGGTCTTGAAGATCTCTTCGCTGCGCGCCAGCTGCGCGATGGCCGGCGTGGCCAGGTGGTAGTCCAGCCGCCAGCCCACGTTCTTCGCGTAGGCCTGCCCGCGGTTGCTCCACCAGGTGTAGGCCTCGCCGGTGGTCTCGGGCTTGAGCATGCGGTACACGTCCACCAGGCCGGCGCCCTCGGTGCCGGCGTCCAGCAGGCGGGTCATCCAGGCGCGCTCCTCGGGCAGGAAGCCGCTGTTCTTCAGGTTGCCCTTCCAGTTCTTCAGGTCGATCTCCTGGTGCGCGATGTTGATGTCGCCGCACAGCACGAACTCGCGCTCGCGCTTCAGGGCGGTGAGGTGCGGGAAGAAGCCGGCCAGGAAGCGGAACTTGGCTGCCTGCCGCTCCTCGCCCGAGGAGCCGCTGGGAAAGTAGCAGCTGATCACCGAGAACTTGCGCGAGGGCGTGTCGAAGCGCAATTCGAGATACCGGCCCTCGGCGTCGAACTCCCTGTCGCCCCAGCCCACCACGATGTCGCTGGGCAGGTGCTTGGTGTAGATCGCGGTGCCGGCGTAGCCTTTCTTCTGCGCGAAGTGGAAGTGCCCCTTGAGGCCCGCCATTTCTTCGAAGCGGCCCTCGATGTCGCTGGCCTGGACGCGGATTTCCTGCATGCAAATACAATCCGGCGCCAGTTCCGCGACCCAGTCGGCGACGCCCTTGGTGGTGGCGGAGCGCAAGCCGTTGAGGTTGAGGCTGGTGAGTTTGAACAAGGAAGGGTCCCCGATGGCTTTGAACGATGTGAAAAAGGAAGAAGGCTCGATCGCGCAGCAGTTCGTGCAGTTCGCGCTGGATTCGGGGGTGCTGCGCTTCGGCCAGTTCAAGACCAAGGCCGGCCGCATGAGCCCCTACTTCTTCAATGCGGGCCTGTTCGACGATGGCGCCAAGCTCGCACGGCTGGCCGAATTCTATGCAGACCGCTTGATCGCCAGCGGCCTCGAGTTCGACATGATCTTCGGGCCGGCCTACAAGGGCATCCCGCTGGGCGCCACCGTCGCGGCCGAACTGGCGCGGCGCGGACGCAACATTCCTTTTGCCTACAACCGCAAGGAAGCCAAGGACCATGGCGAGGGCGGCACGCTGGTCGGCGCGCAGCTCAAGGGCCGGGTGCTGATCGTCGATGACGTGATGTCCGCAGGCACCGCTGTCAGAGAGTCGATCGCCGCGATTCGCGCTGCCGGCGCCACGCCGCATGCGGTGGCGATCGCACTGGACCGGCAGGAAAAAGCAACGGAGAACGGCGTCGACGTCGACCACAGCGCGGTGCAGTACGTGCGCAAGCAACTGGGCATGCAGGTTGTCGCGATTGCCACCTTGGACGACTTGCTTCAGTATCTGAACAGCCGGGCGGATGACGCCCTGCAAGAGCACAAGGAAGCCGTCTTGGCGTACCGGGCCCGCTATGGGGCGGCCTGAAGCTTGCGAGCCTTGTTCGACATCAAACACAACAACTGACCGTCCGAGGTGTTGCCGGTGCACCAGTCCATGTTTCTTGCAGTTGCCAGCCTTGTGCTGCTGTCCTGGGCCTGCGGCGTGCAAGCCCAGCAGCAGCCATCACAGCGCAGCGGCGATGCCGCTGCCGGCGTCGGCATCTACAGCTGCGTCGACGCGCGTGGCCGCACCATCACCGCGGACCGGCCCATTGCCGACTGCAGCGATCGCGAGCAGCGCGAGCTCAACCCGAGCGGCACCGTCAAGCGCAAGGTCGACCCGACCTTCACGGCGCGCGAGCAGGCCGAGCGCGAAGAGCGCGAGCGCCAGGCGCAGCAGGCGCAGTTGCGGGCCCAGGAAGAGCGCCGGCGCGAGCGGGCGCTGCTGATCCGCTACCCGACCCCGGCCGCCCACGAGCGCGAGCGGACCGAGGCGCTGGCCCAGATCGACGCGGTGATCCAGGCCGCGAAGAAGCGCCTGTCCGAACTGGCGGTGGACCGCAAGAAGGTCGACGAGGAGCTGGAGTTCTATTCCAAGGACATCGCCAAGGCGCCCAGTTCGCTGCGCCGCCAGCTCGACGACATCCAGCAAAGCGTGGCGGTGCAAAACCGCTTCATCGGCGACCAGGAAGACGAGAAGCGGCGCGTCAACGCGCGCTTCGACGAGGAAAAGGTACGCCTGTCCAGGCTGTGGCCGCCCTCGGCCACGGCTTCCGGCGTTAGCCCAACCGGGACTTCAGCAAAGCGTTGACCTGGGCCGGGTTGGCCTTGCCGGCGCTGGCCTTCATGACCTGGCCGACCAGGGCGTTGAAGGCCTTGTCCTTGCCGGCGCGGTATTCGTCGATGTTCTTCTGGTTCTTGGCCAGCACCTCGTCGACGATCGCTTCCAGGGCGCCGCTGTCGTTCATCTGCTTGAGGCCCTTGGCCTCGATGACGGTGTCCACTTCCTGGCCCTCGCCGCCCCACAGCGCATCGAAGACCTGGCGCGCGGCGTTGTTCGACACCGTGCCGTCGGCAATGCGGCCGATCAGCTGGGCCAGCTGCTTCGCGCTGACCGGCGCGGCTTCGATGCCGATTTCCTGTGCGTTCAGGCGCCGCGCGATCTCGCCGGTAATCCAGTTGCTGGCCAGTTTGGGCGCTGCGCCGGCCGCCACCGCTTCGTCGAAATAGCGCGCCAGCGCCACGCTTTGCGTGAGCTGCGTGGCGTCGTAGGCCGACAGGCCGTGCGTCTGCTGGTAGCGCTCGGCCATCGCGCGTGGCAGCTCGGGCATGGCGGCGCGCACGCGCTCGATCCAGTCGCTCGAGATGGCCAGCGGCGGCAGGTCCGGGTCGGGGAAGTAGCGGTAGTCGGCCGCGTCCTCCTTGGTGCGCATGGCGCGCGTCTCGCCGGTGTCGGGGTCGAACAGCACGGTGGCCTGCTCTACGCGCGAGCCGTCTTCCAGCTGCTCGATCTGCCAGCGGATCTCGTAGTCGATCGCCTGCTGCATGAACCGGAAGCTGTTCAGGTTCTTGATCTCGCGGCGCGTGCCCAGCGGCTGGCCGGGCCTGCGCACCGACACGTTGGCGTCGCAGCGGAAGGAGCCCTCTTGCATGTTGCCGTCGCAGATGCCGATCCAGGTCACGATCTTGTGCAGCTCCTTGGCGTAGGCCACGGCCTCGGCCGTGGAGCGCATGTCCGGCTCGGTCACGATTTCCAGCAAGGGCGTGCCGGCGCGGTTGAGGTCGATGCCCGACTGGCCGACGAAGTTCTCGTGCAGCGACTTGCCGGCGTCTTCTTCCAGGTGCGCGCGCACCAGGCGCACGGTCTTCTGCTCTTCGCCCAGGTAGAAGGACACCGTGCCGCCTTGCACCACCGGGATCTCGTACTGGCTGATCTGGTAGCCCTTGGGCAGGTCGGGATAAAAGTAGTTCTTGCGCGCAAAAACGCTGCGCGGCGCGATGGTGCTGCCCAGTGCCAGCCCGAGCCGGATGGCGCGCTCGACGGCGCCCTTGTTCATCACCGGCAAGGTGCCCGGCAGCGCCAGGTCGACCGCGCAGGCTTGCGTGTTGGGCTCGGCGCCGAAGGCGGTGGACGCGCGGCTGAAGATCTTGCTGGCGGTAGACAGCTGCGCGTGGGTCTCGAAGCCGATGATGACTTCGTAGCCTTGCACCAGCGGGCCGGTGGGGCGGCCCTGCTGCTGCTGTTCGAAGGGGTTTGCTGCGGTTTCGCTCATGCTCTTCAGAATCCTGCCGGGGTGCGTTGGTGCCAGTCCGTCGCTTGCTGGAAGCGGTGCGCCGCGTTCAGCAGCCTGGCTTCGCCGAAGTAGTTGCCGATCAGCTGCAGGCCGACGGGCATCGGCTTGCCGATGCCCCCTCCCGACTTCTGCATGTCGCCATCATCGAAGCCCGCGGGCACGCTCATGCCCGGCAGGCCGGCCAGCGAGGCGGGCAGGGTGAAGATGTCGGCCAGGTAGTCGGCCACCGGGTCGTCGCCGTGCTCGCCAATCTTCCAGGCCACCGTGGGCGCGGCCGGGCCGGCGATCACATCACAGTCCTTGAAGGCGTTCTGGAAGTCGTCGGCAATCATGCGGCGCACCTTCTGCGCCTGCAGGTAGTAGGCGTCGTAGTAGCCGTGCGAGAGGACGTAGGTGCCGATCATGATGCGGCGCTTCACCTCGTCGCCGAAGCCTTCCTCGCGCGTCTTCCTGTACATGTCCGCCAGGTCGCGGTAGTGGCTGGCGCGATGGCCGAACTTGACGCCGTCGAAGCGGCTCAGGTTGCTCGACGCCTCGGCCGCCGCCAGGATGTAGTAGACGGGAATCGACAGTTCGGTGCGCGGCAGCGAGATGGCCACGCGCCTGGCGCCCAGCTTCTCGTATTCGGCCAGCGCGGACTCGACGGCGGCACGCACGCCCGGCGCCACGCCGTCGCCCAGGAATTCCTTGGGCACGCCGATGCGAAGGCCCTCCAGCGAGTCGTTCAGAGAGCGCGAATAGTCTTCGGCCGGCCTGTCCAGCGACGTGGAGTCGCGGTCGACGTCGGGGCCGCACAGGGCCGAGAGCAGCAGGGCGCAATCTTCCGCGCTGCGGGCCATCGGGCCGGCCTGGTCCAGGCTGGAGGCAAAGGCCACCATGCCGTAGCGCGAGGCACGCCCGTAGGTGGGCTTGATGCCGGTGATGCCGCAGAACGATGCCGGCTGGCGGATCGAACCGCCGGTGTCGGTGCCGGTGGCGGCGGGCGCCAGGCGCGCGGCCACCGCCGCGGCGCTGCCGCCCGACGACCCACCGGGAATGCGCTGGGTGTCCCAGGGGTTGCGCACCGGCACGGCCCGGTCGTTGCCCACGGCGGGCACGGCCACGTTCTCGTTGGCCGAGCCCATGGCGAATTCGTCGCAGCTGAGCTTGCCCAGGGTGACGGCGCCGGCGTCGGCCAGCTTCTTCACCACGGTGGCGTCGAAGGGCGACTGGTAGCCCGCCAGGATGCGGGAGCCGGCAGTGGTCGGGAAATCGGTGGTGACGAAGATGTCCTTATGCGCGATCGGCACGCCCGCCAGCGCCGGCGCGTTGCCGGCGGCGATCTTCGCGTCGGCGGCGCGGGCCTGGGCCAGGGTCACGTCCTCGTTGATCGAGACGAAGGCGCCGAGCGCCTGGTGCGACCGGGCGCGGGCCAGGAAGTGCTGGGCGGTCTCGACCGCCGACACGTCGCGCTTGGCCAGGGCTTGCGCGAGTTGGGCCACGCCCAGTTGGTGCAGGTCACTCATAGCGCTCACTCGATCACCTTGGGCACGAGGAACAGCCCCGCTTCGACCGCCGGGGCGCTCTTCTGATTTGCTTCACGATTGTTCGGCTCTGTCACCACGTCGTCAGCCAGACGCAGGGTCACATCCTGAACGGCAGCCACGGGGTGCGCCAGCGGCGCCACGCCGGCGGTGTCGACGGCGCGCATGCGCTCGACCAGGTCGAAGAAGCCGTTGATTTGAGTGAGCATGCGCTCGCTTTCGTCGGCGCCCAGATCAAGTCTGGCGAGCGAGGCGATACGCGCGATATCGGAAGAGGACAGGGACATCGGTGGAAAGGCCGGCAAAAACCGGCTGAAATCGCGGCCCGCAAGGGGCCGCGGATGCTGAATCCAGAGGGGATTCGGGTATTATCCCGCCTTTGCCGCAACCCCCGCGAACGCGCCGGCTTTTGCGGCAAAAACGTTTCAATCCACCCCTTCAAAACGAAAAAACGAGGGCGGCGGCATGCCGAAGCGCATCCGTGCCCTTAAGGATCCTGCACATGTTCGGAGCATTCCGTCGGTACTTTTCCACCGACCTCGCCATCGACCTCGGAACTGCCAACACCCTGATCTTCGCCCGCAACAAGGGCATCGTGCTGGACGAGCCGTCGGTGGTTGCAATTCGTCACGAAGGCGGCCCGCACGGCAAGAAGGTGATCCAGGCGGTCGGCCGCGAAGCCAAGGCCATGCTGGGCAAGGTGCCCGGCAACATCGAAGCCATCCGGCCGATGAAGGACGGCGTGATCGCCGACTTCGTCATCACCGAGCAGATGATCAAGCAGTTCATCAAGATGGTGCACCCGCGCACGCTGCTCACGCCGAGCCCGCGCATCATCATCTGCGTGCCCTGCGGCTCCACCCAGGTCGAGCGCCGCGCCATCAAGGACGCGGCCGAAGCGGCCGGCGCCACCTCCGTCTACCTCATCGAAGAACCCATGGCCGCGGCCCTGGGCGCTGGGCTGCCGGTTTCCGAGGCCAGCGGATCGATGGTGGTGGACATCGGCGGCGGCACCACCGAGGTGGGCGTGATCTCGCTGGGCGGCATGGTCTACAAGGGCAGCGTGCGCGTCGGCGGCGACCGTTTCGACGAAGCCATCATCAACTACATTCGCCGCAACTACGGCATGCTGATCGGCGAGCCGACGGCCGAAGTCATCAAGAAGAGCATCGGCTCGGCCTTCCCCGGCTCCGAAGTCAAGGAGATGGAAGTCAAGGGCCGCAACCTCTCCGAAGGCGTGCCGCGCAGCTTCACCATCAGCAGCAACGAAGTGCTGGAAGCGCTGACCGAGCCGCTCAACAACATCGTCTCGTCGGTCAAGAACGCGCTCGAGCAGACCCCGCCTGAGCTGGGCGCCGACATCGCCGAGCGCGGCATGATGCTCACCGGCGGCGGCGCGCTGCTGCGCGACCTGGACCGCCTGCTGGCCGAGGAAACCGGCCTGCCGGTGCTGGTGGCCGAAGACCCGCTGACCTGCGTGGTGCGCGGCTGCGGCATCGCCCTGGAGCGCATGGACCGGCTGGGCAGCATCTTCACGAGCGAATAAGCGCCGCCGGCGCACAGTCCTTTGGACTAGGGCCTGTTCACGCTATTTACGGGGTCGCGAAGGCATGCCAAAGCGGACAAATCAAGGCGCACGGCGCCGCGAGTGCATTGGCACACGCAAGGCGTGCAACGCGGAGTTGGCCGCTTTGGCATGCCTTCCCTTCGGGTTGGCCCGCATTGGGGCCGTCTGCCGCGTTGCCCGCGCTTGCAATGCTTTAGCATTGCTGCGCACGGGCGCCTTGCATCCAGCCCCAATGCGGGCGAACGCGATCCCCGTAAATAGCGTGAACAGGCCCTAGGCATAAACAAAGCATGCCGCTCGGCACCCTAGACCGCACCGCCCCGCCCCTGTTCAACCAGGGGCCATCGGCGCTTTCCAAGCTGATCTTCTTCAGCGCGCTGGCGCTGTTCCTGATGGTCGCCGACGCCCGCTTCCACCTGGTACAGCCGATCCGCAGCGTGGTCGGCACCATCCTTTATCCGGCCCAGTGGCTGGCGCTCAAGCCGGTGCAGATGGTGCTGGGCGGCAGCAAGTATTTCGACGACCTGCAGACCGCGCAGCGCAACGAGTCCGAAGCGCTGCGGGCCCTGGCCCGCCAGTCCGAGCGCGCCAGCCAGGCCGATGCGATGGCGCAAGACAACGCCCGCCTGCGCGCCCTGCTCGAGCTGCGCCAGACCACCACCACCCCCGGCCGCGCCGCCGAGGTGCTGTACGACGCGGCCGATCCCTACACCCGCAAGGTCATCATCGACCAGGGGCAGACGCAGGGCGTCGCGCCCGGCTCGCCGGTGATCGACGCCGACGGCGTGCTGGGCCAGGTCACGCTGGTGCAGGCGCTCACCAGCGAGGTCACGCTGGTGATCGACCGCGACCTGTCCATCCCCGTGCAGAACACGCGCACCGGCGCGCGCAGCGTGGCCTTTGGCGACGCCAGCGCGCACGGCGCCGGCATGGAGCTGCGCTTCATGGGCGCCAATGCCGACCTGCGCGAAGGCGACCTTCTGGCCACCAGCGGGGTGGACGGCGTCTATCCGGCCGGCATTCCGGTGGCCAGGATCGAGCGCATCGAGCGGCGCGCCGAATCGGCCTTTGCCCGCATCTACTGCGTGCCGATCGCCGTCGTGTCCGGCGCCCGCTACGTGCTGGTGCTGGCCCCGGTGGGCGCCCAGGTGCCGCGCCCCGTGCCGGCCGCGCCCGAGCCCCTGGCTGCCAGCAAGAAAAAGGAAAAAGAGAAGTCGGACAAGGCCAAGGGCGACAAGGCCAAGGCGGAGGGCAAGGCCAAGACGGACAAGGCCGCCGAGAAGCCGGCCTCCGCGCCCGCGACCCGCACGGAAGGGAAGGCGCCATGATCATGCGTCCCGGCCAGCAGCAGCTGCTGCTGCCGCTCAACCCGGTCTTCATGTGGGTCAGCCTGTTCGTCGCACTGCTGATCAACATGGTGCCCCTGGGCCGCATCGCCTGGATGCCCGACCTGCTGGCGCTGGTCATCGTGTTCTGGGGCGTACACCAGCCGATGCGGGTGAGCATCGGCACGGCCTTCATGTTCGGCCTGGCCATGGACGTGCAGCAGTCGGCCATGCTGGGCCAGCATGCGCTGTCCTACACCACGCTGGGCTTCTTCGCGATCACCATCCATCGGCGCCTCTTGTGGTATCCGGTCTTGTCGCAGGCGCTGCAGGTGCTGCCGCTGTTCGCGCTGTCCCATTTCCTCGAGCTCAGCATCCGCATCATCGGCGGCGGGGTGTTTCCGGGCTGGGCCGTGCTGCTGGCGCCGCTGATCGAGGCTGCGCTGTGGCCGCTGGCCAGCGCGCTGCTGCTGGCGCCGCAGCGCCGCACGCCGGAGCCGGACGCCAACCGGCCCTTGTGAAACCTGGCGCCCCTTTCTAAGCTCGCACGGTCATGACCGAGATCCGCAACGTCGCCGCCGACCTGGCGCGCTTTCGCCGGCGCGTGCTGGTGATCGCGCTGGCGGTGACCGTGGCTTTCGGCCTGCTGGCCTCGCGCCTGGTCTTCCTGCAGGTGGTGCGGCATGAGGACCTGGCCGAACAGGCCGAAAGCAACCGCACGGCCGTGGTGCCGGTGGTGCCCAACCGGGGTCTGATCCTGGACCGCAACGGCATCGTGCTGGCGTCCAACTACTCGGCCTACACCCTGGAGATCACGCCATCGAAGGCGGGCGACGTCGAGGAAACCATCGAGGGGCTGACCGGGGTGGTGGAGATCACCCCGCGCGACCGGCGCCGCTTCAAGCGCCTGCGCGAGGATTCGCGCAGCTTCGATTCGGTGCCGATCCGCACCCGGCTGACCGACGAGGAAGTTGCCCGCTTCGCGGCCCAGCGCTACCGCTTCCCCGGCGTGGAGATCAAGGCGCGGCTGTTTCGCAACTACCCGCACGGCGAAATCGGCAGCCACGTACTGGGCTACATCGGCCGCATCAACCAGCGCGAAAAAGAGGCGATGGAAGACTGGGCCGAGGAAGACCAGGCCAACTACAAGGGCACCGACTACATCGGCAAGCTGGGCGTCGAGCAGAGCTACGAAAAGCCGCTGCACGGCCTGACCGGCGTGGAGCAGATGGAAACCTCGGCCGGCGGGCGCGCCGTGCGGCGCCTGGCCAGCCATCCGGCGACGCCGGGCGACACCGTGATGCTGGCCATCGACATCAAGCTGCAAAAGCTCATCGAGGACATGTATGGCGACCGGCGCGGTGCGGTGGTGGCGATCGATCCCAAGACCGGCGAGGTGCTGGCCTTCGTGAGCAAGCCCACCTTCGATCCCAACCTCTTTGTCGAAGGCATCGACACCGAAAGCTGGAAGGAGCTGTCCGAGTCGATCGACAAGCCGCTGCTCAACCGCGCGCTGCGCGGCACCTACCCGCCCGGCTCCACCTACAAGCCCTTCATGGCGCTGGCGGCGCTGCAGACCGGCAAGCGCGCGGCCGGCACCCAGGTGCTGGATCCGGGCTACTTCAATTTCGGCGGGCACCGCTTCGGCAGCCCGGAAGGCTACCTGGGCAATGTCGACATGCGCCGCTCGATCCAGGTGTCGAGCAACATCTACTACTACTCGCTGGCCAACGAGATGGGCGTGGACCTGATCCACGACTTCATGAAGCCGCTGGGCTTCGGCCAGATCACCGGCATCGACATCCACGGCGAGCTGCGCGGCGTGCTGCCCAGCACCGAATGGAAGCGCAATGCCTACAAGCGCCCGGAGGCGAAGAGGTGGTATGCCGGCGAAACCATCTCGCTGGGCATTGGCCAGGGCTACAACAGCTTCACCATGCTGCAGCTGGCGCAGGCGACCAGCATCGTGGCCGCCGGCGGCATCAAGCACCGCCCGCACCTGGTGCTGGGCACGCGTGACACCGTTTCGGGAGAGATCACGTCGATCCTACGGACGCCGGGCGAAGACCTGGGCTACAAGCCCGCCAACGTCGCGGTCATCCGCGAGGGCCTGGTAAGCGTGGTGACCGGCGGCACCGCGCGGGGGGTGTTTGCGGGCGCCGGCTACAGCGCCGCCGGCAAGACCGGCACCGCGCAGGCCGTCGGCATGGCGGCCAACACCAAGTACAACGCCAAGGCGCTCGAGGAACATCAGCGCGACCACGCGCTGTTCGTGGCCTTCGCGCCGGCCAACGATCCGAAGATCGCGGTGGCGGTGGTCGTCGAGAACGCCGGCTGGGGCGCCGGCGCCGCCGCGCCGATCGCGCGCCGCATCTTCGATTACTGGCTGCTCGATCAGTACCCCAGCGAAGCCGACATGGCCGCGGTGCGCATCGGCAAGGCCACCGCGCCCATCGGCAAGCCGCGCGCAGCCAGCGAAGTGGCGTGGCCGGCCCCGACGGGTCCCGCCACTGCGCCCTGAGTCGCTACTTCAGAAATGCGTCGTACGCTGTCTTGAGAATCAAGGCGCTCACCACCGCCATGAAGACCTTGCGCACGAAACCGGCGCCGTACTTCAGCGCCACGCGCGTGCCCAGCAGGCTGCCCGCGATGTTGGCCACCGCCATCACCAGCCCGTAGTGCCACCACACATGGCCCTTCAGCGCCAGCAGCAGCAGGCCGCCCAGGTTGGTGGTGGTGTTGAGCAGCTTGGCCGAGGCGGAGGCGTTGAGGAAGTCGTAGCCCAGCACGCGCACCATCGCAAAGATGAAGAAGCTGCCGGTGCCCGGGCCGAAGAAGCCGTCGTACACGCCGATCACGAAGCCCACCGCGCACATCACGCCCGCTTCGGCGCGGGCGGCGAAGTTGGGCGTGTGATGCCGCCCCAGATCTTTCTTCGCCAGGGTGTAGAGCAGCAGGGCCAGCAAGATGAAGGGCAGGAGCTTGCGCAGGAACTCGCCCGGCACCAGGGTCAGGCCCCAGGCGCCCGCGAGGGCGCCGGCAAAGGCGCACGCGGCGGCCGGCAGCAGGGCGTGCCAGCGCATCTGCACGCGCCGGCTGAACTGCGCGGTGGCAGCAGCCGTGCCCCAAACCGAGGCGCTCTTGTTGGTGCCGAAGAGGGTGGCCGCGGGTGCACCAGGAAAGACGGAGAAGAGGGCCGGGACCAGGATCAGTCCGCCACCGCCGACGATCGAGTCCACGAAGCCCGCGAACAGCGACGCGAGGGAGATGACGAGCCATTCCATAAGGGGCGGCATTGTCGCATCGCACGCGCTATGGAATTTGTAGCGCCCAAATGCGGTCGCCAAAAGAAAAGGCGCCGACCAGCGGCGCCTTGATCAAAAAATTGGCATCTCGTGCGGATGCCTTGTCGTGTTCGAATTTTGTGGATACCGAATTTGTCTCCTCGGCCCCCGCGCTGCGGACCACAGCCCGTTTGCGAGTGCATGGACTTTATGCGAACGCACCGCCTGAGTGCATCCGGATTAACCCGCCTCGAATGCCACCGTGGTAGCGCTGTCTTCCAGCACCCAGGCAGCCGCCTTCTCCGCGATCATGAGCGTGGGGCTGTTGGTGTTGCCGCTGGTGATGGTGGGCATGGCGCCGGCATCCACCACGCGCAGGCCCGCGATGCGCCCGCCGCGGCCGTCGCGTACGCGCAGGCGCGAGTCGAGCACCGCCATCGGATCGGTGTCGGCGCCCATCTTGGTGGTGCCCACCGGGTGAAAGATGGTGGTGGCGATATCGCCCGCCAGACGCGCCAGTTCTTCGTCGCTCTGGTATTGCACGCCCGGCTTCCACTCCTGCGGCTTGTACTTGGCCAGGGCCGGCTGCGCCACGATGCCGCGGGTGACCCGCAGCGAGTCGGCCGCCACCTTGCGGTCTTCAGCGGTGCTCAGGTAGTTGGGCGCGATGGCCGGCGCGTCCTCGAAGCGCGGGCTCTTGATGCGTACCGTGCCCCGGCTGGTCGGATTGAGGTTGCACACGCTGGCGGTGAAGGCCGGGAAGCTGTGCAGCGGCTCGCCGAAGGCGTCGAGCGAGAGCGGCTGCACGTGGTATTCGAGATTCGGCCATTCATGCTCGGGCGAGCTGCGGGTGAAGGCGCCCAGCTGCGACGGCGCCATGCTCATGGGGCCGCTGCGCTTCATGGCGTATTCGAGCCCGATCTTCGCCTTGCCGAACAGCGAAGAGGCCATCACGTTGAGCGTCGGCGCGCCCTCGATCTTGTAGACGGCGCGGATCTGCAGATGATCCTGCAGGTTGGCGCCGACGCCGGGCAGCTCGGCCTGCACCTCGATGCCGTGCTGCTGCAAAAGATCGGCCGGACCGATGCCCGACAGCTGCAGCAGCTGCGGCGAGCCGATGCTGCCGGCGCACAGCAGCACTTCGCGCGCAGCGTGTGCCCGCACCGTCTGATGGCCATCCCACACCTGCGCGCCGGTGCAGCGCAGGCTGCCATCGCCCTGGCGCTCGAAGAGAAGGCGCGACACCTGTGCGCCGGTCCACATCTCGAAGTTGGGCCGGCCATAGCAGGCGGGCCGCAGGAAGGCCTTGGCGCTGTTCCAGCGCCAGCCGTTCTTCTGGTTCACCTGGAAGTAGCCCACGCCTTCGTTGCTGCCGCGGTTGAAGTCGGTGCTGTGCGGCACGCCGGCTTCTTGCGCGGCCTGCGCGAAGGCATCGAGGATGTCCCAGCGCAGGCGCTGCTTTTCCACCCGCCACTCGCCGCCGCTGCCGTGCAGGTCGTCGGCGCCCAGGTAGTAGTCCTCGTGCTGCTTGAAGGCGGGCAGCACGCTGTTCCAGCGCCAGGCCTCGTCGCCGGTGAGCTGCGCCCACTGCTCGTAGTCGCGCGACTGGCCGCGCATGTAGATCATCCCGTTGATGCTGGAGCAGCCGCCCAGCGTCTTGCCGCGCGGATAGCGCAGGCTGCGGCCATTCAGCCCGGCATCCGGCTCGGTGTTGTAGAGCCAGTCGGTGCGCGGGTTGCCGATGCAGTAGAGATAACCCACCGGGATGTGGATCCAGTGGTAGTCATCCTTGCGGCCGGCCTCGATCAGCAGCACCCGGTGCTTGTTGCCGGCGCTCAGCCGGTTGGCCATCAGCGCGCCGGCGGTGCCGCCGCCGATGACGATGTAGTCGAACGTCGTGTCGCTCAAGAGTTGTCTCCGTATTGTTCTAGGCAAACCGCTCGCACCACCACCCGCGAGCCCAGCAACACACCGAGGAACTGGCTTCGCCAGGCCTCAGGTGTGGCCTCCCCCTCGGGGGGTGGCGAATTACACGCCGCGGTAGCGGCGTGAAAAGCCGGGGGGCTTCATTTCGCTACCGGCATGGTGAACTCGGCGCCCTTGCCGATGCTTTCAGGCCAGCGCTGCATCACGGACTTCTGCTTCGTATAGAAGCGCACGCCTTCCTCGCCATACGCGTGCATGTCGCCGAACAAGGACCGCTTCCAGCCGCCGAAGCCATGCCAGGCCATCGGCACCGGGATCGGCACGTTGATGCCCACCATGCCCACCTGGATGCGCCGCGAGAACTCGCGCGCCACGTTGCCGTCGCGCGTGAAGCAGGAGACGCCGTTGCCGAACTCGTGCGCGTTGATGAGCTCCACCGCTTCCTTCAAATCGTGCACGCGCACGCAGGACAGCACCGGGCCGAAGATCTCTTCCTTGTAGATGCGCATGTCGGGCGTGACGTGGTCGAACAGCGTGCCGCCCATCCAGAAGCCGTCGGCGCAGCCTTCGCCGGCGCTGTTGGCGTCGAAGCCGCGGCCGTCCACCAGCAGCTTGGCGCCTTCCTTCACGCCCTGCTCGATGTAGCCGGTGATGCGCTCGTGCGCGGCGCGCGTGACGATCGGGCCCATCTCGGCCGCCAGGTTCTCGCCATGAAGCACCTTGAGCGACCTGGCGCGCGCGATCAGCTTGGGCATCACCTTGTCGGCCGCATCGCCCACCAGCACCGCCACGCTGATGGCCATGCAGCGCTCGCCGGCCGAGCCGTAGCCCGATCCGATCAGCGCGTCCACCGTCTGGTCGATGTCGGCGTCGGGCATCACCACCATGTGGTTCTTGGCGCCGCCCAGCGCCTGCACGCGCTTGCCGTGGCGCGCGCCGGTCTCGTAGATGGTGTTGGCAATGGGCGTGGAGCCGACGAAAGAGATCGCCTTCACGTCGGGGTGCTCCAAGAGCGCGTCCACCGCCACCTTGTCGCCCTGCACCACGTTGAACACGCCGTCGGGCAGGCCGGCCTTCTTCAGCAACTCGGCCATCAGCAACGACGGGCTGGGGTCGGTCGGGCTGGGCTTGAGCACGAAGGTGTTGCCCGCGGCAATGGCCACCGGGAACATCCACATGGGCACCATCACCGGGAAGTTGAAGGGCGTGATGCCCGCCACCACGCCCAGCGGCTGGCGCAAGGTCCAGTTGTCGATGCCGGTGGACACCTGCTCGGTGTAGTCGCCCTTGAGCAGTTGCGGAATGCCGCAGGCGAACTCGACGATGTCGATGCCGCGCGTGACTTCGCCCTGCGCATCGGTGAACACCTTGCCGTGCTCGGCGGTGATGAGGTGCGCCAGCGCGTCGCGGTGCTGGTTCAACAGTTCGAGGAACTTGAACATCACCCGCGCGCGGCGGATCGGCGGGGTGTCGGCCCAGGCCGGGAAGGCCGCCTGGGCAGCGGCCACGGCCACATCCACGTCGGCTGCGCCAGCCAGTGCCACTTTGGCCGTCACGCGGCCGCTGGCCGGGTTGGTCACATCCTGCGTGCGGCCCGAGGTGTTGGCCGCCAGGCGGCCGCCGATGTAGTGCTCGATATTATTTGAAATGCTCATGGTGTCTCTCTGCGGCTGAATGTGGCGGAGTGTGGGCTTTCATGAGAGAAAATGCCAATGAGTTCGCCAAAACCAGTTTATAAATCGCCTAAATAAACATGACTCAGGCGGCCGATCTTCAGATTCTGCGCGCCTTCGTTGCGGTGGCGCGCGAGGGCAATGTGTCGCGCGCTGCCGAACGTCTGCACCTGTCGCAGCCGGCCGTCAGCCTGCAGCTCAAGCGGCTGGCCGACATCACCGGGCTCGCACTCTTCAGCCGCACGCCGCTGGGCCTGGCACTCACATCGGACGGCGCGGCCCTGCTGCCGCAAGCCGAGCGGGTGCTGGCCTCGCTCTCGGATTTCCAGCAGGCGGCGCAGCGCCTGCACAGCACCGTGCGTGGCACCCTGCGCATCGGCACCATCCTCGATCCGGAATTCACCCGGCTGGGCGCCTTCCTGCGCGAGCTGGTCGAAGGCGCGCCGCAGGTGGCGACCGAGCTTCGCCAGCGCATGAGCGGCAGCGTGCTGGCGCAGGTGGCGGCGGGCGCGCTCGACGTCGGCTTCTTCCTGGGCGATGCGAAATCGGAGTCGGGTGGCCTCGTGACCGCGCGCACCCTGAGCCGCTTCCATTACCGCGTGGTGGCGCCGGCCGGCTGGGGCCCGCAGGTGCTGGGGCGCGACTGGAAGGGCCTGGCCGCCTTGCCCTGGGTGGCGACGCCGCCCGAGTCGGCGCACCATCGGCTGCTGGCCGGCGTGTTCGGGCCGCGCGGCCTGGCGCCGCGGCAGGTGGCGCTGGTGGACCAGGAGGCTTCGATGCTGGACCTGATCAAGTCCGGCGTGGGCCTGAGCCTGGTGCGCGACTCGATCGCCATCCGCGAAAGCCAGGCGCACGGGCTGGTGATCGCCGACCGGGTGCAGCTGGAGTGCACGCTTCAGTTCGTCTCGCTGGCCGCGCGTGCCGACGAGCCGGTCATCGCCAGTGCCTGGGCCGCATTAGGACGTGTCTGGTCATGACGTTAGGATGGCGGGCTTCAATTGTTGCCGAATGCATCCGGCAGGCTGTGCAGCCGCTTTTTCGTTGACCATGCCTTCGTCCGCGCTGGACCCAGCGCCTCCCCCATCATCCCGGTCGTCCGACGCGAGCGCGCTCGATCCGGACCTGCCGCGCCTGGAGCATCGCGCCGGCGAGGCGCTGGCGGCTTACGGCCGCTGGACCGCGTTGTCCTTTTCCTCGCCGCGCTGCTGGAAGGTGCTGTCGGCGACCTTGGCGCAGACGCCGGCCGATGCCCCCGCCTGGGACTTGCGGTCCATCGGCCAACTCGACCACGTGGGCGCCCAGCTGTTGTGGAACCATTGGCAGCACCGCTGGCCAGCCCAGGTGGAAATGAGCGCACAGCAGCGCGCGGTGCTGGAACAGGTGGCGCAGTACACCGTGCGCGAGCCGGAAGACCCGAAGCCCAGCTGGTGGGACCACTTCCTGCGCTTTGCCAATCGCGGCCCGCTCATGCTGGAGACGGCACGCCGCTTCGTCACCCTGATCGGCCAGTTCGTGCTTGACCTGGGCACCATGCTGCGGGCACCGCACCGCGCGCCCTGGCGCGACATCTCGGGCCACCTGTACAGCACCGGCGCCACCGCGCTGCCGATCACCGCGCTGGTGGGTTTGCTGATTGGCATCGTGCTGGCCTACCTCACGTCCCAGCAGCTGCGCCAGTACGGCGGCGAGACCTTCATCGTCAACATCCTTGGGCTGTCGCTGATCCGCGAGCTGGGGCCGGTGCTGGCGGCGGTGCTGATCGCCGGGCGCTCCGGCTCGGCCATGACGGCGCAGATCGGCGTGATGCGTGTCACCGAGGAGCTCGATGCCATGCGCGTGATGGGCATCCCGCACGGTTTTCGGCTGGTGCTGCCGCGGGTGCTGGCGCTGGCCATCGCGATGCCGCTGATCAGCCTGTGGACGGCGGCGGCCGCCATGCTGGGCGGCATGATCGCGGCCGACCTGACGCTGGGCGTTTCGCCGGGCTACTTCATGCAGACCCTGCCGCGCGCGGTGCCGCTTGCCAACATCTGGCTGGCGCTGTCCAAGTCGGCGGTGTTCGGCGTGCTGATCGCGCTGATCGCCTGCTACCACGGCATGCGCGTGCTGCCCAATACCGAGAGCCTGGGCCGGCGCACCACCAGCTCGGTGGTGATCTCGATCACCATCGTGATCCTGGTCGACGCGCTGTTCGCGGTGCTGTTCAGGGGCGTGGGGTTCCGTTGATGAGTGAGCCGATCATTTCCTCCAACTCGACTGCCGGCGCTGGCGGCGGGCAGGCCGACGCCAATGCGGTGGAGATCCGCAAGCTCTGGACCGTGTTCAAGTCGCCCGGCCGCCCGCCCCAGGTGGTGCACCGCGACCTGGACCTGACGATCAAGCGCGGCGAGGTGCTGTCGCTGGTGGGCGGCTCGGGCACCGGCAAGACGGTGCTGCTGCGCCAGATCCTGGGGCTGGAGAAACCCACCCAGGGCGAGGTCTCGGTGTTCGGCGCGCCGCCCGGCGAGCTGAGCGCGGCCGGCGCCGCCAAGGTGGGCATGCTGTTCCAGCGCGGCGCGCTGTTCTCGGCCTTCAACGTGCTGGACAACATCGCCTTTGCCCTGCGCGAGCTCAAGGTGCTGCCCGACGAGCTGATCCGCGACGCCGCCATGGTGCGGCTGCAGATGGTGGGCCTGGCGCCCGAGCATGCGCACAAGATGCCCTCGGCCTTGTCCGGCGGCATGATCAAGCGGGTGGCGCTGGCGCGTGCCCTCATCATGGATGCGCCGCTGCTGCTGCTGGACGAGCCCACCGCCGGGCTGGATCCGGAAAGCGCGGACGACTTCTGCGAACTCTTGCGCAGCCTGCACCGCGAGTTGGGCCTGACGGTGGTGATGGTCACGCACGACCTCGACACCCTGTTCGACCTCAGCACCCGCATCTCGGTGCTGGCCGACCAGCACGTGGTGGTGACCGGCACCGCAGCGCAGGTGATGGCCAACCCGCATCCCTTCATTCAAAAGTATTTCCTGGGTGGCCGGGGCCAGCGCGCGGCGCAGGCCTTGCATCGGCCGCCCACCACCGTTTCCGGAAGGTAGAAAACGCCATGGAAAACAAAGCCCATGCCTTTGTCGCCGGCGCCTTCGTCATCGGGCTGATCGGCCTGATCGTCGCGCTGGTGCTCTGGTTCACGCGCGACACCGCCGTGCGCAACATCTACGAGCTGTCGACCAGCGATGCGGTCAGCGGCCTGCAGCCGCAGGCCACGGTGCGCTACCGTGGCATCGCGGTGGGCAAGGTGGCCTCGATCGACTTCGACCCCAAGATCCGGGGCAATGTGCGGGTGCGCATCTCGGTGGACCAGCGGGTGCCGCTCACCAAGTCCAGCTATGCCGCGCTGAGCTACCAGGGCGTGACCGGCCTGGCCTCGATCGCGCTCAACGACGACGGCGCGTCGCAGGAGCCGCTCAAGCCCGACAACGACGATCCACCGCGCATTCCGCTCAAGCCCTCCACCCTGGCCAAGCTGCAGGAGCGCGGCGAGGCCATTCTTGAAAAAGTCGAGGAGGCGACCGACAAGGTCAACGCCATGGTCAGCCCAGCCAATCAGAAGCGGGTGGCCGACGCGCTGGAGAACATCGCGCACGCAGCGGAGAGCGCCAATCAGCTCACCAAGCGGCTGGACCTGACCATCAAGGACGGCCTCACGCCCGCATTGCAGGCGATTCCGCCGCTGGCCGACAACGCCCGCGGCACGCTCGGCACGGTGAAGCAGGCCGCCAGCGATGTCTCGCGCGTGGCCAACAATCTGAACGCCAGCGTGACCCGGCTCAATGCCGAAGGCGGTGCGCTGGACCGGCTGGCCGCCGGCACCGAAGGGCTGACCCAGGCCATGGATTCCTTCAACACCACCACCTTGCCGCGCGTGAACCGGGTGGCCGACGACACCGCGCACGCGGTGCGCCGCCTCGGCCGCGCGGCCGACAACATCAACGAGAACCCGCAATCGCTGCTGTTCGGAAGCGGCAGCAGTCTGCCCGGCCCGGGCGAGCCCGGCTTTGCCACACCAGACGTACCCGCCACGGCCGCGCGCCGCTGAAAGCCCGCCATGACCCTGACGAAGACGACGATCCTGCTCGGCGCCCTGGCCGTGGCCTGTGCCCTGGCCGGCTGTGGCGCGCTGCCCGACAAGCCGGCTCGCGCCACCCTCTACGACTTTGGCGCCGGCCCGCTGCCGCGCACGCCCGCTGCGGCGGCATCGAGCAATTCGCCGGCCGTCGCCACGCGCCTGCCGCCCATGCTGCTGTCCGACATCGAGGCGCAGGCCCGGCTGGACGGCACGCAGATCCTGTACCGCCTGGGCTATTCCGACGGCAACGAACTGCGCCCCTACTCGACGGCGCGCTGGAGCATGCCGCCGACCCAGTTGCTGGCGCAGCGGCTGCGCGACGGCCTGGCCCAGCGCCGTACCGTGCTGGGCGCGGACGAGGGCACCAACATCGCCCGCATCGAGGGCAAGGTCCCCAACCGGCTGCGCCTGACGCTGGAAGAGTTCAGCCACTACTTCGAGTCGCCGGGCAGCAGCTACGGCCTGGTGCGGGTGCGCGCCACCCTGATGAACACCACCGCCGCCGGCGACCGGGTGCTGGGCCAGCGCACCTTCAGCGCCGAACTGCCGGCGCCCAGTGCCGATGCGCCCGGCGGCGTCAAGGCCTTGGCGGCCGCCAGCGACGCCGTGGTGCTGCAGGTGGTTCAATGGGCCGATCAGCTTCAGCAGCAACAGCCCCCGCAGTGAATGCAATGACCCGCATCGGCCTCATTTCCGACACGCATGGCCTGCTGCGGCGCGAGGCGCTGGCCTTCCTGCAAGGCAGCGACTTCATCGTGCACGGCGGGGACATCGGCTCGCCCGACATCCTCGAGCAACTCGGCCGGATTGCGCCGGTGACGGCGGTGCGCGGCAACAACGACCGCGAGGCCTGGGCCATGCAGGTGCCGGAAACCGACTTCCTGCAGGTCGGCGAGCTGTTCCTCTATGCGCTGCACGACCTGGCGCTGCTGGACATCGATCCCGCCGCGGCCGGCGTGCGGGTGGTGGTTTCGGGCCATTCGCACAAGCCGCTGGTCGAGGAGCGCGATGGCGTGCTCTTCGTCAACCCCGGCAGCGCCGGGCCGCGCCGCTTCAGCCTGCCGATCTCGGCTGGCGAATTGATCGTGAACGGCGAGCAGGTCAGCGCGCGTATCGAGCGGTTCGACATTCCTGCGCAGGCCGGCGCCGCGCGGCCGTGAACGGCCGCTTCGATCCCTCGGTCGTCAAGGCCCTGCTGTTCGACCTGGGCGGCGTGGTCTTCGCGTTCGACTTCGCGCATGCACTGGCGCACTGGGCGCCGTTGTCTTCCTTGCCGGCCGACGCCTTGGGCCTGGCCTTCTCGCATGACGAGGACTACCAGCGCCACGAGCGCGGCGAGCTGAGCAGCGCCCAGTACTTCGACACCTTGCGCCGCAAGCTCGCGCTGAACGCCAGCGACGAGGCCATCGAGGCCGGCTGGAACGCGATCTTCCGCGAGGAAATCGGCGAGACGCTGGATGCGGTCGAGGCGGCTCGCCGCTACCTGCCCTGCTACGCCTTCAGCAACACCAACAAGAGCCACCATGCGGCCTGGCGTGCGGCCTATCCGCGCATCGAGCCGGCCTTCGACCGCGTCTTTGCCTCTTCCGACATCGGGCTGCGCAAGCCCGAACGCGCCGCCTTCGAACGGGTGTGCCGCGAGATCGGCCTGCCACCGCAGGCCCTGCTGTTCTTCGACGACCTGGCGGAGAACGTGGCGGGCGCGCGCGCCTGTGGCCTGCAGGCGGTGCAGGTGCATTCGCCGGCCGATGTGCGCGGCGCGCTCAGGCAGCTGAGCTGCCTGCCCTGACTTTCAAGCAAATGTGGCTTCCGCCACTTTGTTTGATCCCCCTCGGGGGGCGGGCCGGGCTGGCCCGGCCCTGGGGGCTCAGCGGCCGCCGCTGACGTCGATGCTGGCGCCGGTCACGTAGCTGGCTTCGGGCGAGAGCAGCCAGACGATGGCGTTGGCGATCTCCTGTGCACTGCCGACCCGCTTCATCGGCACCGTGTGCGCCAGCTCGAAGGCGCGCTGGGGCATGCCGCCGGAGGCGTGGATCTCGGTGTCGATCAGGCCCGGGCGCACGCCGTTGACCCGGATGCCTTCTTCCGCCACCTCCTTGGCCAGGCCGATGGTGAGCGTGTCGATGGCGCCCTTGCTGGCCGCGTAGTCGATGTACTGGTCGGGCGAGCCCAGGCGCGCCGCGGCGCTCGACAGGTTGACGATGACGCCGCCGGCGCCGCCATGGCGCGTGCTCATGCGGCGCACCGCCTCGCGCGCGCAAACGAAGCTGCCGACCACGTTGACGCGCATCATGCGTTCCAGCCGCGCCACGCTCATCTCGTCCAGCCGCGCCTGCACGTCGACCACGCCGGCGTTGTTGACCAGGGCCGACAGGCGCCCGAGCTTGTCGTCGACCTCGCGGAACATGGCCAGCACCTGCGCTTCGTTGCCGACGTCGGCCTGCACGGCCAGGGCGCGCCCGCCCTCGGCTTCGATGCGGCGCACCACCTCCTGCGCCGCCTGGGCATTGCTGACGTAGCTCAGCGCCACGGCAAAGCCGCGCCGCGCGGCGAGCAGCGCGGTGGCTGCGCCAATGCCGCGGCCGCCGCCGGTGATCAAGACGATCGGGTCCATGTTCATCCTTCTCCTGCACGGAATATGGTGGGTCGGTTAAAACCGCTGTCAGGTTTTACCTTAGCTTCGCAGCAGCAACCAGGAGTATGAACATGGGCCAATTCATCGATCTCAAGGCCAAGGACGGCTTCGTCTTTCCCGCCTACGTCGCCGAGCCGGCCGGCACGCCCAAGGGTGCCGTGGTGGTGGTGCAGGAAATCTTCGGCGTGAACTCGCACATCCGTTCGGTGGCCGACGGCTATGCGGCCGATGGCTACCTGGCGGTGGCGCCGGCCACTTTCCACCGGATCAAGCCGGGCGTGGATATCGGCTATTCCGACGAGGACATGAAGGCCGGCTTCGCACTGAAGACGGCGGTGGAAGCCCTGCCGGCGCCGGGCGTCATGCAGGACTTGCAGGCCGCCATCGACTACGCCGCCAAGGCCGGCAAGGTGGGCATCGTCGGCTACTGCTGGGGCGGCCTGCTGACCTGGCGCGCAGCCTGCGGCCTGAGTGGCCTGACGGCGGCCGTGCCCTACTACGGCGGCGGCATGACCACGCCGGATGAAGCGGCGCGCCAGCCCAAGGTGCCGGTGATGGTGCATTTCGGCGAGAAGGACCATTGGATTCCATTGGATTCGGTGCAGGCCTTCGCCAAGGCGCACCCCGAGGTGACGGTGCATGTCTATCCCGCCGACCACGGCTTCAACTGCGACCAACGCGGCGCCTACAACGCCGAGGCGGCCAAGCTGGCCCGCGAGCGCACTCTGACCTTCTTCCAGCAGCACCTGGGATGAAGGCCGTCATGCGCGGCAGGGCGCTGGCGGCGCTGCTGGCCGGGTGGTGCATGGCCCAGGGCGGGTTCGTCCTGGCAGCCGACTACACCGGCCCGCTGTTCGATGCACACCTGCACTACAACGAGGAAGCCTGGAGCGGCGGCGCGGGCCCCTACCCGCCGGCCGAGGCGGTGGCGCGCATGCAGCGCAATGGCGTGCGCGCCATCGTCGCCAACTCGCGGCCCAATGCCGGTACCCACACTCTGGCGTCCTCGCGCGAAGCCTCCGGCGCCGCCATCACGGTGGTGCCCTTCGTGCGGGTCTACCGCAACCGCGCCGACTACACCAACTGGTTCCGCGACGAGAGCATCTACGAAATGGTGCAGGCCGAGCTGGCGCGCGGCAGCGCCAGCGGCCCTTTCCGCGGCATCGGCGAATTCCACCTGTACGAGAGCGCCAATGCCAAGGGACCGGTGGCGCGCAAGCTGGTCGCGCTGGCCGAGCGCAACGGCCTGGCGCTGCTGGCGCACGTGGACGACGAGGCCATCGACCTCTTGATGGCCGCCTCGCCTTCGGGCGGCCAGAAGCTGCGCCTGATCTGGGCCCACACCGGCATCGGCGGCGCCCCGGTGGAACGGGTGCGAGCCCTGCTGGAGCGTTATCCGCTGCTGGTGGGCGAGCTGTCGTATCGGCCCGGCCTGACTTGCGACGGCGGACGGCTGTGCCCCGAATGGCGCGCGCTGATGGAGCGCTTCCCCGCGCGCTTCGTGGTCGGCTCCGACACCTGGATCAACCAGCGCTGGGACAACTACGACGAGATCATGCGCGGCTACCGCGTCTGGCTGGGCGACCTGCCGCCCGAGCTGGCGCAGCGCATCGCCTGGGGCAACGCGGCCACGCTGTTCGGCCTGAAGGCGCCGCAGTAGGCTGCCTCAGATCTTGCGCGGCCGCCCGTTGATGCGCTTGCCCACCCGTGATTCCAGGAAGTCGAGCAGCGCACGCAGTGCCGCGCTGTTGTGGCGCCGCTGCAGGTAGGCGGCGTACAGCCACATGTCCTTGCGCACGTAGTCCTGCAGCACCGGCTGCAGTTCGCCGTGGTCGATGTGCGGCTGCACCATCAGGGCCGGAAGGTACACCACGCCGAAGCCCTGCAGCGCCACCTGGATCAGCGGGCCACCCTCGGTGGCGTCCATCCGGCTCTTGATCGGCACGTCGACCGGCCCGCCGTTTTCCTCGAAGCGCCATCGCGGATTGAGTCCACCGGACGAGCCGGTCAGCCCCACGTGCTGGGCCAGGTCGGCCGGCCGCTTCGGAATGCCGTGCTTGCGCCAGTAGATTGGGGCCGCGCACACCACCAGGTTGACTTGAACCAGCCGGCGCACGATCAGGTTCTCGTTTTCGATCGGGCCCAGGCGCAGGGCGACGTCGATGCCCTCGTCCACCATGTCCAGCGAGCGGCTGCTCAGTTGCAGGCTGATGCTGACGTCGGGGTAGTGGCGCATGAACTGCGCCAGCAGGTTCGGCAGGTCGCCCTGGCCCATGCCGTGCGGCGCCGAGATCTTCAGCCGGCCAGCCGGCTGGCTGGCGCGCTCCTGCAGTTCGGACTGGGTGCTCTCGATCATCTCCAGCATCGGCGTGCTGCGGTCCAGCAGCAGGGCGCCGGCGTCCGTCAGGCTCACCGAACGCGTGGAGCGGTTGAGCAG
The DNA here is from genome assembly GCF_052871435.1 of Variovorax sp. LARHSF232. NCBI lineage: Bacteria > Pseudomonadati > Pseudomonadota > Betaproteobacteria > Burkholderiales > Comamonadaceae > Variovorax > Variovorax sp. LARHSF232. The sequence continues at coordinate 11,404 of NZ_JBIXJS010000002.1, read as the reverse complement.
GCGGGCGCCGAAGCGCTCCTCCAGCTCCGCGATGTACTTGCTCACCGTGGCCTTCGACATGTTCAGCTTGATCGCCGCGCGCGAGAAATTGCCCTGGTGCGCCACTTCGTGGAAGGTCTTGATGAGGTCGAGGCTGTCCATGGTTCTGTGAGTGATTGTTTCGGCAAACGGGCGAATCGCAGGCCGGACAAGGGGTTAGCCGGGCATTGTTTCGAATCCGTGAACACGGTGATTCGATTCTCGAGGGTTTTTACTTAGCAATTTCCTCCAAACTTCGCTGCACAGGCAAGCAATTCAGCAAGCCTGGGTGAACAAGGCCCGAGCGCGGAGGTCGTCGCGATGCGAAGGACGACCAACCCACCAGACCCCGTTCGAAATTTTGTTGAACCTCAAAGGAACTGAATCATGAACACCGCCCGCAAGATCCTCTCCGCCGCCGCCGTTGCCCTGCTGGCAGCCACCGGTGCCGCCCACGCCGACAGCTACAACCCCTACGGCGACGAAGCCGGTGCCGGCGTGACCAGCGTGAACAGCCTGCGCAGCCGCGCCGAAGTGCAAGCTGAAGCCGTTGCCACCGCGAAGGTCGGCAATCCCTACAGCGACAGCGCCTATGCCGGCGTGACCCAGGTGAACGGCAGCAGCACGGTGGACCGCAATGCCACCCGCGCCCAGGCCGTCGCCGCCGCCCACGATCCGCTGCAGAACCTGGACCGCAAGTCCTACGTGAACAGCACGATCCCGTCGCAATACACGAACGGCTCCCTGGCCGTTCGCCGTCAACAGCAAAGCCAGCAGGCCGCGCTGTAAATCCCAGCCCATCCAGGCTTTTCTCTCCAACGGTCAAAACACACGACCTCCAAGGACCTCGTCATGAAGACTTCGAATCTTTTTGCTGCCGCCGCGCTGGCCCTTCTCGCCGCTACGGGCGCCCAGGCTGAAACCTACGAAGGCGTGCAAGCGCCGGTGTCGGCCCTGAACCGCTCCGACGTCGAGGCCCAGGCCGTCGCCGCGTCGCATGCCAAAGACCAGAACGTGACGCGCGGCTCGCGCGGTCCCGAGACGGTCGCTGTGTCGCGTGACCGCGCCGGTGTGGAAGCCGAAGCCGTCGGCTATGCCGCACGCCCCGACCAGAACGTGGTCGCCGGCTCGAAGTTCAACAGCAAGGTCATCTCGACCATGCCCAGCACCACGGACGCACAAGCCGGGGCCGCCAAGGCCAAGGCCAGCAAGCTGTAATCCAGTCGCTGGATTTCAGAAGGTTTCGAGAGCCAGGCCGGTCGGCGCGCAAGCGCCGGCCGGCTTTTTCATTGGCGGGCGGGCGGGCGCGGCGCTACCTGGCGGTGCGCGCCAGGTAGCGCTTGCGCCAGAACACCAGCACCAGCGTCAGCGCGATGAACAGCATCGAGGCCAGCGCGATCCAGAATCCGGTGGCCTGGTGCAAGAGGGGGATGTAGTCGAAGTTCATGCCGAAGATGCCGGCAATGAGGTTCAGCGGCAGGAACACCGCGGTGAGCACGGTGAGCACCCGCATGATGTCGTTGGTGCGGTGGCTCTGGATGGAGAAGTGCATTTGCACCGCGGTCTCGGCGTCCTGTTCGAGCCGGCGCACGTGGTGCAGCACGCGTTCGATGTGCTCCAGCACGTCGCGGCTGCGCACCAGCACCAGTTCGCGCTCGCGCGCCGCCTCGGCCTGCGACAGGGGCGGCAGTGTTTCCAGCTCGTCGATCCAGTCCTGGACGGCGTCACGCTGGTCTTCGCAAATTTCTGCCAGGTGGCGCAGCGACTGGCGCGCCTTCATCAGGGCGCCCCAGTTGTGGAAGCGGCTCTTGGCGTCGGTCAGCTCGCTTTGCCAATGGTCCAGCTGCCTGGACAGGTCGCGCCGCAGGTCCAGGTAGCCGTCGACAATGTGGTTGATCACCCGCAGCATCAGGTCGGCCGGGCTGGTCGGCAGGCGGGCGGAAACGGCGCGCTCGTCCAGGGCGGGCGCAGCCGAGCCCGCGGCGGCGGCCTTCAGCTTGTTGGCGAAGGCGTCGCGCAGCGCGGCGTCCTCCGGATGCACCGAGAGCAGCACCCGGTCGAACACGGCAAAGCCTACCGGCCGGGTGTCGATGCGGCGCAGGGCCGGCGGGCCGCCGCGCGCGGGCGCGGGCGCCGCAGGAGCGCTGTTGACCGGCTGGGCGGCCGGCGCAGCCGCTCCGGCCGCTGCCGGCGGCGCGGCCGACAGCCGCCGGAACACCAGCAGGTCGTACTCGGAGGTGTAATCGTAGTGCGAGGGCAGTTGATCGTTGAGCAGGTCGCTCACGTGCAGGTCGACCAGTTGGGCGTCGCACAGCGACTGCAGGGTTGCCTGCAACTCGGGCAGGCTGCCTTGCAACTCGTCACGCGTGAGCGAGACCCACAGGAAGGCGTTCTGGCAGGCGCCGGGCAGCGCGAGCGGCGCCAGCGCCTGGTGCTCGCTGACCTGGGTGCTGCTGATCTGGAAGATGCGCATTTACCGCGCTTGTGCTTGTTGCAAAAGGCGCGCCGCGTCCAGCGAGAAGTACGTCAGGATGCCGTCGGCGCCGGCGCGCTTGAAGGCAAGCAGGCTCTCCAGCATCACCGCGTCGTGGTCGAGCCAGCCGTTTTGCGCCGCCGCCTTCAGCATGGCGTACTCGCCGCTCACCTGGTAGGCGAAGGTGGGCATGCGGAACTGCTCCTTCACGCGGCACAGGATGTCCAGGTACGGCATGCCGGGCTTGACCATCACCATGTCGGCGCCCTCGGCAATGTCCATGGCCACTTCGCGCAGCGCCTCATCGCTGTTGCCCGGGTCCATCTGATAGACCTTCTTGTTGCTCTTGCCCAGGTTGGCGGCCGAGCCGACGGCGTCGCGGAAGGGCCCGTAGAAGGCGCTGGCGTACTTGGCGCTGTAGGCCATGATGCGGGTGTGCACCAGGCCGTTGGCCTCCAGCGCCTGCCGGATCGCGCCGATGCGGCCGTCCATCATGTCGCTGGGCGCCACGATGTCGACGCCGGCCCGCGCCTGGGCAAGCGCCTGCCGGGTCAGCACTTCCACGGTCGGGTCGTTCAGGATGTAGCCGGTGTCGTCCAGCAGGCCGTCCTGGCCGTGGCTGGTATAGGGGTCGAGCGCCACGTCGGTCATCACGCCCAGTTCCGGAAAGCGCGATTTCAGGGCCGCCACCACGCGCGGCACCAGGCCGTCGGGGTTGAAGGCCTCGGCGCCGTCCGGCGTCTTCAGCTGGGGGTCGATCACCGGGAACAGCGCCATCACCGGAATGCCGAGCTTCACGCATTCTTCCGCCACGGGCAGCAGCAGGTCGAGGCTGAGCCGGTCCACGCCGGGCATCGAGGGCACGGCGTCGCGCCGCTGGCTGCCTTCCTGGACGAACACCGGATAGATCAGGTCGTGCGGGCTGAGGGCGTGCTGGCGCACCAGATCGCGGGTGAAGGTGTCGCGCCGCAGGCGGCGTGGCCGGCCGGCGGGGAAGGGGGCAAAGGCGGGGGCGGGACGGTTCATTTCCGAAAATTGTGCCCGATCGTGCGACCCTGTTGTATTTACAGCACGATCGTTCGTCCGAATTAACCCTTGGTCATGAATGCCAAAGCACTCTCAATCCGACCTGGGCCCAGGAGGGCCGCAAGAAACCTTGCTTGAAAGATCCTTGATGCTTTGTTAAATTGCTTTTTGGACGGCTTGCCGTCCCCCGCTTTTCCTCCCTGAGCGGGTGCCTTGATGTGTGACAGCAAAAGGGCTTCCCGCCCGGCGTTGATTCGCCGGGCTTTTTTTTGCCCGGAAGAAGCGCAGTGGCCCCCGGCGCGCCAGGGGCGCACCACTAAACTTGGCCCGATGCTCTGGGTCAAATCGCTTCACATCGTCTTCATCGCCAGCTGGTTCGCGGGGCTGTTTTATCTGCCGCGCATCCTGGTGAACCTGGCCATGGTGCCACCCGGATCCGAGGCCGAGCGCGCCCGCTTGCTGCTGATGGCGCGCAAGCTCCTTCGCTTTTCCACACTGCTGGCGGTACCGGCCCTGGGCTTTGGCCTTTGGCTGTGGCTGGGCTACGGAATCGGCCGGGGCGCCGGCAACGGGTGGATGCATGCCAAATTGGCGCTGGTGCTGCTGGCGATCGGCTACCACCACGGCTGCGGGGTGCTGCTGCGCCGCTTCGAGGCCAACACCAACCGGCGCAGCCACCGCTGGTATCGCTGGTTCAACGAGGTGCCGGTGCTGCTGCTGCTGGCGATCGTGGTGCTCGTGGTGGTTAAGCCCTTCTGATGGCGGCAAGCTCCGGCCACAAGTCCACCGCGCTGCCCCTGGCGCTGGCCTATGCCGCGCTGATCGCCTACGCAAGCCTGTACCCCTTTGGCGACTGGCGCGACCAGGGCATCGCGCCCTGGGCCTTCCTTGCCGCGCCGTGGCCGCGCTACTGGACCGGCTTCGATTTCGGCATCAATGCGGCCGGCTATGTGCCCCTGGGCTTTCTGGGCGCCGTCGCGGTGCTGCGGCAGCGTCCCGATGGGGCGGTGGCAATGGCGGTGGCCCGCGCCACGGCGGCGGCGGCGGCGCTGTCCTTCCTGATGGAAACCTTGCAGAGCTACCTGCCGGCCCGTATCCCGTCGAACGTGGACTGGGCCCTCAACACCGCCGGCGCCCTGGGCGGCGCCGTGCTGGCGGCGGTGCTCGAGCGCCTGGGCGGCGTGGCTCACTGGGAGCGCACCCGCAGCACCTGGTTCATCAATGAAGCGCGCGGCGGCCTGGTGCTGCTGGCCTTGTGGCCGGTGGCGCTGCTCTTTCCGGCCGCCGTCAGCTTCGGCCTGGGCCAGGTCTTCGAGCGGGTGGAAGACACCATCGCCTATTGGCTGTCCGACACCCCCTTCATCGACTGGCTGCCGGTGCGCCAGTTCGAGCTGGAGCCGCTGGTGCCGGGGGCGGAACTGCTGTGCGTGATGTTGGGCGCGCTGGTGCCCTGCCTGCTGGCCTATGTGGTGGCGCGCTCCATGCGGCGACGCGCCCTGTTGCTGCCGCTGATGCTGGGCCTGGGCATCGGTGCCAGCGCGCTGTCGGCCACCTTGAGCTGGGGGCCGGAGCACGCCTGGGCCTGGCTGGACCTGCCAGTACAACTGGGCGTGGCGGCGGCGGCCATCCTCGGCGCCGCGCTGCTGCCGGCGCGGCGGCGCCTTTGCGCGGCCCTGGCCCTGATGGCCATCATCGTGCAGCTGGGGCTGATCAATGGCGCACCCGAAAGCGCCTACTTTGCGCAGACCCTCGCGACCTGGGAGCAGGGGCGCTTCATCCGCTTCCATGGTCTGGTGCAATGGCTGGGCTGGCTCTGGCCCTTCGCCACGCTAGGCTACCTCCTGCTGGTGCTCTCGCGCGACATGCGGCACTCCTAAAATCAGTTGCATGACCCAACCCAGTTCCGGCTACTACGCACGCCACATCTTCTTTTGCCTGAACGAGCGCAAGAACGGCGAGCAGTCCTGTGCCCAGTACAAGGCGCAGGAAGGCTTCGACCACTGCAAGGCGCGGGTGAAGAAAGAAGGCTTGGCGGGGCCGGGCCAGGTGCGGGTCAACAAGGCGGGCTGCCTGGACCGCTGCGCCGGCGGGCCGGTGGCGGTGGTCTACCCGGAAGCGGTCTGGTACAGCTATTTGGACGAGGCGGACATCGACGAAATCGTCGATTCGCACCTCAAGAAGGGCCAGGTGGTCGAGCGCCTGCTGCTGCCGGCCGACGTCGGCCGTTGAGGCCTGGCCGCCGCCACATGAACTCCCGCACCGAGAAACTGATCCTGCAAGGCGCCGCCGGCCCCATCGAGGCGCTGCGCGACGCCCCGGCCGAAGGCACGGCGCCACAGGGCATTGCCGTCATCGCGCATCCGCATCCGCTGTTCGGCGGCACCATGGACAACAAGGTGGTGCAGACCCTGGCGCGCGCCTTCGTGGCCAACGGCTGGACCGCCGTGCGCTTCAACTTCCGTGGCGTCGGCGGCAGCGCCGGCACGCATGACGAAGGGAACGGCGAATGCGAGGACATGGCGGCGCTGATCGAGCAGGTGGCGCCGCAGGGCCCGCTGGCCATCGCCGGCTTCTCCTTCGGCGCCTTTGTGGCCAGTTGCGCCCTGGCGCGCCTGTGGGCCGTGCGCGAGGTGCAGCAGGTGGTGTTGGTGGGCACGGCCGCGGCGCGCTTCAGCGTGCCGGCACTGCCGCCCGAGGCGCACGAGCGCACCTTGGTGGTCCACGGCGAAGCGGACGACACCGTGCCGCTGTCGGCTGTCATGGACTGGGCGCGGCCGCAGATACTTCCTGTGACAGTCGTCCCCGGAGGCGGCCATTTCTTTCACGGACAATTGCCGCTCCTGAAAAACCTCGTCAGCCGCCATCTGCGCGCGGACGAGCGTCGTTTTCCTTCCGGTTCCTGAAAGATCTCCCCCGTTTGTTTTCCATGATTCGTTTCTCGAAAGCGCTTCGCGCGCTCGTGCTGGCCGCGGCGGCCCCCTTCTACCTGGCCATGTCGGCTGCCCATGCGCAGGTGCCGGTGCCGCCCGAAATCGTGGCCCGCAGCTATCTCCTGGTGGATGTCACCGCCAACCAGATCCTGGCGCAGAAGGACATCGACATGGCGGTCGAGCCCGCCTCGCTGACCAAGCTGATGACGGCCTACCTGGTGTTCGACGCGCTCAAGGCCAAGAAGATCACCCTGGCGCAAACCCTGCCGGTGAGCACGCGCGCCTGGAAGATGCCCGGTTCGCGCATGTTCATCGACCCGAAGATGCAGGTGCCGGTGGAAGACCTGATCAAGGGGCTGATCGTGCAGTCGGGCAACGACGCCACGGTGGCGCTGGCCGAAGGCGTGGGCGGCACGGTCGAGCACTTCGTCGAGATGATGAATGACCAGGCCAAGGCCCTGGGCATGAAGAACACAGCCTACAAGAACCCGGAAGGCCTGCCGGCGCCCGGCCACACCACCACGGCGCGCGACCTGAGCATCCTGGCCACCCGCCTGATGCGCGACTTCCCGGAAGACGTGCGCTACTACGCCATCAAGAAGTACCGCTATCCCGGCACGCCGTCGACCAACGACACCAACCGCAACACCCTCTTGTTTCGCGATCCGACGGTCGATGGCCTGAAGACCGGCCACACCGATGCCGCCGGCTACTGCCTGGTGGCCACCGCCAAGCGCGATTTCCCGAATCTGGCGGGCGGGCGCCGCCTGCTGTCGATCGTGCTGGGCACCAGCGGCGAGACGGTGCGCGCCAACGAATCGCAGAAGCTCCTGAACTGGGGCTATACCGCCTATGACGCGGTGCGCCTGTTCGATGCCGGCCAGCCGGTGGCGACGCCCCGCATCTGGAAGGGCAAGAGCGACACCCTCAAGCTGGGTCGCCCCGAAGCCATCGTGGTGGCGGTGCCCAGCGGCACTGCCGCCAAGGTCACGACCCAGGTGGCGCGCCCGGATCCGCTGGTGGCGCCTTTCACCAGGAACCAGAGCGTGGGCACGCTCAAGGTCATGCTGGGCGACCAGCCGGTGACCGAACTGCCCCTGGTCGCGCTGGAGCCGGTCGAGCAGGCTGGCGTATTGGGCCGCGCCTGGGACGCCGTCCGCCTCTGGATCAAGTAGAAGCCTCCCGGCTTTTCACTTCGCTTCGCTGCGTGTAATTCGCCACCTCCCAAGGAGGGGACCTCACCTGCGGCCCGGCAAAGCCGGTTCCGCGGCGTGGGGCTGGAAGGGGATTCGGAGCCGTAGCGCGGTGCGGTGCCGCGCACCAAGGGTTTTCATTGCCCGGTAGTGATTGCGTTGCTATAATCGTGGGCTTTTCGGAAAAATCCGAAGGGTTTCACGTTTTCGTCATCTGCCGACCTTCCCGGGAAACTAGGGTTCCCCGGGGTCACGAAGGGCGGATCAACAGCTGATTTTTTGGGACTATTTTTTACATGCCAACCATCAATCAATTGGTGCGTCAGGGCCGCGAAGTCGAGAAGTCGAAGTCGAAGAGCCCTGCCATGCAGAACTCTCCGCAACGTCGCGGTGTCTGCACCCGGGTCTACACCACGACCCCCAAGAAGCCGAACTCCGCTCTGCGCAAGGTTGCCAAGGTGCGCCTGACCAACGGTTTCGAAGTCATTTCCTACATCGGCGGCGAAGGCCACAACCTGCAAGAGCACAGCGTCGTGCTGGTGCGCGGCGGTCGTGTCAAGGACTTGCCCGGTGTGCGCTACCACATCGTCCGCGGTTCGCTGGACCTGCAAGGCGTGAAGGATCGCAAGCAATCGCGTTCCAAGTACGGCGCCAAGCGCCCGAAGAAGGCCTAAAGGCTTTTTTTGTCGAAACGGTGTTCGGTCGCCTGGCTGGCGCATCGAGCGTAGTGACCCGCTGTTGGGTCGAGTAAGTGAGAGTCTTGCTTTGGCTCTCGCGGTGCCGGAAACGGTGCCAACTGAAGCAAAGAGGTTAGAAAAATGCCACGTCGTCGCGAAGTTCCCAAACGTGAAATCCTGCCGGACCCGAAGTTCGGCAATATCGAGCTGTCCAAATTCATGAACGTGATCATGGAAGGCGGCAAGAAGGCTGTGGCCGAACGCATCATCTACGGTGCACTCGAGTTCATCGAGTCGAAGAATCCGGGCAAGGATCCCGTGGAAGCCTTCACCATGGCCATCAACAACGTCAAGCCGATGGTGGAAGTCAAATCCCGCCGCGTCGGTGGCGCGAACTACCAGGTGCCCGTCGAAGTGCGCCCGGTTCGTCGCCTGGCCCTGTCGATGCGCTGGATCAAGGAAGCCGCCCGCAAGCGCGGCGAGAAGTCGATGGCCCTGCGTCTGGCCAACGAACTGATGGAAGCCACCGAAGGCCGTGGCGGCGCCATGAAGAAGCGCGATGAAGTGCATCGCATGGCCGAAGCCAACAAGGCCTTCAGCCACTTCCGCTTCTAAGCAGAGCCCGCCCTCTCAATCTGAGTACTGGCTGGAAGCCCGACCCACCGTGTGGTGGGCGGGCTTTCATCCGTTAATGGAGTAATTTTCATGTCCCGCAAGACCCCCATCGAGCGCTACCGCAACATCGGTATCTCTGCGCACATCGACGCCGGCAAGACCACCACGACCGAGCGCATCCTGTTCTACACCGGTGTGAACCACAAGATCGGCGAAGTGCACGACGGTGCCGCCACGATGGACTGGATGGAGCAGGAACAAGAGCGCGGCATCACGATCACCTCGGCTGCCACCACCTGCTTCTGGAAGGGCATGGCCCAGAATTACCAGGAACACCGCATCAACATCATCGACACCCCCGGCCACGTGGACTTCACCATTGAAGTCGAGCGCTCGATGCGCGTGCTGGACGGTGCTGTGATGGTGTATGACGCCGTCGGCGGCGTGCAGCCCCAGTCGGAAACCGTCTGGCGCCAGGCCAACAAGTACAAGGTGCCGCGCCTCGCGTTCGTCAACAAGATGGACCGCACCGGCGCCAACTTCCTGCGCGTTCGCCAGATGATGGTCGACCGCCTGAAGGCCAACCCGGTCGTGATCCAGATCCCGATCGGCGCCGAAGACAAGTTCCAGGGCATCGTCGACCTCGTGAAGATGAAGGCCATCATCTGGGACGAGGACAAGGGCGTGACCTTCACCTACGGCGAGATTCCGGCCGACCTGGTCGACGTTTGCAACGAATACCACGAGAAGCTGGTCGAGGCGGCTGCCGAAGCCAGCGAAGAGCTGATGAACAAGTACCTCGAAGGCGAGAAGCTCTCCGAGGAAGAGATCAAGGCCGCCATCCGCCAGCGCACCATTGCCGGTGAAATCCAGCCGATGCTGTGCGGCTCGGCCTTCAAGAACAAGGGCGTGCAGGCCATGCTCGACGCCGTCATCGATTACATGCCCGCGCCGACCGACATTCCCCCGGTCTCCGGCACCGACGAAGACGAGGCACCGGTGGTGCGCAAGGCCGACGACGAAGAGAAGTTCTCGGCCCTGGCGTTCAAGCTGATGACCGACCCGTTCGTGGGTCAGCTGACTTTCGTGCGCGTCTATTCGGGCGTGCTGTCCAAGGGCGACAGCGTCTACAACCCGGTGCGCGGCAAGAAGGAGCGCATCGGCCGTATCGTGCAGATGCACGCCAACAACCGCGAAGAGGTCAGCGAAATCCGCGCCGGCGACATCGCCGCGTGCGTGGGCCTGAAGGAAGTGACCACGGGCGAAACCCTGTGCGATCCGTCGGCCATCGTCACGCTGGAGCGCATGGTGTTCCCCGAGTCGGTGATCTCGCAGGCCGTCGAGCCCAAGACCAAGGTCGACCAGGAAAAGATGGGCATCGCCCTGCAGCGCCTCGCGCAGGAAGACCCGTCGTTCCGCGTCAAGACCGACGAGGAATCGGGCCAGACCATCATTTCGGGCATGGGCGAACTGCACCTCGAAATCATCGTGGACCGCATGAAGCGCGAGTTCGGCGTGGAAGCCAACGTGGGCAAGCCGCAAGTGGCCTACCGCGAGACCATCCGCAAGACCGTCGAAGAAGCCGAAGGCAAGTTCGTGCGCCAGTCGGGCGGCAAGGGCCAGTACGGCCACGTCGTGCTCAAGATCGAGCCGCAGGAAGCCGGCAAGGGCTTCGAGTTCGTCGACGCCATCAAGGGCGGCGTGGTGCCGCGCGAGTACATCCCGGCGGTGGAAAAGGGCGTCGTGGAAGCGTTGACCCAAGGCGTGCTGGCGGGCTACCCCGTCGTGGACGTCAAGGTCACGCTGCACTTCGGTTCGTACCACGACGTGGACTCGAACGAAATGGCCTTCAAGATGGCTGCCATCTTCGGCTTCAAGGAAGGCGCCCGCAAGGCCAGTCCCGTGATCCTCGAGCCGATGATGGCCGTGGAAGTCGAGACGCCTGAAGACTACGCCGGCAACGTGATGGGCGACCTGTCGTCCCGCCGCGGCATGGTGCAGGGCATGGACGACATGGTCGGTGGCGGCAAGGCCATCAAGGCTGAGGTTCCGCTGTCGGAAATGTTCGGCTACTCGACCACGCTGCGCTCGATGTCGCAAGGCCGCGCCACCTACACGATGGAATTCAAGCAATACGCGGAAGCTCCGCGTAACGTGGCTGAAGCCATCGTCGCTGCGCGGACGAAGTAAGGTCTTTGCGGGACAGATCAAGATTTGCGCAGCAAATTTGCTCTGTCCCCAACTGATCAGTGAATCTGTCTGCGATCTCGTGCCCTTCGTTGCCCGTGGCGAAGGATTCAGCAACAAGATGCAGACATAAAACCAACACACGGGCCTGCTCTTTCAAGGATTGAAAATGGCAAAAGGTAAGTTTGAACGCAAGAAGCCGCACGTGAACGTCGGCACGATCGGTCACGTCGACCATGGCAAGACCACGCTGACGGCGGCCATCGCCACGGTGCTGTCGGCCAA